>JBFWRR010000021.1:0-69547 GCA_050248815.1 Pseudonocardia sp. | reverse complement strand
ACGCAGACGGTCCTGGTAGAGGCGGACCGCGCGGGCACGGGTCTCCTCATCGAACTTCCGAGGTGCTCCCACAGCTCCAGTCTCCTTGCTAGATCAGGAGCCTCTCCACCACCCAGGACGGTTCAGACCGCGCAGCAGCTCGGCGCCCGCCCGGACCAGCTGTACTACACCGACGACGAGTCGACCTGCGCCGAGCGGTGGGACATCTGCCGCGACCCCGACGGCTGCTCGGCCGGCCCGATCACCCTCAGCGTGGTGGCGCTGCAGCTCGCGATCCCGCTCGACACGATCCGCGTCACGGTGATGTGGTTCCGCTCCCTCGACGACGGTGGCCGGCATGAGGGGTGGCGGTTGAGCATCGACGGCTGGCCGGTCCCCGAGCAGGACCGCACCTACCCGCCCAGCCCCCGCGTCGCCGGCGCGCTCGTGGCCAGGCAGCACCGGGCCGCGGGGGAGGCCCGGCTGCGGGCAGCGACCCGCTGACCACCCGCCGGCCCGGGAGCTCCGCACGCGCGGCGCCGGGCCGGCGCACACCCCGTTACCTTCTCGATCAAGCCCGGTGAGGGCTTGCAGGCCACCGGCCACGGCATGACTCGCTGCCCCTGTTGTTGATGATCTGGGGGGTGTTGTCACCGTGGCCGGCGGGCGCCAACGACCGCTGATAGAGACCTGACCCGCTTGCGTGGTCTGCTCGTAACGTGGCTGCCGGCGCGGGCGTCCCGGTCGGCCTGCGGCGACGAGCGAGGAGACCGTCTTGTCGGAACCCGACAACACCGGCTTCGAGGTGTTCTGCGGCCTGGACGTGGGCAAGTCGGTGCATCACGCCTGCGCACTGGACCGGACGGGGAAGCGGCTGCATGACAAACCGTTGCCCAACGACGAGGCCGCGCTGACCGACGTATTCACCCGCCTCGCCGCCCACGGCCGGACGCTGGTCGTGGTCGATCAGCCCGCCTCGATCGGCGCCCTGGCCGTCGCCGTGGCCCGTTCGCTGGGCATCGAGGTGGCCTACCTGCCTGGGCTGGCGATGCGCCGCATCGCCGACCTGCACCCCGGCCAGGGCAAGACCGACGCCCGCGATGCCCACGTCATCGCCGACGCCGCCCGCACCATGCCCCACACTCTGCGCCGGGTCGGCACCGATGACGAGACCCTCGCCGAGCTCACCGTGCTGGCCGGCTACGACGACGACCTCGCCGCCCAGTCGACACGGCTGACCAACCGGCTGCGCGATGCTCTGCTTCACGTCCACCCGGCACTGGAACGCCTGCTCGGACCACGGATGGACCGCGGCGGGGTGCTCGATCTGCTCGCCGCCGCCCCGACTCCGCAGGCCCTGCGCGACCTCGGCGAGGCCGGGATCGCCGCAGCCATGCGCCCGCGTTCCCCACGTCTGGCCAGGACACTGCCCTCCGCAATCCTGGCCGCGCTCGACGCTCAGGCCGTCGTCGTCCCGGGCACCGCCGCGTTCGGCCGGGTGATCGGCGGAGTCTCCGCCCAGTTGCGCGAGGTCCGTGTTGAGCGAGACACCCTGGCCACCGAGCTCGAGGCCCTGTTGGAGGCCCACCCTCTTGCCGGGGTCCTGACCTCGATGCCCGGTCTCGGGTTCAGGACCGCCCTGAAGATCCTCACCATCGTCGGAGATGGTGCCGCATTCCCCACCGCCGGCCACCTCGCCGCCTATGCGGGCCTGGCCCCGGTCACCCGCCGCTCCGGCAGCTCGATCAAGGGCGAGACCCGGTCCCAGCGCGGGAACCACGCCCTGAAGTCGGCGCTGTTCTTGTCGGCATTCGCCAGTCTCGCCGATCCGGTCAGCCGCGCCTACTACGACCGCAAACGCGCCGCCGGCAAGCGACACAACGCCGCTCTGATCTGCCTCGCTCGACGCCGCACCGACGTCATCTACGCCATGCTCCGCGACCGCCGCCCCTACGCACCACCGAGCGTCCCGACGCTGCCGCCCGCGGCCGCAGCCGCTTGACAACCCCATAGAGACACCCCCCAGCCCTGCGCCCAGCTCCCTTGTCCTGAGCCGGCCACTTCGGCCCTGCCCAGTTCTGTTCACCCTGCCCGGAAGGAATCCGATCATGACCACGACGCAGCGACCGATCCGTTTGACCAGCGGCGATGCCGTCCTCGCCTCGATCCCGACGCTCGTCGGGTTCACACCGGCGGACTCGCTGGTGATCATCACCCTCGCCGGGGGGCGGGTTGGGATGGTCCTGCGGGTTGATCTCCCGGCCGCGGGGGAGGAGGCCTACGAGGTGGCCGCCCACGCTGCGCAGGTGATCGACCAGCAGGGCGAGGCGCTGGCCGCGGTGGTGGTGGTCATCGGGGAGGACACCCAAGCTGACGTGATCGGCGCGGTCACCGAGGCGTTGGTCCTGGTCCGGGTCGGTGTGGTGCAGGCCCTGCACACTCCCGCGCTCACGGCGGGGATGCCGTGGCAGTGCCTGCGCGGGTGCGGGCGCGCGGGCATCCTCGACGACCCGGCGGTCTCAGTCGTGGCCCTCACCGCGGCCGTGACCACCGGGCAGGTCTCATACGGCTCCCGGGAGGCGCTGGCCGCGGACCTCGACAGCCGTATCGACCCCGCGACCGCGCAGCGGCGCGCGCAGCTGATCGACGCGCTCGACGGCGAGGATGTGGAGGTGGGGGCCGCGATCCTGACGTGGGCGGCGCAGGTGCTGTCGGGGCGGGGCGAGAAGCTCGACGAGGACGTTCTCGTCGGGGTCGGGGCTGGGTTGCTCGCGACGGTGCGCCGTGACGAGTTGGTGGGGTGGACCGTCGAGAACACCGAACCCGGTCTGATGAAGTCGGCGTGGCGGCAGCTGGTGCAGCAGCTGCCCGGGCAGGCCCGTGCCTACGCCGCGACCCTGTGTGGGCTCGCCGCGCTGCTCGAGGGCGACGGCGCCACCGCCAACGTCGCGCTCGACCTCGCCGGACAGGTCCATCCCGGTCTGACGCTCACCGAGCTGGCCGTCCAGGTCGCCGCCTGCGGGATCGACCCGATCACGCTGCGGGAGATTCTGCGCGACACCGCCCGCTGACACAGCTCCGCCCCGGCCGGTCACGACTGCGGCCGGGGCACGAGTTCTGCTGGTCGGGGCTGTCGAGCCACCGTTGTTCAGCACCCGTTTCGACCTGCCGTCGTGCAGACCGGGGCGGGTGCTGTGGCCGACGAGGCCGCGGAACGGGCTGGTCGCGGCGCAGGTCAGGGCCCGGTGAGGGCCGGGAGGCTGCCGGGGATCGGGGATCGGCTGCAGGGTCAGCGGGTCGGGTGCGCGTTCTGGGCGCGGCGGCTGGCCGGAGGCCCGGTGTGGTTGATCCAGACGCTCGGAGGTCAGCACACACCCCGGGCCATGCCGCGATGAACCCACGCCCGATCCATCCCGGTGAGACCGCCGCTGCGGTTGCGTGAGCACGACCAGCGCCCCGGGTGGATGCGGTCACGACCGGGATGGACGAGCGGGAACCCTCGCCCCAGACCAGGGGTCGTGTGCTGAGGCAAGCCGCGTCAGCTCAACACACCAACCCCCTCGGACAGGAGCCCCACCATGAACGAGAACACCTTCCACGGCACCGTCGGCCGCGAGATCCGGATCAACTACAGCCAGCGCACCGGCAATGCGGTGGTCAACTTCTCCATCGCGATCAACTCCCGGCGCTTCGACAAGGCCAGCGGCCAGTGGGTTTCCCGGCCCACCGTCTGGAAGGACGTGGTCGCGTTCGGGCCGCTCGCCGAGAACGTTTACGACACCCTCGCCACCGGGATGCACGTCGCGGTCACCGGTGAGGAGGTCGACGACTCCTACACCAAGGAGCTCGACGAACCCGGTCGCGACGACGTGGTCATCCGCCGCACCAAGATCGAGGCCCGCGACGTCGCGGTGAGCCTGCGGACCCAGAAGGCGCGAGTGGAGAAGGTCCAGCGCGGGGAGCAGGCCGGCGAACCGCAGAGCGGGCGCCGCGAGAACACCGCGCCCCAGCCGGTCGGCTGACCCCACCTCCGTCTCGGGCGGCCCGGACGGGCCGCCCGAGGTGTTCTCGGAGTTCCAGACGCGCCGCTCGTGTGCGGCGACCAGCGCAAACCCAGCGACCAGCAGGAACCCAGCCGAAGGAGACGTGAGATGAGTTGGCATGAGCAGGCCGCGTGCCGCGGCGAGGACCCCGCACTGTTCTTCCCGGTCGGCAACGCCGGGCCCGCGATGGAACAGACCGCGCAGGCCAAGACGGTGTGTGCGGGTTGCCCGGTGATCGCGCAGTGCCGGGAGTGGGCCCACACCCACGAAGACATCGGTGTGTGGGGTGGTGAGGACGAGTACGAGCGCCGCGCCGCGCGCCGCCGAAACGTGCGCAACCGGCGATCGGCCGCATGAACACCACCCGAGACGTCAGGTGAGACGGGCCAGCCACCGGCCCGTCTCACCACCAACCCCGAGACCACAAGGCCCAGACCATCAACCCGCCGCGGGACCAGGGAGAACACCTCATGCACACGCCCACCACAACCACCACTGCCGCGACCACGACAACGATGACCAGGCTGGCGACCACGGCGGCAACGGCGGTCAGCCGTGAGACCAGCACGAACACTGCGACGACAGGTCCTGGGAGGCGAGGTTGTGTCGTGCCGTCCTGGCACAGTGCAGACGATCACCACGCAGACGATCACCGTGGAGATGTCTCGCGGAGGGATGTCGTTCGGAGGGGTGTGATGGCCGGTCCGCAACGCCCGCGGCGGAGCGCTGCGCGCCCGGCGGGGCCGGGCAGGTTGATGCAGGCCGCGCTGGACGCGGCGGCGGCCGGGCTCTATGTGTTCCCGGTGTGGCCGCGAGGCAAGCTGCCCGCGGTCAAGGAGTGGGAAGCGTCCGCGACCCGCGATCCGGTGGTGATCGAGGAGTGGTGGAGCATGCGGCCATGGAATCTGGGGCTCGCGGTGGGCCGGTCGAACGTGCTGGTCGTGGACCTCGACCCGCACCGCGGGACCGACTCGCCGGCGCAGTTCCCCGGCGCGCGCGGCGGCGCGGACGTGCTGGCCCGGCTGGCTGCCGAGGCCGGTGAGCCTGACCCGGTCGACACCTACACCGTGACCACTCCCTCGGGCGGGGAGCACCGCTACTTCCTGATGCCCGAGGGGCTGGAGCTGCGCAACACGCAGGGCCGGCTCGGCTGGAAGATCGACACTCGTGGGCATGGCGGGTTCGTGGTCGGGGCCGGGTCGGTCCGCGCTGACGGGCTCTACCGGGTGGCCCGGCACGGGGCCGTCGCCGCGCTGCCGGGCTGGCTGGGTGCTGCGCTGACCCCGCCGCCGCCGCCACCGCCGGCGCCCCCGATGGAGCTGCCCCGGGGACGGGCGGACGCGTATCTGCAGAAGATCCTCGACGACGAGCTCGAGGAACTGGCCACGGCGGCGCCCGGCACCCGCCACGACGCCCGGCTCAAGGCCGCCCGCACCCTCGGGCGGCTGGTCGGTGGGGGTGAGCTCGACGAGACCCGCGCGCGGACCCTGCTGCTTCAGGCCGCCGCCGGACACATCGGCGCTGACACCCGCGAGAGCGAGGTGATCCGCGACGTCGAGGACGGGATCGCCTACGGCCGACAGCTGCCCCGCACCCTGCGCCGCGGCGGACAGCGATGACCGCGGTGAGGGGTGCGGGGTGGGCCTGTCCCAGGAGGTGACCCGCGGTGAGCTGGGGCGGTGGTTCGCCGCGCGGATGCCCGGCACCGCCGAGGTGGCCGGCGAGGTCGCCGCCGCTGCGGCGTCCGCGGCCGGGCGGGCGGGCGTGGTGCGCCCACCGCGGGATCAGCGGCTCGGGCAGCGGCACTGGGCTGAGGTCGGTGGGGTGTTCGGGATGCGGATGGCCGCTGTCGTCGAGCAGGCTCCGCCCTACTACGGGCTCTACGGGCTGGTCGCGGCCGGTCTGCTCAGCGTGGACATAGCCCAGCGGGTCGCGGGGTCGTTCCCGTCGCACCGCGATCTGTCCCCGACGACCCGGGCCTGGGCCCTGGACATGCGGCCGTCGCCGAGCGGGTGGTTGGAGCTGGCCCAGCCCCAGCACGACACCGGCGGGCGGGGGTGGGCTGATGAGGCGGTCGTGGAGCTGGTGGAGCGCACCGGCCGCTACCACGACGAGCACGCCCCGCTCGGCACTATCGGCGGGGGAGGGGCCGAACGCGGCCTGGCCCGGGTCTATGGCTGGTGGTCGGCCGCGGAGGACATCTACCGGTCCGGGATCATCAGCGACGAGCTTGATGAGCTGCTCGGCGCTGACGCGCCGACCGCGGACATGCTGCGCGAGCTCACCGCGGCCGCGGTGGTCGCCGACACCGCCGCGCTGGCGGCGCGGCTGCGCACCTCCGGCAGCCTGGACGCGCTGCACGAGGTGGCCGGGAACCCCGCGGCCGGGAGCCCGTTGGGGTGTGCGGGTCCGGTGTTCGTGCCGCACTGGGCCGACGGGGATCTGCTGGTCGGCGACACCTTGATCGACGTCAAGACCGTGTTGCGGGCCGATGATCCGGGGAAGGCCGGGTCGTGGCTGTGGCAGGTCCTGGCCTACGCCTGGCTCGACAGCCGCAGCGACCACTACCGGATCCGGGCGGTCGGGTTGTATCTGTCGCGGCACGGGGTGTTGCTGCGCTGGCCCGTCGACGCGCTCGCCGCCCGGCTGCTGGCCCACCCGAAGACCGGGGGCACCGGGATCGGCGCGGTGCGCGAGGAGTTCCTCGCCCTCGCCGCGGCCGCGGCCGCCCGCGACGGCGCCACGGTCGCGCTGCACCGCAGCCACCGTCACCCCTGACCTGCGGCCCTGTCCGGCCCGGTTGTCCGGCTGGTCGGGTGGGTTGTGCTGGTCGCTGGGGGTGGTCGGCCCGGTTCCGGCCGGTCGGCGGGCGGGGTGGCCGGCTGGTCGTTGGCGGGGTGGCCGGCTGGTGGGGTGGTGGTCGAGTGCGCTCTGGACGTGGCGGGTGTCCTCCGGCGCCCGGCACGAGTGGACCGCCCGGAGGTCAGCAGAACGGGCCGGGGCGAGCGGGAGATGAACCTGGCCGACTCCATCCCGGTGAGACCGCGCGGCGGTTGGTGGGTCGGCCGCCGGCGGGGATGAGCGGTCACACCGGGATGGGCCAGCCAGAACCCTCTCCCGTCCCCTTCGGGGACCCCGACCCGCCCTGCTGAGGCAGAGCCGCGTTCCACCCGCACCGACCACCGGAGGACACGATGGCACTCGCCCAGAACACCACCCCCGAGCCCGACCTCGCGCAGCTCTCCGCCGCGGAGTTCGACGCCTACCTCGGTTGGCTCTCGCGCGAGGTCTACGGCCGGGGCGAGCCGGTCGAGGTCAGCTTCCCGGCGGGCTTCGAGCCCCCGTTCTGATGGGGCGCGGGGTGGCCCGCCCCGGCGCGGGCCACCTGCCCCGGCCGCTTCGCAGCCGGCAGCCGCCGGTCGTCCGCGCCGCCGTCTGGTGGGGGACTGCCGGTGGTGCGGGGGAGGGCTGCCGCTCATGGCCGCGGCGGGCCAAGAAACAGCTGATGGACCCGCCTTCGGCGGGGCGGTGGGCCTGCCGGCCCTAAAGCTTGAGCACGGCCTCCCTCAACGTAAAGGGCGCTGCGCGTCGCCTGCGGCGACAGCCCTTCGGGCTGCCCTTGACGTCGAGCCTCCGAGGCCGAGCGACCGCCGCTTCGCGGTGGCGGGGACGACGCCCGCCACCAAAACGGGCCGACAGACCCACCGCCACATACCCAGCGACCAGCGACGGAAGGTCACCACCGATGAACCCCACCATCACCGCCGAGGTCATCGCCGGTCGGCTCGCCGAGGTCGCCGCACTGGTCGAGAGCGGAGCCCTGCGGGAGGCCCGCCGCCGGACCGGGCGGCTGCTCTCTGATGCCGACGAGGACACCCAGCAGCTGCTCACCCAGTGCCTGCGAGCGCTCGAACGTCACCCGCAGGTGCGGACCGCCCGGCTGCGCCATCTGTGGAAGACCAGCGGCGACGACGGCCGCGCCCTGGTCGAGGCGTGCCTGCCCCGCAGTGACCGTCAGGACCAGCCCCGTGCCGGGTTGCCTCGCCCGCAGGCCCCGGCCGGGGACGGCGGCGCGGCCCGGCGGGCACCGCGTGACCTGCCGCGCCGGTGGATCGCGCCGCAGCCCCGCCCGTCGCAGCGCAGCATGGACGCGGGCACTGCTGCCGGGCGGTACTTCGAAGACCGGGTGGAGCCCGAGACCGACCGCGACGACCGCCGCGACGACGCCCGGCCGCTGGACTACGACCTGGCCGCGGTGCCGCCGCTGCGGGGTCTGCCGTGTGTGGTGTGCCGGACCGAGCGTTGTGCCCGCGACCAGCAGCGTCACCACGATGACGGGCTCTGCGAGCACTGCCGCGACCGCGGCCGCGAGGGCATCAGCGCGCCGTCGGCTCCGGCGACGCGCGAGGCGTGGGTGATCGCCCGCTGCCGCCACATCGCGGCCACCTCGGCCACCACCGCCGAGCGAGTGGCGCGGCTGCGCGCGGACTGGCGCCACCTCGACCATACCGACCGCGCCACCGTGGCCCGGTGGGTGAGCACACAGGCCGGATAACACCGCACCGCAACGTGGAGGGGCCCCGCCGGTCGGCGGGGCCCCTCCACGTTTTGCGTTGCCGCTGTCGGTCAGACGGTCGTCGCGGCAGCAGCGGCCGGGGCCGGCGGGCCCGCTGCAGGCGGTTCGGGCGGACTGGCCGGCGGCGCGGACGGTATCGGCTCGGGAGAGTTTGTGCTGGTCGCCGGGGCGGTGGTGGCGGCGCGGTGGGCGCGCAGGCGCGGGCGGAGTTTCTTGACCGGGATGTCGACGAGCTCGGCGAGCTGCTCGACGGTGCGGCCGAGTTGCTGGAGCTGATGAAGAACGGCCATCTGCCGGTGTTCGAGGTCGCCCAGCGCCGCCGCGGTGGCGTGTTCGATCTCGCCGCGTTGCCGGTCGAGGTCGGCAAGGCGGCGGTCCTGGTCGGCGACGACGTCGTCACGGGCGACCGCGACCGCGGCGAACTCCTCGAACAGCTCGTCTTCGCGGCGCCGCCGCGCCTCCTGTTCGGCGTCGAGCCGATCACGGGCAGCGGTCAACCGGGCAAGGTGCTCCCGCGTGGCGGGACGACGACGGGAGCGCCCCGGACGCTGCCCGGTCGGCGCGGTCGGCTCGACCATCAGGGTTGGACTCCTCACAGACGACATCAACAGCAAGACCACGATACCGGCGGCGCGCTCTGCACAGCCGCGGCCTCAGCCGATCGAAGGACCGGACAGCACCCGCCATCCCAGGTGGATTTCTGGCCGAGAACCCCCGGCCAGAAATCGGCGGACTTGGCCGACCACGAGCGGCCAATCTGCCGCCGGTTCTGGCCGAGGCAGAGCGGGCCGCCATCGGCCGAGGCAATGCATCTACCGATGACGTCACGGTCTCAAATGTGGAGCGACAGGAAAACGACAGTGGTTAGCGCCGGCCCGGGGTGTCATGTCCGTGTGTCGCGGCGTTGGCGGTATTCCTCTCGCTCACTAGCATCTACGTGGATCAGTTCGTGGATCGAGACAACTCGACTTGCTCATGCCGCCGTCCGGGCGGCGGGGAGCTGCGCGAGTACCTCGACCGGCGAATGGTCGCGGGGACCGCGGTTGTAGGGCAGGGCGGCGAGGGCCCGGCCCATCGTGCAGGTGTCGGTCAGCGCGGAGACGGTGAGGCCGGCGCCGATCCCGCCGGCGAGGAGACGCGCTTTCGGCGCGCGCAGGCCTGCGGCGAGGCCGGCGAGCACGAGCGTCCCGGCGACGAGGCGGACCTGGCGCTCGAGCGCCCAGCGAGCACGACCACGGACGACGTCGCCACCGGCGGCGGAGTAGGCGGCGATGCCGCCGTCGAGGACATGGACGCGTTCGGCGCCGACCCCGGCGAGCCGCTGGTGGGCCTGCGTGGCCCGGATGTCGGACTGGCAGACGAGTACCACCCGTCGGTCGAGCCGGGCGGCGAGCTGCTCGGTGTGCTCGCCGACCATGGTCAGGGGCACGTTGTAGGAGCCGCGGACGTGCAGGGTCTCGAACTCCGCGGGACTGCGGACGTCGATGACGGTCACGGTGTCGGGCTTGTCGAGCCAGTCGCGAACGGTGCGTGCGTCGACGTGGCGGGGGCTGGCGTGGGCCACAGGGGCGTCCTTGTCGGTAGAGGGTCGTGCGCTGGATGGTTCGCGGAGCCGGCCGCCGCGGTCGGGCCCTGCCCCGCGACGGCCGGGTCGGGTCTCGGCTACGGGCGGACGTTGACGGTGGCCATCATTCCGGCGTCCTCGTGGTCGAGGATGTGGCAGTGGTAGACGCTGCGTCCGGAGTAGGTGGTGAACGGGATGCGGAGCCGGACCCAGCCGCGGGCCGGGACCAGGACGACGTCCTGGGGCACCCCGGTCGGGAGGGTGGCGTCGCTGTAGTCGAGGACGGTGAACGGCCAGACGTGCAGGTGGAACGGATGTGCGAGCGGGCCGGGATTGTCGATCGTCCATTCCTCGATGGCGCCCAGGGTGACGGTCTGGTCGTCGCGCTCGGGGTCGAAGGTGCGACCGTCGATGGTGAAGGCCATCCCGCCCATGCCCATGCCCATCTGGAAGGCGACCCGCCGCCGACCGGTCACCGGCCCAGCGGCGGGCTCTTCGGCGGGCAGGGCTGAGGGAAGCGACGGGGCAGTGACCGGTGCCCCGGAGGAGACCATTGTGGCGAGGGTGATCGGCCCGCTGGTCGCGGTGCCGCCGCCCATCCCGCCCATGCCGCCACGGTCGACGGCGTCGGCGATCAGCGGAAAGTGGCCGGTGCCGGTGGGGCGCACGATCACGTCGACCCGGTTGCCCGGGGCAAGCATCACCCGGTCCGCGGCGACCGGGGCAGGCAGGAACGTGCCGTCCTGGGCGACCCGGACGAGCTGGTGGGCGTCGAGCCGGATCGACAACACCCTCGATACGCAGCCGTTGACGATCCGCCAGCGCTGTGTCGCGCCGGGGGCCGCGGGGATGGTGGGCTGGTGCTGGCCGTTGACCAGGACCAGCTCGCCCTGGCGGCCCATGGCCCGGTCCATGGCGTTCACCTCGACGAGCCCGCCGTCACCGTCGAGGGTGGTGTCGGTGACCACCAGTACCCGGTCCTCGACCACCGGTAGGTCGGGGTCGGGCCCTGGTGGGGCGACCAGCAGCGCACCGACGAGCCCGCCGAAGATCTGGTTGGCCACCATGCCGTGGTGGTGCGGGTGATACCAGTAGGTGCCGGCCGGGTGATCGGATGGGATCCGGTAGAGGTAGTCGAACGAGGTGCCGGGGTCGACCCGCAGGAACGGGTTGTCGCTGTTGGTCTCCGGAGAGACCCGCAGCCCGTGGGTGTGCAGGTTGGTGGGCTGTGGCAGGGCTGGCAACGAGCCACCGCCGCCCGCTTGAACGCGGTGCACGTCCTCGCCCACACCGCCAGTCATGTGATCCACCGCGAGTCCCCGGCCCTGGTCGCCCATGCTGTCGACGCTGTCGTACGGGCCGTGCGTGAGCGTCGATCCCGGGCCCTTCTCGATCCCCGACACGTGCACGAGGCGGGAGGTCGACTGGTCACGGGCTGACAGCGCCACGCCGTCAGTCACGCCAGATAGGCGGTGAGGGTGTACGCGGCGTTACGGTCCAGGCTGCCCCGGGAGCGGTCATAGCCGCGCGTGGTGCGCGGGTCGCGGTGCCCGGCGTAGTCCTGCACGTCGCGCAGCGGCGCGCCGGCGTCCAGGGCCAGGGTGATCGCGGTGTGGCGCATCGAGTGCGGCGACAGCTCCCGCCACTGGGGGATCGCGGCGGCGCGGGCCAGGCGGCGCACGAGCTTCCACAGCGCGCTCTGGTCAAGTCGGGCGCCGCTGGCGGTGGCCAGCAGCGGGCCGGCCGGGACGCCGTCCGGACCGGGCGGGCGGGTGGCGAGGTAGGCGTCGAGCGCGGCCCCGGTCGCGGGCGGGATCGCCACGGTGGCGCGGCGGCCGCCCTTGCGCACGACGGCCAGCACCCGGTGCCCGCGGTCGTGCCCGAGATCGGCGACGTCGGCCGCGGCGAGCTCGTCGACGCGCAGCGCGAGGTGCAGCAGCAGCCGGGCGGCGGCCGCGGTACGTAGCCGGGCCGGGCCGGTGTCGGCGTCGGCCGCGGCGAGGAACGCGCGGGCCTGGTCGCGGTCGAGCCCGACCGTGGTGGTGTGGTCGGCGTCGACGCGCGGGCGCCGCACGCTCGCCGCCGGGTTCGCGGCGAGCACGTCGTGCTCGACGAGGTGGTGGTAGAAGCTGGTCACCGCGGAGAGCCGCCGGGTGGTGGACGACGGCGCCGCGCCGGAGTCCAGCAGGTGGCGGGTCCACAGGTCGACGTGAACTCGGCGGGCGTCCAGGACGTCGACGTCGAGCGCGGCCAGCCAATCGAGCCAGCCGGCCAGGTCGCCGGCGTAGGCGCGGCGGGTCCGCGGCGAGCGGTAGCCGGCCAGCCACGCCGCGGCCAGCAGCCGCTCCCGGTCCGACCGACCGCCCAGTACCGGGTGCTCGGCGTCGAGCTGGACGAGCAGGGCCCCGGCCACCGAGGACGCACCGACCGGCGAGATAGCAGTTGTCGGGACCACGACCGGGAGGAGGCCGTCGGTCGTCGTGCTGTGCGCCGAGGTCTCGGGGACGGTCACGAGCGTGAGGCTACGGCCGGACACCGACAGCGATCCGAGCGTCACGCGGGTGCCGGGCGTCCCGGGTGGACCGCCAGCACGACGGCCACGCCGAGCTGGGCGACGGCGACGACGCCGTCGACCAGCTTGGCCAGCACCCCGGCCGCGGCGCAGCGTCGCTCCGGGCGGCTCGACCACACCGCGGGCCACACCACGAGCACGACCACCAGCAGCAGCACCGGCTGCGCCGCGACGATGTCGACCAGCGTGTCGACCAGCGTGGCGGGGGAAGGAACCGTAACGGTCACGGCGGGACTCTCCTGTCGATCCGAGGAGGCCCACGTCAGGGCCTCCGTCCTGGTCGACGATCCAGCCGGGGCGGCCCCCCGGGCAAACGACCCCGATAGCGGTGTAGCCTGCCCTTGCGAACACACCCCGACGGATGGGCGCAGAGCGGGACATCAGGGGCAGTCAATCGGTGACAGGCGAAACCGCCGAACTCTGGTAGGTGGTCATGGTTCGGTCCGTGGGCGAGCGGAACGAGGCCCGGGCGGATCGGCTCGCCCTGCTGCTGCACCGCGATCCGCGCGGCAACACGGCCGACCAGCTCGCGCGTCTCGCGCGGACGAAGCTTTGGATGACCCGCGCAGCGGTGGCCGGTCCGCCCCCGGACCCGGTCGCGCCCGGGCCGGTCCCGCCGTCGGCGGGTGAGGTGGTGCTGCGCGCGGGGCTCATCCTGCGTCGGTTCGCCCCGGTCAGCCCGCTGCTCGACGTGGCTGCACCACGCAGCGCCGCGGTGCAGCTGCTCCTGGTGGCGCTGATGGCGGCCCAGTGCCGCCGTCCGGCCGGCGCGGCCGGGCACCCTACGCAGATCCCGCTGCGTGACCCGGTGGACGAGACGTCGACGAGCTGGCGGTACCTCATCGCGCTGCCGACCGTCGACACGGGCACCGTGAAGGGACGCGGCACGACGTCGCGCACCACCACCGAGAACCGCCTCGCGCAGCTGCGCACCGCCTTGACGCGGCTGCAGTCCTACGGGCGCATCGAACTCACCCAGGCAGGCCGGGGCCGGTTCGAGCGCTTCCGCCTGCTCAACGAGTCGATCCACCGGGCCGGTGAGACCGTCGGGTACACCCGGCCTGGCGGCACCGAGCGCGTCATCCGGGTCCCTGTGGAGTTCTTCCTCAACGGCTGGGTGCACGCCCTGACCGACAGCGAGATCGCCGGGTACCTGTTTCTGCTCTACAAGCAGCAGCACAACCCGCCGGACCCGGTAAACGGCCTGGCCATCCCGCGCGAGGAGTGGGGCGAGGCGTTCGGCTCGGCCCGCGCACACATCGGCTACCGGATGCTCGCCCGGTTCGGGCTGGTGCAGATCTTCCGCCAGGAGGTGCGGCGCGACGACGGCACCATCGAGGAGTTCACCCCCGACGAGTACCTGCCCGGTGAGCCCCTCCGGTTCACCGTCGATCCCACCGGGCTGCACCGCGACGCCCTCACCACGGTGCTGCCCGCGGTGCGCGCCGCCACCCGCACCCGCCTGGACGAGGCCTGGATCGAGAGCACCGGCGGTGCGATCAACGGAGTCGCGGGCGGGATGCTGCGACGAGTCACCGACAACGACGGCTCGGCCCGCTGACAAGCAGGGAGCTGACCCAATGCCAGGCGTAGCGCGGGTCACCCCGGCGCGTGGGTCAACGGCTGAACGAGTCGGTACTTGCCGCCGGTCGCGGGCTGGGGGGCCTGCTCGGCGGGTCGGACGGTGGCCTGGGCGAGGCCGTGGGTGGTGAGCAGGGCGGTGAGTTCGCGGTGTACGTCGGCCCACGCCTGCTGCGCGGTGGCGCCGGGTGCGGGCTGCAGCCGCACCGTCAGCTCGGTCGGGGTGGTCTGCAGGATCTGGAACAGCGCGAGCGAGGGCAGCCGGTCCAGGCGGGTCGACAGGGTCAGTGGGGTGATCGTGACGGTGGCCCCGGAGGGGGTGGGGAAGGTGAGCAGGTCCGCGGTGCGCCCGTGCACCCGGATCGCGGGCAGCGGGCTGCCGCACGGGCAGGGATCGGGGCGGGCCAGGACGCTGTCGCCGAAGTCGTAGCGCAGGATCGGCTGAACCCGGTTCGCCAGGTTGGTCACCAGCACGGTGTGGGACTGCCGGCCCGGCGGAGTGGGCCGGTGCTCGGCGTCGACGGGTTCGACGATGGCCCAGTCGGCGTTGACGTGCAGCCAGCCCTGCCGGCAGCTGTAGGACAGGAACGGGCACTCGGTCGCGGCGTAGGAGTTGCCCACCGCGGCGCCGAACGCGGCGGCGATCCGCGCGATCTCCCCGTCGGGCAGACCTTCGGCGGCCAACGCGACCAGGGCGGGACGGATGCGCAACCGCCCGGCCTGCTGTTCGGTGGCTAGCAGCGCCGCGGTGGTGGCGTAGGGGGCGAGCACGGCGGGCGGGAACGCGTTGAGCTGGGCCACCAGCTCCGGCAGCGGGGTGTGCACCGACAACGCCCGGACCCGGCGACGGCCGCGGCTGCTGCGGCGCAGCCGGGCGGCCGCCGCGGCGGAGGCGAAGTGCCCTCCGGTGGCGGTGACCATCACCAGCCGGCCCCGTCCGGCGATCAGCCGGGGCAGCGCGCTCGCGTTGAGCCAGGTGCTGAGCATGCGGGCGCTCAGCGCGGTGGCCACCGCGAGCGCCCGCTCGTCGAGCAGGAACGTCCCCCGGGTTCCGGTCGTGCCCGACGTGGTCGCCACCGTGTAACCGGCGCGGGAGCCGGGCGGGGCGGCGGGGAACGGGCGGCCGATCAGGGCGGGGTCGGCCACGAACGCCTGCACCCGCTCGGCGGTCACGTGCGGGTCGGTAACCCAGTCGTCGAACCGGGCCATCAACGCCGCCTTCCCGGTGACCGGCAGCAGGCGCGGGTCCTCCACCCGGTCGGGCAGGCCCTGGTAGAGCTCGCCGTAGACGCGGGCGTGGCCGCGGGTGAAGTCCACCAGCTCAGCGAGCCGGGCGCGTTGCCGGGCGGCGATCGCCGCGGGGCCGTCTCGGTAGGTGCGGCGGGCGTCGAGCAGCAGCCGCAGCACCCGGTCCTCGCCGGCGGCCACGCCCGACGCCCCGCACGCAGTCATGTCGCGGTCTGCGAACCGGTCGCGGTCCCACAGTCCGCGGTTCGGTCCGGGTCCAGTCCGCTCATCGCGGTGCGGTGTCGCTGCTGGGGCGCTGCGCCACTCCCAGCAGGTAGTGCCCGCGGATCTGGGTGCGCCACCGGGAGCCGACCTGCAGCCCGTGGCGTTCCAGTTCGGCGACGAACTCGCGCGCGGTGAACCGGTCCTCGGTGGGGTGGTCGAACAGCCACCGGTAGCCGCGGGTGGCCAGCGCGGCGGCGGTGACCTCGTCGAAGTAGAACCGCCCACCCGGGGCCAGCACCCGCGCGATCTCCGCCAGCGCGGTCCGCCAGTCCGGAACATGATGGACGATCGCGAAGTCGAACACCGCGTCGTAGCTGCCGTCCTCGGCGCCCAGGGCGGCGCGCAGGTCGGTCATGTCACCGGTGGCCAGTCGCACCCGGTCGGAGTAGCCGCCCAGCCGCCGCCCGGCCCGGGCGACCATGGCCGGGTCCAGGTCGATCGCGTCCACCCGGGCCGCGGCGAACCGGCGCAGGATCAGCTCGGTGCCGTACCCCGACCCGCATCCCACCTCGAGCACCCGCGCGTCCGTAGGCAGGTCCCCGCCCAGCCGCAGCAGCGACGGGACCTCGTAGTACCGCTGCAACGCACGCCGCGGTGGGCTGTTCACCAGCGCCGTCTCCATCCGGTTCATCAACACGACCCGACCTCCAAGCTATCCGAATCGAACGGTGTCATCGTTATGCGGCGATGATTAGCAGATAAGCGACGCCTTTGTCCAGCGGGCGGCGGCAAGCAGCGGGCCGGCACGGGAGCCGGTGTCGTTCACTTGCCTGGTGCGTTATCATCGCCGTATGACGATGCCAGTTGGTGGGGTGGCGGCGGCCTCCCCCCGCCAGGAGTTGATGCCGGCCGCGGCGTTGTTCCACAGCCTGTCCGACCCGACCCGGCTCGCGATCGTGCAGCACCTCACCGGGGGCGAGGCGCGGGTGGTGGATCTGACCGAGCGGCTCGGGTCGGCGCAGTCGACGGTGTCGGCGCACCTGGCGTGCCTGCGGGACTGCGGACTGGTGGTGGGCCGTCCGCAGGGGCGGCAGATGTTCTACTCGCTGACCCGCCCGGAGCTGCTGGACCTGCTCGCCGCCGCGCAGACGCTGCTGGGGGCGACCGGCTCGGCAGTGGCCCTGTGCCCGAACTTCGGCACCGCGCACGTCGACACCGCGGATGGGTCCGCGGCGACGGGCGTGGGGGTGCGCGGTGAGTGACGCGTGCGGGTGCGGCCCCGACGAGCCCCGGGTCGACGCCGCGACCGGCGAGGTCGTGGCGGAGCGGGAGCCGGAGCGGTTGTGGGAGGTCTCCGAGCTACGCGCCGCCGCGGTGGCCGGGGTGTTGCTGGCGGCGTCGCTGATCGTTGGCTGGTCCGGTGGGCCGGCGCCGGTGGAGCTCGCCCTGCAGTTCGTCGCGTTGGGGGTGGGGGCGTGGACGTTCGTGCCGTCCACGCTGCGCCGCCTGGCGAAGGGCAAGATCGGGGTCGGTACCCTGATGACCATTGCCGCGGTCGGCGCCGTCGCGCTCGGCGAGGTCGGCGAGGCCGCGATGCTGGCGTTCCTGTTCTCCATCAGCGAGGGCCTGGAGGAGTACTCGATCGCCCGGACCCGCCGCGGACTGCGCGCGCTGCTGTCGCTGGTCCCCGAACAGGCCACGGTGCTGCGCGGCGGCCTGGAGGTCGTGATCGCCCCCGGCGAGCTGCGGGTCGGGGACACCATGCTCGTGCGCCCCGGGGAGCGCCTGGCCACTGACGGGACCGTGCGGACCGGGCGGACCGCGCTGGACGTCTCGGCGATCACCGGGGAGTCGGTGCCGGTCGAGGCCGGCCCGGGCGACGAGGTGTACGCCGGGTCGATCAACGGCACCGGCGTGCTGGAGGTCGAGGTCACCAGCACCGCCGCTGACAACTCCCTGGCCCGGATCGTGGCGATCGTGGAGGCCGAGCAGTCCCGCAAGGGCGCCAGCCAGCGCCTGGCCGACCGCATCGCCAAGCCCCTGGTGCCCGGCGTCATGATCACCGCTGCGCTGATCGCCGCGGTCGGCAGCGTGTTCGGCGACCCGCTGGTGTGGATCGAACGCGCCCTGGTCGTGCTGGTCGCCGCGTCACCGTGTGCGCTGGCGATCTCGATCCCGGTGACCGTGGTCGCCGCCATCGGCGCGGCCAGCAAGATGGGCGTGCTGGTCAAGGGCGGCGCCGCGCTGGAGGCCCTGGGCCGGATCCGGGGGGTCGCGCTGGACAAGACCGGCACCCTGACCCGCAACCGACCCGCCGTGATCGATGTCGCCACCACCGGCGGCGCTACCCGTGAGGAGGTCCTCGCGCTGGCCGCCGCGCTGGAGGCGCGCAGCGAGCACCCCCTGGCCCGCGCGATCCTGGCCGCGGTCGACGAGGTCACCCCGGCCGCGGATGTCGAGGCGGTGCCCGGCGCCGGGCTCACCGGCCGCTTGGGCGGGCGGGCGCTGCGGCTGGGCCGGCCGGGCTGGATCGACCCCGAGGACCTGGCCGGGCCGGTACGCAGCATGCAGGAGGCCGGGGCGACCGCGGTGCTCATCGAGGCCGACGGGCAGGTGCTCGGCGCGGTCGCCGTGCGCGACGAGCTGCGCCCCGAGGCCGCCGAGGTCGTCGCCCGGCTACAGCGCGACGGCTACCGGGTCGCGATGCTCACCGGGGACAACCACGCCACCGCCGCCGCGCTCGCCGCCCAGGCCGGGATCAGCGAGGTGCACGCCGAGCTGCGCCCCGAGGACAAGGCCGCCCTGATCGGGAAGCTGCGCGCCGAGCAGCCCACGGCGATGGTCGGCGACGGCGTCAACGACGCCCCCGCCCTGGCCACCGCCGACCTCGGTATCGCCATGGGCGCGATGGGCACCGACGTGGCCATCGAGACCGCCGACGTCGCCCTGATGGGCGAGGACCTGCGCCACCTGCCCCAGGCGCTGGACCACGCCCGCCGCGCCCGGGCGATCATGCTGCAGAACGTGGGCCTGTCCCTTGCCATCATCATCGGGCTGATGCCCCTGGCCCTGCTCGGCGTCCTCGGCCTGGCCGCGGTCGTCGCCGTGCACGAACTCGCCGAGATCCTGGTCATCGCCAACGCCGTGCGCGCCGGACGCACCCGCGCCCTGTCACCCACCGCGACCACCGTGCTCCCGCCGTCGACGCCGACACGCCCGCAACCGCTCGACGCCGCCCATCGCGCCTGATGCCGGTGAACACCGACGACGGGTACTGGAGAGCGAGGGGTAGGTGCGGAACGCGATGAGGGACCAGACGCTGCCGTTGATCCGCCGGGGGTACCGCTGGGCCGGCGGGCTGCGACCTGATCCCCCGACGGCCCCGTGGGCGGTAGCGACCCGGCTGCTGGCCCGCCGCGCGGTGCTGATCGGCGGCCCGGCCGGGGTGCGCCGCTTCTACGATCCGCGGCTGCGCCGCCGCGGGTCGCTGCCGGCCCCGCTGCAGCTGGTGCTGTTCGGCCGGGACACGGTGCACGGCCTCGACGACGCCGAGCACCACCACCGCAAGGCGCTGTACCTGCAGGTGCTCACCGCCGACGCGGTGGCCGACCTCGGTCGGCGCGCCGAGCAGGAGTGGCAGGTGGTCACCCGGCGCTGGGCGGGCGGCGCGCCGGTGCGGCTGTTCGACGAGGCCGTGCAGGTCCTGGGCGCGGCCGTGCTGCCCTGGGCCGGGATCCCGGTGACCTCCGCGGACCTGCCCCGCCGCGCGCAACAGCTCGCCGACATCGTCGACGGGTTCGGCACGCCGGGGCGGCCCTTCGCCCGGGCCGCCCTCGCCCGCGCGCGGCTGGGCCGGTGGGCGGCCGGGCTGGTCCGCCAAACCCGCCTCGGGCAGATCCACCCGGCGCCCGGTACCGCGCTGCACGCGGTCGCGACGGCCCGCGACCTGCGCGGGCGGCCGTTGCCCGCCCGCGTCGCCGGGGTCGCCCTGCTCAACTTCGTCCGCCCGACCGTGGCCGCGGCCTGGTACGTCGCCTTCGCCGGCCTGGCCCTGCACGAGCACCCCGAATGGCGTCACCGCCTCGCCGACCCCGACCACCCCGATACCGGCCGCCCCGACCCCGGCGCCGATGAGCGCGTTGTCGCCGCGTTCGCCCAGGAGGTGCGCCGGCGTTACCCGTTCGTGCCGGTGCTGGCCGCCGTGGCCCGCGAGGACCAGGACGTCCTGGGCGTTGCGGTCCCGCGCGGCGGGCTGGTGGTGCTCGACGTGCACGGCACCGACCACGACCCGGCGCACTGGCCCGACCCCGACCGCTTCGACCCGGACCGCTTCCTCACCGGCCCGGTCGACCCGGACACCCTGGTACCGCAGGGCGGCGGCGACGTGGCCACCGGGCACCGCTGCCCCGGCGAGGACGTCGTGCTCACCATGATCGCCGTCGCCGCCCGCACGCTCGCCCGGCTGGACTACACCCTGCCGCACCAGGACCTCGACATCGACCTGTCCCGGGTCCCGACCCGCCCCCGCAGCGGCGTGCTCCTCACCCCCACCACCCGCTGACGCGACGGCCCCCAGGACGGCCAGTCATCAGGTCGGGCGAGCGGGCGGGCGTACGCCGCGGTGGCGGTGCAGCGCGCTCAGCAGCACCGGTGTCCCGACCGCGGCCGGCAGGATCCAGAACGCGATCGGTGGAAGCTGGTCCCACAGCGGGAGCCGGGGCCCGTTGTCGACATAGAACGCGGTCAGCATGACGATGTAAGCGGCGCCCATCCCGGTGATGTGGGCCGCCAGCCGGACCGGGCGCAGCCACCGCACCGCCGCGGCGCCGACGGTCGCCGCGCCCAGGGCGAGCCCGCCCAGCGCCGCCAGGTGCCATCGATGCGCCCAATCGACCGCGGCCAGGACCGGCGCCGTCAGACCCAGCCCGACCAGCGCGCCGAGGTAGATCCGGCCGAAACCTCGGTGCCGGGGACTGCCCTTGCGGGTCAGCATCGCTCCCGGCCCGCACACCACCGCAACCACACCGCACCCCACGTGGACGGCGATCGTCACGGCCATTGGCACCGTGATGTCCATGACCGACCCCTCCGCCCAACCCGACGCTATGCGTAGCAACGCTACTCTTAGCACGGTGCCGGCGCCCGAGGTGTGGCCACCGATGACCGCAAAGGAGTAGCGTTGCTACGTATGCGGGCGGAGGCGTTGAAGGGTCACCTCGACGGGCTGTTGCTCGCCGCCCTCGAGCGGGGGCCGTTGCACGGCTACGGCGTGATCGAGGCGTTGCGGGCCGGCAGCGGGGGGACCTTCGACCTGCCGACCGGCACCGTGTACCCGGCGCTGCACCGGTTGGAGCGGGCCGGGCTGATCCGCTCCGCCTGGTCGGACGGTCCGGGCCGGCGCCGACGCAGCTATCAGCTCACCCCGGCCGGGGTCACCGCGCTGGCCGAACAGCGAGACGGATGGCGCGAGTTCTCCCGGTCGGTGTCCGCTCTGCTCGACACCGGGCCATGGCCGACGCCGGCCTGACCGGCCCGGTCCTGCACCCGGCCGCGCGACAAATTCTGGCGACGTGGCTCGACCAGGTCGGCGCCGCGCTGGCCGGCCCGGCGCGGCTGCGCGCACGGATCGTCGCCGAGCTCGATGACGGGGTGCACAGCGCTGCCGAACAGCACCTCACCACCGGGGCCGACCCGCTCGATGCCGCCCGGGCCGCGGTCGCCGAGCTCGGTGACCCGCACACCGTCGCCGCGTCCTTCCACGGCGAGCTCACCGCACACCTGGCCCGCCGGACCGGCACGGCCCTGGTCGCCTCCGGCCCACTGCTCGGGATCGTCTGGCTGGCCGCGCTCGTCCCGCCGCTGTGGCCGCCCCGTCCCGCTGAGCTTCTCGGCGCCCACCCGCTGTACCTGGTCGTGCTCGCCGTCGCGGTGCCCGCCGCGCTCGCCGCAATCACTCTGACCGGTCCGCTCGGTCACCGGCTCGCGCACCACCCCGCGCACGCCGCCCGCGCGGCCACCCTCGCCGCCACCGCCTGCGCGATCGGGGACGCACTGCTGCTCACCACGTTGGCCCACACCGCGCTCGCCACGCCCACCGCGCTGTCGTGGCCCACCGCCCTGCTCGCCGCCGCGGTCAGCGCTGCCCGGCTCGTACTGGCCCTCCGCGCGGCGACCGGGCCGCGCGGTGTGTCCGTCAGGTCATCGGCATGAAGGTGGCTCCGCCGTCCTCGGAGCGGTACACCCCGCCCGCGGTGGCGGCGAGCAGCGCGCCGTCGGTGGCGGTGAGGGCCTGCGGGCGTCCGCCGGGCACGACCCCGGCGGGCGTCCAGTTGGCTGCGCCGTCGCCGCTGACGAACACCGCCCCCTGCGGGTCAAGGCCGTAGACGGTGCCGTCGGCCGCCCAGGACAGGTAAGCCAGCTGCGGCCCGGTGGGCGCAGCGAAGCTGCGACCGCCGTCGCGGCTGGCCGCCACGCCGCCCTGCACGGTGGCCAGCACCGCGGCCGGGTTCGCCGGGTCCGCGGCGATGTCGAGCGCCGCCAGCGCGGCGCGGGTCTGCCAGCTGCGGCCGCCGTCGTCGCTGGCGCGCAGAACCTGATGGGTGGCGTCGTAGCCGAACACCGTGCCGGCGCTGACCTCCAGGGCGTGGAAGTCGACCTCCCCGGCCAGCCCGAGCGTCGTCCAGCTCGTCCCGGCGTCGGTGCTCTGCACCAGCCCGAGCGGGTTCGCGACCTGCTCACCCGGTCCGGGGTGCCCGCTGGACAGGAACGTGCCCGGTCCGGTGATCGTGAAACCCATCAGGTCGCGGCCGGTGTCATCGGCGCGCTGCAGCCCGTTCGCGTCGGAGCGGAACAGCCCGTCGTGGGTCGCGACGTACACCGCACCGTCGGCCGGGTCCACCCCGAGCCCGTGCACGTGCTCATAGGGCAGCCCGGTCGCACCGGTGTGGCCACCGGTGGATGCGTCCGGGGCGCTGGAGGAGCATCCGGTGAGCACGACGGTCGCGACGACGAGGGCGACTGTGACGAGTGCGGCTGTTCCCAGCAGCGTCTTGGGCGGTGTGTCCATCTTGCTCGTTCCTCTTCTGCGGTTGATCACTGCTGCTCCAGGGCCGTCCGGACGGCCGCGGCGACCTGGTCCGGGCTGCGGAACACCAGCGGGTCGATGATCCGCACGACGGAGCCGTCCGGGCGCAGGACCCAGTTGCTGGGTAGTACCGGCGGCGCGGCCAGCGCGGCCTGCAGCGCATTGTCGGGATCGGTGACCGACGGGTAGGCCATGGCCAGTTCGGCGGCCAGCCCCAGCGCGGCGGCGGGCTGATCGCGGACGTTGACCCCGAGCACCGTGATCGCCCCGGTGCTGGCGGCGTAGGTGTTGAGCACGGGGATCTCCTCGCGGCACGGCCCGCACCACGACGCCCACAGGTTGAGCAGCACCGGCCGTCCGGCCAGCGCCGGTCCGAGCGCCACCGTCCCCGGTGCGCCCAGGCACTCGACCACGATCTCGGCGAGCGGACCCTGCGGCGCGGTCGGGCCGCCCGGCACAGGTGCCGGGCAGGGCGGCAGCTCTGCCGCCGCCCGGGCCGTGGCCAGCGCGGCGTCGTCCGGACGCCCGGCGTCGGGGCGTCTGGTGTCAGGATCTGCGGCGACCTGCCCGGCCGAGACCGGTTGAGCTCCGGGCGCCGGCTCGCCCACGGTCGCGGCTCGCGGCCACAGGGCGATCACTCCGGCCACGGTCAGCACCATCACCACGATCGTCCACCGCAGCTCCGAGCGCATCACACCCGCCAGCCCCGGCCGCGACGGATCCTCACACGGGCGGCGCCAACGTGAAGGGTGGAGGGGAGAGCGGCGGCGACGAGGACGGCGGCGGCGCCGAGCGCGGCCAGGACCGCTTCGACGCCGCCGCCCAGGGCGGTGGCTGGTGTGGTGGTCGATCGCAGCGGGATCTGCGCGACGAGTGCGTCGGGGGTGAACTGCCCGGTCTGCTGCTGCACGGTGCCGTCGGGGGTGATGATGGCGCTGACCCCGCTGGTCGCGGCGACCAGCACGGTGCGGCCGTGTTCGATCGCCCGGATCCGGGATTGGGCCAGCTGCTGGTAGGTCATCTCGGTGCGTCCGAAGGTGGCGTTGTTGGCCGGCACGGCGAGCAGCTGCGCGCCGGCGCGCACGGTGTCGGTGACGGTGTCGTCGAAGGCCACCTCGTAGCAGGTGGCGATCCCGACCGCGGCCGGTCCCATCTGCAGCACCGTCGCCTCGGTGCCGGGGGTGAAGTCGCGCTGCACCCGGTCGACCTTGTCGCTGAACAGCCGCACCACCGAGCGCATCGGCATGTACTCCCCGAAGGGCTGGATGCGGCGCTTGACGTAGGTGCCGGTCGGGCCGACACCGGGTTCCCAGCGGATCGCGGTGTTGCGCAGCCCCCCGACCGGCGGGGACTCCACCGCCCCGATCAGCACCGGCACCCCGATCGCGGCGACCGCGCGGTCGATCGCGGCGGCGGCGTCGGGGTTGCGCAGCGGGTCGATGTCCGCGGAGTTCTCCGGCCAGATCACCAGCTCCGGGCGCGCCACCCGCCCGGCCGCGACGTCCGCGGCGAGCTGCTCGGTGCGCCGCACGTGGTTGCCGAGCACGGCGGCGCGTTGGGCGTTGAAGTCCAGCCCGAGGCGGGGCACGTTGCCCTGCACCACCGCCACCGTGACCAGTCGATCGCCGGGTCGTGCGGCGTCGACGAGGGGCGACGCGGACAGGGCCGCCGCCACCGGCACCAGCACCCACACGGCCGACCGCAGGGTCCTCGCCCGGACCCGGCGCGGCCGGTCGGCGAGGGAGGGCGCCAGCGCGGTGAGCCCGAACCCGGCGAGGGCGACGGCGAACCCGATCAGCGCCGGCCCACCGAGCGCGGCCAGCGGCGCGAACACCCCGTCGGGCTGCCCGAACGCGACCCGGCCCCACGGGAACCCGCCGAACGGGACCCGGGAGCGCGCGGCCTCCCCGGCCACCCACACCGCGGCCGCCGCCAGTGGCCAGCCGGGCAGCCGCGACACCGCGGCGATCCCGGCGCCGGCGGCGGCGACAAACCCGGCCTGCAGCACCGCGAGCACCAGCCACGGCAGCGGACCGACGTAGGCGCCGGTCCAGGACAGCAGCGGCACGAACAACCCCAGCCCGGCGAGCAGGCCGTAGCCGAGCCCGGCTCGGGCCCGGCGCCCGGCCAGCACCACCCCGAGCAGGGTGAACCCCAGCGGGGCGAGCCACCACAGCGGCCGCGGCGGGAAGCTCAGATACAGCAGCCCGCCAGCCGCGACCGCGCCGGCGCACCGCCACCACATCGCGCGCCGACCACCGAGCCGGCCCACCGGTGAACGGTCGGCATCGCGAGCGGCGGCGGATCCCGCACCGGCCGCTGTCGAGCGGGTCGCCACCCAGGACTCGGGCATCACAGCGGCAGGGTGTAGCCGCCGATGGGGCCGCGCATCCAGGCGATGAACGCCCCCCACGCCCCGGTGACCAGCAGCCCACCCAACAGCAGCAGCATCACCCCGCCGATGATCTGCAGGGCGCGGATGTGGCGTCGCATCCAGCCGGTGGTGCGCACCGCCCACCGGGTGCCGAGCGCGATCAGCACGAACGGCACCCCCAGCCCGGCGCAGTAGGCCAGCACCAGCAGCAGGCCGCGCAGCGTGGTCGGGCCGACCTGGGTGCCGGTGGCCAGCGCGATCACCCCGGTCAGGGTGGGGCCCAGGCACGGGGTCCAGCCCAACCCGTACACCGCGCCCAGCACCGGCGCGCCGGCCAACCCGGCCCGCGGGAGACGGTGGATCCGCACGTCGCGCTGCAGGGCGGGGACGAACCCGAGGAACACCAGCCCCATCGCGATGGTCACCACCCCGCCGATGCGCTGCAGCAGCAGCTCGTTGCCGATCAGCCAGTCCGACAAGCCCAGCACCAGCAGCACCCCACCGGCGAACACGACGGTGAACCCGGCCACGAACAGCATCGCCGCCCCGGCCACCCGCCACCGCCCCGCGGTGCGGGTCGCCGTCGCGCCCGCACCCGTCGCGCCGGGCCCGGACTCGTCGGCGCCGACCAACCCGGCCAGATAAGCGACGTAGCCCGGCACCAGCGGCAGCGCGCACGGCGAGGCGAACGACAGCACCCCAGCGGCCAGCGCCAGGGCGAGCGCCACCAGCAGCGGCCCCGAGATCGCCAGCTCGGTGATGCTCATCCCGTGCCCCCCACCGATGTGCCCGTCCCCGGGATGCTCCCCGGCGGGGTGCTCGGCGCCTCACCAGCAATCGGCGCATCGGCCGGTTCGGCGGCGATCCGCTGCACCACCGGCAGCAGCTCACTGACCCGCACCGCGGTCAGGAACACCGCGGCGACCCGGTGCTGGCGGTCCAGCACGATCGTTGACGGCACGGTGTTGCGGGGAAACCCCCGCAGCGCGGTCAGCGACCGGCCCGGGTTGTCGAAGATCGACGGGTAGGTGATGTCGCGATCGCGCATGAAGTCCCGTGCGGCGTCGGCGGTATCGCGGATATCGATGCCGAGCAGGGTCACCCCGCTGGGCTGCATCTGCTCGTGGATCTGCTGCAGGCCGGGCATCTCCTCCCGACACGGGCCGCACCAGGCACCCCAGATGTTGAGCACCACCACCTGACCGGGGAAGTCCTCCACGCCGATCGTGGTGCCGGGCTCGAGCAGGCTCTCCCCGGACAGGCCCGTCACCGCGCCGCGCTCGGCGGGAGGGTCGTAGAAGATTCGGGTCTGACCGCCCGGCGCGACGAAGGTGAACTCCCGCGCCTGGCTCGGTTCATCCCCGGTCGGGGAGCCGTAGGAGCACCCAACCAAGACCAGCAACGCGGACGCCGCAGCCAGCAGCCTCAGTCCCGCCGCAGCCCTTGATCGCCGCGGTGGCGGCGGCTTGCTTGGACCCGCGGACGGCAGGGCTGCGCTCACGAGGTGTCGTCCGCTCACGAGGTGCCGTGCGCCGGGGGGCGGCCCTGGTCTGCCGGTTCCTGCTCCGCGGCGCACCCTGTGCCGGTGGAGCTCTCGGCGCGCAACGACGCCCACAGCAGGGCGAGCACCCCGAGGGTGATCGCGGTGTCGGCCAGGTTGAACGTCGGGAACCAGCCCAGCCACAGGAAGTCGGTCACGGCGCCGTCCCCGGCCCGGTCCACGATGTTGGCCACCGCACCACCCAGCACCAGGCCCGCCGGCACCGGCGGGCGCAGCCAGCCGGCGACGATCGCGACCAGCACACCACCGGTCACCACCCCAGCCAGCCCGAGCACGACCCACGTCGGCAGCCCGTCACCCAGGCTGAACGCCACTCCGGTGTTGTGGCTGAGCTGCAGACGCCCGATCCCGAGGTCCACCGGCGCGCCGGGCAGTCGAGTGTCGGCCAGCCACTTGGTCACCACGTCGACCAACACCGCAACCCCCGCCACGGCGACCGAACGCCACGTCGGTCGGACCCTCACCGCGACCCCGTCGCATCGAAACCAGCGGGAATCGTCATGTGGCGATGATAGACGGCGGTGCCGATGACAGCGGGTGGTGGGGTGCTTCCACGGAGAAGTCAGACACCCTCGCTCATGCGGCGGCCGTGGGCGCGTGCGTGTGTTGGCCGCCACCGAGCGTGCGGCCCGAATCGCCGGGCGGCCGGCAGCGCAGGCGGTCTACAGGCCGAATGCGCCGCCCTCGACCAGGATGACGATTCCCAGACCGATCAGGACGATCGGGAACAGCACCCGCTCCCAGCGCTCCAGCACCTCGGCGATCGGCTTGCGCGTGGCGACGAAGCGCGCCGCGGCCACCAGCACGGCCACCAGGGCGAGGAACACGATCGAGTAGGCGACGATGCCGGCGGTACCGACGGCGGCGAAGACCGGCACGTACACCCCGACGTTGTCCCCGCCGTTGGCGAAGGTGACCGCCGCGATGGTGGGCACGCTGAGGGCCCGACCGCTGAGCTCGTCGTCGTCATCATCGTCGCGCCAGGCACGCCAGGTCCGCCACGCCGCGAGCAGCCCCAGGACCAGCGGAATGAGCCCAAAGTACGGGATGACCTCCTCGGGCAAGAAGCTGCGCGCGCCCAGGGCAACAAGCACCGCCGCGGCCAGGATGGCGCCGAAACCGAGGTACTGACCGCTGAGGATCCTCGCTGTGGTCCCCCGAACGCCGGCGCCCCGGGCGTAGAACAGCGACAACACGATGACATCGTCGATGTTGGTGACCATGAACAGGCCGATAGCCTGCAGGGTCCAGCTGAGAAGTTCCATGCCTGCCTTCTGGTTCAGTACTTCGCGCCCGGGGTCGGAGGTGAGTTGGGCCGAACCGGCGTGTGGCGAGCTCCGGACCGCCGTCCTCGCAGAGCCGGTGGCTATCGCAAGATCCTCGGAGCCGTCAGCAGTGGATCACGGCGCCGGGACGGAGACCCTGCAGCGGCGCAGGCGTTCCCCATGCGGGACGTGTGGGTGCTGCGGCCCGAACAGGCGCGATGTCCCAGATCTCGGCCGATACAGCAGCGAGAGCGGACAGCGCGGGTTGCTTCCCTATCATCGTCACATGGCGATGCTAGCACTATTCGTCGCTGTCACCGGCTACTGGCTACTGGGGTCCGCTACGTCGGCTCGATGCTGGGGCCGCCACGGATATGGAAGGGTCGAGCGCCGAGTACGTGATAACGCGCTGTATCACGTACTGCGCTCGGTCGCGTTCGGTCGGGCGGGAGTTTGAAGAGACGTTGTGGCTTCACAGTCGGCCAGCAGGCCCTCGCAGCGGGGTGAGCGACCCGGGCAGACTGCGGCGATGGCGATGTTGAGGGTCGTGCCCGCCCTGCCGGTGCAGAACATCGACGAGGCTGCGGTGTTCTACCAGCAGCGGCTGGGGTTCGAGGCCCGTCATGTCGATGACGGGTTCGCCCTGCTGGTTCGCGACGAGGCCGAGGTGCACCTGTGGGCGGCGAGTGATCACAGCTGGGAGCAACGTAGCGACGTGGTGCAGCGTCCGGTGTGCAGCGGTGCGGAGAGCTTCCTCGCCGGCACCGCGAGCTGTCGCATCGAGGTCGACGATGTTGACGCGCTGTACGTGGAGATGGCCGCGGCTGGGGTGCTGCACCCGACCGATCCGGGCAGCGCGAAGGACACCGACTGGGGTACTCGGGAGTTCGCCGCGCTCGATCTGGAGGGCAACCTGCTCACCTTCTTCCACCGGCCCCCGAGTTGACCCCACCGCGAAGTGCTGCCGTGACGCCGGCGCGTTCACCGGCTTACCGCTGCGGGTCGGCGCGGTCCAGGTCGTTGCGTTCGATGACGCCGAGCAGGCCGCCGTCGGGGTCGGTGACGATCGCGTGGAGCAGGTTCCTGGCTTCCAGCCGGGCGTGCACGTCGGCTGCGGGTTCGTGGGGACGCAGTGTGGACGGGCCGGGCTGCATGACCTCCTCCACCGGGCGGGCGGGATCGGTGTCGGCGAGCGCGGTGCCGCGCAGCCGGCCCAGCAGCACGCCTTCGGCGTTGGTGACCAGCGCGAAGTCGTACCGGGAGCGGGTGATCCGGTCGTGGAGGTCGGTGACGGTGTCGCCGATGGCGGCGGTGACGACGTCATGGCGCATGTGGCGGCCGATCGTGGGGGTGTCGGCGCCGGTGCCTTCGACGGGCAGGTTGCGGGCCAGCCAGTCGACCTTCCCGGCGACGTAGTCGTGGACGTGGGTGAACCCGAGCGCGGCGAGCCGGCACGCGGCTCGTGGGCTCATGTCTCAAAGACCGTCCCAGCAGTAGACGATCACCGGGCGGGATCGGTCGAGCTGCGTGGTGCTGGTGGCGTCGAGGGTCTTGAGAGGGATGTTGAGCGCACCGGGCAGGTGCATCTCGACGTACTCGGGTTCGGGCAGCACCTCCACCAGCTGGGCGTCAGTGTCGAGCAGCCGGCGCAGGGTCGCGTGGTCGATCGCGCTCATTCGCGGTCCTGCCCAGGCGGAGGCACGGCGGAGGTGGCCGGGTGCAGCAGCGCAGTTACCCAGACGTCCGGTGGGGTGCCGAGCAGACCGTCGGGCCCGGCGTAGAGCCGGCAGCTCAGCCCATAGCCGGTGCGGGCGGCCGCGGCGGGGTCGACGTCGCGCCCGTCGATCCGGACGGTGGGCGAGCCGAGGAACTGCTCCCGGTTGGCCTGCTCGGCGTCGGTGATCAGCCGGACCGCGACCGGTTCTCTGATCCCGGCGGTGGTGGCGAGCCGACGCAGCCGTGGCAGGTACTGCGCCGCGTTGGGGCAGCCCTCGGTGTGCAGCAGCTCCACGACAACCTCCGTCATGGTCAGTTCCTTCCGGCGTCATCGGTCGCAGCGTCGTCGCTGAGCTGCGTCAGGATGGGGCACTCCCGCTGGTCGCGGGGCTGCTCGCAGGTGGCCACCAGGCGGGCCAGTGCCGCGCGCATCGCTCGCAGGTCGGTGATCCGCGCATCCAGATCAGCGACCTTGGCCACTGCGATCGCCCGGGTTGGCTCGCACCCCTCGGGCCCGCCGTCGGCCAGCTCCAGCAGCGTCTCGACATCGTCGAGGGTGAACCCCAGCTCCTGGGCCCGCTTGATAAACCGGACGATCCGCACCGCCTGCGCCCCATAGGCCCGATAGCCGGTCGGGGACCGGGCAGGCTCGGGCAGCAACCCGCGCCGCTCGTAGTACCGCAACGTCTGCGGGTTCACCTGCGCCCGCGCTGCGACCTCGCTCGTCCTCACCCACCCAGCATGAACCCTGTACCCGGCTACACGGTCAAGTCGCGGGAGTGGAGCTGCTACAGAAGGGGCAATAGCCCGTCTTCTCTACCCAGTGCTCGACGGTCGCTGGACCTGGCCGGGGTTGACGCGTACGCGTCAACCGGGGGGCCTGGCTGGGCTCGTGCGTCTTCCCGTGGTCCGCCGGAAGCACACCGCAGCTCATGGCCGGTTCTGGAGGAGCGCGGCCAGCCGGCCGCCGTCGTCGAGGGCCCACGTCCGGATCTGGGGGTTGATGCAGTCGAGCACGAACTCCAGACTGCGCAGCCGGTCCGTCAGGGGGACGTTGATCAATGGCTCGTGGTGGGCGATCCGGTTGCGGAGCTGGTGCAGGTCGATCACGTGCGACTCCAGCGTCCGCTGGGCGTCGCCTCGCCGGGGCCGGTGCGGGAAGGCGTGCACGATCGCGGGCCACAGCGTCGCGGAGTAGCGCCGGGCCAGCAGGTAGCGCCAGAACCCGAGGGAAAGCTCGGCGACGACCTTCCCCGGCGTCGCGCCGGTGCCGGCCCGCCGTCGTGCGACCCGTACGTCGTCGAGGGCCGCCGGGGTGAGCACGCGGCGCGGGTCGTCGAACCACTCGCCAGGGTCGCCGCGGCGCTGGTGCTGCACGGCGAGCTGGTCGTGCATCGCGTTGCGCAGGATCACCTCGCCGTGCCCGAGCACCTCCCAGAACGCCGCAGCGGTCGAGGCGTTCCAGCGGTACAGCGTTATCGCCGCCGCGACGTCGCCGCCGCATGCTTGGACGTAGGTCCCGAGCCGGGCCGGTGACAGGTGTCGTTGCACCATCGCGGGCGTGGCAGGCCCGGCCTGCGAACTCGACATGCTCCAACCGCTCCCGTACCCTCGTTCACGAAGACCCCGGAGCGATCCCTGGCCGCCCTCACCGGCGCGCTACATCACCGGGGTTTCTGCATTCTTGGGCACCTCGCGTCGCGAGTTCCATGCGGTCTGTGCCCTACGTAGGCGGAACGCAGAGCAGGCCCGCCCCGGCGAAAGAGGCCGGGTACGGGCCTGATGCAGAACGTCCGACAAGATCCCGGGCCCGGGGCTCCGGTGAGCCGGCGAGGAGGCCGACCTCGACTCGGTTCGATCTTGTCCGCAACGTCCTGTGGATACGTTGGCACAGCCCGCACGAGCGCTGCAAGCACGATGGAAGATCAACTAGCGGCCGCGGAAGTGGATCAACAAGGTAAGATACGCTTGCGCATCGTCTGGTCGCCCTGAGGGTGAGCAGGGTAAGTTGCCCTTGCGCATGGTCGAAGGATGCGCCTGAGACTCGAACTATGAAGGACTGCCAGGCCGAAGGATGCCGAGTAACGCCGACCAGGAACCAGCCGAGGCGCTGGCGCCACGAGTTGCCGGCGGCCCGCCAGAAGCGGCTGCGGGGGACGCTCCAGAGGAGTTCGCTCGTCGGCTGGGACGCCGACGGGCAGCGGGCGCTCCAGTGCGCAACCTGTTCGTGGCTGATGATCGAGAAGGTGTTCGCCCGCCGATGGCGCAGCTGCTCAGCGCAGCCACCAGCACGGCCGTCGGAGGTGGCGGTCGGGGCGGTCAGCTCCGGCTGAAGCTCTACTTGTCCTTGTTGTGGATCTGCGCGGCACCGCCGCACGAGGCGGTTCGTCCGGCACGAGCATGGGCTGGCCTGCTCGGTCTCGACGATCCTGCTGGGCGCGGAGCCCGCCGCGTGCAGGACGCGATGCGCGACTTGCAAGAGCGCCAGATGGTCGTCATCCGCAACCGCGGCAGTGCCGCCAACGGGATCACCCCGTTGATCGAGTGGGGTACCGGGCAGCCCTACAGCACCCCGCCCGAGGCGTACAACTACTGGAAGCTCCGCCGCGCTGGGCCCGAACAGCTGGTCGCGCACCGCTACTTCCGCCTGCCGAGTTCGTTGTGGACCAGCGGGTTGATCACCCGCTTGGGCGGGCCCGGGCTGGCGATGCTGCTCGTGCTGCGCTGCGAGCAGCAGGGCGCCGACGGCAAGCCGGTGTGGTTCTCGCCGGACCGCGCGCTCAACCGATTTGGTCTCGCCGAGAGCACCCGACGCCAGGGCCTCGATCAGCTGCGCACCGAGGGACTGGTGACGTCGGTGCAGCAGCGGCTCAGCGAGAGTGGCGACTTCATCGACGTCTACCGCCGCCGCCTCGTGCACACGCTCACGATGGGAACCGACGACGGAGCCGAGCCTGTCCCAGCGCAGCCGCCAGCTGCGACCGTCGAGGCGTTCTTCGCGCAGTAGCGAAGTCGGCGGCGGCGCTGCTCGACACTCTCGTCGGCCTGCGCCTCACTGGCGACCCCAGTACGCGAGCGACCAAGCATCGGTGATGGCCGCCAGGGGGGTGGAGCAGGAGCGGCAGCGGGTCGCGTTGACGCGTACGCGTCAACGCCGCGGGGCGTGGGCGAGCGCGGGCGGGTGCCCGGTCTCGTCGGTGATGACGTGCTCGGCTAGGCGCCGGAACTGCTCGGCGGCGGCGTCGACGTCGCGGGGGCCGGCCGGGCGGCCGGGGCCCAGCAGGGCGGCGGCGAGGTCGGGCAGCGGCCAGGTGAGGAGCAGGCCGTGGCGGGCGAAGTAGAGCCCGGCGTCGCGGATGCGGTAGCGGTCGGTGGGGTCGAGCCAGGCGTAGCCGAGGAGCTGCCAGAGCCAGCGCCCGACCCGGGCGGGGTCGCGGACCGACATGACGGTCTTGACGTCGAGCAGCACCATGCCGCCGCCCGGTCCCCGTCCTCGTCGCCGCCCGGGGCGGGCGCTGGTGGGTCGGCGGTGGGGAGGAGCAGGTCGCCGTCGGCCCAGTGCGGGACGAACACCGGCCCGGCGATCCCCTCGGCGGCGGGTGGTGCGGGTGCGAGGCGGGCGAGGAGCCCGGCGTGGTGGGCGCGGGTGGCGAGGTCGACCAGCTCGTTGACCTGGTGGTCGGGGGCGGCACCGAGCAGGGCGTCGACGGTGAGCCCGGGGTCGGAGTAGCGCGCGAGCGTCTGGTCGGGGAGCTGACCGGTGCGGTAGGCGGCCTCCCAGTCGGTGAGCACCAGGCAGGCGCGGGCTAGGACGGCCTCGGCGCCGCGGGAGCGGGCGAGCTGGCCGGGTGGGGCGTGCTCGGCGAGGTAGGCGACCAGCCGGGCCACGAGGTCCCCGACGAGATCGCCCGCACCGTGGTCGGGCGTGGCGGCCGCGTGGTCGACGGCGTGGTGCTCGGCGGCGTGGTCGAGGGCGTCGAGGTCGAGCCAGCGCCCGCCGGGCAGCGGGCGGAGCTGGTTGGCGCGGGCGGCGCGGGCGGGGTCGAGCGCGGCGTGGGTGGGGAAGGCGGCGGCCGCGTGCTGCATGCCGGCGGCGTCGGTGAGCCCGGCGCGGCGTGCGCCGAGCAGGGCGTAGTAGGGCGGGGCGTGGTGGGTGGCGAAGGCGAGGCGCTGGCCGAGGGCTCCGCCGACGGTCGCCCAGTGGCCGGGGTCGTCAACGCGGCGCGGCCGGGCGGGGCGGGCGCCGGCGGCCACCGCGCTCTGCACCCTCGTGGCCACGTGGCCGGCCACATCCGTGGTGCCGGTCAGGGTGGCCGCGCACCAGCGGCCAAGCTCGCCGGTGGCCAGCTGTCCGGTCAGCGACATGACCGTGACCGTCCCGTCCGGCCGAGCGGCCGTGCGGCCGCCTGCCGTGGCCGGTGTTCGAGGGTGGCGGAGCGAGGTCCGCAGGACGCCCGCGGTCGGCGCTCGCGGCCCGCGCCGGCCACCGTCGGCGTCCGGCCACGCGTGCACCCAGGAGCACCGGCACGGCCCCGCCGAGCCGGTCGAGCCCTCCGCGCGCGCACGGCGCCAGCCAAATGTGGAGCGACAGGAAAACGACAGTGGTTAGCGCCGGCCCGGGGTGTCATGTCCGTGTGTCGCGGCGTTGGCGGTATTCCTCTCGCTCACTAGCATCTACGTGGATCAGTTCGTGGATCGAGACAACTCGACTTGCTCATGCCGCCGTCCGGGCGGCGGGGAGCTGCGCGAGTACCTCGACCGGCGAATGGTCGCGGGGACCGCGGTTGTAGGGCAGGGCGGCGAGGGCCCGGCCCATCGTGCAGGTGTCGGTCAGCGCGGAGACGGTGAGGCCGGCGCCGATCCCGCCGGCGAGGAGACGCGCTTTCGGCGCGCGCAGGCCTGCGGCGAGGCCGGCGAGCACGAGCGTCCCGGCGACGAGGCGGACCTGGCGCTCGAGCGCCCAGCGAGCACGACCACGGACGACGTCGCCACCGGCGGCGGAGTAGGCGGCGATGCCGCCGTCGAGGACATGGACGCGTTCGGCGCCGACCCCGGCGAGCCGCTGGTGGGCCTGCGTGGCCCGGATGTCGGACTGGCAGACGAGTACCACCCGTCGGTCGAGCCGGGCGGCGAGCTGCTCGGTGTGCTCGCCGACCATGGTCAGGGGCACGTTGTAGGAGCCGCGGACGTGCAGGGTCTCGAACTCCGCGGGACTGCGGACGTCGATGACGGTCACGGTGTCGGGCTTGTCGAGCCAGTCGCGAACGGTGCGTGCGTCGACGTGGCGGGGGCTGGCGTGGGCCACAGGGGCGTCCTTGTCGGTAGAGGGTCGTGCGCTGGATGGTTCGCGGAGCCGGCCGCCGCGGTCGGGCCCTGCCCCGCGACGGCCGGGTCGGGTCTCGGCTACGGGCGGACGTTGACGGTGGCCATCATTCCGGCGTCCTCGTGGTCGAGGATGTGGCAGTGGTAGACGCTGCGTCCGGAGTAGGTGGTGAACGGGATGCGGAGCCGGACCCAGCCGCGGGCCGGGACCAGGACGACGTCCTGGGGCACCCCGGTCGGGAGGGTGGCGTCGCTGTAGTCGAGGACGGTGAACGGCCAGACGTGCAGGTGGAACGGATGTGCGAGCGGGCCGGGATTGTCGATCGTCCATTCCTCGATGGCGCCCAGGGTGACGGTCTGGTCGTCGCGCTCGGGGTCGAAGGTGCGACCGTCGATGGTGAAGGCCATCCCGCCCATGCCCATGCCCATCTGGAAGGCGACCCGCCGCCGACCGGTCACCGGCCCAGCGGCGGGCTCTTCGGCGGGCAGGGCTGAGGGAAGCGACGGGGCAGTGACCGGTGCCCCGGAGGAGACCATTGTGGCGAGGGTGATCGGCCCGCTGGTCGCGGTGCCGCCGCCCATCCCGCCCATGCCGCCACGGTCGACGGCGTCGGCGATCAGCGGAAAGTGGCCGGTGCCGGTGGGGCGCACGATCACGTCGACCCGGTTGCCCGGGGCAAGCATCACCCGGTCCGCGGCGACCGGGGCAGGCAGGAACGTGCCGTCCTGGGCGACCCGGACGAGCTGGTGGGCGTCGAGCCGGATCGACAACACCCTCGATACGCAGCCGTTGACGATCCGCCAGCGCTGTGTCGCGCCGGGGGCCGCGGGGATGGTGGGCTGGTGCTGGCCGTTGACCAGGACCAGCTCGCCCTGGCGGCCCATGGCCCGGTCCATGGCGTTCACCTCGACGAGCCCGCCGTCACCGTCGAGGGTGGTGTCGGTGACCACCAGTACCCGGTCCTCGACCACCGGTAGGTCGGGGTCGGGCCCTGGTGGGGCGACCAGCAGCGCACCGACGAGCCCGCCGAAGATCTGGTTGGCCACCATGCCGTGGTGGTGCGGGTGATACCAGTAGGTGCCGGCCGGGTGATCGGATGGGATCCGGTAGAGGTAGTCGAACGAGGTGCCGGGGTCGACCCGCAGGAACGGGTTGTCGCTGTTGGTCTCCGGAGAGACCCGCAGCCCGTGGGTGTGCAGGTTGGTGGGCTCGTCGAGCCGGTTGGTCAGGCGCACCGCGAGCTCGTCGCCGGGGCGCACCCGCAGCGTCGGCCCGGGCGCGGTGGCGTTGTAGCCGAGCCCGCGTGTATCCCGGCCGGCCAGTCGCACACCTGCGGCGGCGGTGAGCTCTACCTGCAGCCGACCGGCCCGGCTGTCGAGGACCTGCGGTTGGCGCAGCTCGGCGCCGGTGTCGGCGGGCCGCAACCGACTACCTGCACCGGCGCCGGTGGCGATCCAGCCCGTCGCCCCGGTGGCGACGGCGGCGGCGCCGAGCCCGCCCAGGACGATCGCGCGGCGTCGGCTGATCGGTGCCGAGGTCATGTCAGTTCGTCGCGGCGCTTGCGGTAGTCCTCGTCGTCGATCTCGCCGCGGGCGTAGCGCTCGTCGAGGATCTGCCGGGCCGAGGCCGGCCCCGCCACCGGGGCGGTGCCCGCACCGGTTCTACGGTTCTGGGTGAGCCGGTAGGCGAGGTAGCCGAGCAGCACCAGGCCGATCAGTACCAGTACCGGCCAGATCCAGAACCAACCCATCATCGAGCCGTTCATCATGGTCGTTGCCCTCTCGTCTCGTTTCGTCGTGCCGGTGGCGCCCGCTTGAGGCCCGGCGTGCCCGCGGGCGCCTGCGAATCAGCTTGTGGTGAGCGCGTCGAGCGCGGCCCGGATGCGCACCCCGGCCTCGTCCGCGACGGGGCGCAAGTCCTCGCGCTCCGGGATGCTGACCATGACCTGCGGGTCCAGGGCCGAGACGATGCTGCGGTCGTCACCGTCGGCGCGGACCACGACGTTGCAGGGCAGCAGCAGCCCGATCTGTCGGTCGACGTCGAGGGCGCGGTGGGCGAGCTGGGGGTTGCAGGCGCCCAGGATGAGGTATGGCTCCATGTCGTGGTCGAGCTTCTCCTTCAGCGTGGCGCGGGCGTCGATCTCGGTGAGCACCCCGAAACCCTGCTCGGCCAGGGCCGCCTTGACCGCGGGGACGGCTTGCTCGTAGGGCAGGTCCAGAGCGATCGTCATGCCGTAGTCCATTGCTGGTCTCCATTCGTCGGTGGGGCGCAAGCGGTTGTGGATCGTTGTCGTCAGCCGGTGCTCAGCGCGGCCGGCGCGAGCAGCGCCGCGGCGGCGACGCCGACCGCGACGGCCAGGATCAGATAGGCGAACCCGCGCCGCAGCGCCGCGGCCGGGAGCCGGTCCGCTACGCGCCCGGCAGCCAGGGACGCGAGCAGGGCGGTCCCGGCGAACACGCCGATCACGGCGTAGTCCACACCTCCGGCGGCGGCGGCGTGCGCGGACAGCCCGGCCAGCGAGGTGATCGTCACGATCACCAGGGAGGTGGCGATGGCCTCGGCGGCGCTCAACCCGAGCAGCAGGGTCAGCGCGGGCACGATGACGAACCCGCCGCCCACTCCGAACAGCCCGGTCAGCACCCCGACCCCGGCGCCGGCGGTGAGCGCCTTGGGCAGGCAGCTGCGCCAGTCGACCCGCCCGTCGCGGACCCGGCACGCACCGCCCGTCGCCTCCTCAGGGCTCCCGCGCAGCATTGCGATCGCGACGGCGAGCATCAGCACCGAGAACGCCACCAGCAGCCACCGGTCGGCGACCAGGCGGCCCAGCGCGGCCCCCGCGAACGCGGTGGGGACTCCCGCGGCGCCGAACACCATCGCCACCGGCCACCGGATCACCCCGGACCGCAGCCGCACCGCCAACCCGCCCGCCGCCGACACGGCCACCACCAGCAGCGACCCGAACACCGCAGCCCCCACCGGCTGGCCGACCCCGTAGACCAGGGCCGGGACCGCCAGGATCGAACCACCCGCACCGAGCAGCCCCAGCGCGGCGCCGATGACCAGGCCGAACACGCCGGCGAGGATCACTGCGCCAGCCTCGGGCTGCAGGGCCGCGGGCTGCTCACAGGGTGGTGGTCAGCGGGACACCGGCATCTTCGGCATCGCCGTAGTTGTCGTCGATCACGACCACGGTGCGCCCGGCGCGAGCGAGCAGCGACGCGGCCGCGGTGGCGCGGTAGCCGCTGCCGCAGTGCACCCACACCGACCCGGCCGGGACCTCGTCGAGCCGGTCCGGTAGCTCGGGCAGCGGGACGTGCACCGCCCCGCGCACGTGCGAGGCGTCCCACTCGGTGCCCAACCGCACGTCGAGCACCACCTCGGCCGGCGGCAGATCAGCACTGCGACGACCGCCGAGCTCACCGGCGAGGTCGACGAAACCGGCGCTGGGCAGCTCGCCCAGCAGGGCCGGGTCGACGGCCAGCTCGTCGGGATCACCCGTAGCGGCGGCGACGATTCGGTCCACACCGATCCGGACCAGCTCCCGCTGCGCCTGCGCCACCTGGTCCGGGGTGTCGCCGAGCAGCGTGATCGGGGCACCGTGCGGGGCCATCCAGCCCAGCCAGGTCGCCATCGGTCCGTCCAGCCCGAGACTCACCGTCCCGGCGAGGTGCGAGTCGAGGTAGGCCTTGCGGTGGCGCAGGTCGACCACCCACTCCCCGTCGGCCAGCCGGCGCGCCAGCTCGGCCGGGTCGGCCGTCATCGGCGGGCGCAGGTCCACCGGCGCCGGACCGGCGGTGTTGAGCGCACCCATGTGCGCGTAGTAGGCGGGGTAGGCACCCAACCCGGACAGGGCCTCCCGGACGAACTCCTCGCGGGCCAGCCGCAGCACCGGGTTGACCTGCTTCTCGTGCCCGAGGGTGGAGTCGTCCCCCGAGGCGGGGCTGGCGGTGCAGAAGCTGCCGAACCCGTGGGTCGGCCACACCTGCGCCCCGTCGGGCAGCGCGTCGGCCATCGACGCGGCCGAGGCGTGCTGCGCGCGGGCCAGTGCCTCCGCGTGCTCGTCGCCGAGCAGGTCGGTGCGCCCGGTGGTGCCGTAGAGCAGCGACCCGCCCGTGAACACCCCCTGCGGCCCGTCCCGCCCTCCATCACGCATAGGGCCCTCCAGCACGTAGGACAGGTGGTGGAAGGTGTGCCCCGGGGTGCCCACCACCCGCAACCGCAGCCGCGGCGAGGCCTCCAGCACGTCGCCGTCGACGACGCCGGTGCGGGCGAACGCCACGTCGTCCTCGGCCGAGAGCACGTAGGCGGCGCCGGTGAGGCGTGCGAGCTCCAGACCGCCGGAGACGTAGTCGTTGTGCACGTGGGTCTCCACGACATGGGTGATCCGCACCCCGAGTCGCCCGGCCAGGGCCAGGACCCGGTCCACGTCGCGCTGCGGGTCGACCACCACCGCCACCTCACCGTCGGAGGCCAGGTAGCTGCGGTCTCCCAGCGAGGATGTCTCGATCACTTCGACGTCGATCACGTCAGATCTCCTTCGTCTCGTCGGTTCGGCCGGTTCGGCCGGCTCATCGGGCGCCGGTGTCCACCGGGCGCCCGGAGCTGATCCAGCCGGCGGTCCCGCCGGCCACCGACACCGGCCGCGCCCCGGCAGCACCCAGCGCCTCGGCCGCCTTCGCGCTGCGGCCACCGGACTGACAGATCACATACAGCTCCTGCCCGGCGTAGCGGCCCGGGTCGGTGATCACCCGCTCCAGCGGCACGTTCACCGCGCCGGGCACATGCCCGGCCGCGAACTCCTCGGCCGAGCGCACATCCACCACCGCCACAGTGCTGCGACGTCCCGCCGCGAACTGCTCCACATCAACCTCGCGCATCTGCACGACGCATCACCTCCACATCAGGGATACCCGGGGGGGTACCTGCCAAACAAAGCTCCACCATGGGTCACAGCTTCGAACAACCCGGGGTGGGGCCCGGGGGTGCTGATCAGGCCAGCGAGAGGAACAACTTCTCCAGCTCGTCCTCGGTCATCGGCGGCTGCTCGCCCCGCTCCCGGGCCGCCTGGCAGTGACGCATCCCACTCGCGACGATCTTGAAGCCTGCCCGGTCCAGAGCACGCGAGACCGCGGCGAGCTGGGTCAGCACCTCGGCACAGTCCCCACCCCCCTCGATCGCCCGGACCACACCGGCCAACTGCCCCTGCGCGCGGCGCAACCGCACTAGAGCGTCGCCCACCAGGGCGGGAGTCATCTCCATGTCGCCACCTCCACTACGCCAACATACCCCCGGGCGTATATGTTCCTGGCTGCGCCGTGTGGTGGAGGCGGTGGAGGGCGTGTCGGGAGAGATCCTTCGTGAGACATCCGCGGCGGGGTCGTGTCTGCTCGCGACTGTCACGGAATCTATGTCCGCGGCCAGAGCCGTGTCTCAGCCTCTGAGGCGGTAGACCGTCTGCCCGGAGTCGGGAGCGACGACCCGCTGGTCGCGGATGCGGTACACGGTCAGCCCGCTGTTCGGGTCGACGACCCGCTGGTCGCGGATGCGGTAGACCGTCTGCCCGGTGTTCGGGGCGACAGCGCGGTTGCCGCGAACGCGGTACTCGAGCGTGCCTGTGTTCGCGTTGACCATGCGGTGCCCGTCCCAGGGCCCGTCGCTCATGGGCGTGGAGTCTGGCACCGACCACCGACAGCGTGGCAGCTTCAGGGCCATCGAGCCGGAGGCCGTTCCGGTTCCTTGGTTGTGGGACACCACCGCCCGCCCCGCTCCCCCGCCAGCAACGGCGCTGGTCGCGCCGTCCCGAATGTCAGGTCCGCCGCCGCGTGTCGCGGCGCAGCTACGAGGCTGATCATCGGTACGGTCCGGGTGTGGATCTGGGCTATGCGCGGGTCTCGACCGCGAAGCAGGACCTCGACCGGCAGCTGCACGCGCTCGCCGAGGTCGGGATCGCGCCCGAGCGGACGTTCGTGGACAAGAAGTCCGGCTCGACCACCGACCGGCCCGGGCTGCGCGCGCTGCTCGGGTACGCCCGCGACGGCGACGTGATCGTGGTGCACACCCTCGACCGGCTCGGCCGCACCGTCCGCGACACCCTGAACATGATCCACGAGCTGACCGAGCGCGGGGTCGGGGTGCGCAACCTGGCCGACCCGATCTTGGTGGACTCCTCCCGCCCGGAGGACCCGATGGCGCAGCTGGCGGTGGTGTTGTTGGCGTTGTTCGGGCAGATGGAACGCACCTACATGCTGGAGCGGGCTGCGCACGCCCGCGCGGTCGCCACGGCGAAGGGGCGCCGGACCGGGCGGCCGTCGGTGGTGGACCCGCACAAGCTGAACTACGCGGTGCACCTGCGCGAGGCCGGGGACACGATCGCGGAGATCGTGGCCAAGACCGGGATCGCGCGCACCACGCTGTATCGGCACCTGCCACCGCGGCCGGCGACGTCGCTGACCGCGGCGGGCACTCCCGGCGCGCCGGAGCGGGAGGAGTAGCCGCCTATGTCCGCGGTCGCGCGCCGAGGCTCTCCCACGGGTGGAGGGTGTCCCGGGTGCGGAGCGCGGTCGAGCAGCGTCGAGTCCGCGGCGCGGTTGCGCGCCGAGCTGGCGGTGCGCTGGCTGGTACGCGAGGCCGGCGAGCTGGTGGTCCGCGGGTTCTGCCGCGGCTGCGTCCCGTCCGGACCGGTCAGCGAGGTGGTGTGTGCGTACTGCGGGGACGGGCCGCTGCTGGCCGGGGCGCTCGCCGACGCCGACCCCACGGCCGACCCCGCGGTAGGGGGGTGGTTGGTCGCGCAGGGCTGGGCGTTGGACCCGGTGATGACGTGCCCGCCGTGCCGGCAGGTGTTCGGTCGGGCGAGGTCGTCGTGACGACGCACGTCGACGCGCAGGTGAAGGCGCTGTTGGTGGCGCGGCTGCGGGAACAGCGCGCGGCGGGTGCGTTGACCAGCGCCGAGGTTCGGCGGGCCGCGGCCGGGGTGGGGGTGGCCGAGCGCACCGTGTGGGGGTGGCTGGCCACAGATCCGGCCGGGCTGGAGCGGCGGCCGCGGGCTCGTTACGTGGTCACCGAGGCCGACCGGGACGCCTACGCCCAGTGGCACGGCAACGTGGCCGCGGTGCATCGGGATCTGCATGCCGGCCGGGCGGGGGCGCCGTCGCTGCGTCGCCTGCAGGAGGCCTTCACCCGGGACCTGACCCCGGCCGAGCGGGCTGCCGTGGTGGACGGGGTCGAGGGCCGGCGGCGGCATGAGGTGTACCTGCGGTGGGCGCCGAATCGGCGCAACGCGTTGTGGGAGGGCGACCACACCGAGCTGCCGGTGCAGGTGCTCGCCCCGCGGGCGCAGCGGCCGCGGAAGCCGTGGGCGACGCTGTTCATCGACGGCTTCTCACGGCTGATCATGGGGTGGGCGTTGTCGCTGTACCCGACCTCGGCGGTGGTGCTCGCGACGCTGCGGCAGGGCATGGTCCTCGACGCGGCGCGGGGCCCGTTCGGTGGGCTGCCGGAGGCGCTGCGCCCGGACCGCGGGCTGGAGTTCATGGCGACCGCGATGGCGCGCTCGTGCGCCGCGCTGGGGATCGACCTGTTGCCCACTCCGCCCTACACGCCGCACCGCAAGGGCAAGGTCGAGCGGGTCAACCGGACCCTGGATCAGGAGTTCCTGTCCGGGTTGCCGTTCTACACCCACGGCCCGCGCGGCGCGGACGGGCGGTTGTTCGGGCCGGACGCCGACCCGATGAGCCTGGAGTTGTTCAGCCACCACTTCGCGGACTGGATCACCGAGTACAACACGGCGCGGGTGCACAGCGAGCTGGCCGGGCAGACCCCGCTCGGGCGCTGGCGGGAGGACGCGACCCCGCTGCGTGAGGTGCCCGGCGAGCAGCTGCGGTGGATGTTGATGGCCGATGTCGAGCGGACGATCAACAAGGACGGGGTGCACTTCGAGCGGGTGCGGTTCATCGCCCCGGAGCTCAACGGGCTGGTCGGCGAGCGGGTCGGGGTCCGCTACACCCCGCACGACCTGCGGCGGATCGAGATCTTCCGCGGCGACACCTGGTTGTGCACCGCCTACCCGCAGGACGAGTTGACCGCCGAGCAGCGGGCCGCGGTGCTGGCGCGGCGCCACGCCGACGCCGCCGAGCTGGGGCGCCGGCAGGGCCGCGCGAGCCGGCGCGCTCGGGCCCGGCTGGCGCCGCTGACCGCACCCGGGCCGGGTGAGGACACCACGGTGGTCACCGCCGAGCAGGACCGTCAGGAACGACGCGAGCGCCGCCGCGACGACGACGGGCGGGAGATGCGCCGGCTGGGCCGTACCGACCTGCTGGGGCTGCACCGTGACTTCGAGTACTGGAACCCGCCGCGTGACCCGAAACCGGCGGCAGCACCCGAGACCGGACCAGCGGCGGCGGCACCTGAGGCCGGGCCGGCGGCCGGCGCGGACGACAAGCCCGGCGACGACGGGGCCGAGGGCACGGTCGAGGACGGGAAGGGGTAGGGATGGTGCGGCATTTCCTGGATGTCGAGGGCGCGGCCACGTTGCCCACCGACTCGTTGCTGATGGTCGAGCGGGCGGTGAGCGACCTGCTCGCGGTGCAGGCGATGGGCACGGTGCACGGCCCGGCCGGGTTGGGCAAGACCTACGCGGTCGAGCAGGCCCTGACCCGCGCGGTGGTCGACGGGCGGGCCGGGCGGGCGCCGTGCTGGGTGAAGTTCCCCAGCCGGCCCACGATGCGCCTGGTCGCGGCCGACCTGCTCGCCGAACTCACCAGGGTGCCGACCGGGCGCGGGAACCGGTTCGTGCTCACCGAGCAGCTGGTCGAGGAACTGGCCCCTCTCCCGGGCGGTGGCGGGCACGTGGTGGTGGTCGACGAGGCGCAGAGCTTGAACACCGAGTGCATCGAGTACTTGCGCTACCTGCACGACCACCGGGCGACGCGGTTCGCGTTGCTGCTGGTCGGCGGGGACGGCACCTGGAAGGTGCTGTCGCGGGAACCGATGCTGCGCTCGCGGATCTACCGCCGGGTCAGCGTGGAACCGCTCACCCCGGCCGAGGTGGTTCGGTTCATCCCGACCTATCACGCGCTCTACGACGGTGTCGACGCCGAGCTGCTGCTGCTGGTCGATGACCACTTCGCGCACGGCAACCTGCGGCACTGGGCGGCGTTCACCCGGACCGCGGCCGCGCTGTGCGCGGCCACCGGCGCCGACCGGGTCGATGAGACCGTGGCCCGCAACGCGTTCACCCTGCACGGCGGCGGCGTGAGCGCGTGACCGGCTCCGCCCCGGCGCTGGGCGGCCACGCGGGCCCGGCGCCAGCGACGTCGGCCGGGGCAGGGCTGCGGTGGGTGCACGATCCCGATGACGACCACGCCTGCCTGCGGCAGCTGACCGCGATGCACGATCTGGCCGGCGGTCGGGCGGTGTGTCATCCCACGCCGGGCGCGACCTGGCCGGTGCTGATCCGGGACCTGCTCGAGGCCCTGGGCAAGCCGCGCGACGCGCTCGCCCGGGAACGGCGCCTGCGCGGTGGCGCGCGCCTGGTGCAGGTCTGGATGTGCGCCGAGCGCGTCGAGCACCTGGTGGTGCTGCGTGCGCACCTGCTGCGGCCGCCGCTGCTCGACCGGTTCGCCGAGCTGGCCGCCGCGACCGGCACCACGATCTGGCTGGTCTGGCACCACACCGATCCACCCGGGCCGGGCCGGATCGGTGAGATCTGGTCCTGGCCCGCGGCGGTCGACGCCCTCCGGCGTGGCCGCGTCCGACCGGTGTCGTCGGAGCAGGTCGGGCTGCGGTCGGTGGACGCGATCCACTGCGAGGCGGTCACCGAGGCCCGGCGCGAGGCCCGGCTGTGGCGGGTCGCCCCGCCCCGGCAGCGCCGCTACACCCAGCCCGGTTGCGAGCTCGGGGCGCTGCTGCAGCGGCTGAGCATCGACGCCGCCACCTGGGCCGAGCTGGACCTGCGCCTGGACGCCGCGCGCGCCGGGTTCGCCATCGAGGGGCTCACCCTCGTGGTGCCCGACGCGCAACATCTCCGGGAGCTGATCGGTCCACGCCTACCCGCACCGGTCGTGACCCGGCTGCACCGGATCGTGTGCCCGACCAGCGCCGTCGCGCTGCTGCTCGCGTGGGCCACCGACGCCCGACCCGGCCGCATCGCAGGGTGCATGCAGCGCAGCGTCAGCCCCGACGGCGAGCACGTCGACCTGTTGCCGGGCCGCTACCGCATCCCCGGATCGGTCCAGGTCATCCTGCGGGCCGCCCTGATCGAGCACCGCCTGCGAGGGCTCCCGCCCTACACGTTCCTGACGCGTACGGACGACACGTCGTACTGCGCGCAGGCCATGGCCAACCTCATCACTCGCGTCGCCGGGCGCGCCGAGGTGGCTCTGCCTCCCTCGTTCGAGCGCAGCGACTTCGGTCCCGAACGGCCCTTCGTCGCCGAACTGGTCAACACCGGACGGGTCCGGCTCGAAGGAGCCCCGCCCCGACCGCGTCTCCAGCCCGACCACGACTCGCTACCTCGTCGCCGCCGCTGGAGACCCTGAGCTGCCCGGGGACTCTCGTCGCCGACTGCTCACCGGCGCCCCGCTCCCGACGTGAGTCACTGAACTTTTCGCCGCGCCTACTGCAACTTTGCCCGCGCATCCCACTGCACTTTTCGCCGCGCTCCACAGCCGGGTTCGCCATCGAGGGGCTCACCCTCGTGGTGCCCGACGCGCAACATCTCCGGGAGCTGATCGGTCCACGCCTACCCGCACCGGTCGTGACCCGGCTGCACCGGATCGTGTGCCCGACCAGCGCCGTCGCGCTGCTGCTCGCGTGGGCCACCGACGCCCGACCCGGCCGCATCGCAGGGTGCATGCAGCGCAGCGTCAGCCCCGACGGCGAGCACGTCGACCTGTTGCCGGGCCGCTACCGCATCCCCGGATCGGTCCAGGTCATCCTGCGGGCCGCCCTGATCGAGCACCGCCTGCGAGGGCTCCCGCCCTACACGTTCCTGACGCGTACGGACGACACGTCGTACTGCGCGCAGGCCATGGCCAACCTCATCACTCGCGTCGCCGGGCGCGCCGAGGTGGCTCTGCCTCCCTCGTTCGAGCGCAGCGACTTCGGTCCCGAACGGCCCTTCGTCGCCGAACTGGTCAACACCGGACGGGTCCGGCTCGAAGGAGCCCCGCCCCGACCGCGTCTCCAGCCCGACCACGACTCGCTACCTCGTCGCCGCCGCTGGAGACCCTGAGCTGCCCGGGGACTCTCGTCGCCGACTGCTCACCGGCGCCCCGCTCCCGACGTGAGTCACTGAACTTTTCGCCGCGCCTACTGCAACTTTGCCCGCGCATCCCACTGCACTTTTCGCCGCGCTCCACACTTCCACGCCTTTCTCGCCGCCACCAACGCGCCACTTCACACCTCGCCAGCACATCCGCTCCCCACGACCTCCCCGACTCGCCCGCTCCTCCTTGCCCTGCCCTCACACCCTTCACCGCCTCCAAGCCAACAGACCTATGCATTAATTAATGATCTTGGGTACGATCGCCGGCGTGGCCATCCTCGGGATCACCGCCGTGTCGGCGGGTTCTGTGGATTACCTGCTGTGCGGAAGCGGCTGCGCGGAGCACGAGCACGCCCCTCCTCCCGTCGAGCGCGGTGTGGTCGCCGACGCCGCCGCGGGCGGCGCTGGTGGGGGTCAGGCGAAGGGTGAGGGCGCGCAGTACCTGCTGTCGAGTGCGGAGCGTGAGGCGCCCGGTGTGTGGTTCGGCGGCGGCTTGGAGGAGATGCTCGGAATCGCACCGGGGACGCTGGCGACCGCGGAGGATGTGAGGGCGGTGTTTGGGCGCCTGGCCCGCCCGGGCAGTGACCCGAAGGACCCGGAGTACCTGGGGCGGCCGCCGCGAAAGTTCAAGTCCTCGGCGGAGCGGATCGAGGCCGCGCTGGTGGCCGAGCCGGAGGCCGGTGAGGAGCGGCGGCGTGAGATCGAGAACTCGGTGCGGGCGTCGGGGCGCAAGGCTGTCGCCTACTACGACCTGACGTTCTCGCCGGTGAAGTCAGTGAGTGTGCTGCACGCGGCGTACCGGGCGGAAGGCATGTTGGGCGCCGCGCAGGAGGTCGTGGAGTCACACCGGGCGGCGATCGCGGCGGCGATGGCTTACGTCGAGCGGGAGGCCGCGTGGACGCGGACGGGCTACCACGGGGCGAAGGCTGATGGGCACTCCGTGGGGGTCTACGAGGAGGCCACCGGGCTGGTGTGGACGCGGTGGGATCACTCGACCAACCGCAACCAGGACCCGCAGCTGCACAGCCACGTGGCGGTGCTCAACCGGGTCATCGCGACGTCCTCGCGCAAGATCCAGGCGCTGGACGGGAAGGCGTTTCGGCCGATCAAGTTCGGCGCGGCCGCGATCTATCAGCGGGCGTTGGAGCGTGAGCTCGGGGAGCGTTTGGATGTGACGTTCGGGGTTCGGCCGGACGGTAAGGCGCGGGAGATTCTAGGGGTCGACCAGCGGCTTTGCGCACAGGCGTCGAGCCGGGCGCGGCAGGTCGAGGGCAACCTCGACGAGGCGATCGCCCAGTTCCGGGAGAGCTACGGGCGTGAGCCCAGCCCGCGGGAGCGTAAGCAGCTGTGGGGCGAGGCGAAGCTGCACGAACGCACGCACAAGACCGGGGACCTCGCGCCCGGGGCGCAGCTGGACAACTGGTGCGGGCCGCGGCGCGCAGCGTTGTCCGAGACGCTCGTGACCGTCGCGGCGAGCAGCGAGCAGGTGCGCCAGAACGGGCACCCCGACCAGCAGGGATATACGTCTCGGACGCGCGACGAGGTACTCGTAGCGGCGGTGGAGCGGGTACAGCGTGAGTACGTGAGCTGGACTGTCGGCAATCTGGTCGCGGCGGTGGAGCTTGAGCAGAGCTTCACACCGTCGATCACAGAGGAGCCTGACGCTCTCGCCGAGCACGTCCTCGCCAACCCGGCGGCGTTTGGGCTGGTCTCGGTGGCTGCGCCGGACCCTGGACCGGTGCCGGCCGAGATCGCCCGCGCCGACGGGATGTCCCTGTACCGGCCTCATCACGCTGACCGGTGGGCGACGTTCGACCAGCTGGCCACCGAGAATGCCATCGTCGCTGGTGCGCGGCGGGTCGGCGCGCCTGCGCTCGCCGGGCCGGCCCTTGAGCTGGCGCGGGTCGAGCTCGTTGCCGCTGGTCTGGGCCCGGATCAGACCGAGGCGGCGATGGGAATCCTGTCGTCTGGTCGCATGGGTGATGTGCTGGTCGGCCCGGCCGGGGCTGGGAAGTCCCGTACCGTCGGCGCGCTCGCGCGGGTGTGGGGTGAGCAGCTCGGCGGGCGGGTCATCGGGGTGGCGACCTCGCAGTTGGCGACCGAGGTCCTGGCCGGCGACGGGCTGGAGGCCTACAACACGACCCGGTTCCTGGGCCGCTTCGTCCCGGACGAGCAGGGGTTGGTGCGCGATGTGCTGGTCGCGGGCGATCTGGTCGTCGTCGACGAGGCCAGCATGTGCTCCACCTGGGACCTGCAGCGGCTGTCGGATCTGGTGACCGCGGCCGGTGGGAAGCTGCTCTTCACCGGCGACCACCAGCAGCTGGGCGCGGTCGAGGCGGGTGGGCTGTTCGAGCAGCTGGTGCGCGACAACGGCGCCTACGAGCTGGGCGAGGTCCACCGGTTCGCCCAGAGGTGGGAGCGTGAGGCGTCGGTGCGGCTGCGCGGGCGCGACGCCTCGGTGCTGGCAGTCTACGAGGATGCCGGGCGGCTGGTCGGGGGCACCGCCGAGGAGATGGACGAGGCTGCGGTCCGCGGTTATGTCGCCGACACCCTGGCTGGGAAGCGGCCGCTGCTGATCGTGCGGGACAACGACACGGCCGGCGAGCTGGCCCACGCGATCCGCGAGGAGCTGATCGCGCTCGGGCACGTCGAGCCGGGCAGGTTGGCGACCCTGCGCGACGGCAGCGGCGTTAGCGCCGGGGACCTGGTCCAGGCCCGCCGCAACGACTACGACCAGCGTGTCGAGGGGACCGGGTCGGTGACCAACCGGGCCGTGTACCGGGTGCTGGGTCTAGGCTCGGACGGCATCCTGACCGTCGAGGGCGACGACGGGGTCCGGGCGCACCTGACGCCCGATTACGTCGCCCACGACGTCACGCTGGCCTACGCGGGCACTGTGTACGCGGCGCAGGGGCGCACGGTGGATTCCGCGTATCTGCTGATCGATGAGCGGGCTAACGCCGAGCTGGTCTACGTGGGCATGACCCGGGGGCGGGAGAGCAACGTCGCGCTGGTGGTGTGTCAGCGCCCGGGCGACGAGCACCACCACGAGCCGCTGGACACCAGCGCGCGGGCGCTGCTGGCGGGGGTGCTTGAGCACCATGACGAGGTCGAGGCGTTGAGCGCGGAGCTGCGGCGCCGCCACGGGGAGGAGGAAGGTCGGAAGCTGTCGTTCCTCGGCGGGCAGCTCGACCTGCTCGCCGCCGAGCATGGCACGAGCCGCTACGGCCGGATCCTCGAGCAGGAACTCGGCGCGGACACGGCTGCGAGGATCGCGGGCGAGGCTGGCCGTCAGCGGTTGGCGCGGACGCTGCGCGAGGCCGAGCTGTCGGGCAACGATGTCGCAGCCGTGCTGCGTGAGGCTGTTGACGGGCGAGAGCTGGGAACCGCGGAGTCGGTCAGCGATGTGCTGCGGTGGCGGATTCGCGAGCACGTGCTGGCCGGGCGCGCGCCCGAGCATGACCCGAGCGATGTCTTCGCCGCCGACGCGCCCGGGAGCTGGATGGACCTGGCTGGCCGGGTCGACGGGGCCGCCGGCGAGTACGCCCGGGTGCTGGCACAGGCGTGCGAGCAGCGGCAGCAGGAGCTGGGGGAACGGGTCGCGTTCGAGCAGTCGGCCTGGGCCGTCGCGCACCTTGGAGCAGTGCCGGTCAAGCCGGAGGCGCGCGCGGAGTGGACTCAGCGGGCGGGTATCGCCGGGGCCTACCGCGAGCTGCGCGGGATTCCGGAGACCAGTATCGCGCTCGGTGAGGCCCCACCGCGGGAACAGGTGCTGCACCGGGCGCTGTGGCATCGCGCCTACGCCGCACTCGGCGCCCCCGTCGAGTCGGTCGACTACGCCTCCGCGACGGAAGCGCAGCTGCGGGAGTGGCGCGCGGCGGCGACCCGGGAGCGGACCTTCGCCCCGCAGTACGTTGCTGACGAGCTGCGCGACACCCGGCTGCTGGCCCGCGAGTACGAGCAGGACGCGGTGCTCTTCGGGACTGAGGCTGAGCGGCTTCCGGAAGGATCACCCGAGCAGCGGCGCGCGCTGCACGACGTCGTGGCTGCACACGATGTGGCGGCCGAGTTGGAGGCGCGGGCTGGGCACCTGGAGGTCGTCCACCAGGCGCGGCAGGCGTGGGCTGCGGCGGCGGTGTTCGTCGACGAGCGGGCGCAGCTGGCGGGGGAGGAGCTGCAGCGACGTGGGCTGGCCCGTGACCTCTCCCCTGCGCCGGGCGATCAGACGTCGTTGTTCACGATCGTCGACGATGCCGACGAGGGGCAGACCCGGAAGGTCGAGCCGCAGCTCGACCTGGACCTGGACCTGGGCGCCCCGGTCCTGGTCCGAGAGCCGGCCCCGGCCCTGGCCCAAGCGGTGGCGGTCGAGCGCGAGGAGGCCGGGCAGGACCCCGCGCAGCTGGCCGCGTTCGTCGCGATCCCGACCGTCACGGACATCGCGGCCGCGCAGCCGCTGCGCGCGCCGACCGCTGAGGGTGAACCGACGATCACCGTCGGGGACGCGCGTCGCCAGGTCGAGATCCTGGCTGCCCTCCGCGGACAGGAACGCACCTTCGGCGACGTCGAGGGCTGGAAGCACGGACGCGACGAGCAGCTCGGCGTCGACCCCGAGCATGACCGGCGCCGCCGCGACCAGGGCGTTGACCCGGAGGAGAGCGGGCGCGGGCGGGACCTCGAGCCAGAACTTCACCTCGACTGGACCTGACCATCCCGGACCCGCGGCTGAAGAGCAGGGCGCCCGAGCCGCAGGAAGCACGGCGCCGCCCGGCCCCCAGCCGCGGGCCGCGAGGAGGTGGTCAGGCCGAACGGTACCGAGGCGAACGTCGGCGCTTGCGATCGCGCATGTCGGCGACATTCCAGCGCTGCGAAACGGGGACCACTCTGTCTTCGCACAGCCGGCGAGGGTAGGTGGCGAGATGCTGGGACAGTGGCGGATCGGTCAGCTCCAAGAAGCCCATTTCCGGGTGTGGGCCGGTCCACTGCGTGGCGATGCACTGGCGCAGTGACCGTTGCACCGCACTCGAGGCGACCGCGGCGAAGCCGTCCATCTGCTCGCGTACCGAGGTGAGGTCCAGCGGCCATTCCCGGCCGTCGGGCCGCTCCCGGACACCGACTGGACCGACATAGATGTGGTCGTGGAAGCGGGCGACCTCACGGTCGCCGGCAAACATGTGGCCGACTCTGGTCACGAACACCTGGCCGGGCAGGAACAGCCCGATCCGCTCGCCACCCGGGGTGCGGGTCACCGGCGCGCACTCGAGCAGGATGGAGCGGGTGAAGTAGCGTAGGACGCTCTCGTAGCTGGCGTTCCACGCCCGGATCGCGGCATCGATGAGGTCGGTACGCCCGGCGTCCTCGGCCGCTGTGAAAAGCAGGCCCAGAGTCCGCGGGGTCTCCAGGTAGAGCTCGATCGTGCCCGGTGGCGGGACCTCACCACGGTCAGGGTCGAACAGCGGCGCGACCTCGGACACCGTAGGGCCGCTGCTGGTCGTCACACTGCCTCCCCTTCGTCAACTCGGTCCGGTGCCGGCGCGGGAGCGCGTGGCGATTCAAGAGTAGGGCCAGGCACCGACAGGTGTTCAGGGCTCCGAATGCGGCCCGTGCCGCAGGTCGGCGCGATAGGCTGTTGGTAGCCGGCCCGTGTGCGAATCGTGAAGGAGTCCGACGCCGACATCCGCCAGCAAGCACCGACGGACTTTCTGGGGACCAGTTCTGCTGTCGAGGCTGCGATGAGGCTGGCGCGGCAGTGTGATCCGTGGCTGCGTGCTTTCCTCGGGCTGGTCGACGTCGCGACAGCGCGAGGTCGGAACGCGCACGAGGAGCAGCAGTGCGAGCGACTCGGGGATATCTCGCTGGCCGGGCCGAGTCCGCTGCGGGGGCTGCCGATCGCGGTGAAGGGTGCCGGGGGGCTGCAAGCGGCGCAGACCCGCCGGTTGATGGCGGCGGGCGCGGTGCCGATCGGCACGACGTCGGTCCCTCGCGGGCCAGGGCATCAGACCTGGGGACATACCGACCGCGGACCCACTCGGAACCCGTGGGCACCCGACCGCACCCCGGGTGGCTCGTCCGCGGGCTCGGCGGCCGCGGTGGCCGCGGGGATCGTCGACCTCGCGACCGGCAGCGACGGAGCTGGTTCGGTCCGAATCCCGGCTGCCTGGTGCGGCGTCTACGGCCTCAAACCCACCGGGGGCTTCGCCGCCGGCCAGGTACGTCCAATGCCTGGTCCGTTGGTGCGCGACCCACGACTGCTCGCAGCCTGGGCCGGTGCGGTCCTCGGCCCGCTCCGCCAGACTCCGGTCGCCGCGGTGATCGGCTGGTCGGCCGATCTCGGGCTCGCCGGAGCCGACGCCGACACCGAGAGTGCCCAACTGGCCCAGAGACGCGCGCGCGAGCTCGCCGACCAGGCAGGCCTGAGATGGTGCGAGCCCGCCGCTCGACTCCTCGACGTCGAACAGGCATGGCAGACCTACCGAAGCCCGGGCCCATCGGCAGCGCAGGTCGCCGCCGCCGACCGGACCCGGACGACCAACAACACGCGCTTGCAGGCGGTGTTCGACCACATCGACGTGCTCGCGACACCAACCACGCCTCGACCCGCCCACGGTCACGATGGTCCCGGCGAGCACCTCAGCGTCGCTCTGACATGGATCTTCAATGTCTCTGGTCACCCGGCGCTGTCCATCCCAGCCGGGCGAACCCGTGCCGGGCTGCCGGTCGGGCTGCAGCTGGTCGCCCGCCCGGGCGCCGACGCCACGCTGATCGAGCTGGCCGCCCGATACTGTGCTCCGGCGGTGGTGGCCCCCCGCCCGATCACGTCCTGGAGCTGAGTCGATGACCGCACCACCTGCCGCTGCCGCGACCCCGGTGATCGTCGCGGCGACCGGAGCCATCCTCACCTGGCAGCACGCGCAGGGGGCGGCACCGGCGCACTGCCTGGTCCGGATCCGCACCCTGCGAGACGCGAACGGGATCGTCACGGTCGTGGTAGCCAGCGAGCTGCGCGACAATCCGCGAGGCCGGTGGATCAACGCCGACTTCGCCGGGGTCGCCAACGCGACCACTGATCAACTTCTGCCCGCCGCCTGTGACCCCAACGTGGTGCGTTGGTACGCCCACTTCGGGGCGTTCTCCAGCTACGACGACGCCGGCCCGGAGACCATCGAACAGGTCCGGCTCGACCGCCCCGGCGATCGCTTCGTTGAGCCGGCCCCCGAGCGCTACCAGCTGCTCACCCCGGCCGAGACCACCGAGCTGGCCGGGGTGCTGCACCTGGAGCCGGTCGATGAGCTGCTCGCGTCCTGGCCGTGGGACATCGGCGTCCCCGCACCCCGCACTGCCGGATGACCCCACCGCAGTACCAGGTCCCGGGGCGGCACATCCTCAACGAGGTCCTCGACGCGTACCAGCCCTTCCGGCCGCAGATCGAAGACCAGCACGTACGAGTCGTCGTCTTCCGGTTCGAGCCCGCCGCCGATGCCCCGCCACGGTGGGTGACCCGGATGGCCACGTCCGAAGTTTCTGCCGCGCAGAAGGAACGCACATTCACGCGCCTCGGCGCCCGCGCGGAGGTCGTCGCGCTCCCCGACCGTGGGAGCCTCGCTCAACTCCTCGACGCGCTGCAGGCCGCGAATGAGGCCCCTGACGTCGCGGCGATCATCGTGCAGACCCCACCCCCGGCACGCCTGGAACGGGCTTTCGACCAGATCGAGCCAACCAAGGACATCGACGCTCTCGGTCCGCACAGCCACCACCCGGCCTGCGCCACCGCGGACGGTATCACCCGCATTGCTACCCCATTTCTCGAGAACGGAAGCTCCTGCGCCGTCGTCGGAGCCCGCGGGTTCGTCGGCTCCGGCGTCGTTGAACTGCTCCACCGCGGTGGACACCGCCCACTGGCGCTCGACCAGGGAGACGACCTTCGCCAGGTCCGTGACGTCGATGTCGTCATCTCGACGACCGGCCGCGCCGGGCTACTCACCGGGCGGCACCTGCACACCGGCCACCGGCTAGTGATCGACTCCGGGTTCGTCCCTCATCCGGCTGGCCCGATCGGCGACGTGCACCCGAGCGCGGCGCACCTGCCACAGACCATCACTCCGGTTCCTGGTGGGATCGGACCGGTCGAGATGGCCACGCTGGCCGAGCGGCTCGTCACCCAGCTCGCGGCGCCGCAGATGTCGCAATGGCGATACCTCGGCCGAGGTTCACACACCGACGCGGGTGTCGCCGCTGGCCCGTTCACGACCGTCCGGCGCGGCGTCGAGCGCCAGCTCGCTCAGGCCCAGTCCCACGACATCGAGTCCGCGCGACGTCGTGAGCGTGCTCATCAAGATCGGGACGAGGCGCCCGGTCTGGAGGCGTGACGGCCCTTGCAGCACCGGCCCGTCGCCGACTCGGATCCCGGCGCAACCGGGGGTCAGCGGGTCTCGCCGGCGCTTTCGCGCTGCGTGCGCCACCGCAGGTCGGCCTCGACGGCGGCGAAATAGTTCTCCCGCCAGTGCTGACCCTCAGCTAGTTGCTGGCTGGGTGGGATGAGCCGTTCCCCGGGCCGGGGCGGCATGGGTTGGCGGCCCGGGGATTCGCCCTGTGGCACAAGGTGTTCCCCAGGCCGACAGAGGCGGCGGTCGATGACCTGGGCAAGGCGGGCGACCACGCCGGGGCGCCAGCGTTGGTGCCATTCCCCGGCGACGTGGGGGGCCGAGGTCGGGGTGTAGGCCTGCACGTGAGCGCCGCGTAGCCAGGACAGCTCGATGACGGCGGGGCGGTGCAGCGCCCAGCAGTCGGGTAGTTCCTCGCGGGTGATCTCGTACCAGGGGACCAGGACCTCGGCGATCCACTGGGCGAGGACGGCCCAGTGGTCGCGAGCCTGGTCGGCGGTGAGTCGGGGCCAGTCGACCGGCGGGTTCTGTTCACGGCCGAGGGTCTGGAGGACCGCGTCGAGTTGTTGGCGTTGCTGACCGAGCTCTTCGGTGGCGAACTGGCGCAGCGCGGCGAGCTCGGGGGCAAGGGTCTGCGAGACCGCGGTGGCGAGCTCGGTGTGCCGTGTTGCGAGGTCCTGGACCTGGGTGCGTAGCTCGCCGGGCTGGCTGAGGCCGGCAATGGCCTCGCGCAGCTGCGCGACCTCGTCACGGAGCCGGCGCATCTCGCGGACCGCCGCCGATGTACCCGCCGAGGGCGGAGGGTTGTACGGGCCGCCGTCCGGGGCGGTGTCCGGCCGATCCGGGTGCGGCTGGTCGGGCTGCGGCTGGTCGGGCTGTTGCGGCTGGTCGGGGGCCGAGTCGTTCATCAGGCAGCATCCTGCACTGTGTCGGGCGCGGCGGGCAGCGGTGCGCTCGTGTGGTCGGTGCGGTCGTGGGGGTGCTGGTCGCGGTGATGGGGGTGGTCGTGGCGGGTGGCTGCGGCGAGTGGGGCGGAGCTGGATGAGGGGCTGGCGGCGCAGCGCCAGCCCGGGGTGAAGCGCACGATCGCGGGCTTGGTACCCAGGCCGAGGACGTAGGCGTGCCAGCGGGGCAGGCCGTGGATGGTGTGGCCGGTAACGACCTGCTCGGTCGTCCAGGACTGGTTGTGGGAGCGGCTGGTCTGGCCGGTGCCGGTCTCGGTGCGGCCGTGGCTGCTGCGCTGCACGCGCCGTTGCCCACCGAGGTAGGCCAGGGTCTCCAGGTCGTCGCGGTTGGCCACCCCGGGCAGCACGACCCGGGTCGGCAGGTTCGCGAAGATCGTCTTGGCTCGTGTCGGGCCCCAGCGGGTTTCGAGCTGGGCGAGGTCCTGGACCATAGCGTTGACGGTGATGCCCCAGCCCCTCGAGTCCGCCGCCCACACATCCAACGGGACCGGGGTGGTGTTGGCGACCTCGTCGAGATACAGGCCCAGACCGGGATCGAGGTAGCCGTTCGGGCTGGTCGCGGCGGCTTGTTTGGCGGCGGCGAAGACCGCTTCGGTGAGCGCGGTCAGCAGCGGCGCGACGCGCGGGTCGTCACCGGCCACGACGTAGATCGTCCCGGCCTGGTGCAGGAACGTCGTGAGGTCGACGTGCCCGCCGCCCGGGCCCGGGGTGGGGCGGCAGGCGGCGGCGACGGTTGGGGAGTCCATGAACGCCACCGCGGGGGTGAGGGCGGCGAAGTAGCCGGTGCGGGTGTTGGCGGCCGCGGCCAGGTGTGAGTCGAGGGTGCCGAGCCAGCCGGGGGGCAGCGCGGCGCCGTACTCCTCGAGGGTGGCCGAGGGTGTGCGGTCGTCGGGGTGCAGGGTCCAGGCCATGACCTGGGCCATGTCCTGGTCGGTGAGGGCGGCCGCGAGCAGGTAGCAGCGCAGGATTTCCGCGGCCCGGTCAGCCCAGAAGTCGGCGTTCTGGGTTCCGGTGGCCCCGCCGCCGCCGCGGACCAGGGCGCGGGCGCGGGCGTCGGCGGTGGCGGCGTCGTCGCAGCCGGCGACCGGGTCCCAGCGCAGGGTCGAGGCCAGGGCGCCGAGGCCGGTGGGGTTGAACACCAGGACCGGGCCACGAGCGGCCCGGTCGGCGGTGGTGAGATCGACGAGCTCGGTCTTAGTGCTGGTCACGTAGGCGGCGCCGGGGAACTCCCGGATCGGGTTCACGATGAACGAACTCTTGCCCGAGCCCTGGGGGCCGAGTACGAGCAGGCCGCGCCGATGCGGGCTGTAGACCGGCCGCCCGCGAAGCGGCAGCCGGCCGGAGACCAGCCTGCCCAGCCGCTGCCCGCTGTGGCGCGGGTCAGAACCGGCAGCGGCACCGGTGACGCGGCAGACCCCGCGGGGCCCTGCGACAGTGCGGTACTCGTGGCGGTCGAGCCAGCCGGCCCAGCCGTCGGCGCCGAGGTGGCGGCGCAGCCGCGCCCCGGGGCGGTTCCGCGCGACGAGCACCGCGGCGGCCGCGGCGGCCGTGGTCACCGTGGTGGCGACCAGCCACCCCCGATCCCCCGGGGTGAGGCAGAGCTTAGCCGCGGTGGCGGCCGCGAGCACGAAAACGAGGGTGCGGCCCCGTCGACGCCAGGAGGAGGTGGATGCGGTGTGTGGCTTCACGGAGGTCGTCATGCCGGCGCTTCCGCCGAGCTGGCGCCACCGGCGTGGTGGCCGCTGAGCAGCTTCAGCGCGTCGTGCACGCCCTGGGCGCGGCGCTTCTCGCAGCCGAAGTAGCGGCGGATCGCCTCGACGCTGGGCAGACCGGTGTCGCCCCAGGGCTCGAGCTGCCCGCTCGCGATCGCGGCGCGGACCTTGGTGACCAGGGTGAGGATGTCGACGGTGTCAGAGGCGAGCCGGTGGGGGCCGGCGTCGGTGACCTCGACGTGGGCTTCCTCGAGGATGGTGGCCAGGAACGCGGCGGCCAGCGGCTGCAGCACGACCGCGACAACGATCAGCACCGGCGGGGCCAGATGGGCCAGCAGGGTCGTGACGTTCTGCCAGGTCCCGAGGACCGGCAGGACCGGTGAGGCGTTGATGGCCGTTGTGGCCAGCAGCAGGAACGCCTCCAGCAGCCGGATCCTGGTCCGGTTCTCCCGGGCGGGGAAGGTTCGGCCCCACTGAGCGGCCCGCGCGTGCAAGGTCATGATCACCAGCAGCGGCATGGAGAACAGCGGCTCGACGACGTACGCCAACGCGGTGCCGTCCGGGCCGACGAGCGCGTCGTGCACGCCCACCGAGGTCCACGCGATCCCGGCGATGGCGACGGCCATCAGCACAACGCTGACCCAGACGTGGGTGCGCTGCAGCGACGCCAGCCGCGAGGTGGGGTCGAGCAGCCGCCGGCGGCGAGCCAGGGCGCGGCGCTGCCAGACCTGGTCGGTGAGCTCGGTGCGGGCGAGCTGGCGGTCCGCGCGGCGCTGGCGGCCATCGAGGCGGGCGGTGGCGACGGCGGTGGCGACGTCGTGGCCTCGGCTCAGGCTCCGGAGCCGGCGGGCCGCACGCCGTTCCAGCCGCTCCTCGGTCGCCGAGAGCACGTCGAGCCGGGACCGGTCGCGCTGCAGGTCCGCGAGTTCGCGATGGTAGCCGGCGGTCGCGGTGCGTAGCTCGATCGTCTCGCGCATCGCACGGATCTTCTTCGCGTTCCCGGGCTCACGGCCCGATGCGATCGCATGGTCGGGATATGCGGGTGCCGGGGGCGCCGACGTCGGCGCGGCGGGCGCGTCAAGGTCCTGCACGATCCGCGCAGCAGACAAGGCGGCGGTGCCGGGTCGGTGGACGCCGTTGATCGGGGTCTCGGTGTCCTCGGCCCGCTCACGCAGGGCACCAGAAGACAGGTCAGGCATTGCCATTCTCCTCGTCGCGACCGCGGAACATAGGAACCGGCACAGCGACGGGGACCGACGCCGCCGCTGTGGTCACCAGCCAGGTCCAGCCCTGGCAGCGTGGACAACCGGTCGCGCCGAGCCGAGCGATCTCCTCGACTGTCGGGGTGAAGGCGTGGCCGCATTGGGTGCACGCCAGCAACGGCAGCGCGCTCAGTGGCCGGGTCCGGGCGCCGCCGGGTGCGGCGGACGCGGTCATGACCACACCGCCACGGGACGGTGCAGCGTGCCCCGCATGATCGCCGAACAGCTCGCCAGCCATCGCGACTGCGCGCGACGGGCCGCGCGCGCGGGCTGCTTCATCGACTCCTCGGTGAGGTCGGGGACGCGCAGGCCCGCGCACGATCGACACATTCGCCCGGCCGGAGCCGTCAATGCGGCGGGATGCACGATGGCCCCGCACACGGCCACGTAGCGGCCGCGGGGTCGGCCGAAGAGGACCTTGGTGTCCTCGACGTCGTGAGCCAGTCCATCGGCCGCCGATGTCATCGAGGTAGCGGCACTGACAACGGTGCGTGCGGCGGACCACCTGTTCATCGAGTCACCGCGGGACGGCCGAGAACGCGAGCGTCGCGGCCCGCCCGGGGCTGCGCTGCTGGGGCGCCGGTCGAGATGGGCGTGGCGCAAGTGACGGGGATGGTCTCGAAGTCCTCGGGCAGGTGGCCAGCGCGCAGCTGCGCCTGGTCCCACCGGGGATCGCGGTAGGTGCGGGCACCGAAGCGGCCAACCGTCACCGTCCACCCACGGGAGAGGGCATCTTCGTCCTGGGCATCGAGACGGCGAGTTAACCCCGCGGCGGCGCGTCGTAGAAGGCGGATGGTGAGAATGCGCATGGATCGTCTCTCCTAGTCGCTCGGGGCAAGGGGGCGATCCGCTGCTCCGGCAGGTGGTGACGCACCTGCCGGAGCCCACGGTCGACGATGAAACTAGCAAAATTTCAGAAACTTTCAAATCTGATAGCATCCCGGGCGCCGAGTGCGGCGCGCAGCCCGCCGTCGACGCTGGACTCAGGGGTTCCGACCAACCGACCCCCGCACTAACCTCGAACCGCGATGTGAAATATTTCTGCAACTGCGGGAGGCGGCATGAACGTGAGGACTGTAGCGACGACGCTCGGCTGCGAAGGCGGCAACTGCCCCACGACCTATGTAAACGAGACGGGAGGAGTGATCGTGCAGGGCTTCCAGACCGGTCGCTCCGAGCAGGTCCGGGTGCCGGCGTCGCTGCTGGCCCGCCACGCCGAACTCGAAGGCGGCACCCACTGGAGTGGCTCGGCACGCGACGACAGCGATGGCTGGGTGATCGTCGAGGGAAAGGCCCTCGACCGCATCGACAACGTCGTGCTGCCGGACAACGAGGCCCTCGTCGTCGTGGCGGGCTCGGTGATTGCGTGACCACGCTCGCGGACACGTTCGGCCAGTTCCACCGCAGCGCCTGGCGCTACGAGGGCCGGGACACCTACCTCGTCACCGGCGAAGAAGAGCGCATCGCGACCTTCCTGCGCGGCGAGCCGCTCCCCCGCAAGACCCGCGAGAACAACGGCTGGATCGCCACCGTCGAAGACATCCGTGCGCGCGGAGCCCGGATCGGCCGCGTCCGCGTGGTCGGCCACCCGGTGACCGACTACACCCGCTTCGAGTTCGCCGCCTACCCAGACAACGTGCGCGCCGGTGAGGACATCAGCGTGATCGACCGAGAGCTGCTCGCGCCCGAATGGCGCGCCGTTCCCGATTTCTGGCTCTTCGACGACACCACCGTCTTTGTGCAGCACTTCGACACCGATGGAACGTTCCTCGGCGCCGACCAGGCCGAGGATGCCGAACCGTTTCTCGAGGTCCGGCGGCTTCTCGCCGGTCACACCGTCCCCCTGGACTGCTACCACCTGAGCGAGGTGCCGCGACAGCGCACAGCCCCGCCGGTCGGGCCGCCGCCGGACCTGCCGATCCCCGCCATGCGGCGGTAGAGCCCCCAAGGAGTACCTGCTTGAGCGTGCCAGCATGGGAAAAGCTCGGGGCCGGGCTCCGAGCAGCGCGGCGCGCTGTCGTGCTGCCCTCCGGCGGGCGTCTCACGGGCAAGGAGCTTGCCGACCGGCTGGGCGTGTCGGCACCAACGATCAGCCGGATCGAAACCGGCGCACGTCACCCCGGCACCTTGCTCGACCGTTGGCTCGACGAAACCGCCGCCCCGAACGAGCTGCGCGCCGAGCTACAGGAGCTGGCCGCGCACACCGCAGAAGTCAACGCCTGGCGCCAGCTGCACACCCGCGGTTGGGAAACTCACCAACGCGACTACGCAGACCTGGAACGCTCCGCTGCGACCATCATCTCTTTCCAGAACAGCCTCATCCCCGGCCTGCTGCAGACTGCGGCCTACACGAGCTTCCTGCTCGAGGCGGTCGTCGGCCTCGACGCCGACACCACGGCGGCCGCCGTGCGCGCCAGGCTGGACCGTCAGCGGCTTCTGTACGAACGGGGACGGAACTTCCGAATCGTTGTTACCGAGGCAGTACTGCGGCACCGCCTCGGCGGCGAGGCAGTCATGGCCGAGCAACTACGACGACTCGTCAACCTGTCCCGCCTGCCCACAGTCGACCTCGGCGTCATCCCAATCGACACCGACATGCCTAGCCGCTACGGGACGAGCTTCGACCTTTACAGCAATATCGACGGCACGACCGACAGCCTCGTCGTCGTCGAACTCGAAGCCAGCGAACTCCGTGAACACGACCCGGCGAAGGTCGAGGCCTACCGCCGCCGGCACGCGATTTACTGGGCCGCCGCGGTCGTCAATGATGCCGCCACTGACCTCGTCGAAGCCGCTGCGCAGCAAATGGAATCACGGATCTTCGGCTGAGGATCGTGGATGGGTCGGGTCCCACAACGGGACACTCGGCACGCGCTTGCGCTCCTCCTGCTTGCTGGCGCTCACGAACGCCAACCTCCCCGAAGATATGTGACGTCACGAACTCCCGGGGATGGGGCACGTACTCAACCTCGAGCGTCCGGCCGAGGTCGGCAACTACTGCTGGCCATTCCTAGAGCGCACGCTTAGCGAGCGCAGCCACGATCCCTTAGCGAGCGCAGCCAGGATCCTTGTGAGCTGGCCCCCGGAGTCAGAGTCGAGGAGGTCGCCGAGGCCACCGGCACCGCGCTGGTGACCGACCGGCTCACCTGATTGACGTGGTGCGTCTCCGGTCCGTAGTGGTCGAGGAAGCACCAGGCACCGATCAACGAACGCGCGCTGCGGCATGGTGCGGTGCACGTCATCGCCCGCGGGCCGCCCAGGGGCACGGGACGGGGCTCGAGGAGTTGCCCGCCCCGATGGGCGGGATCAGCGCCGGTGGGTCACTTCTTGTGGCGTGGTCTCCCCGTTGGTCATTCACTCTCCTTGGCCGCTTGGCTGGTGTCCGGCCCGGCGGAGGGCCCGCGTTGCCGTCGCCGCACTCGCCTCCTGCGCGAGGACACAGACGCGCGCCGCGATAAGGCAACCAGACGGGCTCGGGTCACCCGGGTCAGACCCGTGGTGGCAGTGCCTCCTGCCGGGCGTGCCCTGACCCACCTAGGACAGGTTCGGACTCGGGGTGGGCGAGGAGGATCTCGGTGGTGCGGCTGATGTGTCGCCCCAACGCGTCGACCGCGGCGTCGGCGTCCCGCGCGAGCGCCAGCTCCAGCAACTGGCGGTGCTCGGCGATGACGTCGCGGTCCGGGTGTCTGCCGATCTGCTGCGACCAGCTCTGGTACAGCACGGCGGCGTCGCGCAGGGACGCGGCGAGGCATCGCAACCGCGTGTTGCGGCAGCCGGCGAGGAGCGCGGTGTGGAACGCGCCGTGCGCGGCCGACCAGGCGTCGGCGACCCGATCGGGGTCGCCGTCGTCATACTGCGGGGTGTGTTCGAGCGTGTAATGCCGCGCGACTAGGTCGGACTCCCAAACCATGTCGCCCTCCGCGAGACAGTGCCGCAGCACGAGGCCCTCGATCTCGACACGGGCGGTGGTCAGCTCGACCAGATCCTCGGCCGACAACGGCGTCACCTGGAAACCCAGATGCGGTTGGGACCGTACGAGCCCCTGCTCGACAAGCCGGGCGAGGGACTCGCGGATCACCCCGACGCCCACGCCATAGCGCTCGCTGAGCTCCGGGAACTTCAACCGCGCCCCAGGAGCGAGCCGCCCGGCGAGGACGTCGGCGCGCAACGCCTCGTAGGTGTCATCGGCGCGGGTGCCGTGTCGCGATCGTGCCATCCGACGATCGTACCAACAACAGATCCTAGACCGAACTTTCCAAAGTTGATTGCCTGGTGGAAAGTGCCGGGCTATAACGGTCGGCACCCGGAACGAGCCGGGCACGATCGTCTGGAGCAGTCATGAAACTGGCCAATATGGCCGGCCGCCTCTGCCTCGTCGTCGAGAAGGAAACGAGCGACCCGAGGTCAGACGGCACCCTCGACGCTCCGCTCGGCTACGCGATCGACGTCGCGGACGCGAGCGGGCGCCGTTTCGGTCCTGACCCGCAGGCGGTGTACGAGCAGTGGGCTGAGTTCGTGCAGTGGGCCGCCACCGTGAACACCGCGGGCGCGGCCGCCGACAACGGCAGCGGCATCGCAGCCCGCCCCCTCGACCGATCTCTGCTCGGCCCGCCCGTCCCCGCGCCACGGCAGATCTTCGCGATCGCCCTGAACTACCGGGCGCACGCCGAGGAGTCCGGCTTCGCGCTGCCCGAACGTCCGGCGGTGTTCACTAAGTTCGCCTCGTCGCTGACCGGGCCGTTCGGTGAGATCGCGCTCCCCGAGGGCGACGTCGACTGGGAGATTGAGCTGGTCACGGTGATCGGGCGGCGGGGGCACCGGGTGCCCGAAGAGCGGGCCTGGGAACACGTCGCCGGCCTGATGATCGGGCAGGACATCTCGGAGCGTCGCGTGCAGCTCGAGGGACCCGCCCCCCAGTTCAGCATGGGCAAGTCTTTCCCCGGGTTCAGCCCCACCGGCCCGTGGCTCGTCACCCCCGACGAGCTCGCCAACCCCAGCGACCTCGCCCTGGGCTGCTCGATCAATGGCGAACAGGTCCAGAAGAGCCGGACCTCGGACCTGATCTTCTCGGTGCCCACCCTCATCGCGCGGCTTTCGGAGATCGTCACCCTGCTTCCCGGCGACCTGGTCTTCACCGGTACGCCGGCCGGGGTCGGCTTGGGCCGGTCCCCGCAGCGGTTCCTCGCCGGGGGGGACCAGCTCGACAGCGCCATCGAGGGGCTGGGCCAGATGCAGCACGTGTTCGTCGCGGCGGATGCCTGACCCGCAAGCAAGACACCTCACCCCGACACCCAGCTGACCCCAGCCGAATCCTGATCAGGAGGGCATCGTGGCCCTGCACCGACTGAGCTCGATCACCATCGGCGTCCCCGACGTCGCAACGACGACCCGTTACTACGAGGACTTCGGCCTCACTCCCACCCGCTCGGGCTGGTTGTCCACCACCGACGGCGGCGAACAACTCCGGCTGGTGAACACCCCGACCCGCCGGCTCGTGGAGCTCACCGTGGGCGTCGACGACCGGGACGACCTCGACCGGATCGCGACGCGGCTGGCGGGTCTGGGCCTGTGGGCCGACCGCACGGTGGACGCGCTGTCGGTTGAGGAGCCGATCTCCGGGGTACGAGCGCTAGTCCGCGTTGACCCTCGGGTCACGCAAGACCCACGCCCGGCGACTCCATTCAACGGGCCCGGACGGTTGGAGCGAGTCGGTACCCGCGCCCCCGGCCTCTTGCGCGAAGGACCGGTGCGGCCCCGCAAGCTCGGTCACGTGGTGCTCGGCTCCACCGACCAGGCCGCGACCCGCCGCTTTTTCATCGACGGCCTCGGGTTCAAGGTCAGCGACGAGCTGCGCGACGTCGCGACGTTCATGCGCTGCTCGACCGACCACCACAACGTCCTCGTCCTCGACGCCCCGGTCAGCTTCCTGCACCACGCCTCCTGGCAGGTCGACGACATCGACGAGATCGGCCGCGGGGCGATGCGGATGCTCGAGGGGCACCCCGAACGACACGTGTGGGGACTCGGGCGACACCACGTCGGGTCCAACTTCTTCTGGTACCTGAAGGATCCCGCCGGGAACTTCTCCGAGTACTACTCCGACCTCGACAGCATCATCGACGACCAGCTCTGGACTCCCGAGCAGTTCGAGGGCGCCCGCGGCCTGTTCAACTGGGGCCCGCCGCCCCCGGCGTCGTTCCTCGCGCCCGAGGACCTTGCGGCGCTGATGACCGGCGCCCACCACGCGGGCTGACCAGAGGGTCGAGGGAGACAGGACCGCCATGCATGTCGTACACACTGATGTGCTCATCGTCGGCGCCGGACCCGCGGGGCTGACCGCCTCAGCGCTGCTCGCCCGTGAGGGCATCGATGCCGTGACCGTGACCAAGTACCCGAGCACCGCGCACACCCCTCGCGCGCACATCACCAACCAGCGCACGATGGAGGTGTTTCGTGATCTCGGCATCGAGGACGACGTCGCCAGCGTCGCCGTCCCGGCTGCACTGATGGCCGACAACGTCTGGGCCACCAGCCTCGCGGGCCGGGAGATCGCGCGGCTGAGGACCTGGGGCAACAAGGTCGATCGCAAGTCTGACTACGAGGCAGCGAGCCCCAGCCAGATGTGCAACGCGCCTCAGCACCTGCTCGAGCCGCGGATCCTCTCGGCTGCGCTCGACCAGGGTGCCGACATCCGGTTCTCGACCGAACTGGTCGACATCGAGCAGGACGCGGACGGCGTCACCGCCACCGTCCGCTCCCGCCACACCGGCGAGACCTCCCGGATCCGGGCTCGCTACGCCATCGGCGCTGACGGCGGCCGCTCGACCGTCGCCGAGCAGTGCGGGTTCACGCTCGAGGGCGAGACCGGTCTCGGCTATGCGGTCAACATCTGGCTGGAGGCCGACCTGACCCGCTACCGCGCCCACCGCCCCGGGGTGTTGTTCTGGACCTGCCAGCCGGGCAAGGACTTCTGGCTCGGCTCCGGGGTTTTTATCACGGTGCGGCCGTGGAGCGAGTTCGTGCTGCTGTTCATGTACGACCCGACCACGGAAGAGATCGACATCAGCGAGGAGGCGATGCTCCCGCGGGTGCACAAGGCCATCGGGGACCCCGATGTCCCGGTGAAGATCAAGAACGTGTCGCTGTGGCAGGTCAACCACGTGCTGGCGACCGAATACCGGCGGGGCCGGGTCTTCCTGGCGGGCGACGCCGCGCACCGCCACCCACCGGCCAACGGGTTGGGCTCCAACACCTCGGTGCAGGACTCCTACAACCTCGCCTGGAAACTCGCGCACGTCCTACAAGGACGAGCGGGTGAGGCGCTGCTCGACAGCTACGACGCCGAACGCCGGCCAGTCGGCCGACAGGTCGTCGATCGGGCCCTGGCCAGCACCGAGGTCGTCGGTCGGGTTCCACCGGCGCTGGGCATCGCACCCGGGCAGAGCGACGAGGAGGGCTGGGCGGCGCCGCGACGCCGTCCAGGAAGCCCTCGACGCCAACGACTACCACTTCCACGCGCACGGGATCGAGCTCGGCCAGCGCTACACCTCCGCCGCGGTCCTGCACGACGGCACACCGCCTGCGCCCTACACCCGCGACCCGGAGCTCTACTACCACCCGACCACCCGTCCCGGGGCGTACCTGCCCCACGCCTGGCTGCAACAGGGCGAGCGGCAGATCTCCACCCTCGACGTCGCCGGAAGCGGCAGGTTCACCCTCGTCACCGGAATCGGCGGCGAGGGCTGGCTCGAGGCCGCCGAGAAGGTCGCAGCGGAGACCGGGGTACCGATCGCGGGTGCTGCCGTCGGTCACGGCCTCGCCTACGACGACGTGTACGGCGATTGGGCGGCGCTGCGCGAGATCGACGACGACGGCGCCCTGCTCATCCGCCCCGACCGCCACATCGCGTGGCGACATCACACCGCCGGCGACGACCCCGTCGCGGCACTGCGGGATGCGGTCACCCGCGTCCTCGCGCTCGGGCCCACCGACGTTCCCGAAGGAGAAAACCAGCCATGAGCATCACCACCACGACCATGACCGACGAGCAGCGCAAGTCCGTCGCGCTGGAGTTCCTCAAGCGGGTGGACTCCGGGGGTGACGTGCTGGAACTCTTCGCCGACGACGCGTTGTTCAGCTTCCCCAAGTGGGGGTCCGTCCGCGGCATCGACGCGATCAAGAAGTTCTTCACCGACCTGCCGAGCATCCTCGCCGGCATCGAGCACCACGCCGCCTACTTCAACTACATCGTCCGCGACGACGTCGTGGTGGTCGAGGGAACCAGCCACGGCACCACCGTCGACGGCACGACCTGGCGGGCCGGTGTCACGCACGCCGGTCCGTGGTGTGACGTGTTCGAAATCCGTGACTTCCGGATCCAGCGACTGCACGTCTACCTCGATCCCGACTACGCCGGCGCAGACACGGCCCGCTACCCCTGGCTCGCGGGCTGATTCCCGAAGGCCGTTTGCCGGCCTCTGTGGTGTGGCGGGCGGTCCTGCTCGCCACACCACTGCCCCGGGCCGCCCGAAGGAACGACGAGGAACATGAACATCGCCAGCCTGCTCGCCGCGGCCGCCGCGCGGGTTCCTGATCGAGCTGTGTGGATCCACGGCGAGCGCGACAGCTCCTACCGTCACACCACGATGCGGGTCGCCCGGCTCGCCGCGGCGCTGCAGGCCCGGGGTATGCGGCCCGGCGATCGTGTCGTCCTGGTCCTACCTAACGGGCCAGCACTGCTCGAGCTGCTGTGGGCCACCTTCTGGGCAGGTCTGGTCGCTGTCCCCGTCAACCGCCATCTCCACGCACGCGAGGTGGCCTACGTCGTCGACCACTGCACGGCGTCAGCCATCGTCGTCGGCACCGCGACGGAGGGCGCACTTGCCGAGCTGGGCGAGCTGCCGGTCACCGTGCTCCGCGCCGACGACACGCACGCCCTTGACGAGCTGTGCGACAACGTCGCCCCAGTCGATCTCGCGACGTGCCGACCCGACGACCCCGCCTGGCTGTTCTACACCTCCGGCACGACCGGTCGCCCAAAGGGCGCGACGCTGAGCCACCGCGGGCTGCTGGCGATGACGCTGCACTACTACGCCGACGTCGACCCAGTCACCGACGACGCCGTCTTCCTGCATGCCGCCCCCCTGACCCACGGCAGCGGCCTGTACCTGTTGCCCGCGGTCGGGCACGGCGCGACGAACGTCATCGCGACCGGGTCCCAGTTCGACCCCGCCGACTACCTCACCCTCGCCGAGCAGCACGGGGTCACCCACTTCGCGTTCCTCGCCCCAACAATGCTCAACCGGGTCGTCGACACCGCCCGTGCTCGGGCACTCCCCCAGCACCTGCGCAGCGTCGTCGTGGGCGGGGCACCACTGCACGAGCGGGACCTACGGCGCGCGGTCGACGTGCTCGGCCCGGTCATCACACAGATGTACGGGCAGGGCGAGTCCCCCATGACGATCACCGTGATGCCGCCTCGCGACCTACCGAGCTACGGCGAGGACGACCCGCGATGGCGGTCCTGCGGGCGGGCCTTCACCGGACTGGAGGTCGCCGTAGTCGACGCGGACGGAAGCCCGACGGCACCCGGGGAGACCGGCGAGATCCGTGTCCGCGGCGACGTCGTCATGAGCGGGTACTGGGGCGATCCCGATGCCACCGCGCTGGCGCTGAGTGAGGGGTGGCTCTGCACCGGCGACGTCGGGCACCTCGACCAGCAGGGCTTTCTGTACCTGACCGACCGCTCGAAAGACGTCATCATCACCGGCGGGTCGAACGTCTACCCCCGCGAGGTCGAGGAGGCGCTGCTGACCCACCCGGAAGTCAGCGCGGCCGCAGTCATCGGGGTACCGGACCTCGAGTGGGGTGAAAGCGTCCACGCCTTCGTCGTGCTCCTCCCAGACTCGACCATCCGCGGCGATGACCTCGTCGCCCACACTCGCACCATGCTCGCGTCCTTCAAGAAGCCCCAGGGCGTCACCGTCGTGAAGAACCTCCCCACCAGCCCCAACGGCAAAGTGCTCAAGCGCGCACTGCGGAAGGAGCTGTAGGCCCCGTGCGGTACTTCAAGCAGCAGCCCGATGCCGCTGTGGGGCCGGGCGCTACTCCTGGTCGGGTTCTTCGCCGTGCCGCGCCGCAGCGAGCTCGCCGCCCTCGCCGTCGAACACCTCACCGAGCACCCCCGTGGGCTGGTCCTCGAGCTGCCCCGGTCGAAGACCAACCAGACCGGCGCCGTGGCCGAGCTCGTCATCCTGCCGCGCGCGAGCCGGTCGGAGCGCTGCCCGGTCACCGCGCTCACCCGCTGGCTCGACGCGGCCGCGATCACCGCGGGGCCGATGCTTCGCAAGGCCATCAAGGCCAACCGGCCGACCGGCCGCGGGCTGCACCCGGAGTCGGTCAACGTGCTGGTGCAGAACGCCATCGCCCGCGCCCGATCGGCGACGGGCCACACCGCCGAGACCCGCGCCCCGGCCACGGGGTCGGACGGCGAGCCGCCAGTGGACGGCGGATCACGCTCGGGACAGCATCGAACCTGCAGCTCACGCCAGGTCTCACGACACGATGACCAGTCCTTGCATCCGCTGCAACTGGCCATCATTGCGATCCGATAATTTCGGTTATGACAGTCAAAGTGGGTATTATTGCATCGGATGCACGACGCAGGACTCCCCCGCTAGGACGCTGATCAGCGTAGGCGCTGCCTTCCTGACCTGCGGATCGTTTCGGTAACTCGCGCACGTCGCGGTGGGGGGTCTGTCTCGTGATCGGTGTTTCCGGCGTCGTTGTCAGTAGGTCTCGGCTCCCGGCCATCGGTCACCGAACGTGATGGCAAATGCGTTGATCACAGGCTTCCACCGCATCGTCCACTTGGTGCG
>JBFWRR010000020.1:33012-70513 GCA_050248815.1 Pseudonocardia sp. | reverse complement strand
CTCCGGGACGACCCACTCCGGGACGACCCGCTCCGGGGCCCGCTCCGCGACACTGCCGAACAACGCCGCCCCCGCGACGAGCCCCGCCGCGACGAGCACCCCGACGAGACGTGCGCGGATCACCGCACGGCCCCGCCGCGTGGTTCGGCCGGGACCGCCCGGCCATCATCTAGTGAGCCACCGTGGGAGCCACCGTGGGAGCCACCGTGTGGCTCACCGAGCGAGCCCTCGAACGAGCCGTCGTCGAGGAGGTCGAGCTCCTCGTCGTCGAGCAGGTCGATGTCGCCGACGCGCCCGTTCCCGGCGCCGTTCCCGGCGCCGTTGCCGATCGCGCTCCCGTCCGGGTGGGTGCGCGGACCCGCGGGCAGCGCGGGCTCCGGACCGCCGGTGACGAGCGCGGGGCGCTCGCCACCCGTGACCTCGCCCGCCGGGTCCGGCAGGCGGGGGGTGACGTCGATACGCGCCTGTGGCGGGGCACCGCGGGCGGAGACCCGGCTCGCGTCCGGGTTCGTGTCGAGGGCCTCGCGGACGTGCTCGAGGTGCGGCGCCTCGAGGTCGATGCGGATCTTCTCCACGCCGCCGTGGCCGTCGGCGAAGATGAACTGGCGCGGGGTGTCGTCGGGCCGGTCGTCGTGGCCCCGCATCGTCGTCGGCCGCGGGGACAGGATGCCGAGCACGGCCTCGTACCCGACGTCCGTGGGCACCTTGAGCAGCCGCAGCGCCTCGGACTGGGCCTCGGCGTCGTCGGTCCGCCCGACGAACACGGCGTTCACCAGCGAGGCGAAGCCGGAGACGCGCAGGAGGTCGCCCGCGAGCTGGGAGGCGAACAGCGCCCGCACGTTGAACTTGCGGGAGTCGCGGGCGAGCCGGTCGATGAGCACCTTGCCGGTGGGCACCTGCGACAGGAAGTGCGTCTCGTCGAGCGCGACTCCCTTGCGCAGGTTGCGGTCCACGTCGTAGATCGTGCGTTGCGTGAGCCAGGACGCGAGGTTGAGCAGCTCGACGGCGAGCGCCTCGGCGTCCGTCCACTCCTCGCGCGGGCTGCCGGGGCGGGGCAGCGTCATGCCCTGCATGGTGAGGACGGTGAGCCGGTACTCGCGGTCGGCGTGCCAGGGATCGTCGCGGGAGGTGTCGGGGAACAGCAGCGCGGCCTGGGGCAGCTCGCGGCGCTCGTCCAGGAAGTCCGCGACCACACCGGAATGCTCCTCGCCGTCGCGGGCGTGGCGGCGCAGCGCGTCGATGACCATCCCCGGATGGCGGTCCGCGGCGCCACCCACCTCGCGGACGGCCCGCAGCAGCACGATGCGGGTGTGCGGCAGCCGCGCGACGTCGTACGGCAGCAGGCCGGTGAGCACGTCGAGCACCAGCCGGCGGCGGGTGGCGGCGGCCAGCGACCGCTCGCGGCGCCAGGCCCGCTCGGGATCCTCGTCGTCGGCGAAGTGTTCGGGCCGCGGCTCGGCCACCACCCGGTACGGGTTGAGGATGCCGGGATCGGCGCGCAGCAGGTTGATGTGCCGGGAGAACGGGGCCAGCTCGGGCAGCGTGGCGAGCTTCGCGAGCGGCCCGGAGGGGTCCAGCACCGTCCAGCGCGCACCCATCCGCAGGGTCTTGTAGACGATCGTCCCGGTCAGGAAGGACTTGCCGCTGCCCAGCCCGCCCACGATCGCGGTCAGCCCCGACGCCCGGCGCACCTCCTGCGCGAGCCACGGGTCCCACGCCACGGGGCGTCGGGTGGCCGTGCAGGTCTCGCCGATCATGATCCCGCGCCGGTCTCCGACGCTGGCCGTGGCCGCGGGTACGGCGGACGCGGCCCACATGACGGAGCCGCGGCGGCGGTAGGCCGTGGAGGCGATCGGCTCACCCGGGACGAACTCACGCGCGTAGCGGTACTGCGCCTCCGGGTGCTCGATCCGCACCTTCGGCCGGTAGAGGTCGAGGACCTGCTGGGCGCGGGTGACGGCCTCCGCCTCGTCGCGGCCCGACACCGCGACCCGCCACCACCCGTAGAGGCGGGTGTTGAGCTGGGTGAGGCCGCTGGTCAACTCGTCCTCGACGGAGAGCACGCGGTCCGCCTGGCGGGCCAGCGACATCGGTGGGTCGAGGTCGTGGTCGTGGGTGTAGTGGCGGATCTGGCTGCGCACCTTGCCCATCTGGCGCTGCAGCTCCCCGGACACCTCCTCGGGGCGACGCACGTAGATCCGCGCGGACCACTCCACTGGGAAGCTCAGCCGGTCCGAGTGCTGCATCCACGGGTCGTCCACCTCGGGGATGCGCAGGCCGTCCATCAGCCCGACGGTGAGCACGGCGACGTCGCGCTCGACCTTCTTCGAGCGGACCTTGCCCACCACCCGCACCGTCGGGGCGTAGGGCTCCTGGTACATCTCGACGCCGTCGGTGAACGCGGCGACGTCCTCCGCGTCCCAGGTGGCGCGGCCGCCCGGCACCCCGGGCACCGTGCGCGGCGCCGGCAGCCCGAGTGCACACGAGCGGTGCATGAGCCAGGCGAGATCGTCCGACGTCGCCGGCACGGCGTCCAGACCGGCCCCGGCGACCAGCGAGTCCAGGTGCGCCACCTCGGAGGCCACGGCGGCCAGCTCCGCGCGGACCGTCCCGGGCGCGACGCGGCCCAGGACCGGCGAGGCCCGCTCCACCCACCGGTCCAGCATCGAGCGCCCGGAGACCTCGATGCCGAGGAAGACCTCCTTGTCCGACATCGACAGGCCCATGAGGTGGCGCTGCTCGCCCTCGAGGAAGCCGTCCCATCCCAGGGCCCCCGCGACGTCGGGCAGCCTGCCCAGGGCGTTGTGGTCGAAGGCCTCGGCCCACAGGTGCACCGGGTACGGGCGGGTGGTGACGCGCAGGTGCAGCCACCGCCCCTGCAACTCGCCGAGCTGTGCGGCGATCTGCCGGATGAGCACCTCGCGCTGCACGTCGCTGCGGAAGCTCCACGGCTGGGCCGCGAGCCGGTACCAGGCCATGAGCTGGGTGGACGTGCGCGTCAGGTGACCGTCGATCGCGCGCAGCGCGATGTCGGGGGAGTAGCGGGGCAGGTTCGCCTCGCCCGCCAGGGCGCGTCCCCGGCGGCGGGTCGGAGCGGCGGCGTCACGCCGTGACACGCCGTCGCCTCCCCGAACTGCGGCGCCGGTCCGCGGACGGCCAGGGATCGCGGGGCTCGGGCCGCCTGCGGGCCCACGGGTCCGGTGCAGCGGGCTTTCCGGGCTCGGGCTTTCCAGGCTTTCCGGGCTTTCCGGGCTTCACCTGCTTCACCACGGGCGCGGGACGGTGGGCGGACGCGGCGAACGCGCTCGACCGCACGCGCACGTGCCCGGTGCGGACGGGCCCCCCGGTCACGGCCGTGCGCCTGCGGGGCCCGCGCACCTCGTGGCCGAACAGGGTGAGCACCTGCCCGAGCGGGCGCTCGTAGTCGATGCGGTTGCCGACGAACCGGGTGAGGAGCACGGTGATCAGCAGCGCCCATGCGACGGAGAAGAAGCCCAGCCCGATCCCGACCCGCCGCTGGACGAACATCACCAGGATCATGACGATCAGCCCGACCCCGTAGCCGACGTAGCGCACGCGCCAGGGGAACGTGGCCCGCGGCGGGCCGAGCCAGACGGAGTCGACGCGGTAGATGTCGTCGTCGGTGCGAACGTGCACGTACCTCACCCGATGACGAGACTGGCCAGGAAGTTCCCGACCTCCGGGGCCCTCCCGGACACGGCGATCCCGAGCACGAGAAGACCGACGACGAGTGCGGCACCGCGGCGGGCGACGCCCGCGTTGTCCCCCCGGCCGCCGATCCAGAGCAGGATCACGGCGATCGCGAGCAGGATGAGCGGGACGATGTTGCCCTGGATCCAGTTCTGCAGGGGCTGGGTACCCAGCCCCTGTGCCAGCAGAGTGAGCGGTGCGGTGGTCACGGCGAGGCCTCCTCGTGATAGCCCCGCCCGATCCGCTCAAGCCCCGACCGGCCCGCACCCGGGCGGGCGGGCACGGTGTCCCCACCGGGCCCGGCGTCGAGTAGAGCACGACTCACCGGCTGAATCCTAGCGTCGCGATGTCCCGATACCCGGGACGGCCGACACGACGCGCCGCGAGCTCACACGCATTTCACGATCACGGCCCAGTACACCTCGTACAGCGTTCCGACCCCCGGCCGTGCCCGATCGGAAGAAGGTGTCACGAACGCCACGAGTTACCGTCAGGTAGCGGGCGCCACAGAGCGGGCCGCACGGCCGTCCACCCGATTAAGGTGCCTGGAACGCTCGCGGTCCACCACCCGCAGGCGAAGTCCAATGGAGGTCAGCCGTGGAGACCGGTGTCGTCGTCCGACTCGTCATAGGGGTGGCCATGACGGTGGCCGCCATCGCATTCTCCGGCAGACGCGCGCTGTGGCTCTACGAACTGATCTCGTCCGGCCAGCCGGCCGAGGACCGCACGGACGGCCTGGGTCGGCGGATCCGCGCGCAGTTCGTCGAGGTGTTCGGGCAGCGCAGGCTCCTGAAGTGGACGGTGCCCGGGCTCGCGCACTTCTTCACGTTCTGGGCCTTCGTCATCCTGCTGACCGTCTACATCGAGGCCTACGGCGCGCTCGCCGACCCGGATTTCCACATCCCGCTGATCGGGCAATGGGGAGTGCTGGGCTTCCTGCAGGACTTCATCGCCGCCGCCGCGATGATCTCCCTGGTGGTGTTCGCGGTGATCCGGCTACGCAATGCCCCCGAGCGCGAGGCCCGCGCCTCGCGCTTCTACGGCAGCCACACCGGCGGCGCCTGGCTGATCCTGTTCATGATCTTCAACGTGCTCTGGACCATGTTCCTCTACCGCGGGGCCGCCTCCGCGCTGGGCCTGCTGCCGTACCAGTCGGGCGCGTTCGTGTCGATCGGAGTGGGCCACCTTCTGGAGGGGCTGCCGGAGCCCACGCTGGAGGTGCTGGAGAGTGTGGGCCTGCTGCTGCACATCGGCGTGATGCTGGCGTTCACCGTGATCATCGCCTACTCCAAGCACCTGCACATCTTCACCGCGCCGATCAACGTCTCGGCCAAGCGGTTCCCGAAGGCGCTGGGCCCGCTCGTCCCCATCGAGCACGAGGGCAGGCCGATCGACTTCGAGGACCCGCCGGACGACGCCACCTTCGGCCGCGGCAAGATCGAGGACTTCACCTGGAAGGGCATGCTGGACTTCGCGACCTGCACCGAGTGCGGCCGCTGCCAGAGCCAGTGCCCGGCCTGGAACACCGGCAAGCCGCTCTCGCCCAAGATCGTGATCATGGACCTGCGGGACCACCTGCTCGCCAAGGCGCCCTACATCATCGGCGGCGAGGAGGTCCCCGAGGAGGGATCGGTCGACCTCACGCCGTCGACGGACAGGCACGGTGTGCCCGAGTCCGGCTACGAGCGCATCCACGGCTCCGGCCCGGCACAGGCCGTGCGCCCGCTCGTCGGCACCCTGGAGGCGGGCGGGGTCATCGACCCGGACGTCCTGTGGTCCTGCACCACCTGTGGGGCCTGCGTCGAGCAGTGCCCCGTCGACATCGAACACGTCGACCACATCGTCGACATGCGCCGCCACCAGGTAATGATCGAGTCGGAGTTCCCCTCGGAGCTGGGGGTGCTGTTCCGCAACCTGGAGAACAAGGGCAACCCCTGGGGGCAGAACGCCCGGGACCGCCTGGACTGGGCGAAGAAGCTCGACTTCGAGGTCCCCGTCTTCGGTGCCGACGGGACCGGCGAGCTGTCCGCCGCCACCGAGTACCTGTTCTGGGTCGGCTGCGCGGGCGCGTTCGACGACGGCCAGAAGAAGACCGTCCAGGCCACGGCCGAGCTGCTGCACCGCGCGGGGGTGAACTACGTCGTGCTCGGCCCGGAGGAGTCCTGCACCGGCGACCCGGCGCGCCGCTCGGGCAACGAGTTCCTCTTCCAGATGCTCGCCATGCAGAACGTCGAGATGCTCAACGCGGTCTTCGAGGGCCGCGAGCCGGGCACCCGCAAGATCGTGACCACCTGCCCGCACTGCCTCAACACGCTGGGCCGGGAGTACCCGCAGCTCGACGGCCACTACGAGGTGGTCCACCACACGCAGCTGCTCAACAAGCTGGTACGCGAGGGCAGGCTCGTCCCGGTGGCCGCGCCCGACGCGGGGTCGCCGGTCACCTACCACGACCCGTGCTACCTCGGGCGGCACAACGAGGTGTACGAGGACCCGCGCGCGCTGGTCGGGGCCGTCTCCACCCTCACCGAGATGCCGCGCCACGCGGACCGGTCCCTGTGCTGCGGCGCGGGCGGGGCGCGGATGTGGATGGAGGAACGGATCGGCAAGCGGGTCAACGTCACCCGCACCGAGGAGGCCCTGGAGACCCTCGCCGCAGGCGACACGGCCGGGTCCGGCGGCACCATCGCCGTCGGGTGCCCGTTCTGCAAGACGATGCTCACCGACGGCCTCACGCAGAAGCAGGGCGAGGGCTTCGGCGAGAACGTCCAGATCCAGGACGTGTCGCAGATGCTGCTCGCGGCCGTGCGACGAGGCGACCAGCCGGCGGGCGGGGACGGCGCCGTGAGCGGTGGGACGGCCCCGGACGGCACGGACGGCACGGACGGCACCGCTGCCGGATCGGGCGCGCGCGAGGGCGCCGAGAAGGCCGCGGGCGCCGATTCCGCGAAGGACTGAGCCCAGCGCACCTCGCGAACGGCCCGTATGGGAAGACCTACTTCCCATACGGGCCGTTCGCTCGCCCAGGGGGGTGGACGTGGGTGGGGCGTTCAGCAGGGGCGGAACCCCATGACGGTGTAGGTCGTTCCGCCCGGGATCGCACCGACGGTGAGGTATCCCAGCTGCGGACCGGGCGAGGCGGTGGCGCGCCACGTCAGGTGGCAGGCGTCGATCTCGGCGTCGGGGTCGCTGCGGCGCGGCGCCTGTGCCTTTTCGTACGCGTTGGCGTCGGTCACCTGCGCGGCGAGGGCGCGGACGGCGGCGGCGCAGTCCGGCTGCCCCACCGAGGCCGCGAACGGGGCCTGCGCGGCGGGGGCGAGCAGGGCGTCGCAGACCGCTCCCGTCTCGCCGCGGGCGATCGTGGTGAGCAGCGTGGGAAGCACCGCCGTCGAGCGCGGGGCGCCGAGCCGGCCCCGGCTCTCCAGCTGCGACTGCGCCTCCTGGGCCTGGATCTGTTCGGCCGTGCGGTACTGCGCGACCGCGAACCCGGCGGCCGACACCGCCACCAGCACCGCCCCGACGGCCGCGAGCCGCCAGGCGGGCAGCTGCACCAGTCCGGCCAGGAGCACCCCGATGCTCGCCGCGAGCGCCCAGGCCCACGGACCCGTCGAGGACATGAGGGCAGCGACGACGACGAGCCCGGAGATGTGCGGTACCCATCGGCCGACCAGACCGTCCACCCGCAGGAGCCACACCAGCAGCCGCAGGCCGACGAGCGCCACGAAACCCAGCGCCCACGCGGGCAGCCAGCCCTCCAGGACCAACCCGAACGCCCACGCGGGCTGCCAGCGACCCGCGAAGGGTGACAGCAACACCGCCGCGGCGAGGATGCCCAGTCCGGCCGCCGCCCGCGGGGTGCGGACGATCCGCCGCCACGGCGAGGGCCCGTGCCCCCCGCCCGCGGCCCAGACGGCCCGCATCTGCTTCCAGGCCGAGCGGTCGTCGCCCCCGACGCCGCGCGCCGAGCCCGACTCGCCCAACTCCCGCACCGCGGGCGGGTGGGCGAGCGGCACCGGCCCGGGCAGCCGCCATCCGGGATCCGGGCCGGGTTCGGCCGGTTCGCGGGGCGGGTGCTCGTCCATCGAGCCCGAGCGTAGTGGCCGTCGCCGCGTACGACCGTCCGCGACGAGCGGGCGGGGGTCAGCGCGGGGCCGGGCGGATCGACAGCTCGGTGATGTCCGCGTCCGGCGGGGCCGTGACGGCGTACCGGATCGCCTCGGCGACCGACTCCGGGCGCAGGAAGCTCGCCGCCTCGTACTCGCGACCCTCGTGGGCGATCACTCGGCGCTGCATCTCGGTGTCCGTGCGCCCGGGATGCACCGACGTCACCCGTACACCGCGAGGCGCCTCCTCGGCACGCAACGCGTCACCGAACGCGCGGAGGGCGAACTTGCTCGCCGCGTACGAGGCCCATCCGGGGCGCGCGTTGTGCCCGGCGCCGGAGTTGACCAGCACGACCCTCCCGCGGGCGGCGCGCAGAGCGGGCAGCAGCAGGCGCGTGAGCTCCGCGACCGCGACGACGTTCACCTCGAACGTCCGCCGCCACTGGTCCGCCGGGCTCTCCTCGACGGTCCCGAGCGGGCCGATGCCCGCGGAGTGGACGAGGACGTCGAGCCGGTCGATCCCCTCGACGGCTGCGGCGAGGGCGGTGGGATCGGTGAGTTCGACGGGCCATGCGCGGGCCCCGGGCAACCCGGTCGCCACCTCGTCGAGTGCCGCGACGTCACGGCCCCCGAGCAGGACGTCGTGGGTGGGGGCGAGCGCGCGGGCGGTGGCGGCGCCGATGCCGCGCGAAGCGCCGCTGACGAGCGCGAGGGGCCGGGAGGCGATCACCCGCGCGACGCTACCTCGCCGGTCAGACCCGCCGAGCGGAGGTGAACTTCTTGCCCGCGAGCTTCGAGATCTTCACCGGCTTCCCGGAGGTGCTGGCGTGGACGATGTTGCCGTTGCCGATGTAGATCGCGACGTGGCTGATCGGCTTGTAGAAGAAGACGAGGTCGCCCGGGCGCAGGTCGGACTTCGCGACGGGCTTGCCGACGCCGGCCATGGCGCGGCTGGTGCGGGGCAGCGACACCCCCAACTGTTTGTAGGTCCACTGGACCAGCCCGGAGCAGTCGAAGGCGTTCGGCCCGGACGCGCCGTACCGGTAGGGCTTACCGATCTTGCTCATGGCGATCTTCACGGCGGAGGCGGCGCGCGTCGCGACGGGATCCGGCGCCGGGAGGACCCCGGCGGGATCGACGTGGGCGGTGCCGTTCAGGCCGGGGACGGGCCCGGTGACGATGGTGACGGGCGCCGCAGCGGCCGGCTCGGCCGCTGCGGTGGCGGGCAGCGCGGTGACGAGCGCGAGGGCGCCGGCGGAGGCGATGAGGGCGGCACGGGTGACCGGTGCTCTGTACGACACGATTCATCCTCGGGAGAGCACCGCCTCGGGAAATGACGGGCTGGGCGACCCCGGGGTCGCCGTCCCGCCGTTTCCAGGGCGGTGACCCCGTGTCCGCCCTTCCGGTTGAAGAGCGGCCTCACGAGGCCGTACGGCACGTTACGAACAGATCACGCAAAATGTGAATGACCAATGTCTCATCGGTGAGTCGCAAACTGTGATACGGATCACCGACTTGCCGCAAGAATTGTCACCGGTTCGTCGGAGTCACATCGGTGGCATTTGTGCTGCAGGCCCGCCACGAACGGCGGATGCGGTTGCTTGCGTGCGACGAGCGGCAGTGAACTGCGCCGATGGTGTGAAAATACTTCCGGATCAGAAGGACCTGGAACGCTGCCGAACAATTCCGGAAAGAAAGCAAACCCCGGGAGCCGTGGTGGACTCCCGGGGTTCGCGTGAAGGATGTGCGCGGGCGCTCAGCGCTCGCGTTCGCCGCGGATGAACTCCTCGACGGCCCGACGCGCCTCGTCGTCGCTGTACTGCTCCGGCGGAGACTTCATGAAGTAGCTCGACACCGAGAGGATCGGACCACCGATACCGCGATCCTTGGCGATCTTCGCGGCGCGCACGGCGTCGATGATGATTCCGGCCGAGTTCGGCGAGTCCCACACCTCGAGCTTGTACTCGAGATTGAGGGGCACGTCGCCGAACGCGCGACCTTCGAGCCGGACGTAGGCCCATTTGCGGTCGTCGAGCCAGGCGACGAAGTCCGACGGACCGATGTGCACGTTGTCGCGACCGAGGTCACGGTCGACCTGGGAGGTGACCGACTGCGTCTTGGAGACCTTCTTCGACTCCAGCCGCTCGAGCTCCTTCATGTTGAGGAAGTCCATGTTCCCGCCGACGTTGAGCTGCATCGTGCGGTCCAGCTGCACGCCGCGGTCCTCGAACAGCTTCGCGAGCACGCGGTGGGTGATGGTGGCGCCGACCTGGCTCTTGATGTCGTCGCCCACGATCGGCACGCCTGCCGCGCGGAACTTCTCGGCCCACTCGGGGTCCGACGCGATGAACACCGGCAGCGCGTTCACGAACGCGACGCCTGCGTCGATGGCGCACTGCGCGTAGAAGCGGTCCGCCTCCTCGCTGCCCACGGGCAGGTACGACACGAGGACGTCGGCCTGCGTGTCGCGCAGCACCGCCACGACATCCACCGGATCCTCGTCGGACTCGGTGATCGTCTCCCGGTAGAAGCGACCCAGGCCGTCCAGGGTGTGACCGCGTAGCACCGGCACGTCCAGCGGTGGCACGTCGGCGATCTTGATCGTGTTGTTCTCGCTGGCCAGGATGGCCTCCGAGAGGTCGCGCCCGACCTTCTTGGCATCCACGTCGAACGCGGCGACGAACTGCACGTCCCGCACGTGGTAGCCGCCGAAGTCGACGTGCATCAGCCCCGGGACACGGGCCCCCGGGTCGGCGTCCGCGTAGTAGTGCACGCCCTGGACCAGCGACGCCGCACAGTTCCCGACGCCGACGAGGGCGACTCGCACCTTGCTCATTCGGGGCTCTCCTTCATCCGCTTCATGTCGTCCGGCCCGGCCTCGCCGCCGGAGGCGTCCTGCTGTGCCGCGCGCTCGTGTGCGATGAGCTCGTTGAGCCACCGCACCTCGCGCTCGGTGGTGTCCAGCCCGAGCTGGTGCAGCTCGCGGGTGTAGCGGTCGACCTTCTCCCCGGCGCGCGCCAGCGCGGCACGCAGCCCCTCCCGCCGCTCCTCGACCCGGCGCCGCCTGCCCTCCAGGATGCGCATCCTGGCCTCGGCCGGTGTGCGGGAGAAGAACGCCAGGTGGACACCGAAACTCTCGTCGTCCCAGCACTGGGCATCGCAGCGGGACAGCAGCTCGGTGAGGCGCTCCTTGCCCTCCGCGGTGATCTTGTAGACCCGTCTGGCACGCCGCGGCCAGCCCGCTTCGGCCACGGGCGGCGCGGCCTCCTCGGCGATCAGGCCGGCGCGGGTCAGCCGCCGCAGCGCGGGGTACAGCGAGCCGTACGAGAAGACCCGGAAGCCACCGAGTCGCAGCCCGAGCTGTTTGCGCAGCTCATAGCCGTGTACCGGGGCCTCGTTGAGCAAGCCGAGGATCGCGAGCTCCAGCACGGCACCCCCTTCGCGGACGGACTTCTGCCGACTATATATCGGTCCGATACATCCGTGCGGCGCGTCGTGAGAGACCGGTCACCGCACGAAGGTGTGCCCTCACGACGTTGCCCGTGTGCAAGCCGTCGCCGCGCGTACCCTGACCGGGTGCGCACCCAGCGGCAGGTCGTCGACTACGCGTTGCAGCGTCGGTCGCTGCTCGCCGACGTCCATGCCGGCCGGGTCGGTGTCGGCGAGGTCTGCGACGCCAGCCCGTACCTGCTGCGAGCCGCACGCTTCCATGGTGCGGCCACGGACCGCGCCTGTCCTGTCTGCCGCAAGGAGCGGCTGGCCGAGGTCTCCTGGATCTTCGGCGACGAGCTCCGTCACGCGTCCGGCTCGGCGCGCGCTCCCGAGGAGCTCGACCGTCTCGCCGCCACCCATGGCGAGATCTCCGTCTACGTGGTCGAGGTCTGCCGCACCTGCAGCTGGAACCACCTCGTTCTCTCCTATGTCACGGGCGACGACGCACCCTCCGACAGAGCCGACCGAGCCGGCCGTCCCGACCGCCGACGGAGGACCGCCGCCGAGTGAACTCCCCCCGCCACCTGCCGCCCCCGGGGCAGGGTGCGACCGAGCGCGCGAGGTCGCCGCTGCGTACGACACCCCGGGAACGGTTGAGACGAACGCCAGCGAGGAGCTGACGTGACCGATCACTCCGACCCCCCGCTCCCCCACGGTCACCCGATCCCCACGGGCAGGCCCTTCCGCTCACCCGGTCCGCCCGGCGCACGGCCCCAGCGCTACCGCCCGGTCGGCGGTGACGGGGCGTCCGCAGGCGAGGACCGCCATGCGGGTCCCTACGGCGCCCCTGCTCACGGCGCGGCTCACGGCGCGGCTCACGGCGCGGCTCACGGCGCGGCTCACGGCGCGGCTCACAACGGGGCGCTGAGCGCGGCGCGCAACGGTCACGCCGGCCCCCCTCCTCGCCCGCCGGGGGCCCCCGGCGGCTTCGGTGCGCCCGCGATGCCGCTGCTCACCCACGACGGGACCGACACGACGATCGGCGTCGAACCCGGACTGCACGCGACGATCCATGAGGACCCGCCGCCCCCACCTCGGCGCCCGTCGAGCACCTGGCGGACGACGCGCCGCGTCCTCGCGGGGCTCGCGGCGTTCCTCGTGGTCGGCCCGGCGCTCGCCTTCCTCGCCGGCTACCTGCTGTTCGAGACTCCGAACGGCGAGGTGAAGATCTCGCAGGTCGCCACGTTCACCTTCGCGGACGGCACGCCGCTGGCCACCGTGAAGCCGGACAACGTCAACCGGGTCACGGTGCGGCTGGACCAGGTACCCGAGCACGTCCGGCACGCCGTGTTCGCGGCCGAGGACCGTTCCTTCGAGTCCAACCGCGGCTTCGACCTCACCGGCATCGCCCGCGCGGCCTGGAACCAGCTGCAGGGCGGCACGGGCGGCGGCTCGACGATCACCCAGCAGTACATCAAGAACACCACCGGCGACGACTCGTACTCGCTGTGGCGCAAGTACAAGGAGGTCGTCCTCGCGGTCAAGGTCACGCGCGAGCAGAGCAAGGACCAGATCCTCGAGAACTACCTCAACCTCATCTACTTCGGCCGCGGCGCCTACGGCATCCAGGCCGCGTCGCGGGCGTACTTCGACAAGGACGTCGGCCAGCTCACGACCTCCGAGGGCGCGATGCTCGCGGGGCTGATCCAGTCGCCGTCGCGGTGGGACCCGGCGAAGAACCCGGCCAGGTCGGCCGAGCGCTGGAACTTCGTGCTGGACGGCATGGTCTCGCAGAACTGGCTGAGCCCTGCCGAGCGCGCGTCCCTGCAGTTCCCGGCCTACAAGGCCGAGCCCCCGGCAGGCGGCGGGATCCCCGGCGACGACCGCGGCCACATCTACAACCTCGCGAAGGCCGAGCTGGACAAGCTCGGCATCAGCGAGACGACGATCAACACCCAGGGCCTCACGATCGAGACGACGATCGACCCGGATCTGCAGAAGGACGCGGTCGACGCCGTCACCAAGGTCCTCAAGGGCCAGCCGAAGAACCTGCGCACCGCGCTCGTGTCGATCGATCCGGCGAGCGGCGCGATCCTCGCCTACTACGGCGGCTCGAACGGCGTCGGCACGGACTACGCCCAGGCCCTGCGCCAGCCCGGCTCGTCGTTCAAGCCGTTCGTGCTGGCCGCGGCGCTGCAGGGCAACGACGGTGTCGGCCTGGGCACCCTCTACGACGGCTCGTCACCGCAGACGTTCCCCGGCGTCGGGCGGCCCATCCAGAACTCGGAGGGCTACGACTGCGGCGAGTGCTCGGTGAAGACCGCCATGACGCGCTCGATCAACACGGTCTTCTACCGGATGGCACTCGACGTCGGTCCGTCGAAGGTCGTCGACACGGCCCACAAGGTCGGCATCCCCGAGGACCTGCTGCCCGACGCCCGCGGCGGCATCGCGCTGGGCGACCAGGAGGTCCACCCGATCGACATGGCCTCGGCGTTCGCCACGCTCGCGGCGGACGGCACCCGTCACGAGCCGTTCCTGATCAAGAAGGTGACGGCGGCGGACGGGCGGGTCCTGCACGATGCCGGCGAGCCGGACGTCGGTCGTCAGGCCATCCCGCAGCAGGTCGCCCGCAACGTCACCGAGGCGATGCTGGACGTCGCGAGCTTCGCCGGGATCGGGCTCGGCGACCGCCCGGTCGCCGCCAAGACCGGCACCGTGCAGCTGCCGGGGTCGAACGGGCAGAACAAGGACGCGTGGACGGTCGGGTTCACCCCGCAGCTGTCCACCGCGGTCTGGGTCGGCACGGACGTCAGCGAGCCGATCAAGAACTCGGCCGGCCGTCCCGTGTACGGGCGGATGCTGCCGGGCTCGATCTGGCAGACGTTCATGAGCGACGCCCTGCGCGGCCGGTCGGTCGAGCAGTTCTCCCGGTTCGTGCCGATGGGGGATCCGCCGATCAGCGAGTACGCCTCGGACGACGACTCGGACGACGACTCCGACGGATCGGGCGACGACGAGGAGCGCAGGAACGGGTCGGACGACGGGGACCGGTCGGATCGCGACCGTGACGGTGGCCGGGACAGCAGCCGCGACGACAGCGGCCGCGGGAACGACGACAGCCAGATCCAGAACCTTCGCGACAACAACAACTGAGCAGGTGAACGAGCCCCAACGCATCATCCCCACCTGGACCGAGCCGCTCGCCGCGACGGCGAGCGGGCTCGTCGGAGGGCCGCTCGGACGGCACGCCCTCGTGGGCCGCAGCCGGTTCTGGACACCGTTGCGGGTGGTGCTGTTGTTCGCGGTTGCGGTGCTCGCGCTCGGCTGGTTGGGCAAGGCGGCATGCCTGCAGCAGTACTCGCCGGACGAGGGCGGGCCGGCGCTGGACTGGCGCAACAACCGCCAGTACGTCGCGATGTGCTACTCGGACACCATCCCGCTCTACCGGCTCGAAGGCCTGGACACCGCAGCGCTGCCCTACCGCGACCCGTGGCCGGGTCCCGAGGCACGCTACTCGGAGAACCCGGTGCTCACGGCGTACGCGCAGTGGGCGGTCGCCCGGGTCGCGAGCGGGTGGCTCTGGCTGGCGGAGCGGGTGCCGCTGTGGCCGGGCGGGCTGGCGGAGGTCGTCTACTTCGACCTCCTGGCCGTGTGGCTCTCGTTCGCCTGGCTCGTGGTGGTGTGGGCGGTGCTCGCGCTGCGTCCGGTCCGGCCGTGGGACGCCGCCCTGGTGGCGCTCTCGCCGATCGCGCTCGTGCACGTCCTCACAGCGTCCGAGACGCTGGGCATCGCCTTCGCCACGGCGGGGTTGCTCGCGCTGGCGCGGGGCCGCCCGGCGCTCGCGGGGGTACTCGTGGGGATCGGCGGCGGATTCGGGACGTGGCCGCTGCTGCTCCTGGTGCCGGTCGTCCTGGTGGCGGCGCGGCGCAGGGACGGACCGGTCGTCGTGCGGGTCGCGGCAGGTGCCGTGGGCACGTGGGCAGCGGTGAACGTGCCGATCGCCCTCGCCTTCCCGCAGGCGTGGTTCGAGCACTTCCGGCTCCAGCTCGAGCGGCCCGCCGACGTGGACTCGCTGTGGTTCGCCGTCGCCGCCCTCACGGGACGACCGGGGCTGGACGGGGAGCTGCCCGCCGCGAGCACGCCGGTGACGCTCAACCTGGCCTCGCTCGCGCTCCTGTTCGCCTGCTGGGCGGCCGTCGCGGTGCTGGCGTGGCGCGCTCCGGTCCCCCCGCGGCTGGCGTCCCTCGCGTTCCTCGCGGTGGCCGCGGTGCTGCTCACCGGGAAGGCGTGGACCCCTCAGTGGTCGCTGTGGCTGGTGCCGCTCGCCGTGCTGGCCCTGCCCCGGTGGCGGCTGCTGCTCGGCTGGATGACCGTGGACGCCCTGCTGTGGGTGCCGCGCAGCTTCTACTTCCTGGGTCCGGACGGGCGCGGGCTCACGCAGGAGTGGTTCCTCGGCGCCGTCCTGGTGCGCGACGTGGTGGTGCTCGCCCTGTGCGCACTGGTGGTGCGCTCGATCGTGCGTCCCGAGACCGACCCGGTCCGGGCGGCCCAGGCGCTCGCCGAGCCCGGCACGAGCGCGGCGGACCCCGACTGGCCCGCCGGCCCGCAGCGCCTGCGCGTGGGCGCCGTGGCCCGGTCAGGTGAGCCGCTCGCGTAGCAGCTTGATGTCGGCGGCCTGCCCGTCGGCCGGGGTCTCCACCACCACCGGGGCCTGCGCGGCCGCGCACACCGCCACCAGCAGCTCGTGGTCGATCGTTCCGGTGCCGATGTTGGCGTGCCGGTCGCGTGCCGAGTCGAACTCGTCGCGGGAGTCGTTGAGGTGCACCAGGTCGATGCGGCCGGTGATCGCGCGGGCCCGCTCCACCACGCCGAGCAGCTCCTCGCCCGCGGCGAACGCGTGGCACGTGTCGAGGCAGAAGCCCACCTCGAACTCGCCCACGGCGTCCCACAGCCGGGCCAGCGCGTCGAACTTGCGCGCCATCGCGTTGTCCCCACCGGCGGTGTTCTCGATGAAGACCGGCGTGGCGAACCCGCCCTCGCCCGTCTGCCGCTCGAAGAACTTCCGCCAGTTCGCCACGCCGACCGACGCGTCCTCGCCCTTCGCGACGTGGCCCCCGTGCACGACCAGCCCGAACGCACCGATCTCGGCGGCCGCCTCCGCGTGCTGCACGACGATCTTGCGCGACGGCACCCGGATGCGGTTGTTCGTCGAGGCCAGGTTGACCGGGTACGGCGCGTGCACGACCACCGGGATCTCCGAGGCACGGATCTCCTCGGCCCGCGGGTGGGGCGCGGGCTTCTTCCAGCTCTGCGGGTCGCCGAGGAACAGCTGGACGACCTCGGCCCCGCACGCGGCGGCGGCGCCGAGCGGATCGTCGTCGGTGCGGACGTGGGCGCCGATGAGGACGCGGTGCATGGGCCCGAGGGTAACCAGGCACCCCGACGAGTTCTCCGACGAGCGCCGCGACGGCGTCGGGTACGCACCGCGGCACGTTCACGTCCGTGCACGGGCCGCCCGGCGGGGAGGCCCGCCCGGTGTGCGGTGTTCGCGCTGGTAGCCTGGCCGCGTCACCCCGACCGGAGCCACTCGGCTCCGCGTGACGAGCCCCCGGATGTCGCCGGGTCGCCCGGTTCTGTCGGGGTGCGGTGAGAACCTCCTGTCGCGGATGGACCGCGACCGTTCCAGTCCATAGGAGGTGAGTGGTTCTCATGCGTCATTACGAGCTCCTGGTCATTCTCGACCCGAGCCTGGACGAGCGCACAGTGCAGCCGTCCCTGGAGACGTTCCTCAACGTCGTGCGTTCCGACGGGGGCACCGTCGAGAACATCGAGGTGTGGGGGAAGCGCCGGCTCGCCTACGAGATCGCCAAGCATGCCGAGGGCATCTACGCCGTGCTCCTGGTCTCGTGCGAACCGGCCACGGTCGCCGAGCTGGACCGCCAGCTGGGTCTCAACGAGTCGGTGCTGCGCACGAAGGTCATGCGCCGCGAGCCCAAGCGCACGCCGGTCGCCGCGGGCTGAGGCCGACGATGGCTGGCGAGACTGTGATCACCGTGGTCGGCAACCTCACCGCCGACCCGGAGCTGCGATTCACCCCGTCCGGCGCTGCCGTGGCCAACTTCACCGTGGCGTCCACGCCACGCACGTTCGACCGCCAGAGCGGTGAGTGGCGTGACGGCGATGCGCTCTTCCTGCGCTGCAACGTGTGGCGGCAGGCCGCGGAGAACGTCGCCGAGTCGCTCACCCGCGGGATGCGTGTCATGGTGTCGGGCCGGCTGCGGCAGCGGTCGTTCGAGACCCGCGAGGGCGAGAAGCGCACCGTCGTCGAGCTCGAGGTCGACGAGGTCGGCCCGTCCCTGCGCTATGCCACGGCCAAGGTCAACAAGGTCAGCCGCGGCAGCGGCAGCGGTGGCTACGGCAGCAGTGGCGGTGGTGGCGGTGGCGGTGGCGGCCAGGGTGGCGCCCCCGTCGAGGACCCGTGGGGTTCCGCACCGCCGGCAGGCGGCAGCGGCGGCTACCCGGTCGACGACGAGCCCCCCTTCTGACCCTGCCCACCTCTGAGCCACTTCTGAGCCACTTCTGAGCCACTTCTGAGATCCACGCACAACCCCAGGAGCACCACGACATGCCCAAGCCCGTGCTGCGCAAGCCCAAGAAGAAGGTCTGCGCGTTCTGCAAGGACAAGGCACAGGACATCGACTACAAGGACACCGGTCTGCTGCGGAAGTTCATCTCCGACCGCGGCAAGATCCGGGCCCGGCGCGTCACCGGCAACTGCCGTCAGCACCAGCGGGACGTCGCCGTCGCGGTGAAGAACTCCCGCGAGGTCGCGCTGCTGCCCTACACCTCGACGGCCCGCTAGGAGAAACGGTGAAGCTCATCCTCACCGCCGACGTCCCGAACCTCGGGGCACCCGGCGACGTCGTCGAGGTCAAGGACGGCTACGGCCGCAACTACCTGCTGCCCCGAAAGCTGGCGATCGTCGCCACCCGCGGCGCCGAGAAGCAGGTCGCGACCATCCAGCGGGCTCAGAAGGCCCGCCAGATCCGCGACCTGGGCCACGCCCGCGAGGTCGCCGAGCAGCTCGGCAGCCTGTCGGTCACCGTCAAGGCCAAGGCGGCCGGCGATTCGGGCCGGTTGTTCGGCTCGGTCACCGCGGCCGACGTGGCCGACGCGGTGAAGGCCGCAGGAGGCCCGGCTCTGGACCGGCGCGCCGTGGAGGTGCCCGGCCAGATCAAGACCCTCGGTACGCACTCGGTCACCGTGCGGCTGCACCCCGAGGTGACCCGGGAACTCGCCGTCGCCGTCGTCGCGAGCTGATTCGCGGGTCGGATCACTCGTTCCGACGTGATCGTCACCGAACGTGAGCGGGGCGGGAATCGGGCATTCAGCCCGGTCCCGCCCCGCCGTCGTGTCACGACAGTGCGCCCCGCGGTCGGCGACGGGATCGCGAAAGGTTGCGCGCCGATCGCCGAAAGGTCATCCTGCAGCGGCCGACGACCATGATCGAACCGGCGGCGCGACACGCCCGGAACGACACTCCGAGGCAATGTTGTCCACACCCCGGAGATGGCCGCTGACCAGCGGAGATGTTCGAGTACCCGGCATCGGTCCACAGCTGCGTCCACACCCTGGCCGATCAGCTACCTGGGGACGGTCCGGTCCGTCCCCACGCTGTCCACACCGCCGTGCACAGACCGGTTTGAAGCGCCGCGCCGGCACCCCTACCGTCTCCCCGACCGGCTGTTCCGGAGCACGGGGCGGGGAAACGTGCGGATCGAACAGACGTTCGATATACTCGGGTGTGGGGGTGACTCAGCGTGGTTGGCAGCGTTGTGGTGGACATGCGCACACCGGGCCCGACATGGCGCTGACCGACGACCGTCCGAACGGACGCGGGCGCCCGCTGCGCGCGGCGGAGGACGGGAGTTACGGGAACGGCCAGGAGGAGGCCGCGTCCCCGTTCGACCGACAGCCGCCGCAGGACCTCACGGCCGAGCAGTCCGTCCTCGGCGGGATGCTGCTCAGCAAGGACGCCATCGCCGATGTCGTCGAGGTGCTGCGCCCGGACGACTTCTACCGGCCCGCGCACCAGACGGTCTACGACTGCATCCTCGACCTGTACGGCCGCGGCGAGCCTGCCGACGCCGTCACCGTGTCGGCCGAGCTGCAGCGCCGGGGCGACCTGATCCGCCTGGGCGGCCTCCCGTACCTGCACACGCTCATCGCCACGGTGCCCACCGCGGCCAACGCCGCGTACTACGCGGAGATCGTGGCCGAGAAGGCCATCCTTCGCCGCCTCGTGGAGGCGGGCACCCGGATCGTTCAGCTGGGCTACCACGGTGCGCAGGGCGCGGAGGTCTCCGAGGTGGTGGACCGCGCCCAGGCCGCGATCTACGAGGTCACCGAGCGCTCCACGTCCGAGGACTACGTGCCGTTGGAGGAGCTGCTCCAGCCCACGATGGACGAGATCGACGCCATCGCCTCCCGCGGTGGGGTCGCGCTGGGCGTACCCACCGGCTTCGCCGACCTGGACGCCGTCACCAACGGGCTGCACGCCGGGCAGATGGTCGTCGTCGCGGCCCGGCCCGGGCTGGGGAAGAGCACCCTGGGGCTGGACTTCGCCCGCTCGTGCTCGGTGAAGCACGGGATGACGAGCGCGGTGTTCTCCCTGGAGATGAGCCGCAGCGAGATCGTCATGCGGCTGCTGTCGGCGGAGGCCCGGATCCGGCTCACCGACATGCGCTCGGGCCGGATGAGCGACGACGACTGGACGCGCATGGCGCGGCGCATGAGCGAGATCAGCGAGGCACCGCTGTTCATCGACGACTCCCCGAACCTCACGCTGATGGAGATCCGGGCGAAGGCCCGCCGGCTCAAGCAGCGCAACGACCTCAAGCTCGTGATCCTGGACTACCTGCAGCTGATGACCTCGGGGCGCAAGGTCGAGTCGCGCCAGCAGGAGGTCTCGGAGTTCTCCCGGCAGATCAAGCTGCTGGCCAAGGAGATCGAAGTGCCGGTGGTGGCGATCAGCCAGCTGAACCGCGGCCCGGAGCAACGCACCGACAAGCGCCCGATGCTGTCGGACCTGCGCGAGTCCGGGTCGATCGAGCAGGACGCGGACATGGTGATCCTGCTGCACCGGCCGGATGCGTTCGAGCGCGACGATCCGCGGGCGGGGGAGGCGGACCTCATCCTCGCCAAGCACCGCAACGGGCCCACCAGCACGATCACCGTGGCCCACCAGCTGCACTACAGCCGGTTCGCCGACCTCGCACACGGCTGAGATCCGGAAGCCCGACGACGGACGACGCCGACCCGGTCCATGAAGCGGTGGTCGATCCGGTGGAGTCGACGAGCGCAGCGGTGGGCCCGGCTCATGCCAGGCGAGGGCGTCTCCAGAGCCCGCCGCGCAGGGCGGCGAGGTAGAGGGCGACGACGATGCACGCGACGCCCAGCAGGGCCACGGCCAGGGTGGAGATCACGCTGCCGAACACGGCGAGGAGCACGCCGATCGCGATGAGCGCACCCGGCAGGCCGTGTGCCGAGCGACGTCGGCGGGGACCTTCGCGGAACATGCGCACGAGATCCGGGTCGCTCTCCGCGAGGTGCTCCTCGATCTTGGCCAACGCCCGCCGGTCGCGTTCGCTGATCATGTCCTACCCCTGCGTGCCGCATCCCGACACACGCTCCCGGACACGGCACGGACTCCCGGGCGCGTTTGACTACCCGGAAGAGCGTAGGGCGGTCACTGCGAGTATGGGAACGGGGAGTGGCGCCAGAGTCGTTACCGACCTGTGACATCATCGTGTGTGAGCTGTGTCCCGATCAGGACCGGCGACCTACCCAGAGTGATCGCTCCCGCGTCAGCTCCCGCCGACCGTCCGGAGCGCCCGCAGGGTGGCCAGCTCGTGCTCGGTGGGTGCCTCGGTGACGGCCAACGGCACGGCCACCTCCAGGTCCCAGCCCGTCTCCGCACGCACCCGATCGACCGGAACCCCCGGGTGCAGCGCGGTGAGGACCAGCTCGCACGTCTCGGGATCCGGTTCGAGCACGCCGAGATCCGTGATGACCCGCTGCGGACCCGCGCCGCGCAGGCCGAGCCGCTCGCGGTCCCCGGGCCCCTCGCCGAACCCGATGGAGGTCACGAAGTCGACCCGGTCCACGAACGCCCGGCGCCGGTGGCGCATCACGATCGTCACCTCACGGCAGGACGCCGCGATCTCCGGCGCCCCACCCGAGCCGGGCAACCGGACGTCCGGCTCGTCGTAGTCGCCGATCACGGTGGTGTTGATGTTGCCGAGCCGGTCGAGCTGCGCCCCGGAGAGGAACCCGACGTCGATGCGTCCGGGCTGCAGCCAGTAGTTGAAGATCTCGGGGACGCTGACGACGGTGAGCGCGGACTCGACGAGGATCCCGTCGCCGATGGACAGCGGCAGTTCCGCGGGCCTGCTGTCCAGCGTGCCGGACTCGTAGACGAGCACCAGGCCGGGGGCGTGCAGCCGGCGCGCGAGGTTGGCCGCCCGTGACGGAAGCCCGATCCCGACGAAGCACGCCTGCCCGTCGCGCAGCGAGCGGGCCGCGGCGACCGTCATCATCTCGTCGGCCGTCCAGGTCGCACGCGAAGGCGCGTCCAGTGGCGTGCGCGGGGCGGGCACCGCGGCGGCGGTGGACGTGCTCATGCGGCCTCCTCGGACCGCAGCCCGTCCAGCCAGCGGCAGAAGCGGTCCCGGTCGCGGCTGATCGCGTCCCACTCGCGGTACGCGGCGTTGTCGCGGTCGTAGTAGCCCAGGGCGTAGGAGGGCGCCGCGCCGCGTGGTGCGTGCGCGACGGCGCTGACGGTCCACGACGGCAGGATCACCCCGCCGGGGCGCGGTTCCAGCTCGTCCACGATCTCCTCCACGGTCACGAGCGCCCGCTCCGCGGCCAGCACCGCCTCCTTCTGCACGCCGGTGATGCCCCACAGCTGGACGTTGCCGGCGCGGTCGGCCTGCTGGGCGTGCACGATCGTGACGTCCGGGTTCAGCGCGGCCACCGCCGCGAGCCGCTCGCCGGTGAACGGGCAGACGACCGTCGAGATCGTGGGCGTGTGCTCGGGAAGGTCGGTGCCCGCGTAACCGCGCAGCACCGCGAACGGCAGGCCGGACGCGCCCGCGACGTAGCGGTTGGCCATCCCCGCGTGGCTGTGCTCCTCGATCTCCAGGGGCTCGGGCCAGCCGTGCGCCAGCGCGTCCCGCAGGCGGTGCAGAGACCCGACGCCGGGGTTGCCGCCCCACGAGAAGACGAGCTTCGACGCGCAGCCCGCACCGATCATCTGGTCGTAGACAAGGTCCGGTGTCATGCGGACGAGAGTGAGCCCGCGGCGGCGCTGGCGGATGATCTCGTGGGCGGCCGCGAACGGGATGAGATGGGTGAAGCCCTCGCACGCGACGGTGTCGCCGTCCCGGACGAGCTCGGCGACGGCCCGCGGCAGAGGCAGGATCGAGCCCACGGCCCAGCACGCTAGTGCGCGTGCTGGAGATCCGCTACACGCGAGCGGCCCCGCCCACCCGGGGGACTGCGCACGTGCAACGCGTCACTCTCCCCGGACACTCCGTACAGGGTGGGTGCACCGTGGGCGGATGGTCTGTGATGTCTCGCCTGCGGCGCGGCCGCAGCGGTTCTCCTTCGGTGACGGCACGTCCGTGCACCGCCTCGGCTTCGGCACCATGCAGCTCACCGGTCCCGGTGTGTGGGGCCCACCTGCCGATCCCGCCACCGCGGTGGCGGTGCTGCGACGGGCCGCCGAGCTCGGTGTCGAGCTCTTCGACACCGCCGACTCCTACGGTCCCGCCGTCGCCGAGGAGTTGCTACGCGAGGCGCTGCACCCCTACGACGGCCTCATGATCGCCACGAAGGCCGGATTCCTGCGCACCGGCCCCGGGAAGTGGCATCCCTGCGGTCGTCCCGAGTACCTGCGCCAGCAGTGCGAGCTGTCGCTGCGCCGGCTCGGGGTGGAGCGCATCGACCTGTTCCAGCTGCACCGGATCGACCCGGCGGTGCCGGCCGACGACCAGTTCGGGCTGCTCGCCGCGCTGCGCGACGAGGGCAAGATCCGGTTCGTCGGGCTCTCCGAGGTCGGGGTGGACGACATCGAGCGCGCCCAGCGCCACGTGGACGTCGCCACCGTGCAGAACCGCTACAACCTCGCCGACCGCGCGAGCGACGGCGTGCTGCGCTTCTGTACGGAGCAGGGCATCGGGTTCCTGCCGTGGCACCCGATCGCCTCCGGTGACCTGGCGAAGCCGGGGGGGCCGGTGGCGGAGCTCGCCGAGCGGCTCGGCGTCTCACCCGCGCGGATCGCGCTCGCCTGGCTGTTGCAGCGCTCGTCGGTGATGCTGCCGATCCCCGGCACGTCCTCGCTGGAGCACCTCGAGGACAACTGCGCCGCCACGTCGCTCGCGCTGGACCTCGAGGCCGTCGAGAAGCTGGACGTCGCCTACTGATCCAGCCAACGGACGCTGTACGTACAGCCGAATGGCTCAACACTCTGGGTAACGCCGCCACCTGAGTGAACTTCACCCGGTACGGGGCCCGGTGCGTCCGGGCCCCGTTTCCGTCCCCGGCACCCGACGTTGAACCCGGTACACGCACGCCGGGCGGCACGACCGGTGCCGGCCCGCACGCGCACCCGACCTCGATCCGACGGGAGACGTGTGTTGTCCGAAGCTGTATGGAGCCACACCGTCCTGACCAGGACGTACGATGCCCGCCGCCGGCACGCGACAGCCGCGGGCCGGCACGCGTTCCGCGATCCGGCCGACGATCCCGGCTTCGCGACACCGATCTTCAACGCGCTCGTCAGCGGTGGCTGGCCGCCCCGGGAGCAGGCGGACTCCTCCTCCTCCGCCACCACCGCCGCTCTGCGGATCGTCACGCCCGACACGATCAGGCGGTCACCTGGCCGAGGAACGCGGGCGCCGGGAACGCGGGTCTCGTCGGGCCGCGGCGGATCATGGCAGCCCTTCGCGATCCCGGGGTCCGGCGGGCGCCGCCATCTCGCCGAGGCGTCCGGCGCGACGCGATCGACGGGACGACACCACCTCCGGCTGGCACCGGGCCTCGCGGGCTGATCCTCCCCGCCGCGAGCGGGCTCAGCTGCGGGCTCAGCCGCGGATGCGGGCCGCGACGGCGCGGACCTCCGCCGTCGTCGTCGCCCGGTCCACCCGGGTCGGCTCGCCGCCGGCCAGCACCTGCTCGCCGGCCACCCAGACGTCGCGCACGAGGCGAGCACCACCGGCCCACACGAGGTTCGACAGCAGCTGCGCGTCGTCCTCGGGGGCGGCGAAGGCGGCGTCGGCCAGGTCCACGTGCACCAGGTCGGCCCAGCGGCCGGGTTCGAGGGCGCCCAGGTCCTCGCGCCCGATGGCGGCCGCCCCCTCGCGGGTGGCCATCAGCAGCAGCTCCGCCGCGGTGAGCGCGGCGGCGTCCCCGCTGGTCACCCGGGCGAGCAGGCCGGCGAGGCGGGCCTGCGCCCACAGATCCAGGTCGTCGCCCGAGGCCGGACCGTCCGTCCCCAGCCCGACGCGGATCCCGGCCCGGCGCAGCGCGGTGACCCGCGCGATCCCGGCGGCGAGCTTCGCGTTGGACCCCGGGCAGTGGGCCACGGCGGCGCCCCGTGCCGCGAGCAGCGCGATGTCGTCGTCGGAGAGCTGGACGCCGTGCGCGGCCAGCACCCGCCCGCCGAGCACACCGAGGCTCTCGAACATGGCGGGGACCGAGCCGTACCGCTGCCGCTGCGCCACGTCCTCCTGCGCCGACTCGGCCAGGTGCACGTGCAGGAGCGCCCCTCGCTCGCGGGCCGCCTGTGCGACGGTGGGCAGCGCCTCGTCCGGCAGCGTGTACGCCGCGTGCGGCCCGTAGCCGAGCTCGATGCGCTCCCCGGGGCCGAACCGGAGCCCGTCGGAGTCGATGCGGGCGGAGACCTGGTCGCGCATCTGCTCCCAGGTGCCCAGCCGCGCCCACGCGGGCCCGGCGATGATCCCCGGCGTCAGCACGACCCGCGATCCCACCGTGAGCACGGCCTCGACCAGGGCGTCGGTCGAGAAGTACATCTCGACGGTCGTGGTGGCGCCGGTGCGCAGCAGCTCCACGCAGCCCGCGGCCATGCCGGCCCGGATGTCGCGGGTGCGCAGCCGACCCTCCATCGGCCACATCACCTCGTGCAGCCAGCGCAGGAGCGGCAGGTCCCCGCCCGCGCCGCGCAGCGCGATCATCGGCGTGTGTGCATGGGTGTTGACCAGCCCCGGCATCAGCAGGCCGGGCAGCGTCGTGACGGGAGCGTCCGACGCCGGGGCGTCCGCCCGCGGCCCGACCCAGGCGATGCGGCCGTCCGTGACATCCACGACGGCGTCGCGCAGCACCGAACACCGCGCGTCGCACGGCAACACGACCGGGGCCGTGAACCTGGCCGTGGGCAGCGTCATCGCCGCGGTTCGAGCAACGAGCGCAGCGACCGGAACGGCGGCAGCCAGGCGCCCGTGTCCGGCAGCGAGTCCAGCGTGATGCGCGGCAGCGGCTCGCGGAAGACGCCCTCGATGTCCTCCAGGTCCACGAACTCGATCAGCTCGGAGGTCAGCGCGAACGTCGCGTGCTCGCGGAACCCGATGACGGTGACCGCGATCCCGTGCCCGACGAGCTTCTCCAGCGGCTCGCGGAAGGCCCGCCCGTCCCCGGAGGCGACGACGACGTGCTGCAGCGACCCCTCCTGCTCGCGCAGCGCGATGTGGGCGAGCATGTCGTCGTCGACGTCGGAGTCGTCGCTGATCTTCGGCTTCGCGAAGACCGCGAAACCGACGTTGCGCAGCGCCTCGACCCACGGGCGCACGACCTCCGTGCTGCCCGGCACCACGTTGGTGAACACCGTGGCCTCGGCGACCGCGGCCGGGCCCGCCAGCTCCAGGAGCCAGCGCCCGACGGCGTCGAACCGGGGCCGGAACGCCGCCGTCGGCCGGGCACCCAGCAGGGTGCCCAGGCTCATGTCCATGTTCGGGGCGTCCCACACCAGCAGCACCCGCGGCGGGGGACCCGCGAGATCGTCGGGGCTCATGGGCGGCGGTCCGGGGTCATGCCCGCGACCCTATCCAGCCTCCCGGGAGACGTGCGACGTCGCCGGACAGGCCTGCGTGCCGGACGGGGGGAGGAAGGCAGGCCGGACGTCGGGATCCGGCTCGTCGTAGTAGCGGTGGTAGACGGGCGTGAGCCCGCCGGACACCGGCGGGACGATCCAGCTCCACTCCGCAGGGCAGCCCCGACCGGCCTTCTTCTCGCGGGAGACGTGGGTGAGGAACCGCTGCGACTCCGTGTGGTGGTCGGCCATCGTCACCCCCGCCTCGTCGAAGGAGTGCGTGACGGCACGCATCAGCTCCACCAGCGCCCGGTCGCGCCACATCGACCGCGGGGTGCTCGTGTCGAGCCCGAGCCGGCGCCCGATGACGGGCAGCAGGTCGTAGCGGTCGGCGTCGGAGAGGTTGCGCGCCGCGATCTCGGTGTTCTGGTACCAGCCGTTGAACGGGGCGGCGGGGTAGCGGATGCCGCCGATCTCCAGCGGCATGTTGCTGATCGCCGGGACGGCGTGCCAGCGCAGCCGCAGGTCCGCGAACCACGAGAGCTCCGGGTGCGTGATCGACACCTCGAGGACGGCGTCCGCGGGGATGTCGAACAGCTTCGGCGGTCCCTCGTCCGACACCGTCAGCGGCAGGACGTCGAACCGGCCCGGCGGCTCCGGGCGCACCCAGCCCAGCGCGGTGACCGCGTCGGTGAAGCCGGCGTAGCGCCCGTCCCCGCGGATGCAGCCGTCCGCCGTGCGGTGGCCCGCGTAGCGGATGAGCTGCTCGTTGTGGATGCACGGACCCGGCCAGCCTGGACGGTCCGGTGCGAAGACCGTGATGGTGGGACGGATGTCGCCGCCGCGGGTGCACTCGCGCAGGTGCCCGATGCAGCCGTCCGCGACCTCCGCGGGATCGCGGACCTTGCGCAGGTCGCGCACCTTCAGGCTGCGCCAGTACAGGCGTCCGATGCAGCGGGCGGAGTTGCGCCAGGCCAGCCGGGCGCCGTACGCCAGCTCCTCCGGGGTGTGGACGTAGGTGCCGGTCTCGTCGATGTCGACCAGGACCTGGCGGATGCGCCGGTCGTGCCCGTCGGCGCCCGTCTCCTCGTGGAACCGCGCGAGGAACTCACGAGCGGCGGCCGGGTCCACGGGTGGTGGATCGACCTGCTCGACCGCCGCGGCGGAGCGGGGAGCGGGAATCGCTGATCCCGAGAGGAAACGCAGAGCGCTGCGCGACGACGCCGGCACTGACACCACCAGACACTGATCTCGCTCGGCAATTCACAAGACCCCCGGGCGGAGGCCGCGCAAGTATTACCTGATTACTATCCGTGTTCAATCTCCCGCCCGTTCGGGCGTCTGCGGTAGATGAGGTCCCTGATCGGGCGTCCCTCGATCCGGGCACGCTCCTCGAATTTCGTCACAGGGCGCCACTCCGGTCGATCCACCCAGCCGCCCTCCAGCGCCGGCTCGGCCCCGCACACCACGTGCATCTGCGTGGCGTAGTCCATCCAGTCCGTCGCCAGGTGCAGCGTCGCCCCCGGCCGCAGCCGGGATGCCACGAGCGCCGCGAAACCGGCCTGGACCAGACGACGCTTGTGATGGCGGCGTTTCGGCCACGGGTCCGGGAAGAACACGCGCACGCCCTCCAGCGACCCCGGCGCGATCGCCGACCGCAGCAGCACCACCGCGTCCCCGCGCACCAGCTGCAGGTTCGTGAGCGCCGCGGCCTCGATCCGCATCATCAGCTGCGCCAGGCCCGGCTCGAACACCTCGACGGCGAGATGGTCCGTCCCCGGCGCGGCCGCCGCCAGCGCCGCCGTCGACTCGCCCATCCCCGACCCGATCTCCACCACGAGCGGTGCGCAGCGGCCGAACCAGGCCGGGGGGTCGAACGTCTGCGGCCGCTCCACCAGTTCCTCGACCTCGTGGCCCAGCACCGGCCACAGCCGCTCCCACGCGTGGCGCTGGCCCTCGGTCAGCCGGTTGCGCTGGTGGACGAAGCTCGTGATCTCCCGGCTGAAGGGTGGGCGGGGCTCACGCGTCACGGGCTCGGTCGGCGGGGTCACTGCTGCTCCTGAGGCCGGGCTGGCGGGGGCGTCGGAGAAGCCTACGCCCGACGCCGTGACCGTTCCGTGACCGGACTGCGGTAGCCGTACCGATCCCCCGCACGCCCGGATGGCCCATCCTCGGCGCATGCACCCGTCCGGCCGTCCCGACCCGAGCGACCCGCTGGCCAGCCTCGCCGCAGAGGTGGGTGAGATCGGCAGGCGGCTCGACCGCATCGGCGCCGAGCTGCTCGCGCTGCGCCCGCCGGATCGGGCGGGCGGCCCGGCCGGGGACGCGGCGCCCGGCGCCGGCGCCGGCACTGCGTCGGGGGCAGGCGCCGGGGGTCCCGGCGGTGTCCCGAGGAGCGCGGCCGGTGCCCCCGGTGCCGCCGCAGCCGGTGCGGGCGCCGCCGGGGCCGTCGCCGCCGGGGTCGGGGCCGCCGCAGCCGGTGCGGGTTCCCCGCAGGCCCGGCCCGGCCCGTGGGCGCCCCCACCGCCCGCGCAGCAGTGGCACCGGTGGGGTCCCCCGCCGCAGCCGGCCGCGCCCGGCGCCCCGCCGCCGGGGCAGTGGCCCGGCGCGTGGCCGCCGCCCGCCGGACTCGGTGCGGGGCAGCCCGGCCCGGTGCCGGGGCCCGTCCCGCCCGCCGGTGGGTACCCCGCCCAGCCTGCTCAGCCCGGGCGGCCCGCACCGAAGCGCCCGTCGCTCTCGATCGCGACGGTGCTGCCGTGGACGGGCGGCGCACTCACCCTCATCGGTGTCGTCTCGCTCGTGGTCCTCGCCGTGCAACGCGGCTGGTTCTCCCCGGAGGCCCGGATCGTCCTCGGCGGCCTGCTCGGTGCCGCCCTCGTCGGCACCGGCATGTGGCTGCACCGCCGGGAGGCATCGCGCACCGGTGCGCTCGCCCTGGCCGCGACGGGCTTCGCGACCCTGTACCTGGTCATCGCCGGTGCGACGGTAATCGCCGAGCTGCCGGCGGTGCCCGCCGTCGTCCTGGCGCTGGTCGTCGCGCTCGGCGGGCTCGGACTCGCCGACCGGTGGCGCTCGCAGCTGCTCGCCGGCGGTGTCGTCGTCGGGGCGGCGATCCTCGCGCCGGTGCTGGTCACGGGCCTGCTCCTGGTCGCGCTCGTCCTGGTCCTGCAGGTGGCGGCGCTGCCGGTCGTGCTGCGCCGCGGCTGGTCCGTGCCGGCCTTGATCGCGGCGGCCGGCCCGGTGCTGTACGGGGTCGTGCTGGCTGCCGACGAGACCGCGGACGCGCCCCGCTCGGCCGTCCTCGGCGTCGTCGCGGTGCTCGTCGTGGGCCTGCTGACGGCCGTGCTCGGCGCGCGCAGGCTCACCGACGTCCCGGTCGCGACCCTCGTGGCGGCCGCACCCGTCCCGCTGCTGGTCACGGCCCCGGACCTCACCCGCTGGGGCGGGGTCGCCCTGGCGGCGGGCGCCGCCGCGGCGCTGCTGGCGACCGCCGTGCTGCCCCGGTTCGCCGGCCCGGTGCGGACGGTCGCGATCACGGCGGGGGCCGTGGCGGCGTTCGAGGCGACCGCGCTCGCGTTCGACGGCGCCACCCGCACCGCGGTGCTCCTCGGCCAGGCGACGGTGCTGGCGGTCGCCGCCACCGTGTTGCGCAGGCGGCTGCCGATGTTCGTCGCCGCGGCCTACGGGGTCGTCGGGGTGTGCGCGGCGCTGGTCGCCGATGCGCCCCTCGCGGCGCTCGTCCGTCCCGGGTGGCCGTACCTCGTGGACGGGGTCACGGTCGTGCCCGCCCTGATCGGGGGGCTCGTGGTGTCCGCGACGGTGCTGGCGTTCGCGGTCGCCGCCCTGGTCGCCGCGGGACGGCTCGGCCTGATCCGGCCGGACGCCGCGACGGCCTGGCTGTGGGTGCCGACCGGTCTCGTCGGCCTCTACGGCGCGGCCGGGGTGGTGATCACCGCGGCGCTGCTCCTGGTGGGCGGCCCGGTCGGGTTCACCGCAGGCCACGCGCTCGTCACCGTGTCGTGGACGGTCGGCGCGCTCGTCCTGCTCGCGTGGGGGATCCGCCGCCAGGCGCTGCGGATCACCGGTCTTGCGCTGGTCGCCGCGGCGGTGGCGAAGCTCGTGTTCTTCGACCTCGCCGCGCTCGACGGGCTCGCCCAGGTCGTGGCCTTCCTCGGCGCGGGCCTGCTGATCCTCGCCGCGGGGACGCGGTACGCGCGGCTGGTGGCGGAGGCGGAGACGGAGGCCGGGCGACCCGGGGAGCCCACCGAGACACCAGGGGAGACACCAGGGGAGACACCAGGGGAGACAGCGGGGGAGACGGCGGACGACGAGCCCGGCGAGGCGCCTGTGACGGGCGGGGCCGATGCGCGGTGGCCCGCGCGGCGGACTGACGGGCCGTAGCCCGTGCGGCGGAGCTGCACCCGCGACCCCGTTCCCGATCGCACACAGTCGCTCCGCGATCCGTCCCGCGGCCCCGGCGGGCGCCCCATCCTGCCTCGATGCCGATGACCGTCCCACCGCCGCACGGAGCACCGACCCCGGAGATCCCCGACCGCTACGCCGACGCCGTCCGCGCCCGTCGCGCCGAGCTGCGGGCCGCCCGGGACGGCCTCGCCGGTGTCCACCGCGACCTGCGGTCCGCGCTCACGATCGCCCGCCTCTCGGCGTCAACGGAGCTCGCGGACGCGACCGGGCGCCTCGCCACGGAGGCCCGCGCGTTCCTGAAGGTCGCCGAGCGCCGGGAGCGGGCCCGGTTCCCCGCGGTGCTGCTCGACGGGGTCGATCAGCTGCGGGCGTGGGCGGCCCCCCGGCGGGAGGCCGCCGTCCGGGCGGCGGCCCGGCGCGTCGCCGCCCGGCGCGGGGTGCTTGTCGACGCGGCCTGGCCGGCCCTGGCGGACGATCCGCCGCGCCCGCTGCCCGCAGTCGGCGGCGATCCGGGCAGGTCACCCTGGTCCTCGATCGCGGGCGGCTGGCGGGCGGCACTGCTGCCGGCGGCCACGTTGCCGCTGACGGGGCTGTCGGTGGCCTCACCCGGGGCGGTGGTGGCGACGACGGCCCTCGGGCTCGGGGTGGCGGTGCTGGTGGGCGGGCACCAGGCGGCGACGGCCGAGCGGGTGGGGCTGCGCCGCTGGTCCGACGAGGTGCTCCTCGCGGTCCGCGCGGACGGCGACGCCGCGCTCGCACGGATGGTGCTGCGGGTGGAGCAGGCCGGGAGCACGCTGGAGGCAGCGGTGGCCGCCCGCCGGGCCGACGTCGAGGCGGAGCTCGCCGAGCTCGCCCCTGGCGCGGGCCGATGAGCGCGCCGCGCACCCCCGCGTCGGTCCCGGACCGGGTGCTGGACGTGTCGTGCGGCATCGACACCGACGGCGACCTGGTCCCCGACACCGTCGTCATCCGCACCGCGGGCGAGCTGCTCGTGCACACCGACCTGGACGGGGACGGCCTGGCCGACCAGGTCCTCGCGTTCGGCCCCGGCGGCGGCGTGCGCGTGCTCGGCCCCGACACCGACGGCGACGTCTGGCTCGACTGATCACGTCCTGTCGGTGACCTGTACTACGTTGCGGGCATGCCGTTCGACCGAACCGATCAGGGGATCGATCCGGAGTTCCGGGCGATCGCCCTGCACACCTTGGCCGATGCGGCGCTGTCGCGGGCCCGGGAGCTGGGCGCCGAGCACGCCGATGTCCGGGTCGAGCGGCTGGTGGGTCAGTCGATCGGCCTGCGGGACGGGCGGGTCACGCAGGTGGTGGACGACGTCACCGTCGGACTCGCGGTGCGCGTGATCGTGGACGGCACCTGGGGATTCGCCGCCCACGTCGAGCTGACCCCGGAGCGCGCCGCGGCCACTGCCGAGCGCGCGGTGCAGGTGGCGCGCACGTTGCGGCCGGTCGCGCTGGAGCGGGTGGCGCGGGCCGGTGAGCCGGTGCACGCGGGCGCCGCGTGGGTGTCGGCCTACGAGACCGACCCGCTGACCGTGCCCGTGGCGGAGAAGGTCGCGCTGCTCACGGAGTGGTCGCAGCGGCTGCTGGCCTCCGACGGGGTGGACCATGTGCGGGCGGGGCTCGTGCAGGTGCGGGAGTGCAAGTTCTACGCCGACACCGCGGGCACCTCGACACTGCAGCAGCGGGTGCGCATCGGCCCGGGCGTCACGGCAACGGCGGTCGACCGGGTCGGCGGCGGCTTCGAGACGATGGACACGCTCGCCCCGCCGGCCGGCCGCGGCTTCGAGTACCTCACGGGCACGGGGTGGGACTGGGACGGCGAGCTGGCGCTGATCCCGGAGCTGCTGGCGGAGAAGGTGAAGGCGCCGTCGGTCGACCCGGGCCCGTACGACCTGGTGATCGACCCGACGAACCTGTGGCTCACCATCCACGAGTCGATCGGCCACGCAACGGAGTACGACCGGGCGATCGGCTACGAGGCGGCCTATGCAGGCACGAGCTTCGCGACGCCCGACCAGCTCGGGACGCTGCGCTACGGCAGCGACATCATGCACGTCACGGGAGACCGCACGGTGCCCCACGGCCTCGCAACGGTCGGGTTCGACGACGACGGGGTGGCCACGACCGAGTGGGACCTGGTGCGCGAGGGCGTCCTGGTCGGCTACCAGCTGGACCGCACGTTCGCCCCACGGCTGGGTCTGGAGCGGTCCAACGGGTGCGCGTTCGCGGACTCCCCGTTCCACGTGCCGATCCAGCGGATGGCGAACGTGTCGCTGCGGCCGGACCCGGCGCGCGACACCACAACCGAGGAACTGATCGCCGGGGTCGAGCGCGGCATCTACGTGGTGGGCGACAAGTCCTGGTCGATCGACATGCAGCGCTACAACTTCCAGTTCACCGGCCAGCGCTTCTACCGCATCTCCGGCGGGCGTCTGGCGGGCCAGCTGCGCGACGTCGCCTACCAGGCCACCACCACGGACTTCTGGGGCTCGATGGACGCCGTCGGGGGCCCGTCCACCTGGCGGCTCGGTGGGGCGATGAACTGCGGAAAGGCCCAACCGGGGCAGGTCGCCCCGGTGAGCCACGGGTGTCCCTCGGCCCGGTTCCGCGGGGTGAACGTGCTCAACACCCAACAGGAGGGTCAGTGAGGGCACAGGAGATCGTCGAGCGGGTGCTCGCGCTGCCGGGCGAGCACGCGGGCCGCGCCGTGATCGTCACCGAGACGAGCGAGGCCGTGCTGCGCTGGGCGAACTCGACGATGACCACGAACGGACACACCACCGTCCGCGAGGTGGCGGTGATCGCGATGGTGGCGGTCGACGGCGGCACGGCGGCCGGGGTCGTGTCGTCGAGCGCGGTCACGGACACCGCGGGCCTGGAGGAGCTGCTGCGTGCGGCAGAGCGTGCGGCCCGCGACGCCGGGCCGGCGCGCGACGCGATGCCGCTGCCGGATCCGGACGGTACGGACCCGGCCTGGGACGAGCCCGCCGCGGAGACGTCGATCGGGGTGTACGAGACGTTCGCGGGCGGGCTCGGGGAGGTTCTGGCGGGCCCCCAGCGGCATTACGGGTTCGCCTCCCACGAGCTGGCCACGCTGTGGCTGGGCACGTCGACGGGCGTGCGGCGGCGCTGGGTGCAGCCGACGGGCTCGGTGGAGCTCAACGTCAAGACCCCGGATCTGGCCTGCTCGGCCTGGACCGGTGCGTCCACGACGGACTTCACGGACGTGGACGTGGTGGCCCTGGCCGCCGACGCCGCCCGGCGGCTGGAGTGGGGTGCGCGGCGGGTCCGCCTGGACCCGGGGCGCTACGAGACGCTGCTGCCGCCGTCGGCGGTGGCGGACCTCGCGATCAACCTCGCGTTCTCGATGGACGGCCGCCCGGCGCACGAGGGCCACAGTGCACTGGCGGGGCCCGGCGGGCCGCGGGTCGGGGAGCGGCTCACCGACCTTCCGCTCACGATGGCGTGCGATCCGGGGGCGAAGGGGCTGGAGTACGCCCCGTTCCTCGCCACCGTGCGGTCCGGGGACGGGATCAGCGTCTTCGACAACGGCGCGCCGCTGGCGCGCACGGACTGGGTGCGCGAGGGCGTGATCGCCGAGCTGGCGTACTCACGTTCCGAAGCTCTCGAGTTCGGCGCCGGGTCCGGGGCGCGGTTCGCCCCGATCGGGGACAACCTGCTGCTCACCGGCGGGTCGGACGCCGGGCTGGAGGACATGGTGGCCCGCACCGGTCGGGGCCTGCTGCTGACGTGCCTGTGGTACATCCGCGAGGTCGATCCGGCGACGCTGCTTCTCACCGGGCTCACCCGGGACGGCGTCTACCTGGTGGAGGGCGGCGAGGTGGTGGCGGAGGTCGACCACAACTTCCGCTTCAACTACTCACCGCTGGACATGCTGCGCCGCGCCACGGAGGTGGGCGCGACGGAGCGCACGCTGCCGAGGGAGTGGAAGGACTGGTTCACCCGCACGGCGATGCCGCCGATCCGGGTGCCGGAGTTCAACATGTCCTCGGTGTCGCTGGGGCGCTGAGCTGAGCCGGCCGGGCCCGGCGCCCGGTCACCAGCCCCAGGACTCCGGCATGCCCTTGAACGGCCCGACGATGTCCTTCGTGATCCAGCCGCCGTAGAAGTCCCCCGGCTGGGGCGTCACGAGTTCGCCGTCCAGCGTCACCTGGTCGAAGGCTCCCGCGTACACCGCGACGCGATCGCGCAGCTCCGGATAGTGCACCTCCGGCACCGGGTACCACCAGCCGGCGTTGCGCAGCGGCGACAGGCCCGGCACCACGATGTCGACGTAGCGCGCCACGCCTTTCCACTCGCAGACCGTCGTGCGCTCGCCGGGATGCAGGAAGTCCCCGAACGCGGCGCGTGGCAGGTAGTAGGTGGGCGGGTGGCTGGTCTCCAGTACGCGGACGAGATCGCTGGTGTCGGCGACGACCGTCTGGCCGCGGAGGAGCACCGCGCGGCGCGACACGGCCTCGGCCCGGGGCGGACGGGGGTAGTCCCAGACGGACTCCTGACCCGGGCCGGACTTCTCGGGGCAAGGGTGGGGCACGACAGAACGGTATCCGAACCTCCCCGTCCGGCCTACGCGCCCCACGTCCGGCGGGCGCCGGAACGGGGGTTGGACCAGCAGCTCAGCCGCGGCTGCGGGTGGACGTGTCCCCTGATCGGCTCAGTTGCGGCGGACGTCCACGGGGAAGGTGGCCAGCAGGGCGACCGGCATGCCCTGCCGCCGCAGGACCCGGCCCCACAGGTCGGCGTCGTGGCCGCTGACGACGTCGTCGGGAAGCGCCGGCACGACGATCCAGTCCCCGCGGGCGATCTCGCCGTCGAGCTGGCCCGCGTCCCACCCCGAGTAGCCGGCGAACACGCGCAGGCCCCGGACGCGCGAGGCGAGGGCCGACGGGTCGCCGTCCAGGTCGACGAGCGCGACCGGACCCCGCACGCCGACCAGGCCGTCCAGCGTCGACGGGTCATGGCCGGCCCGGAGTGCCGCGAGGCACAGGGCCGTCTGTGATTCGACGGGGCCCCCGACGAACACCGATCGCGGACGCGAGGACAGCGGCTCCCACGACGGCAGCACGTCGCGCAGCGACACCTCGCTGGGCCGGTTGAGCACGACCCCGAGCGTGCCGCGCGGCCGGTGCTCGATCACGTAGACGACCGCGCGTCGGAAGTTGGGGTCGAGCAGCCCCGGGGCGGCCACGAGGAGGGTTCCGGGAGCGACCTCGGTCTGGTCTGTGCTCGGTCCCGCGGAGCGATCGTCCACCACATCCGCATCGTTGCACCCCGCCGACGGCGTAGCCTGCTCGCCGTGCCCGCAGTGCCGACGGAGGCCACGCAGTCCCTTCCGCTCCCACCGCCGATCACCCAAAGTGACCGACCGGGCACCCGGCGTCCGTGGCGGGCGGCCTACGGGGCGACGGCGGGGTTCCGGCGGCTGCTCGCGATGCGGTTCGCGACGCAGTGGGGAGACGGGCTGTTCCAGGCCGCGCTCGGCGGCGCCGTGCTGTTCAACCCCGAGCGCGAGGCCGATCCGCTGGCGGTCGCGGCCGGGCTCGCCGTGATGCTGATCCCGTACTCGGTGATCGGGCCGTTCGCCGGCGCGCTGCTGGACCGCTGGGACCGGCGCCAGGTGCTCCTCGTGGCGAGCCTGCTCCGGGCGGTGCTGGTGGCGTCCGTGGCGGTCACGGTCGCCGCCGGGGTCGCGGGCCCCGTCCTCTACCTGGGTGCGCTCGCGGTGGCGGGGGTGAGCCGGTTCGCGCTGGCCGGGCTGTCGGCAGCACTGCCGCACGTGGTGGACCGGCGCAGGCTCGTCGCCGCCAACGTCGTCGCCACCACCCTCGGCGCCGCCTTCGCCGCACTCGGGGCCGGAACGGCGATCCTGCTGCGTGGGCTCGTCGGGGCGGGCGACGCCGGTTCGGCCGTCACCACCGCGATCGCCGTCGTCGGATCGCTGATCGCGGCAGGGGTGGCCCTCGGTGTCCGGCGGGGCCTGCTCGGGCCGGACCACCCGGTCGGTGCCGGACCCGGTGCCGGACCGGATGCCCGGTCCGACCCATCCGTCGCATCGCCGCAGCCACGCCACACGATGGTGGCCGTCGCCCGCGGCCTCGCCGTCGGCGCCCGGGCCACCGCGGGCACCCCACCCGTGGCGGCCACGTTCCTCGCGCTCGCCGCCCACCGACTCGCGTTCGGCATCACGACGCTGGTCTCGCTGCTGTTGTTCCGCAACGTCTTCGACGACGCCGGGCTCGTCCGCTCGGGGTTCGCGGGCGTGGGGGAGGCGATGGTGATGGCGGCGGCCGGGCTGGGCGTCGCGGCGGTGCTCACGCCGTGGCTCACCGGGCGCCTCGGGCGGGCGCGCACGGTGCGGATCGCGCTGCTCGTCGCGGCGGTGGGGCAGCTCGGGCTCGCCCTGCTGCTGTCGGCGCCCGCCGTCCTCGCGGCCGCGTTCCTGCTCGGCTGCACGGGCCAGATCGTCAAGCTGTGCGCGGACGCCGGCGTGCAGAGCGAGATCGACGACGACGTCCGCGGCCAGGTGTTCGCCCTCTACGACGCGGGCTTCAACGTCTGCTACGTCGCGGCCGTGGCGGTGGCGGCGCTGCTGTGCCCACCGAACGGGTGGGCACCCTGGCTGCTCGGGGCCGCAGCGACGCTCTACCTGGTGGGCCTGCTGGCGCACGACGCGCTGCTGCGCCGGG
>JBFWRR010000020.1:12562-32912 GCA_050248815.1 Pseudonocardia sp. | reverse complement strand
GGGATCAGCCATCCTGCTCGGCGGCCCACCGCCGCAGCTCGGCCTCGGCCTCGTCCCGCGGCAGCGGCCCGCGCTCCATCCGCAGCGCGAGCAGGTGCCGGTAGGCCTTCCCGACGAGCGGGCCCGGCGGGATCCCCAGCACCGCCATGATCGCGTTGCCGTCGAGGTCGGGCCTGATGGCGTCGAGCTCCTCCTGCGCGCGCAGTGCGGCGATGCGCTCCTCGAGCCCGTCGTAGGAGCGCTGGAGCGCGGCGGCGCGGCGCTTGTTGCGGGTGGTGCAGTCCGAGCGGACGAGCTTGTGCAGCCGGTCCAGCAGCGGTCCGGCGTCGGTGACGTAGCGACGGACTGCGGAGTCCGTCCACTCGCCCTTGCCGTAGCCGTGGAACCGCAGGTGCAGGAACACGAGCTGGGCGACGTCGTCCACGATCGCCTTCGGGTAGCGCAGCTCGCGCAGGCGCCTGCGCACCATCTTCGCGCCGACGACCTCGTGGTGGTGGAAGCTCACCCGGCCGTCGGGCTCGCGGCGGCGGGTGTCGGGCTTCCCGATGTCGTGCAGCAGGGCGGCGAGGCGCAGCACGAGATCCGGGCCGTCTGTTTCACGTGAAACCGCCTGCTCCATGACGACGAGCGAGTGCGTGTACACGTCCTTGTGCTGCATGTGCTCGTCGATGGCGAGCCGCATCGCCGGCACCTCGGGCAACACCCGCTCGCAGAGCCCCGTGTCGACCATCAGCTCGATCCCGCGCCGCGGATGGGCACCGAGCATCAGCTTCGTGAGCTCGGCCTGCACCCGCTCGCGGGTGATGCGGTCCAGCTCGCCCGCCATCGCCGTCATCGCATCGACGACGCGTGGCGTGGGACGGAACCCCAGCTGCGAGACGAACCGCGCGGCCCGCAGCATCCGCAGCGGGTCGTCGGCGAAGGACTCCTCGGGCGTGGCCGGGGTGTCGAGGCGCCCGGTGGCGAGCGCGGCCAGCCCGCCGTGCGGATCGACGAACCGGCGCTCGCCGGTCAGCTCCACCGCCATCGCGTTGACGGTGAAGTCCCGCCGGACGAGGTCCTCCTCGATCGTCTCGCCGAACCGGACGACGGGGTTGCGGGAGACGCGGTCGTAGGCGTCGGCGCGGAAGGTCGTGATCTCGAAGGTCTCACCGCGGCGGCGCGCGCCGACGGTGCCGAACCCGATCCCCGTCTCCCAGACGGCGTCGGCCCAGCCGTCGAGAACGGCGAGGACGGCGTCGGGCCGCGCGTCCGTGGTGAAGTCGTAGTCCGAGTCCGGGCGGCCCAGCAGCGCATCGCGCACGTAACCGCCGACGAGGTAGAGCCGGTGCCCGGCATCGGCGAACCGGGCGGCGAGCTCGTCGGCGACGCGGGGTACCGGGACCATCTCCACGATCGCATTCTCCTGGGAGCGGACCAGGGCGTCGGGAACCGGAGGTCGGGTGGTTGGCGCCACGCGGTCGTGGACGGCGGTGTCGGGCACGGCGATCCAGCTTACGAGGTGGCCGTCGGGCGACGTAGCGGCATTCCCCCGCCGGCCATCGTTACGATCGCCGTATGTCGACCGGCCGTCACCGTTCCGGGGGGCGCCGGACGGGGCGTTCCCCGGTCCGCAGGCGGCTACGCACCGTGGACGAGACGTCCGCGGGTGGGCTCGTCGTGGACCACGTGCAGGGGACGGCCGCCGTCATCGGCAGGCTGGACCGCCGCGGGCGGCTGCTGTGGTCGCTGCCGAAGGGCCACATCGAGGAGGGCGAGACGGCCGAGCAGGCCGCCGTGCGCGAGGTGGAGGAGGAGACCGGCATCATCGGCCGGGTGGTCGCACCACTGGGCACCATCGACTTCTGGTTCGTCGCCGAGGACCGCCGCGTGCACAAGACCGTGCACCACTTCCTCATGCGCGCGCTGGGCGGCGAGCTGTCCGACTCGGACGTCGAGGTCGCCGAGGTGGCCTGGGTACCCCTGGAGGAGCTGGAGTCACGGCTCGCCTACGCCGACGAACGCCGGCTGATCCGGCGCGCCGCGGAGCTGCTGGAGGACACCGCGTGAGAGCGGTCGCGGCAGTGGCCGCGATGATTCTGCTCTTCCTGGTCACCCCGCCGGCCGGGGCGGCCGCCGCCACACCGGGCCCCGCGCCCGCGGTGTTGCGGCTGGACGTGGAGGAGATCGGGCCGCGGGTCGTGACGGCGGACGGCCCCGGCGTGCTCAGCGTCGTCGCGACGCTGACCAACACCGGGGGGACGACGGTCGCCGGCCTGGCCGTGCGCGCCCAGCGCGGGATGCCGCTGGCCGGGGTCGGCGACGTGCGCGACGCGCTGCGCGGGGACGCCGCCGCCGATGCCGCCGCGTCGGAGTTCGTGGACCTGCCGGGCGAGCTCGCTCCCGGGGCGTCCATGCCCGTCCGGTTCGCGGTTCCGCTGCGCGGGGAGGACGGGCTGGCCCTGGCCCGGCCCGGCGTCTACGAGTTGCTGCTCAATGTCAACGGCACCCCCGCGGGTGCGGCCAGGGCGCGGCTCGCGGCCGTCCGGATGCTGCTGCCGGTGGTGTCCCTGCCCCCGGCGGACGCGGCTCCGGTCACCGTGCCCCCGACTGCCGAGCCCGTGCCGTTCACGCTGCTCTACCCCATCTCGGACGCTCCGCGACGGCTCCCGACGGTCCCGGGGGAACCCGCGCTGCTCTCCGACGACACGCTGGCGAGCTCCTTCGCCCCGGGCGGCCGCCTCTACGGGCTGGTCACGGCCCTGGCGGAGCGGGCTCCGCCCGGATCACCGGTGCGGGCGGCGACGTGCGTGGCCGTCGACGCCGAGCTGATCTCCACGGCGGCCGCCATGAGCGACGGCTACGAGGTCCTCGCGCCGGACGGCCGCCGGGTGCCGGGCACGGGCAGCGAAGCGGCGAGCCGTTGGCTGGACCTGCTGACGACGACGGTCCGCGACGTCTGCCTGCTCGCGATGCCCTGGGCCGACGCGGACCTGGTGGCGCTGACCCGCGGGCACCTCGTCGATCTCGCGTCGGGGTCGATCACCGACGGCCGCGCGGTCGTCGGCCGCACCCTGGGGGCCGCGCCGCTGGCGGCGACGACCTGGCCCGCCGACGGCGTGCTGGACCAGGCCACCCTGGCCCGGACGGTCGCACCGCTCGGCCGGACGGTGCTGCTGTCCGCGGACGCCGTCTCCGGGACGCGCGAGCGGGCCACCGGCGTGCTGCCGCTCGCCGGAGCGGACCGCCCCCAGCTCGTCGTGCTCACCGATCCACTGATCGCCCGGGCACTCGCCGGGCCGGTGGACACTCCCCCCACGGTGCCTGCCACGGAGGTCCGGCCCGCGGTGATCCCGGCGGGGACGCCGTCACCGCTCTCGACCCAGGACGCGATCGGCACGCTCGCGTTCCGGGCCCGCACCCTCGAACCGGGACCGGACCCGCTCGTCCTCGCCCCGCCGCACCAGTGGGGCGCGGACGACACGAGCGCGGGCGCGCTGCTCACGGCGGCGGGCCAGATGATCTCGGCCGGGCTGCTGGTCCCGCGCCCGCTCACCCAGACGGTGTCCGCGGGCATTCCCGAGAACGGCGCTCGGCTGCCTGCCTACCCGCTTCGGGCCGGGGCCCGGGAGGTGCCGCCGGAGGTGGTCGCCACCGTCGAGGGCACCCGGGCGAGCCTTGCGGACCTGCAGTCGGCCGCGGTCGAGCAGGGCAGCGTCGGCGTCACCGTGGCGGACGTCTTCGGCCCGCTCCAGCGCGGGCTCGTCCGGCCGGTGTCCGCCGCGTTCCGCGGCCGGGTGGACGACGCGACCGGCGCGGCCACCCTCGCCGACGACCGCGTGCAGGAGCTGCGCGCCGCCATCCGCGTCGTCGAGCCACCGAGCCCGTACGCGCTGGGGACGAAGGACGCCCCGCTGTTGCTGACGGTGGCCAACGCGCTGCCGATCGGGGTACGGGTGCGGATCGACCTGGCGAGCTCGGGCGGGCTGGTGGTGGACCCGATCCCCGAGCAGGTGATCCCCCCATCGGGGCGCCGCCAGGTACAGGTCAGCGCGGAGGTGACGCGCTCGGGGCAGTTCACCGTGGACGCCACGGTGCACACGCCCGCGGGAGGCCAGCTCGGCCCGGCGAGCCGGTTGCGCGTGCGGTCCACCGGCTACGGCACCATCACCGTGTGGCTGACCGGAACCGCGGGAGTGTTGCTCGTGGTCCTGGCCGCCCGCCGGGTGCGACGACGCCTGCAGGGGGAGAACGCGCGGCCCACGGCATCGTCGACGGCGACCGGGACGCCCCCGCCCCCGCCGCCAGCCGCACGACCGGCGGAGGAACTTCCCGGCGAGGTGCCTCCGACCGCCGCGACCCCGACCCGGCCCCACCCCCCACCCGGCGTCCCGTCCAGCCGCCCGTGAACCCCCGGCCCGAGGACGACCCGGACACCGTCGCCCTGCCACCCGTCCCGGACGATCCGCCCACCGAGCGGATCGCCCCCGTCGAGGACGCACCCACCGGGACCGACGACGCCCACGCCCCGGCCAGCCCACCGAAACGCCCTGCCGAGCGCCCCCGGCAGTCCCTCGGCCGCGCGAGCAGCATGATCGCCGTCGCGAGCCTGTCGAGCCGCATCACCGGTTTCGTGCGCCAGATCGTCCTGGTCGCCGTGCTCGGCCTCGGGTTCGTCAACAGCTCCTACACGGTGGCGAACACGATGCCCAACATCGTCTACGAGCTGCTGCTCGGCGGGGTGCTCTCGAGTGTGATGATCCCCCTGCTGGTCCGCGCCCAGACCGAGGACGCGGACGGCGGCGAGATCTACACCCGCAAGCTGCTCACCGTCCTGGGCGTGGTGCTGCTCCTCGCCACGATCGTCGCGATCCTCGCCGCTCCACTGCTCACGCAGCTCTACCTCGGCGGGCACGGCGGTCAGGGCGACTCGGGAGGGGCCGACCCGCCCGACACGGTGAGCCCCGAGCTCGCCACCGCGTTCGCGGTTCTGCTGTTGCCACAGATCTTCTTCTACGGGATCGGGGCCCTGCTCGGCGCGATCCTCAACAGCCGCGGGGTCTTCGGCCCGTTCGCCTGGGCGCCCGTGCTGAACAACGTCGTCGTGCTCGGCATCCTCGCCGTCTACGTGATGGTGCCGGGGGAGATCAGCGTCGACCCGGTGCGGATGGGCGACCCGAAGCTGCTCGTCCTGGGGCTGGGCACCACGCTCGGCATCGTCGTGCAGGCGCTCGTGCTGATCCCGGCGCTGCGCCGGATCGGCGGGTCCTACCGGCCGTTGTGGGGCTGGGATCCGCGGCTCTCGGCGGCGGGCGGCCTCGCGGTCTGGGTGATCAGCTACGTCCTCATCGGGCAGGTGGGCTACGTCGTCACCACCCGCGTCGCGTGGGCGTCGGACGTCGCCGCACCCGCGATCTACGCCAATGCGTGGCTGCTGCTCCAGGTCCCCTACGGGGTGCTCGGCGTCTCCCTGCTCACCGCCCTCATGCCGCGCATGAGCCGGGCCGCGGCGGAGGGCCGCACCTCGGACGTGATCGCGGACCTGTCGCTGGGCAGCAGGCTCGCCAGCGTCGCCCTGCTGCCGATCAGCGTGCTGCTCACGCTCTACGGGCCTGCGCTGGGCGTGGCGTTGTTCAGCCTCGGTCAGGGCTCGGACGGCGGCGGCAGCGCCCGCCTGGGCACGGCGCTCGCGTGCTCGGCGTTCGGGCTCGTGCCGTTCGCCGTGATGATGCTGCAGCTGCGCGTGTTCTACGCGTTGACCGACAGCCGCACCCCGGCGCTGATCCAGCTGGTCGTCGTCGCCGTGAAGGTGCCGATGCTGCTCGCGTGCCCGATGCTGCTCCCGCCCGCGGACGTCGTGCTGGGACTCTCGGCGGCCAACAGCGCCTCGTTCATCCTCGGTGCGGTTCTGGGCAACGTGCTGCTCCGCCGCCGCCTCGGCACCACCCGCGGCGGCCAGGTGCTGAGCTCGATGGGCCGCGCGCTGCTGGCGAGCCTCGCCGGCGGGGCCGCGTCCTATGCCGCGGTCGGGCTGCTGGCGCAGGGAGCGGTCGGGACCTGGGCGGCCGCGCCGCGGGCCTGGGCGGTCCTCGTGGTGGCGACGGCCGTCTTCGTGCCGGTCACGCTGCTGGCGATGCGCATCGTCCGCCAACCGGAGCTCGCTCCGGTGTGGCGCCGGGTACGAGGTCGCCGGAAATCGTCACAAGAAGAGGGCGTCGTGCGATGAGCTGCCGTAGGCTTCCGAAGGTCGGGAGCGTGGGGGAGGTGCTGCCCGGTGAGCGATCTGGCGAGCCCGCCCGACCACGTCGATCCGCCTGACGTGGGCGACGGGCTCCCCGACACGCCCGAACAGGCGGAGACGGCGCGCAGCAGGCAGCCGGCACCCGCCGCAGCACCCGAGACCGGCCCGGGCACCACGCTCGCGTCGCGCTACCGGTTGCACACCCGCGCCGGGTCGGACGCGCACGCCGGGGCGGAGTTCTGGTGTGCCCGCGACCTCGTCCTGCAGCGGGACGTGGCCGTCACGGTGCTGCGCCGCCGCGACGAGGAGTCCGGGGCGGTCGGGGGCGAGGAGGATCCGACCTCGCTCGAGCGGGCGAACGAGATGGTCATGCGGGCGTTGCGCTCCGGCTGCTTCGAGCACGAGGCCTGCGCCCGGCTGCTGGACGTCCTGAGCCCCGGGGCGGCGGGCCTGCCCGCGGACGTCCTGGGCGCCGCCGTCAGCGAATGGGTCCCGGGACACAGCCTCGCGGACGCCGTGGCCAAGGGTCCGCAGCGACCGATCTCCGTCGCACGGTCCCTCCAGCCGCTCGCCGCGGCCGTCGAGGAGGCCCACCGGCACGGTCTGGTCCTGGGATGCGACCACCCACAGCGCATCCGGGTGCACCCGGACGGCACCGTCCAGCTCTGCTTCGCCCTGCCTCGACCCGACATCGCTCCTGCGGACGACGTCCGCGGGCTGGGGGCCGTGCTGGTCACGCTGCTCACCGGCCGCTGGCCACTGTCGAGCAGCGACGCCGCGGACGCGGGCCTCGCGAGCGCCGGGCGGACGTCGTCCGGGGCGCTGGTGCCGCCGTCCGTGACGCGCCCCGGGGTCCCCCTGGAACTGGACGCCCTCGCCACGGGCACTCTCGGGCCCGCGGACGCCGCCGGACACGTGCACACGGCCGCGGCGGTGAACCGGCTGCTCATCGAGGTCATCGAGGAGCACGACAGCGAAGCACTGCTTCCGCCCGTCCGGGACGGGCTGCCCGCCGATCCCCACGACGTGTGGCAGGACGAACGGTCGGCCGACGAGCCGGCGGACCCGCAGCGGCGCAGGCGGATGGGCGTGGCACTGGCCGGGCTCGCCACCGTGGTGGCGATGATCGTCGGGTACGGGGGCTACCAGCTCACGTCGTTGTTCAGCGATCCCAGCTCGCCGGTCATCGTCGTCGGTGAGACCGACCCGGCCCAACGCGGTGCCGGCGCCCCCGCTGCAGGCGGGCGGGCCGCCGTCGCAGGCGTCCAGGTGTACGGCCCGGGCGACGGCGACAACGCCGCCCGCGTCACCCGCGTGATCGACGGCGACACGACGTCGTTCTGGCGCACCCACACCTACCGACAGCAGCTGCCCGCGCTGAAGCCCGGCATCGGGGTGATGATCTCGTTCGTGTCACCGGTGCAGCTGTCGGCGTTGACGATCACCTCACCCAGCCGCGGCACCCGCGTCGAGGTGCGCGCCGCACCGACGTCCGATGCCACCCTCGACGAGACCACGCGGGTGGCGGGTGCGGTCCTGGACCAGGACCGCACCACGATCTCGCTGGCCCAGAGCCAGCCGGTGCAGTACGTGATCGTGTGGATCGACCGGCTCGGGCCCAGCGACGACGGCTTCGTCACGCAGATCGACGAGCTGGAGTTCCGCCGGGCCCTCACCTGACCGTCGCCCCTCGCGTCGGATGTCGCGAAAACGCCTCGGGAACCCCGGGGCGCGATCTACCCTCCGCCGGTGCCCGATCCCGACCTCACCGACGAGCAGTTGCTCGCCGCGCACCGCGAGGGAGACGGGCGCGCGTTCGGTGAGCTGGTGCGCCGGCACGGAGACCGGCTGTGGTCGGTCGCGGTGCGGGTGCTCGGCCGCCCCGACGAGGCGGCGGAAGCCGTCCAGGAGGCGCTGCTCGCGGCACATCGGGGGGTTGCCGCCTTCCGCGGTGACGCCGCCGTGCGCACCTGGCTGCAGCGGATCGTGGTCAACACCTGCCGGGACCGCCTGCGTCGCGCGCGGGCCCGTCCGGTCCTCGTGCAGTGGCCGCGCTCGGACCTGCCCGCCGCGCAGCCGGACACCGCCACGGTGCTCGTCACCCGGCTGGCCGTCCACGACGCCCTCGCCGAGCTGCCCGTGGAGCAGCGGGTGGCCGTCGTGCTGGTCGATGTCCAGGGCTGCGCCGTGGCCGAGGCCGCGGAGATCCTCGAGGTTCCCGTCGGGACCGTGAAGAGCCGCTGCGCGCGGGGGCGGGCCCGGCTGGCAGTCCTTCTCGGACACCTGCGGGAGGAGACACCGTGAGCGAGGAGCCGGTGGGCATCGCAGCGAGCTCCGGCGAGCGAGGAGCGCAGCCGGATCCGCGGCGAGCCGTTGCCGCCGTGAGTACGGGGGTCGGGCCGGACGTGGCGCAGCTCGCCGATCTGGACGCGGGGGTGCTGGACGCGGACCGGGCGCGCGCCGTCCGGGCGCGGGCTGTTGCGGATCCGGCGTCCGCTCATGTGCTGGAGGCGCTGGCGGCCACGCGCGCCGACCTCGGTGCGTTGCCGCCGCTGGCCGTACCCGGCGATGTGCTGGCGCAATGGATCAACGAAACGACAGAAAGTCCCGGTAGTGTGATTTATATCACATACACCCGTTCGAGTGGTGTCTGGTGGCTCCGGAGGGCCCTCTGGGGCGTCGCGGCGCTCGTCGCAGGCCTCGTCGTCGTGGTCGGGGGCGGCCACTTCGCAAGCCCTGCAACGGATCCCACGCGCGTCGACGCCGTCGACACCGTCGGGCTCGCCGCAGCGGGTGCGGCCGCGACGGGCACCTTCGAAGTCGGGCGGCTCGGCGATCCTGGCCGCCTCGCCGGTTGCCTGCGGGCGGCGGGCATCCCGGAGGCCGTGCCGCTCGGCGGGCGACCGGTGCTCCTCGGCGACCGTCCCGGCATCCTGCTCGTGCTCCCCGCAGGCGTCCTGGGCCGCGTCCGCGTCGTGGTCGTCGAGCCGGGCTGCGGGCCGGACGGGGCGACCGTCCTCGCCGAGGCGACCGTCGGCCGGTGACCGCGGGAATGCCGCCTCCTGCCAGGCTGTTGGGCCTACCGACGGATAGACGAGGAAGGTGGCAGCGTGACCGACGAGGTGCGCGAGCTGATCATCATCGGCTCTGGTCCGGCGGGCTACACAGCCGCCGTCTACGCGGCACGGGCCCAGCTCGCCCCGCTGGTGTTCGAGGGCACCCAGTTCGGCGGGGCCCTGATGACCACCACCGAGGTCGAGAACTACCCCGGGTTCACCGACGGCATCATGGGCCCCGAGCTCATGGAGCAGATGCGCAACCAGGCCGTGCGGTTCGGCGCGGAGCTGCGCAGCGAGGACGTGGAGGCGGTCTCGCTCACCGGGGCGGTCAAGACGGTGACCGCGAACGGCGTCACCTACCGCGCGCGCGCCGTCGTCCTCGCAATGGGCGCGGCGGCACGCTACCTGCACGTTCAGGGTGAGCAGGAGCTGCTCGGCCGGGGTGTCAGCGCCTGTGCCACCTGCGACGGCTTCTTCTTCAGGGACCAGGACATCGCGGTCGTCGGCGGCGGCGACTCCGCGATGGAGGAGGCGACGTTCCTCACGCGGTTCGCCCGGTCGGTGACGATCGTGCACCGCCGCGACGAGTTCCGCGCCTCCCGGATCATGCTCCAGCGCGCCCAGGACGACCCGAAGATCCGCTGGCAGCTGCACAGCGAGGTCGTCGAGGTGCTCGGCGACGGCACCGTCGACGGCCTGCGCGTGCGCGACACCCGCACCGGCGAGGAGTCGACGCTCGACGTCACCGGCCTGTTCGTCGCGATCGGCCACGACCCCCGCTCGGGCCTCGTGCGCGACGTCCTCGAAACCGATGCGGACGGCTACGTGAAGGTGGAATCGCCGAGCACCCGCACCGCGATCCCCGGTGTGTTCGCCTGCGGCGACCTCGTCGACCGTATCTACCGGCAGGCGGTCACCGCGGCCGGATCGGGTTGCGCCGCCGCCATCGATGCCGAGCGCTGGCTCGCGGAGGCGCCGCTCGACACCGAATTCGTCGGCGGCGGCTACGGCGCCGATTCCGCCGATGTCGCGACCGTTGCGCACTGACCGAGAAAGCCCACCGGGAAACGGAGAATCCATGGCAGGAAACACCGTCGACGTCACCGACGCGACGTTCCAGTCGGACGTGATCGACAGCGGCAAGACCGTACTCGTCGACTTCTGGGCCGCCTGGTGCGGGCCGTGCAAGATGGTGGCACCCGTGCTGGACGAGATCGCGGGTGAGAACAAGGAGAAGCTGACGGTCGCAAAGCTCGACATCGACGCGAACCCGGCGACGGCGCGGGACTACCAGGTGATGTCGATCCCGACGATGATCCTGTTCAAGGACGGCAAGCCCGTGAAGCAGATCGTCGGCGCCAAGCCGAAGGCGGCGCTGCTGTCGGACCTGTCGGACTACCTGTAGAACACCACGAACGGTGGACGGCACGGCCCGGGCATCCGGGACCGTGCCGTTTCCGTATCCGGATCGTCACCCGTTCGCGCCGCAGGACACGCCGGGAGCGCCCCCTCGATCGGGCGTCGCCACAACGCAGGGCACAATGTAGGCCGCCCAGCGCCGCGCCGCGGCGCCCACGAGACGCGAGCGAGGGGTGCATGCAGCTGCTGCGCCGAGGGGACAGCGGTCCGGCGGTCGTCGAGGTCTGCAGGATGCTCCGGCAGTACGGCCTGCTGCCCCAACGGACGCACCGCGGCGACGAGGGGTACTTCGACGACGTCGTGGAGCACGCCGTCCGAGCGTTCCAGCAGCGTCGCGGGCTCATCACGGACGGGATCGTCGGATCGGCCACGTACCGCGCGCTGCGGGAGGCGGGTTGGACACTCGGCGACCGGATGCTCGCGCTGCTCATCTCGTCGCCCATGAGCGGCGACGACGTCGTCACCCTGCAGGAGCGGCTGCTGGAGCTCGGCTATGACAGCGGCCGGCCGAGCGGCGTGTTCGACGAGCAGACCGAGCGTGCCCTGCGGGCGTTCCAGCGGGACTTCTGCGCGGTGTCGGACGGGGTCTGCGGCCCGGACACGCTGCGGGCCCTGCGGCTGCTCGGCGCGCCGCGGGCCACCGGCGGCCGCCCACACCTGCTGCGCGAGGAGGAGTCCCTGCGCCGGGCTGGCCCGCGGCTGCGCGGCAAGCGCATCGTGATCGATCCTGGGCACGGCGGCCCCGATCGCGGAGTCACGGTGGCGGGAGTCGCCGAGGCCGACCTCATGTGGGACCTCGCCCGCAGGCTCGTCGGGCGCATGTCGGCCACGGGCATGGAGGCGATCCTGTCGCGGCGAGAGGACACCTGCCCCCTGGAGTCCGAACGCGCGGCGCTGGCGAACGGCACCGGGGCCGATCTCGTCCTGTCGTTGCACACCGACGCCAACCGCAGCATGCACGCGCAAGGCATCGCGACGTTCCACTTCGGCAACGGCTCCGGGTCGACGTCGACGGTCGGGGAGGCGTTGGCCGGCCTCATCCAGCGCGAGCTGCTCATCCGGACGTCGATGATGGACTGCCAGAGCCAGGCCCGCACCTGGGAGCTGCTGCGCCTCACGCGGATGCCGACGGTGCGGGTGGAGGTCGGCTACCTCACCCACCTCGGCGATCGGCGCAAGCTGCTCGACCCGAACTTCCGTGACGTGGTGGCCGAGGGCATCCTCGTGGCCGTCAAGCGCTTGTACCTCCTGGGGCAGGACGACCAGCCCACCGGCACGTTCACGTTCTCCGACGTGCTGGCGCGCGAACTGGAGCGCGGCGCTCAGGCGATGTGACCACCGCGATTCGGAATCGAATCAGTACGCGGGCACCTGTGTGGGAGGGCGAACGGGTTCGACCGGTCCCGCGGACTGCATCGGGATGCTGACGGACGACAGCAGCTGCTCCAACGCCGCCTCGACGTCCTCCTTCCACGTCATCCCGGAGCGCAGCTCCATGCGCAGCCTCGGCCAGCGCGGGTGCGGGCGGATCGTCTTGAAGCCGACGCCGCGCAGGAAGTCCGCGGGGATGACGCAGCCCGGTTCGGTGCCCGGCCGGGCGTCGCCGAACACCTCGACGGCCTTCACTCCGCGGCGGGTGAGGTCCTTGACCACGGCCTGCGCCAGCAGACGGCCCAGCCCTTCGCCTGCGAACTCCGGCATCACCTGCATCGTCGTGAGCAGCACGGCGTCCGCGCTCACCGGGCCGGTCGGCATCTCCTGGGCCCTGGGTACCGCGGAGGGCGGCGCGTAGATGGCATAACCGGCCGGCACTCCGCGCATGTAGACGACCTTGCCGCAGGAGCCCCACTCCAGCAGCAGCTCGGAGACCCAGGCCTCCTTCTCGAACTCCACCGAACCGAACTCGACGGCCTGGTTGGCGAGGTGCGGGGAGAGCTCCCAGAAGACGCAGCGACGACACCGCTTCGGCAGATCGTCGAGGTTGTCGAGCGTGAGAGCCGCCATGTGCCAGGACAAAGGCCAACCTCCGGCGGCAGGTGCGGACTGGTCGTCGCCGCACGGTGCGGCGACAACCCGACGATAAATCGATGCAGACACCGACGGTACCCCAGGTGAGGCGACCGGCGGTCGGGCTACGGCGACCGGTCTGGTTTCACGTGAAACAAGCCGTCAGGGTGACGGCGGCGTCATGAGCCCGGCGATGCGCTCGAGGTCCTCGACCGAACCGAACTCGACGACGATCCGGCCCTTCCGCTGACCCAGTTCGACCTTCACCGTGGTGTCGAAGGTGTTGGAGAGGCGGTCGGCGAGCTCGCGCACCCCGTCCGGGGGCTGCGGCTTGCGCCGCGCGGGGCGCCGGCGCTCCGGATTCCCTTGCCGCGCAAGGAGAACGGCTTCCTCGGTCGCCCGCACGGAGAGTCCCTCGGCGACGATCCGCGTGGCGAGCTGCTCCTGCTGCTCGGCGTCCTCGAGGCCGAGCAGCGCGCGGGCGTGGCCGGCGGCGAGGACGCCCACGGCGACGCGCCGCTGGACCGACACCGGGAGCTTGAGCAGCCGGATCGTGTTCGTGACGGCGGGTCGGCTGCGGCCGAGCCGGTCTGCAAGCTGGTGGTGGGTGACCCCGAACTCCTCCAGCAACTGCTCGTAGGCCGCCGCCTCCTCCAACGGGTTCAGCTGGACGCGATGGATGTTCTCCAGCAGCGCGTCGCGCAGCATCGCATCATCGTCGGTCTGCCGGATGATCGCGGGAATGCTCCGAAGGCCGGCCCGTTGTGCGGCGCGCCAGCGGCGCTCGCCCATCACCAGCTCGTAGCCGCCCCGGCTCTCGCGCACGACGACGGGCTGGAGGAGCCCGAACTCGCGGATCGAGTGCTCCAGCTCCCCAAGGGTCTCGTCGTCGAAGACCGTGCGTGGCTGGCGCGCGTTCGGGCGGATCATCGCCACGTCGATCTCGCGGTAGACCGTGCCCTCGACCGGCAACGGCTCGACGCCCGCCACGGGCCGCGGAGTTCCGTGGTCCGGCCGGGACCAGGCCGTCGCGGCGGCACCGACGGGGCGAGCCGACACGTCGGCCCCGGCCGCGCCGGTCGGGATCAACGCCGCCAGGCCCCGTCCGAGTCCACCCTTGCGCTCCGCCATCGCGGCCTACTCTCCGGTCGGGGAGCCGACGGCTCCGCGTTCGGCGATCTCCCGGGCGGCATCCACGTAGCTCATCGAGCCTCGGGAGCCGGGGTCGTAGGCGAGCACCGTCTGCCCGTAGCCGGGTGCTTCGGAGACCTTCACACTGCGCGGGATGACGGTGCGCAGGACGGTAGTGCCGAAATGCTCCCGCACCTCGCTGGTGACCTGGTCCGCAAGCTTCGTGCGGCCGTCGTACATCGTGAGCAGGATCGTCGAGACGTGCAGCTCGGTGTTGAGGTGCGCGCGGACGAGGTCGATGTTGCTCAGGAGCTGGCCCAGGCCCTCCAGCGCGTAGTACTCGCATTGAATGGGGATGAGCACCTCGGCCGCGGCGACGAGCGCGTTCACCGTCAACAGGCCGAGCGAGGGCGGGCAGTCCACGAAGACGTAGTCGACGTCGAGATCGTCGAGGACCTCGGGGGAGAGCGCCTGCCGCAGCCGGTTCTCCCGAGCGACCATGCTGACGAGCTCGATCTCGGCACCTGCGAGGTCGATCGTGGCGGGAACGCAGAGCAGCCGCGGGGACGCCGTGCTCGCCACTACGGCGTCCGTCAGGCGGATCTCGCCGAGCAACGCCTCGTACACGGACGGGGTACCGACGCGGTGCTCGACGCCGAGCGCCGTGCTCGCGTTCCCCTGTGGATCGAGGTCGATCACCAGGGCTCGGATGCCGTGCATGGACAGCGCCGCGGCGAGGTTGACGGTGCTCGTCGTCTTCCCGACCCCACCCTTCTGGTTGGCGACGGTGAGGATCCGCCGGTGGGTCGGCCGTGGCATGGCATAGCGGTCCGGGTGCAGCACGCGCGCCGCCCTCTCCGCCTCCTCGGCGATCGGGGTCCAGTCGGTCGACCGCGGGCGCGATGTTTCACGTGAAACACGGGGCGCGGACACGTCGTAGGTCACGCGGATCGACCCTTCCTCCGTCGCGCCGGACGTCCGGTCGGCCGGCCCTGCTTCTCGACAACGACAACGGTGCTCGGGGGATCGACGAGGCCGGTCCCACAGCGCACCACCCGGGGAGTGCGGCCACCGACCCGCAGCACCGCGGCGGTGTCCCGCTCGACCTCGGCAGGCGCGGACGCACCCTTCACCGCGAGCAGTGTGCCCTCCGGGCGCAGCAGGGGGAGCGCCCACCCCGCCAGCCGTGCCAGGGGAGCGACGGCACGGGCGGTCGCCACGTCGGCGCCCTCCCAGCGTCGTCGCACCGCGGCCTCCTCCGCTCGGCCCCGCTCGACCCGGACGTCCAGGTCCAGATCCTCGAGAACCTCGACGAGCCACTCGACCCGGCGGGCGAGCGGTTCGACCAGGACGATCTGGAGATCGGGCCTGGCCAACGCCAACGGTATCCCGGGGAGTCCCGCTCCCGAGCCGATATCGACCACCCGTGCGCCGTCGGGAACGAGTTCTGCGACGACCGCGCAGTTGAGGACGTGACGGTCCCAGATCCGCTCCGCCTCGCGCGGCCCGATCAGCCCACGTTCGACACCCGTCGTCGCGAGGTGTTCGGCGTAGCGCTGCGCGAGGCCGAGCCGCTCACCGAACACAGTGGACGCCGGATGTTCCACGTGAAACATCGCGCCTCAGGAGTTGCGGAACACGACGACCTGGCGCCGCGGCTCCTCGCCCTCGCTCTCGCTCGAGACGCCCTTGATCCGGGCCACCGCATCGTGCACGACCTTGCGCTCGAACGGCGTCATGGGTCGCAGGCGCACCGGCTTACCCCCGTCGAGGACCTCGCGGGCGGTGCGGGTACCGAGCTCGGTGAGCTCGTCGCGGCGCGACTGGCGCCAGCCCGCGATGTCGAGCATCAGGCGGCTGCGGTTCCCGGACACCTGCTGCACCGCGAGCCGGGTGAGCTCCTGCAGCGCTTCGAGCACCGAGCCGCGGTCGCCGACCAGCTTGTCCAGATCGTCGCCGCCGTCGATGCTGACGATCGCCCGGCCCGCCTCGACGTCGAGGTCGATGTCGCCGTCGTAGTCGAGCACATCGAGCAGGCGCTCGAGGTAGTCGCCGGCGATGTCGCCCTCGCGCACGAGCTGATCCTCTGCGACGGCCGCGCCGCGGCCGCCCTCCGGTGCTCCGTCCGACTTCGGCACGTGCGTCTCCTTCCGATGTCACGCACCGGCGCCCGGGCCGTGCCCGGACACCGGTGCCGCGGCCACCCGGCTGTCGGCGGCCGCCAGTGGTCCGTGGGTCAGCGGCGCTTCTTGCCACCTCGGCGCGCCGGCTGACGGGTGGTGCCGTTCGCCGCGCCGCTCTCGGAAGAACTCGCGGACCCGTTCGCCGACCCGTTCGCAGTGTCGGAACCGCTCGGCGAAGCGTCGGCCGCCCCGTTCACCGCGCCCTTCGGGGGTGCCGGCTTGCGGGTGACGGGCTTGCCGCCCGAGATCTTCGCGGGGCGCTCCGGTTCGCCCGAGGACCGCTCCGGGCGGACCGGCTTCTGGCCGGGACGCGGTGCGCGGGACTGGGAGACCTCCGCGGCGCGGGTCTTCTTCGCCGCCTCCTCCGCGTCGATCTTCCGGTACACGACGTACTGCTGGCCCAACGTCCAGAGGTTGTTGGCGACCCAGTAGATGAGGACGGCCAGCGGCAGGAACGGCGCCCCGACGACCACGCCGATCGGGAAGACGTACAGCATCAGCTTGTTCATGATCTCGGCCTGCGGGTTCGCGTCCCGCTGGGCCTGCGTCTGCCGCGCGACCGAGTGCCGGGCCGTGATGTGGGTGAAGATGCCCGCCGCGATCATCAGCGGGATCATCACGACCAGCATCTGGGAGACCGAGGTGCCGAGCGCATGCAGCGCCTCGTTGCCCATCATCGGCCAGGCGTTGAGCTTGGCGCCGAAAAGGCTCGAGTTCACGAACGACTCGACGCCCTCGGCGTCGAAGAAGTAGTTCTGCTGATCGCCGGGCTGGAACTCCTTCAGTACATGGAACAGGCCGATGAACACCGGGACCTGCACCAGCACCGGAAGGCAGCCACCGAGCGGGTTGAAGCCCTCCTGCCGTTGGAGCTTCTGCATCTCCTCGGCGAGCTTCTGGCGGTCGTTGCCGTACTTCTTCTTGAGCTTCTGCATCTCCGGCGCGAACTCCTGCATCTTCCGCATGGAGCGCACCTGGTGGACGAACGGCTTGAACAGCAGCAGCCGCAACGTGAAGACGAGGAAGACGACCGCGAGGGCCCAGGCGATACCGCTGGAGTAACCGAGGACGTAGCCGAACGCCTGATGCCAGAACCAGAGGATGAAGGAGACGGGATAGTAGATGAAGTTCAGCACGGGGCTTGCTCCTCGTGGTCCTGGACCGGGCGGTTGCCGGGACGGCCGCCTTGTCGATCACGGCGCGGCGGGACGTGGTCGACCCCCCCAGGGTGCCACGGACCGCAGCGCAGCAGGCGTCCGGCGGTGAGCCACGTGCCCCGCAACGCACCGTGCCTGCGCACGGCCGTGACGGCATACGCACTACAGGTGGGATAGAACCGGCACGTCGGGGGGAGCGCCGGCGAGATCCATCGGCGGTACACCGCCAGGAGGCCGAGCAGCACCCGCGCGAGCGGGCTCGGACGCTTCGTCACCGGGCACCGGCCTTGCGTAGCGCACCGCGTAGCGCCGCGTCGAGATCGGCGGCCAGCTCCGCCGACGACGCCGCCGCGGCCGGCGGGAGCGCCCGCACGACGATGCGGGTGCTCGGTGGGAGGCCGTCCAGACGGGCGGCGACGAGGTGACGCAGCCGTCGGGCGACCCGGTGGCGGACCACCGACCCGCCGACCGCGCGACTGACGACGAACCCGGCGCGGGGCGGGGGAGTGCCGCCCGTGTCCAGGTGCACGACCAGACGATCCCGGCCACCCCGTCGGCCCCGGCGGATCACCGAGGCGAACTCCTCCCGGCGCGTCAGCCGGGAGCCGGCCGGGAGCACCGCTCAGGCCGAGAGCCGGGCGCGACCCTTGCTGCGCCGGGCCGCGAGGATGGCGCGACCCGCGCGCGTACGCATCCGCAGCCGGAACCCGTGCGTCTTCGCGCGGCGGCGGTTGTTCGGCTGGAAGGTGCGCTTGCTCACGGCGGGCTCTCCTGGTCGACGGGCGGGCATCGGGGTCCGCCGTCGGTCTGCGATCGGGTCTTCACGGAATGCGGTGCGCATCCCGCCGGAAGCCCGGACGGCGGCGCACACGCCTGGTGAGAAGAGTACGCAAGCCCGGAACGGGGGGTCAAACCACCCCCGCGCTGCCGGGTTGTGGCAGCCGCCCGCTGTTGTTAGCGTGCCCTCTCACAGTTCGACCCGGGTGAGATCCCCACCGGGACGGTCCCGTGCCCACCGTGCTTCGCGCTCCCGCGTACGGTGCTGCTTGCACACATATGTGGACAACTCTGGGGATGATCGGCCCCGGTTTCCGGCCTTCCGGCCGGCGTCATGCACAGGGGGGACCGGAAGGGGGGCTGTCCGTGGCCACCGGAACGAGCGATCTGGGCCAGGTCTGGATCCGGGTGATCGCCGATCTGTCCGGGTCCGCGGGCTCTCCCGCGCAGTCGCTCTCGCCGCAGCAGCGCGCCTTCCTGCGGCTCACCCGCCCGCTCGGCCTCATCGACGGCACCGCCCTGCTGGCGGCGCCGAGCGAGTTCGCGAAGGACGCGATCGAGCGCATCCTGCGCCGGCCCATCAGCGACGCGCTGGGGCGCCATCTCGGCGTGACGGTCAACCTCGCCGTCGTCGTGGACGCGTCCGCGGCGTCCGGCGGCACCGACGTCCCCCAGCCCGGCGGTGCCCAGGAGCCTGCCGGGCACCCCGGCTCCGACGGCGCCCGCCGCCTGGACCGGATGGGCACCGACCCGGCCCTGCTGGCCACGACCAACGGCCACGACGGCGCCGCGATGGCGGCGGAGCTCGACACCCTCGACACCCTCGACGCATCCGTCGCGAACGGCGCCGCGATGGCCGCCACCCGGGGCGAACCGGAACCGGGGCCGCAGCAGGAGATGTGGCCCACCTACGCCGGGCCGCCGCCCGCCGAGCAGGCCGCGCCGCGGTCCCAGACGCGGCTGAACGAGAAGTACATCTTCGACACCTTCGTCATCGGCGCCTCGAACCGCTTCAGCCACGCGGCTGCCGTCGCGGTGGCCGAGGCGCCGGCGCGGGCGTACAACCCGCTGTTCATCTGGGGCGACTCCGGGTTGGGCAAGACGCACCTGCTGCACGCGGTGGGCCACTACACGCAGCGGCTCTTCCCGGGGATGCGGGTGCGCTACGTCTCCACCGAGGAGTTCACCAACGACTTCATCAACTCCCTGCGTGACGACCGCAAGGTCGCCTTCCAGCGCCGCTACCGCGACGTGGACGTCCTGCTCGTCGACGACATCCAGTTCCTGGAGGGCAAGGAGGGGACGCAGGAGGAGTTCTTCCACACCTTCAACACCCTCCACAACGCGAACAAGCAGATCGTCGTGTCCTCGGACCGGCCGCCGAAGCGGTTGGAGACGCTCGCGGAGCGCATGCGCACCCGGTTCGAGTGGGGCCTCATCACCGACATCCAGCCGCCGGAGCTGGAGACACGCATCGCGATCCTGCGCAAGAAGGCCGCCCAGGACCGGCTTGCCGTGCCCGGCGACGTCCTCGAGTTCATCGCACAACGCATCGAGCGCAACATCCGCGAGCTCGAGGGCGCGCTCATCCGCGTCACCGCGTTCGCCTCGTTGAACCGCCAGCCGGTGGACACACAGCTCGCCGAGATCGTGCTGCGCGACCTCATCCCGGACTCCGCCACGTCCGAGATCACGGCACCGACGATCATGGCCGTGGTCGCCGAGTACTTCACCCTCTCGATGGACGAGCTGTGCGGGCCCGGCAAGACGAAGGCCGTGGCGTCGGCGCGCCAGATCGCGATGTACCTGTGCCGCGAGCTCACCGACCTGTCGCTGCCGCGGATCGGGCAGACGTTCGGCGGGCGGGACCACACCACCGTCATGCACGCGGACAAGAAGATCCGCAACGAGATCGCGCAGCGGCGCAAGACCTTCGAGCAGGTGCAGGAGCTGACCGCGCGGATCAAGCAGCGCGCCCGCCGCTGATCGCGCGTGCCCCGCGAACGGCCCGCATGCGACGACCTGCTTCCCGGTCGCGCCGTTCGCGTGTCGGAGCGCCGTCGGAGCGCCGTCGGAGACCGCAGCGCCGGCGTCCGCACCGGCCGGGGCTTCGGCTGGCGCGCACGCTCGACGAGAGCACCGGGCGCGGCCACACTGATCACGCACCGGGCCGCCGGCCCGGCCGGTCGAACCGGGGAGCGCCAATGTCGTCAGGTCCGGGTGGTCCCGGGTGGTCGCAAGGCCCGGACGGGCGGTGGTACCCGCCGCAGCAGCCGTACGGCCGGCCTCCCTACGGAGCGCAGCACGGGCAGCCCCCGCAGGGGCCCCGGTACGGGCATCCCGCGCACGGACAACAGTACGGACAGCCCCAGTACGGACAGCCCCAGTACGGACAGC
>JBFWRR010000020.1:0-12462 GCA_050248815.1 Pseudonocardia sp. | reverse complement strand
CAGTACGGACAGCCCCAGTACGGACAGCCCCAGTACGGACAGCAGTACGGACAGCCGCAGCAGCCGTGGGGTGCACCGCAGTACGGCGCGCCCGCACCGCCGCCGCGCCGTGGCGGTGCGGGCAAGGTCGTCGCCGTCGTCCTGGGCCTGCTCGGCGTCCTCGTGCTGCTCGGCGGGCTCGGCATCTACTGGGCGGTCTCGCGGGTGAGCGAGACCGTGGCCGGCGGATCGGGCGCCGGCTGCAGCGTGGTGTCGGCAGCGGACGTCGATTCGACCCTCGGGGGGACCTACGACCTCGTCCAGCTCGGCGGGACGTTGGGCGACTTCGCCGGCGTCGCGCTGGACAACCGCGTGCTGCCGCAGGCCGAGGTGAGCTGCTGGGCCGTCGAGTCCGGGGACGGCGGCCGGCTCGCGCGGGTCGCCCGCCACGAGGGCGCCGACGCCGCGCGCGTGTTCACCGACGAGCGGACGAAGGCGATGGGGACCACCACCGACCAGGGCGGTGGCCTCAGCGTGTCGACACAGGCCTACTTCAACAAGGACGTGAGCGCGGGCGACCAGGCCTTCTGCACGAGCGGCGACTTCGCGGGATCGGCCGGGGTGCTGGTGCGGCGCGGGAACGTGCTGGTCTACGTGTCGACGACGGCGGCAGGCGCGGGGGCGGGCCAGGTGCCCGACATCCAGTTCCCCACCGACAGCACCGCACCGAGCGCCGGGATCAGCTTCGGCACCGACGACGCGAACTGCGATCTCGCGGTGGCCCTGGCGGCCCGGGTCTCCTGACGCCCACCGCCCGACCGTTCGGCGACATTTTGGCAACGATCGCCGCCCGCTGACGATCACGTCGGCGTGGCTGATTGCTCACGCCAGGTAACTGTGCGTAGAGAACTGGGCCCCCGCGGCTCACAGATGTGGGCGACCGACACCACGCCGCATGAACATCCGGTCGCGCTGCGTCCCCGGACGAACACCCTCGTCACCCACATCTGGGGACAACTCTGTGGACAAGTTCCGCGAGGCCGGTGGACGGATCACCGCGGTTCCGTGGACAACCCCGGGAACGACACGGGGACAACCTGCGGGCATCGGCGCTCATCCACGGCCGGGCCCGTCCGTCCACGCAGCGCCCCCGATCCCGTTCCACACCTGCGCTGCCGCCTGAACTGCGACGACAGCCGCTGTCCACAGCACCCACAGGCCCTGTTCCTACGTCTGTTTCTCTCTCTTGAAGGAACTTCATGAACAACCACGACGTGGACGAGCGGGCTTCGAGGCCTCCCGGTCGGCACCGGATCGGCACCGGATCGGCACCGGATCGGCGCCGGATCGGCGCCGGATGGGCCATCGACGGCCGACGTGACACCCCGCGGCGATTGGCTCTACGGTGGTGCCTCGACAAGTCCCCGGCCCGGCGTTCCGGGTCGGCGCCGCAACCCGGCCGGCCGCGTGCCGCGCCCCGAACCAGCCCACCCCGCCGTCCGACGAACCACTCCAGTGCCGCCCAGAGCCGTCCGACGACGGCCCCGCCCCGGCGCGGGCCCCGTCACCGTCCGTCCATGAGGTCCCACCATGAAGTTCCGGGTCGAACGTGACGTCCTCGCCGACGCCGCCGCCTGGGTCGCCCGCAGCCTTCCCGCGCGGCCCCCGGTTCCGGTGCTCGGCGGTGTGCTTGTCGAGGCCAGCACCGGCGGGGACGGGGAGCGGCTCACCGTCTCCGGCTTCGACTACGAGACGTCCGCGCGGGTCGAGATGGACGCGACGATCGGCGATCCCGGCCGGGTTCTGGTCTCGGGCCGGCTGCTCGCCGACATCACCCGTGCCCTGCCGTCCAAGCCCGTCGATCTCGTGGTGGACGGGGCACGGGCCACGATCGCCTGCGGCAACAGCAGGTTCACGCTGCCGACGATGCCGGTGGAGGACTACCCGCAGCTGCCCGCGATGCCGCAGCTCGCCGGCACGGTCGCCGCGGACGTGCTCGCCGAGGCGGTGTCGCAGGTCGCGGTGGCGGCCGGGCGGGACGACACGCTGCCCATGCTCACCGGCATCCGGCTGGAGATCGAGGGATCACAGCTGACGCTCGCGGCCACGGACCGCTTCCGGCTCGCGGTGCGCGAGCTCGAGTGGACGCCCGGGGAGGATCTCGCCGGGGCGTCCAGCGCGGTGCTGATCCCGTCGCGGACGCTCGCGGAGGTGGCGAAGACGCTCGCGGGCGCCGGCACTGTGAGCCTCGCCCTGTCGGCAGGCGACGGGATGCTCGGTGTCACGGGTGGCGGGCGGCGGGCCACCACCCGCCTGCTGGACGCCGAGTTCCCCCGGTTCCGCCAGCTCATCCCCACCGACCACACGAGCGCCGCCGTCGTCGAGGTCGCCCCGCTCGTCGAGGCGATCAAGCGCGTCGCGCTGGTGACGGACCGGGTGGCGCAGGTCCGCCTGGAACTCTCGGAGGACGGAATGCGCCTGGCCGCGGGCGGGGACGACGTGGGCAGCGCCGAGGAGGAGCTGGCCTGCGAGCTGGACGGCGAGCCGCTCACGATCGCGTTCAACCCGGGCTACCTGCTGGACGCGCTGGGGGCCCTGCACGCCGAGCGCGCCCAGCTGACGTTCACCACCCCGAGCCGCCCGGCGCTCGTGCGCCCGGTCGCGACGCAGGAGTCCGACGGGGACGGCGGGGGCGCCGCTGGCGCCGACCAGGGCCGGGCCGGCTACCTGCACCTGCTGATGCCCGTCCGCCTGCCGGGCTGATTCCACCCCGCCCGGACTCCACGTGCTCGGACAAGGAGCGACCCGTGCAACTCGGACTCGTCGGCCTCGGTCGCATGGGTGGCAACATGCGGGACCGGCTGCGTGCCGCGGGCCACGACGTCGTCGGGTTCGACCCGCGACCCGAGGTGAGTGACGTGGCGTCGCTCGCCGAGCTCGCCGCGGCGCTCGCCACCCCGCGGGTGGTGTGGGTGATGGTGCCGTCGGGCGAGGTCACCCGCGGCACCGTCCGGTCGCTGTCGGAGGTCCTGTCGGCGGGTGATCTCGTGATCGACGGCGGCAACTCCCGCTACACCGACGACGCCGTGAACGCGGCGCTGCTCGACGAGCGCGGCATCCGCTACGTGGACTGCGGGGTGTCGGGTGGCGTCTGGGGCAAGCAGAACGGCTACGGCCTGATGGCGGGCGGGGCACCGGAGGACATCGAGCGCGCCATGCCGATCTTCGACGCGCTGCGCCCGGAGGGCCCGCGCGAGGAGGGCTTCGCGCACGCCGGGCCCGTGGGTGCCGGGCACTTCGCGAAGATGGTCCACAACGGTATCGAGTACGGGCTGATGCAGGCCTACGCCGAGGGTTTCGAGCTGATGGAGGCCTCGCCGCTCGTCCACGACGTGCCCGGGGTCATCCAGGCGTGGTCGCGGGGCACGGTGGTGCGGTCGTGGCTGCTGGACCTGCTGGTGCTCGCGCTGAAGGACGACCCGCGCCTGGAGGCGCTCACGGACTACGTGGAGGACTCCGGTGAGGGCCGCTGGACCATCCAGGAGGCCATCGACGCGGCCGTCCCCCTGCCCGTGATCTCGGCGGCGCTGTTCGCCCGGTTCGCGTCCCGCCAGGAGTCCTCACCCGCGATGCGGGCGGTGGCGGCACTGCGCCAGCAGTTCGGCGGGCACGCCGTGCACGCGGCGGCGGGCCCGTCGGGATCGCCGGGCGAGCCGGCCGGGCCGGGCGCGGCGCGGTAGTGCACCTGCGCCGTCTCGCCGTCTCGGACTTCCGTTCCTGGGAGGACGCGGACCTGTCGCTGCGGCCGGGGATCACGGTGCTCATCGGGCCCAACGGGGCGGGCAAGACGAACCTCGTCGAGGCGGCCGGGTACGTGGCGACGCTCGGCTCGCACCGCGTGGCCACGGACGCCCCGCTGATCCGCCGCGGAGCGGAGCGTGCCGTGGTGCGGGCGACGGTGGTGCACCAGGGCCGCGAGCTCACCGTCGAGCTGGAGATTACGTCGGGGCGGGCGAACCGGGCACGGGTGAACCGGGCGCCGGTGGCGAAGGTGCGCGACGTGCTGGGCATCCTGCGCACGGTGCTGTTCGCGCCCGAGGACCTCGCGCTGGTGCGGGGCGACCCGGCCGAGCGCCGCGGGTTCCTCGACGACCTGCTCGTGTCGCGGCTGCCGCGCTACGCCGGCGTGCGCGCGGACTACGACCGGGTGCTGCGGCAGCGCTCGGCGCTGCTCAAGACCGCTCGCGCGGGAGGCGACCTGCGCACCCTCGACGTGTGGGACGGCCATCTCGCCCGCCACGGTGGGGCGCTGCTCGCCGGGCGGCTGGAGCTGGTGGCGGCGATCGCGCCGCTGGCGTCCTCGGCCTTCGCCGAGGTGGCGCCGACCTCGGAGGCGGTGACGGCGCGTTATCGCAGCGCGCTGGGGGCGGGCGGCGAGCTGCCCACGACGGCGGCCGAGCTGGAGGCGCTGATGCTCGACGAGCTCACCCGGGTGCGCCGCCAGGAGGTCGAGCGCGGGGTGTGCCTGGTCGGGCCGCACCGCGACGACCTGGAGCTGCGCCTCGGCGACGGGCCCGCGAAGGGCTACGCGAGCCACGGCGAGTCCTGGGCGCTGGCGCTGGCGCTGCGGCTCGCCTCGTACCGGCTGCTGTGTGCGGACGACGTGGAACCCGTCCTGATCCTCGACGACGTGTTCGCCGAGCTGGACTCCCGGCGCCGCCGGGCTCTGGCCGACGTGGCCCGGACCGCCGAGCAGGTGCTCGTCACGGCGGCGGTGGCCGAGGACGTGCCGAAGGGCCTCGACGGGATCCGGTACGCGGTCGGCCGGGACGTGGACGGCGGACCGCGCTCGATCCTCACCGGGCCGGTGACGTCCGAACTGGAGCCGGTCGCCGGGCGGTCGTCATGAACCCGATGTGTGGACGAATCTGTGGATAGTGTGGATAACTCCCCCAAGCGCGGCCCTGAACAGCGAAATCAGCCGTCCACCGATCCTGGTGAACCGCTCGACGCCGCGGCCCCGGAGGGATCCGTCCACAGCCCTGGGGACGGTGGTGCACCGTCTGGATCACGCGGCGCAGATCTCGCGCGGGAGGCGCTGCGGGCGGCTCGCGAGGCGTCCGCCCACAGGCGACGGGAGGCGGCCCGGCAGTCGTCCGGGACGGCCCGGCCGGTCGCGGGTCGCCGCCGCAGGCGCTGGTCCGGAGCGGGTCCCGACGACCGGGATCCCCAGGCGTTCGGGCGCCTGGTCGCCCGGGTCGCGATGGAGCGCGGGTGGTCGCCACGGCTCACCGGGGCCACCGTCCTGGGCCGCTGGCCGCAGATCGCCGGGCCGGAGATCGCCGAGCACTGCACGCCGGTGTCGCTGCGCGAGGGGGAGCTCGTCCTGCAGGCCGAGTCGACGGCGTGGGCGACGCAGCTGCGGCAGCTCCAGCGCCAGATCGTCGCGAAGATCGCTGCGGCGGTCGGCGACGGTGTTGTGCGCCGGGTCAAGGTCGTGGGCCCGTCGGGGCCGTCGTGGCGCCACGGACCGCGCCACGTCCGGGGCCGGGGCCCCCGCGACACCTATGGCTGAACCCGCTTGTGGTGCCGCTCACACCGCGCGGTGGGCCACTCAAAGAGCCGAGAACCCCCGAGCGGCCCGCCGGCCCCGACAAGCTGAGGCGAGCGGCACCCACGGCCCGTTCAGCGGCTCGTGACAGCCTGTCAGCCTTGACGAACCCCGTTCTCCGCCTCGCGGACCCTCCTCGAGTGACGATCGCCGCTCTGTGGCGCCGCTGAGGGTGTCTAAGGGGCGTTTGCAGCAACGTGCCAGGTATGATGGAGGGGTGTTACGAGACGGGTCCCCGAGCCCGTCCGGTCGATCGGCCCCTCCTCCTCACGGCACGTGCCGTGAGCCGAGCGGGCCTCGTTCCGAGGAGACGGGCAGCGAGTGCCGGAGAAGAAGAACGCCTACAGCGCGTCGTCGATCACGGTCCTGGAGGGGCTGGAGGCGGTCCGCAAGCGCCCGGGCATGTACATCGGCTCCACCGGTGAGCGAGGTCTGCACCACCTGATCTGGGAGGTCGTGGACAACGCGGTCGACGAGGCGATGGCGGGCCACGCCACGCGCGTCGATGTGACCCTGCAGGTCGACGGCGGGGTGCGCGTCGTGGACGACGGGCGCGGCATCCCCGTCGGCATGCACCCCGTGGAGAAGCGCCCGGCCGTCGAGGTCGTGCTCACCGTGCTGCACGCGGGCGGCAAGTTCGACGGGAAGTCCTACGCGGTCTCCGGTGGCCTGCACGGCGTCGGCGTCAGCGTGGTGAACGCGCTGTCGGCCGCGCTGGACGTGGAGATCCACGTCGGCGGTTCGGTGTACCGCCAGCACTACGACCACGCCCGTCCCGGCCAGCTGCGCAAGGGGGAGCCGACCACCCGCACCGGCACGTCGATCACCTTCTACCCGGACGCGGACGTCTTCGAGACCGTCGAGTTCAACATCGAGACGATCCAGCGGCGCCTGCAGGAGATGGCGTTCCTCAACAAGGGCCTCACGATCGTGCTGCGCGACGAGCGCAACGGCGACAACGGGGCGGCCGAGGAGCCGGACGCCGAGGGCTACGTCGCGAAGATCAAGGAGTTCACCTTCTGCTACCCGGGTGGGCTCGAGGACTTCGTCGCGCACCTCAACCGCACGAAGGACCCCATCCACAAGAAGCTCGTGTCCTACTCGGCAGAGGGCAGCGGCCACGCCGTCGAGGTGGCGATGCAGTGGAACTCCGGCTACACGGAGTCCGTCTACACCTTCGCCAACACGATCAACACCCACGAGGGCGGCACGCACGAGGAGGGTTTCCGTGCGGCGCTGACCACCACGGTCAACCGCTACGCCCGGGACAAGAAGCTGCTCAAGGACAAGGACCCGGCGCTCACCGGCGACGACATCCGCGAGGGCCTGGCCGCGATCGTCTCGGTGAAGGTCAAGGAGCCGCAGTTCGAGGGCCAGACCAAGACCAAGCTCGGCAACACCGAGGTGAAGTCGTTCGTCCAGCGCGTGAGCAACGAATGGCTCGCGGACTGGTTCGAGCGCAACCCGTCGGAGGCGCGCACGATCGTCAACAAGGCGGTGCAGTCGGCCCAGGCCCGCATGGCGGCGCGCAAGGCGCGCGAGCTGGTGCGCCGCAAGAGTGCGGGCGACCTGGGTGGGCTGCCGGGCAAGCTCGCGGACTGCCGCTCGACCGATCCGGCCCGCTCCGAGGTCTACATCGTGGAGGGCGACTCGGCGGGCGGCTCGGCGAAGTCCGGGCGGGACTCGATGTACCAGGCGATCCTGCCGATCCGCGGAAAGATCATCAACGTGGAGAAGGCGCGGATCGACCGCGTCCTGAAGAACACCGAGGTCCAGGCGATCATCACGGCGCTGGGCACCGGCATCCACGACGAGTTCGACATCTCCAAGCTGCGCTACCACAAGATCGTGCTGATGGCGGACGCCGACGTGGACGGCCAGCACATCCGCACGCTGCTGCTCACCCTGCTGTTCCGGTTCATGCGCCCGCTCGTCGAGCACGGGCACGTGTTCCTCGCCCAGCCGCCGCTCTACAAGATCAAGTGGCAGGGCAGGGGTGCCGAGCCGGAGTTCGCCTACTCCGACCGCGAGCGGGACGGGCTCATCGAGGCCGGCCGCGCTGCGGGCAGGAAGCTGCCCAAGGAGGAGGGCGTCCAGCGCTACAAGGGCCTCGGCGAGATGAACGCCAAGGAGCTGTGGGAGACCACGATGGACCCGGCCAACCGGGTGCTGCTGCAGGTCACGCTGGACGACGCCGCCACCGCGGACGAGCTGTTCTCCATCCTCATGGGCGAGGACGTCGAGTCGCGGCGGTCCTTCATCACGCGCAACGCGCGCGACGTCCGGTTCCTGGACGTCTGATGCCGCCCACCCCGCGTACCACGCCGCCGCCAGGCGCTCCCCGATCCGACCGAGAAGGCTCCCGTGACTGACACCATGCTGCCGCCACCGCCCGCGGGCGGCGGCGACCGGATCGAACCGGTCGACATCCAGCAGGAGATGCAGCGCTCCTACATCGACTACGCGATGAGCGTGATCGTCGGTCGGGCGCTGCCGCTGGTCGAGGACGGGCTCAAGCCGGTGCACCGGCGGGTCCTGTACTCGATGGGTGAGAACGGCTTCCGCCCGGACCGCGCGTACGTCAAGTGCGCCCGCGTCGTCGGCGAGGTCATGGGGAACTACCACCCCCACGGCGACACCCCGATCTACGACGCGCTCGTCCGCCTCGCGCAGCCGTGGGCGATGCGCTACCCGCTGATCGACGGGCAGGGCAACTTCGGCTCGCGCGGCAACGACCCGGCCGCCGCGATGCGCTACTGCGTCACCGGCGACACGTGGGTGGCCACCCCGGACGGGGCCGTCCCGATCGCCGACCTCGTCCCGGGCATCGCGCCGGACACCACGGTCGACGTCGACCTCAAGGTCGTCGGCCTGCACGGCGTCCCGGTGCGGGTCACCGCCGTCCACCACTCCGGGACGCACCCGGTGCTCACCGTGCTCGCGGGCGAGCGGGAGCTGCGCTGCACCGCCAACCACCCCCTGCTGTCCCGCGCGCTCGTCGACGGCAAGCCGACGCTGTTGTGGAAGCTCGCCGAGGAGCTCCTGCCCGGCGACCTGATCGCCGTCGCCGAACCCGGCCCGCCGTCCGCCGCGCCGTTCCGCGAGCTCGAACTCGCCGCGATCGACCCGGCCCGCGCGGTCCCGGACGCCCCGGAGGTCGACCTCTTCGGCTGGACGCCGGTCGAGCTCGTCGTCGCCACCGGCAGCGAGCCCGTGTACAGCCTGCGGGTGGACGCGCCGGACCACGCGTTCGTCACGAACGGGTTCGTCAGCCACAACACGGAGTGCCGGCTCTCCCCGCTGGCCATGGCGATGCTCCAGGACATCGACGAGGACACCGTCGACTTCCTGGACAACTACGACGGCCGCACCCAGGAACCCGTCGTCCTGCCCTCGCGCATCCCGAACCTGCTGATCAACGGCAGCGTCGGCATCGCCGTCGGCATGGCCACCAACATCCCGCCGCACAACCTGCGCGAGGTCGGCGCCGGCGTCGTCTGGGCGCTGGACAACTGGGAGGCCTCGGACGAGGAACTGCTCACCGCGCTCATGGAGCGCATCCCGGGGCCGGACTTCCCGACCGCGGGGCTCATCGTCGGCCGGGACGGGATCGAACAGGCCTACCGCACCGGCCGCGGCTCGGTGCGGATGCGCGCCGTCGTCGAGGTCGAGGACGACGCCAAGGGCCGCACGATCCTCGTCGTCACCGAGCTGCCCTACCAGGTGAACCCGGACAACCTGATCGAGGCGATCGCGGCGCTCGTGCGCGACGGGAAGCTCACCGGCATCGCGGAGATCAACGACGAGTCGAGCGACCGCATCGGCATGCGGATCGTGATCACGCTCAAGCGGGACGCCGTCGCGAAGGTCGTGCTCAACAACCTCTACAAGCACACCCAGCTGCAGTACGGCTTCGGCGTCAACATGCTCGCCATCGTCGACGGCGTGCCGCGCACGCTGCGGCTGGACCAGGTGGTGCGCAACTACGTGCGCCACCAGATCGAGGTCATCGTCCGGCGCACGCGGTACCGGCTGCGCAAGGCCGAGGAACGCGCCCACATCCTGCGCGGCTACGTCAAGGCGCTCGACGCCCTCGACGAGGTCATCGCCCTGATCCGAGCCTCGGCAACGGTGGACGTCGCCCGCCAGGGCCTGATCGAGCTGCTCGACGTCGACGAGATCCAGGCCACCGCGATCCTCGACATGCAGCTGCGCCGCCTCGCCGCACTGGAACGCCAGAAGATCATCGACGAGCTGGCCGAGATCGAGCGCGAGATCGCGGACTACCAGGACATCCTGGCCCGGCCCGAGCGGCAGCGGGCGATCGTGCGCGACGAGCTCAGCGAGATCGTCGAGAAGCACGGCGACGCGCGGCGGACGCGGATCGTCGCCGACGAGGGCGACGTGCGCAACGAGGACCTCATCGCCGTCGAGGACGTCGTCGTCACGATCACGCAGACCGGCTACGCGAAGCGCACCAAGACCGACCTGTACCGGGCGCAGAAGCGCGGCGGCAAGGGCGTGCAGGGGGCCACGCTGAAGCAGGACGACATCGTCGCCCACTTCTTCGTGTGCTCCACCCACGACTGGATCCTGTTCTTCACGAACAAGGGGCGGGTGTACCGGCTCAAGGCCTACGAGCTGCCGGAGGCCAACCGCAACGCCCGCGGCCAGCACGTGGCCAACCTGCTCGCGTTCCAGCCGGACGAGCACATCGCGCAGGTCATGCAGATCAAGGACTACCAGGCCGCGCCATATCTCGTCCTCGCGACGAAGAACGGTCTGGTCAAGAAGTCGCGGCTGGAGGACTTCGACTCCCCACGCTCGGGCGGCCTCATCGGCATCAACCTGCGTGAGGACGACGAGCTCGTCGGCGCCGTGCTGTGCGCCGCGACGGACGACCTGCTGCTCGTCTCCGCCGAGGGCCAGTCGATCCGGTTCACCGCGGGCGACGAGACGCTGCGGCCGATGGGCCGGGCCACGTCCGGCGTGCTGGGGATGCGGTTCAACGTGGGCGACCGGCTGCTGTCGCTCGCCGTCGTGCGCCCCGACACGTTCCTGCTCGTCGCCACCGCGGGCGGCTACGCCAAGCGCACCCCGATCGACGACTACCCCGTCCAGGGCCGCGGCGGCAAGGGGGTGCTGACGCTGCAGTACGACCGGCGGCGTGGCACGTTGGTGGGTGCGCTCGTCGTCGGCATCGACGACGAGCTGTACGCCATCACAACCAGCGGCGGCGTCATCCGGACGTCGGCGCGCGAGGTCCGCAAGGCCGGCCGCCAGACCAAGGGCGTCCGGCTCATCAACCTCGGCGAAGGCGCGTCCCTCCTGGCGGTCGCCCGCAACGCGGAGGACGATGCGGACGACGCCGAGCTCGGCGGGAGCTGATCCTCCCGACGGGGACCCGAGCCAGTACCGAGGAGATCGTGACGGACACGACGAAGACACCGGACGAGCCCGACGCCGGCGGATCGGTCAGCACCGGCACGCCGGGCCCGTCCGGGGACGGTGCGGCGGGGGAGAAGCGCGACAACGGGAGCAGGCCCTCGCCCACGCCGCGGGAGAACGGCTCGGTCGAGCCCGCCCCGCAGGGACCGGACGCGGGCACGGAGGGCAGCGGGTCCCCGCCCGCTGCGAACGGGTCCGGTGTTGCCGACCCAGCCGATGTCCCCGGCAGCGGGCGAGGCACCTGGGAGCACCGGTCGCGCGAGACCGTGCCGGTGCCTTCGGTCGCGGAAGGAGCAGGGGAGTCCCCGACCGTCACGATCCCGGCGCCGTCACCCGCGTCCGGCCCGGTTCCCACACCGGGTCCCGGTGCGGTGTCACCGCCACCGTGGCGTCGCATGTCCAGCCCGGACGACGAGTCCGCCGAGGCTGCCGAGGCTTCGGCCCCTCCGTCGGAGCAGCCCGTCACCACGGCGGCGGACCTCCTCGACGACGTCCCCACCGCCTTCGTCGAGCCTCCCGGGGACGTCGCGGGGACACCCGGCGAGACGGCACCCCGGCTGGCGGCGGTCGTTCCCGCGACGGAGCGCGCCGGCTGGTCGTCGGTGCGCGCCCGCAACCGCCCACCGCGGCGTGCGGCGCTGCAGTTGAAGCGCCTCGACCCGTGGTCGGTCCTGAAGCTCGCCCTGGTCCTGTCCGGAGTGCTTTTCCTGATCTGGATGGTCGCGGTCGGCCTGCTCTACGGCGTCCTGGACGGCATGGGGGTGTGGGACCGGCTCAACGGCACGTACTCCGATCTCGTCTCCGGGGACGGCGCATCGGGCGGCCAGTCGCTCATCAGCGCGTGGCGGGTCCTCGGCTACGCGGCCCTGTTCGGGATCATCAACAGCGTCCTGGCTGCCGTGGCGCTCACCGTGTCGGCGTTCATCTACAACGTCTGTGCCGATCTCGTGGGCGGGGTCGAGGTCACGCTGTCCGAGCGGGACTGACCGGTGTTCCCGCAGGTCAGAGCCGGGGGGTACCGGTGAGAACCAGCGCTTCGGGCTGGGGTAACCTCCTCACAGCGCAGGGGCCCATAGCTCAGTTGGTTAGAGCGCGTCGCTGATAACGACGAGGTCGCTGGTTCAAATCCAGCTGGGCCCACCCCTCCCGCACCACCACCTTCCGTTCGAATCCCAAGGACGTGATCACCGTGAAGAAGATTATCTTCATCGTTGCGGCCCTCGCCGCCGGCGCGTTCGTGTTCGCCAAGGTCCGCTCCGCCCGCCAGGAGGACGACCTCTGGCACGACGCCACCACCGTCTGACGTTCGTACCTCCCGCCGAGCGGGGTAACGTCCTGCTCGGCACGGGGACGTAGCTCAATTGGCAGAGCACCGCCTTTGCAAGGCGGGGGTTAGGGGTTCGATTCCCCTCGTCTCCACCACG
>JBFWRR010000019.1:55264-70829 GCA_050248815.1 Pseudonocardia sp. | reverse complement strand
TCCCCCCGAGACAACCCGCGGCTACTACCGTGCAACACGACATCCTCCTGGTGCGGTTGGGACTCCAAGCCCGAGAACCCCACCAGGAGGGTGTCCCGTGACTTCAACCGCTCAGGCTGTTACTACGCTCGACCGACGCTCATCGCAGGCTCGGCAGAAACCCGCCACATGTACGACCGAAACGCGCGCATGCGCGCGCGAGATGCGCACATGCACGACCGGAAGGCCATCACATGACGGTGAACGTCTTGTCGTCGGTGAACGGCGGGCGCCCCTCGCCGCCGGACGGGTCGTCCTCGGTGATCTTCACCTCGTACGTGCCCGGCGGCAGCGTCACCGTGAAGCGGAAGGCGGCGAACTGCTGGCCCACCTCGGCGGTGGCGAACCCGCGCTGCACGACCCGGCCGTCCTGGCGCACCTCCCATGGCACGTTCGCCTCGAACGCCGCCGCCTCGCCCGACACCGTCACCGGGGAGCCGACCGTCGCCCCCTCGGCCGGGCTGTCGATCTGGAACAGCGACCGGACGGCGTACTGGTCGCCGCGCGCCACCGGCTCGGCGGTGGCCACGGCACCGAACAGCTCGGGCACCGGCGCGCCGTCGACCAGGATCCGCACGGGATCGCTGGACTGCAGCGCGCCCTGCACCGTGTAGACGAGCTGCTGGACCGTCATCTCGGCGCCCGCGGTGCCGACCTGCGCGGATCCGCTGCCGAGCGTGAGATCGACGGTGATCACGCCGTCCGCCGCCGTCACCGGCGCGCGCAGGGCGGTGCCCGACGGCCACGGGGTGCGGTAGTCCGGGTCCAGGGGCCCGCGCAGCATCTCGCGGACGGCGTCGCTCGCGGGATCGGCCGTCATGATGCGGTGGAACTCGCGGTAGAGACGCGGGCCCGACGGGGTCTCGGCGACGAAGTAGACCGGCACGGCCCGCTCCTGGGCCCCCGGCGGCGCCGGGGCGGGGCTGCTCGTCACGGGGGCGGGCGATCCCGGTTCCGGGCGGGTCTGCGCGCATCCCGCGGCGGCCAGCGCCACGAGCAGCACGGTGAGCACCTTGCACGTCGTCACGAGCATCGAGACCCCTTCCTGCGCCCGTTCGGCGCACACCCTCCCACACCGGGGGCCCGGTCACCCTCCCCAGCCGTGATCTCCAGGATGCGCCGTCGGGCCCGCCGGATCGCCGACCGTCCCGCCGCCGCGCCCTGACACCCTGCACAGATGGAACGTGACCCCCGCGACGGCGAGATCGAACGGCTCGTGCGCCAGCTGACGCTGCTCGTGCGCCGGTCCCGGAAGGTGGCCCGGACGCTGGCGGCGCAGGTGCACCCCGAGGTGGACGCGGGTGCGTACGCGGTGCTGCTGCTCGTCGCGGACACCGGTGGGCCGCGGCTGGTGGACGTCGCGGAGCAGCTGGGCCTGGACAAGTCGACCATGAGCCGCCAGATCGGTCAGCTGATCCGGCTGGGCCTGCTGACGCGGCGGCCGGACCCGCAGGACCGGCGGGCGTTCCGGCTGGAACTCACCGACTCCGGGGCGCAACGGCTCGCGGCGGTGACGCGCGAGCGGCGGGCGGTGTGGCGGGAGCGGCTGGCCGCGTGGCCCGAGGGGGACATCGCGGCCCTCGCGGACGGGCTCGCGCGGCTGGCCCGGGACCTCCCGGGGTGACGTTCATCTAGTTGTGCAATACAACCATCAGACATATGGTTGCACAGTACAACCACCGTGTACGTCCGAGAGGTACCCGCCCATGACCGCCGTCGCAGGCGCACCGCCGCTCCCCGCCGTGGCCCGACCCGAGATCCGGCCCCGCCGCGAGGTGCTCGAAGCCCTCTCCGGGCTCCTGCTGGCCATGTTCGTCTCGATCCTGTCGTCCACGATCGTCGCGAACGCGCTGCCGACGATCGTGGCGGACCTGCGCGGCACGCAGACCGCCTACACCTGGGTCGTCACCGCCACGCTGCTCACCACCACCGCCACCACGCCGCTGTGGGGCAAGCTCGCCGACCTGCACTCCAAGAAACTGCTCGTCCAGATCGCGATCTCGATCTTCGTGGTCGGGTCGGTGCTCGCCGGCCTCGCGGGCTCCATGGGCGAGCTCATCGCCTGGCGGGCAGTCCAGGGCATCGGCGCGGGCGGCCTGCAGGCGCTCACGATGGTCGTCGTCGCAGCGCTCATCCCGCCGCGCGAGCGCGGGCGCTACTCCGGCTACCTCGGGGCGGTGTTCGCCACCGCGATGGTCTCCGGGCCGCTGGTCGGCGGCCTGCTCGTCGACACGCCGGGGCTCGGTTGGCGGTGGTGTTTCTTCGTGGGTGTCCCGATCGGGCTCGTCTCCCTCGTCGTCCTGCAGCGGACGCTGCGCGTGCCCACCCTGCGCCCCGCGGGCGACCGGGTGCCGCTCGACCTCGCCGGCGCCACACTGCTCACCGGCGGCATCTCCGCCCTGCTCGTCTGGATCTCGCTCGCGGGCCACCAGTTCGAGTGGCTCTCCGGCACGTCGCTGCTGCTCGCCGGGGCCGGGCTCGCCGCCCTCGCCCTCGCGCTCGTGGTCGAGACCCGCGCCGCCGAGCCCGTGCTGCCCCTGTGGCTGTTCCGCGACCGCACCGTCGTGCTGGCCGCCCTGGGCAGCGTCGCCGTCGGCCTGGTGCTCTTCGGCGGCACCGTCTTCCTCGGGCAGTACTTCCAGGTCGCCCGCGGCTTCTCACCCACCACCGCCGGCCTGCTCACCCTGCCGCTGGTCACCGGCCTGATGCTCGCCTCCACCGTCTCCGGACAGCTCATCAGCCGCTCCGGGCGCTGGAAGGGCTACCTCGTCACCGGCGCGGCGCTCACCACCACCGGGCTCGCCCTGCTCGCGACAATCGATCACGCGACGCCCGTCGGGCTCATCGGCGGCTACCTCGCGATCCTCGGCATCGGCGCCGGGATGACCATGCAGAACCTCGTGCTGGCCGTCCAGAACACCGTCGACATCACCGAGGTCGGCGTCGCGAGCGCGCTGGTCGCGTTCGTCCGCTCGCTCGGCGGCACCGCCGGGGTGACGGTGCTCGGGGTCGTGCTCGGCCACCGCGTCGGGGCGCTGCTCGGCCCGGACGGGCCGTCGACGACGGACCCGGGTGGGCTCGATCCGGCCACCGCGGCCCTGGTGCAGACGGCCTACGGCGACTCGTTCGGGTTGGTGTTCCTCGTCGCCGCCGCGGCCTCCCTGATGACGCTCGCCGCGGTGCTGCTGATCCCGGAGGTGCCGCTGCGGACCACGGTCGCGCGCGCCGAGCCGCTGCCAGCGGGCGCCTGACCGGACTACCGGTCGGCGAACTCGTCCGGATCCTCCAGGTCCTCGTCCGGATCGTGCTCCTCGGGCAGCGCGTGGTCGGGCACGCCGGGTGTGGGATCGCGGGACAGGTCGATCAGCGGGTGCAGGGGCGCGCCCTCCTCCGCAGCGTGGTTCGGCACGCCGGGCTCGGGGTCGCGTGCGAGGTCGATGTGGCGCCGGTCGGGGAATCCGGTGCCGGTGTCGTCCGTCATCCGCCCTCCAGAGGTCGGTGGGTCGGGTCACGCTATCGGGGGACGGCGGGCGATGCGCGTCGGGAGGGGCGGGCACGGCCGACCCGGCTGCGGCCCGTCGAGAGCGACCCGCCTGCCCACCGCTGGGCCTCAGACGTCGACGTCCGGGCTCGACGCCTGCGCCCAGTAGCGGCGCGGGATCCGACCGGCCAGGCGCGCCGCGCGACCGGCCTCCACGCCCAGCCGCATGGCATGCGCCATCCGCTCGGGGTCGGCCGCGCGGGTGACCGCCGTGGCGAGCAGGACGGCGTCGCAACCCAGCTCCATCGCCTGCGCCGCCTCCGAGGCGGTGCCGATGCCGGCGTCCAGCACGACCGGTACGCCCGCGGCCTCGACGATCATCGCGATGTTGTGCGGGTTGCGGATGCCCAGGCCGGTGCCGATCGGCGAGCCCAGCGGCATGACGGCCGCGCACCCGAGCTGCTCGAGGCGGCGGGCGAGCACCGGGTCGTCGTTGGTGTAGGGCAGCACGGTGAACCCGTCGTCGACGAGCTGCTCGGCGGCGTCCAGGAGCTCGACGGGATCGGGCAGCAGGGTGCGCTCGTCGGCGATCACCTCCAGCTTGACCAGCTCCGTCTCCAGCGCCTCGCGGGCCAGCCGGGCGGTCAGGACGGCCTCGGCGGCGGTGCGGCAGCCGGCGGTGTTGGGCAGGATCTCGATCTCCAGGTGGCGCAGCAGGTCCAGCACACCGGTGCCGGTGGTGGCATCGATGCGGCGCATCGCCACCGTCGTGAGCTGCGTGGCGGACGCGACGAGCGCGCGCTCCAGGATCTCCAGGTTCGCCGCGCCGCCCGTGCCCATGATCAGCCGGGAGCCGAGCTTGCGGCCGCCGATCACCAGCTCGTCAGTGATCATCACCGGTCACCCTCCTTGAACCGCCGTCAGGACCTCGACCCGCGCGTCCTCCGCCAGCACCTGCTCCGGCCACGCGGCCCGGGGCACGACCGCCCCGTCCACCGCGACGGCCACGCCGGTGCGGGGCGCGCCGAGGGCGTCCAACGCGTCCGCGACCGTGGCGGCGTCGGGCAGCTCGCGGCCCTCACCGTTGATCCACACGTGCACGGGTCACCTCCTCCTCACCCGCGCGAACGGCACGTTCGGGCGATAGGTCTTCCCGTACGTGCCGTTCGCGGGGTCGCAACCGGGTCGGGTCCGCGGCGCGGGCGACGTCCGGGACGGGTCGGCCCCGCAGCAGTGCCGTCACGGTGTCGGCCGTGACGGGTGCGAGCAGGATGCCGTTGCGGCCGTGCCCGGTGGCCGCGAGCAACCCCTCGGGACCGATGCGGCCGACCAGCGGCAGGTTGTCCGGGCTCCCGGGGCGCAGGCCCGCCGCCACCTCCGACAGCGCGAACTCCGCGATGCCCGGAACGATGCGCTCGGCGTCGCGCAGCAGGTCCCGGACGCCGCCGACCGCGGGCGCGGTGTCGAAACCCGCCTCGTACTGCGTGGCCCCGAGGACGAGCCCGCCGCCGCCGCGGGGCACGAGGTACACCGGCCGCCCGTCCACCAGCGCGCGGACCGTGCGCGACGGCGGCGGGAGCGCCCCGGGGCGGTGCGCGAGCCGCAGGATCTCGCCCTTCACCGGCCGCACCAGGCCGTGCAGCGCGGGGTGCAGGGCGGCCGAGTGCGCGCCCGTCGCGACGACGACCGCGTCCGCGGCGAGCTCCGTGCCGTCGGTGAGCCGGACGCCGACGACGCGGGTGCCGTCGTCACGGACCTCCGCGACCGCGCGCCGGTCGATCGTCACGCCGGCGGCGTCGACGGCCCGGCGCAGCGCCGCGAGCAGCATCCGGTTGTCCACCGCGAGGTCGCCCGGTACCGAGAGCCCCCCACGAACGTCCGGGCCCAGGGCGGGCTCGAGACGGCGCAGCTCGCGGCCGGTGAGCCGCTCGACGGGGCGGCCGAGCCGTTCGAGATGCCCGGCCACGGCGTCCAGCTCGGCGCGGTCCCCCGCGCCCGTCGCGGCGACGACCGTGCCCTCCGTGCGCAGCCCCGCCCCGTCGTCGACGATCGCATCGAGCTCCGCGGCGAACCCCGGCCAGCGTTCCAGCGAGGCGAGCCCGAGGTCCAGCAACGGCTCCTCCCCCGGCCATGCCTCGGTCACCGGCGCGAGCATCCCGCCCGCGACCCACGACGAGCCGGAGCCCGGCGCCGGGTCCAGCATCGTCACCCGGGCGTGGCGGGCCACGCGCCAGGCGCAGCTCAACCCGGTCACCCCGGCCCCGAGGACCAGCACCCTGTCCATGAACACCCACTCGCTCCCTGCGCCGGCATGACCCGGATCAGGTTCGACGGTCGGGATCCCGCGATCCCCTCTCAGCCCGGTCACCGGGCTCCCGTGCGTCACCTGCGGTCCACCCTACGCCCGGCACGGCAGGATGGGACCGTGCCCGGACTCGACGGAGCCGCCCTGCGCGCGCGGCTGGACGACGCCCGCCTCTACCTGTGCACCGGGGCCCGGTGCGACCGCGGCGATCTCGCCGAGTTCGCCGACGCCGCCCTCGCCGGCGGCGTGGACGTCATCCAGCTGCGCGAGAAGGGCCCCGACGGACCCCTGGAGGCGCGTGCGGAGCTGGCCGCACTGGAAGTGCTGGCCGAGGCCGCCGCGCGGCACGGGGCGCTCCTGGCCGTCAACGACCGGGCGGACCTCGCGCTCGCCGCGGGTGCGGACGTGCTGCACCTGGGACAGGACGACCTCCCGGTGAGCTGGGCCCGCCGGATCGTCGGGGACGAGATGGTGGTCGGGCGCTCCGCGCACAGCGCCGCCGAGACCGCGGCGGCGGCCGACGAGCCCGGCGTCGACTACTTCTGCGCCGGACCGGTCTGGCCCACCCCCACGAAGCCGGGCCGTCCGGCGCCGGGGCTCGACCTGGTGCGCACGGTCGCCGCCCGGCGTCCGGCGCGGCCGTGGTTCGCGATCGGCGGGATCGACCACTCCCACCTGGACGAGGTCCTCGCCGCGGGGGCGGAGCGGATCGTCGTCGTGCGGGTGATCACGGAGGCGGAGGACCCCCGGGCGGCGGCGGAGGCGCTGCGCGCACGGTTGCCGTGACGCCGCGCGCCTGCGCGGCCGCCTACTCGGTCGAGCCCTGACCGGAGTCCCCGCGGGGCAGCACCGTGGTGGACGACGGCGGGCTCGACGGGGTCGCGCTCGTCGACGGGTTCGGACGTGTCGTGGCCCCGGGCGTCGGGGGCGCCGGCTCGGCCGTGACGAACGGCTCGCGCGTCGAGGTCGTGCCGGACCGTTGCGACGTCGCGGAGCCGTCGCGGGACTCGTCCGAGGAGCCGCTGATGTCGCCGTCCTCGTCGTCGGTGGCGGAGGGCTCGGCGCTCGTGGCGGTATCGCCGCCCAGGACCCGGCCGACGGACGTGCCGCTGCCGGTGTCGCCGCGCGAGAGCGGCGATCCCTTCACCCATTCGACGCCGGTGACGACCAGCATCCCGATCACGAACGCGAGCACGACCCCCGCGGCGACCGTGAACACGGGCCGCCGCCGGGTGGGCGGCGCCGCGAGCGGCGACACCGCGGCGCGCCCCGCACCGCCCCCGCCGCCTGCCGGGGCGACCAGCAGCTCGGTGGGCGGCGCGCCGTCGGCGGGCGTGCGGGCCGCCGGGATCGCGACGGGCTCGTCGACCTCGACGGTCCCGCTGCCGGGCAGGCGGATCCTGGCCTTGACGGTGTCGCGGGTGCGGTCCAGGTAGCGCTGGTACACCGCCGCGCCGACCATGCTGACGACGGACCCGAGCGCCGCGGCCATGACGGTGCCGACCGCGCCGAGGTAGGAGCCGACGACGGCGCTGGTGGCCGCGGCCCCGGCGCCGGCGATGACCTTGTTGACGCTGAGGTCCGGGGCCTTCGCGGCCGCCGGGTCGGTGTCGGTGGCGGTGGCCGCCGCGGTCGTCGGGCCGGCGGCGGTGGCCGGTCGGGTGCCGCCTGCCGGCCGGTTCGGCACCGGCGAGGTGACCCGCCGGTTCGGGAACGCGGCCGTGGCCTGCCGGTTCGGGAAGGGTGTCGTGGCGGGGCGGGCGGGCGCGGGACGGCCGGGGGGCGGGCCCGGGACGGATCGCGCTGCGGGTGCGAACCGGCCGGGCACGGGCCGCGCCGCGGCCGGGGCGCCGGGCGCCGGGGCGGGCGCACCGAAAGCCGGGGTACCGGGCGCCGGAGCACCGGCGGTACCGGGCGCCGCACCGCCGGCGGCACCGGGCATCCGGGATCCCACGCCCGGCGCCGGCCGGTAGGGGCTCCCGGGTGGCGCCGCGGGGGCGGGGATCACCGGGGCGTGGACCACCGTGGGCACTTCGGACCCCGCCGCCCGCTGCTGCGGCACCGGCCCGTCCGTGGACCCGGACCGCGACGCGGCGGAGGCCGCCTCCTCGGGTGCGGCCGGGGTGACGGGGTCGGGGGTGCGCGGGTTGTCGGGCATGGCTCCTGGTGCAGTCCGATCGTGGTGTCGCTTCCAACTGGTATAGCGGTCCGGTGCCCTGGATCGTTTCTGACGATCACGGACAGTGGCCGCACTCACCCCTGAGGATGCCGCAGACCCGGATGGCCCGCGGGGAGCGCCGCCCGCAGCACCCACCACGACACGACGACACACGCGAAGACCAGCGGCGCGGTCAGCGCGACCCGGGCCACCCCCAGGGCGACGACGGCCCCGGCCAGATAGAGGGGAATGAACACCGCGAGCCGGACGAGGTACTGGGCGACCCACACCCAGCTGGCCCGCTGGTAGGCACGCAACAGGGCCGGGTCGCGGCGCCACCGTGCGCGCTGCCCCAGCACCGTGCCGACGACGACGCCGAGCAGCGGCCACCGCACGACGATCGACACCGCCCAGACCAGCGCACTCGCGGCGTTGCCGACCATCTGCAGCAGGAAGAAGTCGACCGCCCGACCCGTCCAGAGCGCGACGCCCGCCGCGGCGACGACGCCGAGCAGGCCCAGCAGCACCGCGCGCGGGCGCTCGCCGCGCACGAACCGGAAGCCGGCGACGACGATCCCGGACGCCAGCGCCGCCCCGGCGGCCCACGCGACCGCGAGCGGGGTGGCCACCGCCTCGGCGACGAGCCAGGCGATGACGAAGACGACGACCGGGACGGACGCGTCCACGGCGCCGCCCCGGCCACCGAGGACCTCGCGCAGTGACGGGCCACCCACGGCGGGTTCGGCGCGGGGGGCGGGGTCGCTCGGGGCCACGAACCAAGGGTGCCCTATTAACCCCGACGGCCGGTGGCGGGCCGGGCCGATCCTGGGTGATCCTGAACCGATCAACACGTGACGGGAGGGTTGATGTCGGATGAACGAGAGGCGCAGGACCGGCTGGGACTCTTTCGTGGCGATCGGCGACAGCTTCACCGAGGGTCTCGACGACTGGCGTCCCGACGGCACGCCCCGGGGCTGGGCGGACCGGGTCGCGGAGCACATCGGAGCGGGTCGGCGCGGGTTCCGGTACGCGAACCTCGCCGTGCGCGGCAAGCTGCTCGACCAGATCGTGGCCGACCAGGTCCCGATCGCGGAGCGCCTGCGCCCCGCGCTGCTCTCGTTCTGCGCGGGCGGCAACGACATCATCAAGCTGACCTGCGACGTCGACGACCTGGCCTGCCGGTTCGACGCCGCGCTGGAGCGGGTGACGGCCACCGGCGCGACGGTCGTGGTGTTCACGGGCTTCGACCTGGGCCGGATGCACCCGCTGATCCGTAGGCTGCGCGGGCGCGTGGCCTGCTACAACGAGATGATGCGGGCCAGCGCCGAGCGCCACGGCGGCACCGTCGTGGACCTGTGGGGGATGTCGGTGCTCGCCGATCCGCGGGCGTGGGGCCGCGACCGGCTGCACCTCACCTCGGACGCGCACCGGCGGGTGGCGTTGCGGGTGCTGGAGGTGCTCGGCGAGCCCGTGGCGGAGGACTGGCGCGCGCCGCTGCCCGCCGCGGAGCCGGGCACGTGGCGGGCACAGCTGCAGGAGGACGTGCGCTGGATGCGGGAGTTCGTGATGCCGCACGTGCACCGGACGCTGCGCGGACGCCAGACGGGTGACGGCTACCTGCCGAAGCGACCGGAGCTGCTCCCCCTGGACGGCGACCCGGAGATCATCGCCTGATCGTTTGACGCCGCAACCAATCGGGTACTGAGCGGAACCGGACGTCCGAGAACGTCCGCCGCTTTGTCACCCGAAGGGGGCAGCATGATCGTATTGGGCATCATCCTGTGGTTGCTCGGGTACTTCCTGGGCATCAGCATCCTGTCGACACTGGGGATCATCCTGATCGTCATCGGTGTCGTGCTGCTCATCCTGGGCCAGATCGGCCGCCCGGTCGCCGGTCGAAAAGTCTGGTTCTGAACCCCGCGCGCGGCCTGCAGGTGACACCCGCAGGCCGCGCGTCCGACCCCCGACCGGCACGACCCTGTCCTTTCGTCGGTGGCCCCGGACGCGGCGGACGGCTGTGATGGGGGCATGCGCAGCACCACGGAGTCCCGCCCGTCCGCGCTGGACGAGATCGTCGACACCGACCGCTACCCGCTCACCGACCCGTCCGATCCCGCCCACCGCGACCTCCTGCGCGCCGTGCGTGCCCGACTGGCCGAGACCGGCTGCGCCGTGCTGCCCGACCTCGTCCGCCCGGGCCTGCTCGACCGGCTGCGCACGGAGGGCGAGGAGGCCGCCCCGCACGCCTACCACGACGTGGAGACCGTCAACGTCTACAACACCGCGCCCGACCCCTCGCTCCCCGCGGACCACCCGGCGCACCGGACGACCGGTCGCGGCAACGCGTTCGTCGCCCGCGACCGCATCCCGGCGGACGCGCTGATCCAGCGGCTCTACACGAGCACGGGCCTCCAGCGGTTCGTCGCGGCCTGCTTCGGCCTGCCCGCGGTGCACCCGCTGGCCGATCCGCTCTCCGGCCTGACGCTCAACGTCGTGGCGCCGGGCCGGGGACACCCGTGGCATTTCGACACCAACGAGTTCACGGTCAGCCTGCTCACCCGCAGCCCGGACGGCGGCGGCGTCTTCGAGTACTGCCCGGCCATCCGCTCGCCCGGCGCGGAGAACCTCGACGACGTCCGCGGGGTCCTCGACGGCGACACCCGGCTCGTGCGCAGGCTGACGCTGCGCCCGGGTGACCTGCAGCTCTTCGCGGGCCGGTACTCGTTGCACCGGGTCACGGACGTGACCGGCGCCAGCGCCCGGCACACGGCGATCTTCGCCTACAGCGAGCGGCCGGACGTCATCGGCACGGTCGCGCGCACGCGGCAGCTGTTCGGGCGCGTCACCCCCGCCCACCTGGCCGCGGACACGGCCGCGGCGGCGCGCGTCGACGGCCTGCTCATCTAGGCTCCGCCGGCAACGCTGACAGTCAAGGCTGACCGGAAGGCTCGACGTGACCCCGATCTCCACCCGCACCTTCGGCAACGAGGACGCGCTGCCCCGCGTGCCCCTGCCCACCCTCGAGGACTCGTGCGCCCGGTTCCTGGACTGGTGCGCCCCGCTGCTCACGGTGGACGAACTGGCCGCCACCGGGACCGCCGTCGCGGAGTTCCTCAAGCCGGATGGTCCCGCGCGGGTCCTGCACCGCGCGCTCGAGGAGTACGACACGACCGCGCACAGCTGGCTCGACGCGTTCTGGCCCTACCGCTACCTCGGCCGCCGCGACCGCATCGCGCTCAACGCCAACTTCTTCTTCCTGTTCCGGCCCTCGACCGAAGGACAGGTCGCGCGGGCCGCGAGCCTGGTCGCGGGGGCCCTGCACTTCAAGGGCCTCGTGGACCGCGAGGAGCTGCCGCCGGACACCCAGCGCGGCGTGCCGCTGTCGATGGAGCAGAACCGCTACCTGTTCTCGGCCACCCGCATCCCCGGCGTCGAGATCGACACCGCACGCACCCCGTACAGCGCCGAGCACCCCGGCCCGTCGACCGAACGGCACGTGGTCGTGTTCCGGCGGGGACGGATGTTCCGGCTGGACGTCGTCGGGCCCGACGGCACGCCGCACGCCCTGGCCGAGATCGAGGCGGCACTGCAGCAGATCGTCGACACGACCCCGCCCGCCGAGGCGGGCACGTCCGTCGGGCATCTGACGACGAAGGCCCGGGCGGAGTGGGCCACGAGCCGGGCCCGGCTGGCGGAGCTCGGCGCCAACGCGGAGCTGCTCGACGTCGTCGAGCGTGCGCTGTTCTGCGTGAGCCTGGAGGACGTCGCCCCCGCGGACGTGCTCGCGGCCTGCGACCGGCTCCTGCACGGCGACAGCGCCGACCGGTGGTTCGACAAGGCCACGACACTCGTCGTCTTCCCCGACGGCACCGCGGGCTTCAACGGCGAGCACTGCAAGCTGGACGGCACCACCGTGGTCGGTTTCATCGACTTCCTGCTCGCCACCACGGGGGCCGTGCATGCGCAGCGGTCGGGCGCCCGCGCCCAGGGCGTGCCGCACGCCGTCGAGCTCGTCTGGACCCTCGACGACGCGCTGCGCGCCGACGTCGCCGCGGCGGGCACGGCCTTCGCGGAGTACGCCGCGGCCACCGCCACCACCACGCTCTCGATCGAGGGCTTCACGGCCGAGGACGCGAAGGCGCTGCGGTGCTCGCCGGACGCGTTCGCCCAAACCGCCTTCCAGCTCGCGCACCGGCGGTCGAAGGGGCTCACCGGCGCGACCTACGAGTCGATCGCCACCCGCCGCTTCCACCACGGCCGCACCGAGGCGATGCGCGTCGTCACCCCGGAGATCGTCCGGTTCGTACAGACCTGGGACGACCCCGCCGCCACCGACGACGCGCGACGCGCCGCGTTCCGGGCCGCCGCCGACGCCCACGTCGCGCGGGCGAGGCAGTGCCAGGCGGGCGACGCGCCCGAGCAGCACCTGTGGGAGCTGCAGCTGATCCAGCGCCGCCGCGGCACCGAACTGGGCGCCACCGAGCCGATCGGGCTCTACGACTCCCCCGGCTGGACGATCATGCGCGACGACTACCTGTCGACCAGCGCCGTCCCCTCGCCGAACGTGCAGTACTTCGGATTCGGCTCCACGAGCGCGCGGTGCATCGGGATCGGCTACGCGCTCATGCCCACCCGCTTCGATCTCTACCTGAGCACTCCGGCGGCCGTCGCGGATCGCATGCACGACTTCGCGCGGCATCTGCGCGACGCGATCGCGGAGATCTCCGAGTTGCTGGCCGCCGAGATTCGGGAATGATCGGGGGCCGACCCGCGGCGCCGCGGGCGGAAGGGGACCGCATGCTCGATGACGGTGCACTGATCGGAACCCGGAAGGCCGACTTCTCCGAGATCTACGTGCAGCCCGATCCACGGGCCTACTACGCCACCCTGCGGCCGCTGGACTACCGGATCCCCCAGCTTGCGACCCCCGTCGTCGAGGCCGTCGTGGCAGCCGCGCGCCCGGCCGCCGTGCTGGACCTGTGCTGCTCCTACGGCATCAACGCCGCGCTGCTGCGCCACGACGTCGGGTGGGAGCGGGTCGCCGAGCACTACGCCCGCCTCGACGACCTGCCGACACCCACGCTGGCCACGGTGGACGAGGCGTTCTACTCCGCCCGGCGCCGCCGCCCCGCCCCGCGGGTGGTGGGCCTGGACGCCTCGGCTCCGGCGATCGCCTATGCGGTGCGCACCGGCCTGCTGGCCGCGGGCTGGGCCGAGGACCTGGAGCAGGACGAGCCGTCGCCGCAGCTCACCGCCGGGCTGCACGACGTCGGGCTGGTCATCTCGACCGGCGGAATCGGCTACGTCGGCGAGCGGACGATCGAGCGCATCCTGCGGGTGCTGCCGCGTCCCGAGGAGCTGTGGCTCGCGGTGTTCGTGCTGCGGGTGTTCGACTACGGCCCCATCGCCGCCACGCTCGAACGCCACGGCCTCGTCACCGAGAAGCTGCCCGGCACCTTCCGCCAGCGCCGGTTCGCGGACCGCGAGGAGCGCGACGCGGCGATCCACGACGTCGAGCTGCGCGGGCTCGACCCCGCAGGTCAGGAAGCCGACGGCTGGTACCACGCGGAGTGCTTCCTCACCCGGCCGGCGGCCGAAGCGGCCCGGATGCCCGCCGCGGAGCTGCTCGCGGCCGCGTTCACCGACCCGCGATGAGGCGGGCGGCGGGGCGACGGTTCACGCCGCGCCGTCGAGGCGGCGCTCACCGGCGCTCGCCGTGATCGGCGACCGGATCGCCATGCGCCATTCGCAGGATCCCGACGTCCACCTGTACTACAGCCGGGTCGAGATCGAGGCCTTCTTCGACGGCGTCCGCAACGGCGAGTTCGACCACGTGCTCCGGGAGTGAGCATGCTCGCCGTCTCGATCTGAGATCCGGGCGCGGCGCCGCGACCTCTACGGTGCGCTCGGGGGCCGGCTCGGGCCTGGCCTCCGGGCTGCGTCGGCGGAGGGAGCTGCGGTGGACCTGCGCGACCCGGCCCTGTGCGGCCCCGGCGACGAGCCGATGGTGGCGAGCTGGGGCACCACGCACCCGTCGGCACCGCTGGTGGTGCTGCTGCACGGCAACGGCACGAGCGAGCACTCGCTGATCGAGATCTCCCCCTGGCTGCCGCACGGGCCGGTGGCGTACGCGTCGCTGCGCGGCCCCATCCAGCACGGCAAGGGTTTCCGCTGGTGGCGCGAGGGCCCGCCCGATCCGGACGATCTCGCCGCCACGTGCCGCTGGGTGCTGTCCTGGCTGGACGGCATGGGCGACCCGGAACGGCCGGTGCTGCTGCTCGCCTTCCGGGACGGGGTGACGCTCGCGGGCGCGCTGATGGCGGCCGCGCCGGAACGGTTCTCCGGCGCCATCCTGCTCTACGGGGCGCTGCCCGATCCCCCGCCACGGCAGCGCGGACACCTGTCCGGCATACCCGTCTTCCTGGCGCACGCCACCGAGGACCCGCGCACCCCCGCCGACCGGCTCGACCGCACGTGGACGTGGCTCGCCCGCGAGAGCGGCGCCCCGCTGTGGGCGGAGCGGGTGCCCGGCGGGGCGCAGCTCGCCGGGTCGGTCGTGGGCGGGGTGGGGACGTGGCTCGCGGACCGGCTGGACTTCCTTCGTGCCCGCGGCGAGAACCCGCTGCCCGACGGCGACGAGCCCCGCTGGCCGTCGCTGCGCGGCCCGCTGCCGCGGCGCAGCGGCCCGGCTCCGGAGTGCTCGACCCGGATCCCGCAGCAGCAGCTCGACCAGTACGGGCCGCAATCGCTGCACGACGCCGTCTGGGAGCGGCTCGTCGCGTTGGACGGCGTGCTGACCAAGCCCGCCCGCATCGGGCCTGCCGGCACCCGATCGCTGCTGCTGGACCGGGCCGCCACGTCCGGCCCGGACGAGGCGTTCCTGCTCGCGGAGGACGGCGAGTTCGCCCACCAGCACCCGGCCCCCGACGCGAGCCTGCACGTGGTGCTGCCCGATGCGCATGTCTACGACGCGATCGTGAAGGGCTGGGCGGTGCCGCACCCGTTGGCGGGGCTGCGGCTGCCCCGCGGGACGGTGCTCGTGCCGGGGCCGCGCGACGCCGCGGAGCTGGACGTGGTCGCCGGGATCGCGGCGGCAGCGCACGCCTTCGCGACCGCGGGCTGAGGCGACCCGGGCCGCATGCCCCCGGGGCCCGGCGCTGCGACCGCCGGGCCACCCCGGGCCGGACGGGGCGCTCTCCGGACCGCATCGGCCGCCGGGGTGCTCTGCGGATCGCATCGGTCGTGCGGCGCTGCGCCCGAGACGGTCGTCAGCGGGGTCAACGCGGCCTCACACCCCGCTCATGTCCATCTCGGCCGTTCGCGGGCGCAGGACGGGCAGCGGGCCAGGCCCGCGCCGGGCGACCGGGGCGGGCGATCCCCACCGCTGCGACCAGGCCCGGCCCCGGGTGAGATTGACACCAGCGTTGCCTGGCGGCCGGCGGACAGCGCTGGTGTCCGTCTCCGTTCGCGGGGGCGCACGGACGGCAGCGCGACGGGCGAGCCGAGCCGGGACGGCAAGCCGGCCTCCGGACGAGCCGGGCCGACCGGGCAGCGAGCCGGGCCGACCGGGCAGCGAGCCGGG
>JBFWRR010000019.1:0-55164 GCA_050248815.1 Pseudonocardia sp. | reverse complement strand
CGAGCCGGGCCGACCGGGCAGCGAGCCGGGCCGACCGGGCAGCGAGCCGGGGCGCGCCGGGGTCACGACCCGCGAGATGAACACCAGCGGGGTCCACCCGGCTCCAGACCCCGCTGGCGTGACTTTCGGCCGTTCGCGGGGCTCCAGGGACGCGCGGGGCGGCCCCGCCCGGCCCGCGCGAGCGCTACGCGCGCCGGGCGTACACGTCCCCCGACCGCCCGAGCGGGCGGTGGCGCTCCAGCAGGGCGAGCAGCTCGGCGCGGGTGAGCCAGCGGTCCGAGGCGAACCGCATCGTCTCCACCGGCGAGTACGTGAACCGGTACTCCCCGAGCCGCGCCACCTGCTCCAGCGCGGCGAGCGCCGCGTCATGGGCGAACGGCAGGTACTCGAACGAGAGCGCGCGCAGCGGCCGCGAGAGCCCCGCGAGAACGTCCGCCTCGAAACCCTCGACGTCGATCTTGCAGAAGGCGGGCTCGCCGTGCTCGGCGATGAGCGCGTCCAGCGTCGTGATCTCGACGTCGATCGACCGGTCCCACCGCACGGTGGAGAACCGGGAGTCCGCCGCGGTGACCGACTCGATCCACTCCGTCGACATCGACGACACGGTGGGGTTCGCGCTGGACATCCCCAGGGTGGCCCGGCCCGGGGCCGCGCCCACCGCCCGCGGGTCGATGACGACCCCGCCGTCGCGTCCGTGCAGCAGCCGCAGTACCCGCAGGCAGTCCGGCTGGGGTTCCAGCGCCACCACCCGCGCGCCGAGCTTGCGCCACGCGCCCACCCGGCTGCCGACGTGCGCACCGACGTCGAACGCGAGATCGCCGGGCCCGAGGAACCGGGCGTAGAACCCGATCATCCGCCGCCGCCGTCCGGGGATGGCCCGGTACATCGCGAGCGAGCGGGCGATCCCCCTGGCCCGGGCGAGACCGGCGCTCACGGCGCACCGAACGCAGTCAGGAACCGGTCGCGGAAGGCGTCCATCCGCCAGACCGGGGCGTCCGGCGCGGGGGCGAGCCCGGCGGTCCAGCCCCACGGGCCGATCCGGTCCAGCACCGCCCGGTCCCGCGTGATCACCGAGATCGGGACGTCCCGGCTCGCGGCGTCCCCGGTGACGAGCGGGGTGGGCTCGTGGTCGCCGAGCACCACGAGCACCAGGTTGTCGTCGCCGTAGGTCTGCACCCAGGACACGATCGTCTCCAGCGAGTAGGCGACGGAGCTGCGGTAGCCGTCGCGCACCTGCTCGGGGTCGAGGGAGAAGATCACCCGCGTGTCGGAGTCGTCCGAGACCGACGTCCCGTCGAACACCGACCCGTCGCCGACGGTCTCCCACGGCACGGGTCGCGGCACCGCCGTCCACGGTGCGTGGCTGGAGGTGAGTGCGAGCTCGGCGAACACCGGCGCCCGGTCGGATCGCGCGCGCTCGGTGCGCTGGAACGCGGCGAGGGTGAACTGGTCCGGCATCGCCGACCAGCTGAACGGCGGGCCCGCGTACCCGAGATCCGCGCCCGTGGCGAGCCGGTCGTAGCCGTAGAGCGCCTGGCCCTGCGGCCACGGCTCGGTCGTGTTCGGCATGACTCCGACCGTGTGCCAGCCCGCGGCCCGGAACGCGGCGCCCAGGGTGAGGCGGTCCGAGGCGAGGAGGGTGTCGAAGCGCTGCTGGTTGTCGACCCACACCCCCGAGAGCAGCGAGGCGTGGGCGAGCCAGCTCCCCCCACCCGAGGTGGACGAGGTGAGCCACCCGCTGCGGACGTCGTAGCCCGCCGCGGCCAGCTCCCGGTCGCCCTCGGCGAGGACGGGGGCGATCGTGAGGCGCGGGGACGACACGGCACTGCGGCCGTAGCTCTCCACCACCGCGAACACGACGTCCTTGCCACGCAGGCCGGCGAGCAGCCCCGCCGGCGGGGTTCCCCGGAACGGATCCGTAGCCAGCTCGGCGGCGAAGGCCTCCGAGTCCGCGAGCCGCTCCTGCGCGAGCGCGACCCGGGCCCGCACGGCCGCCGTCGTGCTGTCGTCGGCCACCGGCAGGCCCGGCACCAGCTGCAGCCCCAGCAGGATCGCGGTCACCCACGCCACGGCGAGCGCCGCGAACCCGCGCCAGGCCCGGCCCGGGTGACGCGCCGCGGCCCCGTCCAGTCGCCGCACCGCACGCACCGGGACGGCGAGTGCCGCCACGGCGAGCGCCACGACCGCGACGGCCGCCACGACGGCCGCTGCCCGCCCCGCCGCCCCGTCGACGAACCGGAACGCGTCGGCGAACAGCGGCCAGTCCAGCACCGGGTCGAACGGGCGGGCCAGCGCGGTGGAGAAGCCGAGGTCGAGCAGCTTCAGCACGAGGAGCAGGCCCAACGTGACGCCCAGCACCAGCGTCGCGATGCGGCGCAGCCGCCCCGGCAGGACCATCAGCAGTGCCCCGGCCAGCACCAGCTCCAACGGCAACCGCAGGAACGCCGCGGGGCTGACCTGCTCCACCGAGGAGGGCAGCAGCACGATCCCGCCCAGGAACAGCGCCGCGAGCACCGTCACCACGGCCCCGCGGCGCCGCCGGGCGGGCGCGCCGGTCGAGGGCGGGCGCGTCAGCGGAGGAGCCGTCACGGCAGCGCCGTGTCCGGCCGCGGCTCCGGGAGATCCAGATGCGGCAGATCGTGCCCGAAGCGGTCCCGCTTCGCCCGCAGGTAGCGGACGTTGTGGGGGTTGACCGGCTCCAGCAGCGGCACCCGGCCCACGACCTCGATGCCGTGCGACTCCAGCGCGTCCACCTTGACCGGGTTGTTCGACAGCAGCCGCACCGACCCGATGCCCAGGTGGGCGAGCACGCGGGCGGCCGGGCCGAAGTCCCTGACGTCGACGGGGAGCCCCAGCGCCGTGGCCGAGTCGATCGTGTCCAGCCCCTGGGTGTCCTGCAGCACGTGCGTGCGGGTCTTCGCGACCAGCCCGATCCCACGGCCCTCGTGCCCGCGCAGGTACACCAGCACGCCGGTGCCCTCGGCGACGATGGCGTCCATGGCCGAGCGCAGCTGGGCCCCGCACTCGCAGCGCAGCGCCCCGAACACGTCGCCCTGCAGGCACTCCGAGTGCATCCGCACGAGCACCCCGGACTGCCCCGTGGGATCGCCGTGCACCAGCGCCAGATGCTCGTGGCCCCCGTCGCTGAACGCGACCGCCCGGAACGTCGCGTGCGCCGTCACCAGCTCCGACTCCGCCACGTCCTTCAGACCGGCGGTCACCGCCTCCTGCATGTGCGTCCCCTGTCCGTCCGATCCGTGAGAAGGTCCGACCGATGGATCTCCTGCCCACCGACACCACGCTCGACGTACGCGAGCGCGGCGCCTCCGTCGCCGTGCTCCCGATCGGGAGCTACGAGCAGCATGGCCCGCACCTCCCGCTCGTGACCGACACCCTCGTCGCCACCGTGCTCGCGCGCGAGCTCGCGAACGCCCATCCGGTGCTGCTCCTGCCACCGGTGACGATCTCGTGCTCCCACGAGCATGCCGCCTGGGCGGGGACGGTGAGCATCTCGGCGACCACCCTGGTCGCCGTGGTGCGCGACGTCGCAGCATCCGTGCGGCACCAGGGGATACCCACCCTGGTGCTCGTCAACGGCCACGGCGGCAACTACGTGCTCGGCAACGTGGTGCAGGAGGCGAGCGTCACGGGCCCGCCGCTGGTGCTGTTCCCGCAGGAACAGGACTGGCTCGCCGCGCGCGCCGACGCGGGCCTGGAGTCGTCCCACCTCTCCGACATGCACGCCGGGGAGCTGGAGACGTCGATCCTCCTGCACACCCATCCCCACCTCGTCAGAGCACCGGTGCAGGACGAGACCGCCGACGACCGGCGCCACCTGCTGAGCCGTGGGCTGCAGGCGTACACCGCCTCCGGCGTGGTGGGACGGCCGACGCTCGCCTCGGCCGAGAAGGGACGCGCGGTGCTCGCGAGCCTGGTGCGGTCCTTCGCCGCGTACCTCTGAGCGCGAGCACGACCAGGCCCGGCGCGACCGCGACGAACCCGAGCAGGCCGTACACCACGGCCGTGGTCACCCCCTGGGCGGCGCCCAGCCCGGCGGCGCCGAACGCCACCGCCGCCACGGCCTCCCGCGGGCCCCAGCCGCCGACGGTGAGCGGCAGCGCCATCGCCGCGAGCGCGAGCAGGAGCAGCGGCACGAGCGTCGGCAGCGGCGCGGTCGCCCCGGCGGCCCGGGCCGCGAGGACGAACGTCGCGAGATACCCCGCGAGTGCCGTCGCCGACAGCGCCAGCACGCCCGGGTGCACGGCTGCCCCCGCACCGCCGAGCATCGCGGGCAACCGCCTGCCCAGTGGACGCCGCAGCGGGTACGCGACGAGGACGGCCCCCGCGATCAGCGGCGCGGCCGTCCAGCCCGGAATCCGGCCGCCCGCGACGGGATGGGTGAGCAGGACGGCGACTCCGACCGCCACCAGCACGACGTGGCCGGCCAGGCGGTCCAGGACGACCGCGCGCACTGCCCGTCCCCCGTCGCGACGCCCGTGGTGCACCGCCCGGTGGACGTCACCGAGCACGCCCGCCGGCAGCGTCGCGTTGAGGAACGCGGCCTGGTAGCTGTCCGCGACGGCGGTGCCCAGCGGGAGGGCGATACCCAGCCGGCGCGCGATCACGCACCAGCGAGCGGCGTTGGCGACCACCGTCACCGCGCCGAGGGCCAGGGCCGCGAGCACCGTGCCGGGGCCGATCCCGCGCAGCCCGTCCAGCACCGCACCCGCACCGACGTGGTGCACGAGCAGCGCGAGCGCGCCGAGCACCAGCAGCGGGCGCGCCAGCGCGCGGACGGGGGCCGGGACCCGGGCCACCGCGGCGGGCAGCCGGCTGCCCAGGGTGGTTCGGAGGGAGGTTCGTCGCGGGGCCCCCTGTGCGGATGGTGCGGATGGTGCGGATGGTGCGGATGGTGCGGATGGTGCAGTTCGGGACCGCGTCGGCGCGGCGTGCCGGGGGCCGCGGGGGGTGGCGGCGGACGGGCCGATCGGGAGGGTGTGCGGGAGCCGGCGGCGGGCCGGCGCGGCCCCGCCGTGTCGGCGGCGTCGGCGACCGGTGAGGAAGGCCACCCGAGGCGCGCGCGGGACGGGGGCCACGCCGGGCACCACCGGCGCGGGCGGGGCGGAGAACACCCCGGCGGACGCGACACCAGCCACCACCGGTGCGGGCGGGGTGGAGAACACCCCGGCGGACGCGACGCCAGCCACCAGCGGCTCCCGCGGCCCGGCCGCCACACCCGCCGCCCCCCGCGTCGGCGTCCCGCCCGTCATGCGAGCACCTCCGCGAGCCTGCCGGCGGTGACGTCCCAGCCCGCGAGGCGGGGTCGCCGCCACCGGGCCGTGGCCCGGGCGGCTTCGCGCAGCGCGGGCTCGTCCAGCCAGCGGCACAGCGCGGCGGCCAGCGCGGCGGGCATGTCCGCGGCGGGCGCGACCAACAGCCCGGGGAGCCCGGGGAGCCCGACCGGCACGGACGACCCGGCCGGCGCGGACGGCCCAGCCAGCACGGCGCCCTCCGCACGGTCGGCCGGTCGGCCCGCGGCACCGCCCGGGACCGGCACGCCCCGCAGGGCCGCGCCACGCCTCGCAGGCGCTGCATCCTCTGCGAGGGGTGTGCCGCCCCGGCGAGGATGCGGGACGACCGGCGCGGCGGCCGGCACGCCCGGCGCGACGGGGGCAACGGGGGCAACGGGGGCGGCCGGCGCAACCGGCCCGACCGGCGCGCCCGGGGCAACCGGCGCGACCGGAACGCCCGGGGCAACCGGCGCGACCGGCACGCCCGGCGCGACCGGAACGCCCGAGGCGACCGCGGCAACCGGCGTAACCGGCGCGACCCGGGCGACCGGCGCGACTCGCCCGGCCCCGCGCACCGTCTCCGGCAGCCCGTCCACCCCGGCCGCCAGGACGGGGATCGCGCGGGCCAGCGCCTCGGTGACGACCATCCCGTAGGTCTCACGTCGCGACGGGACGACGAGCAGGTCCGCCGCGGCGTAGTCGGCGTCGAGGTCCGCACCGGTCCGCGGCCCGCGAAGCCGCACCCGCCCGCCCAGGCCGTGGCGCCGCACCAGCCCCCGGACCCGCTCGACGTGCTCGGGGTCGCGCTCGGTGGGGCCGACGAGCTCGCAGGTCCACTCGCGGTCCGCGATCCGCGCGAGCGCCTCCACCAGCACGTCCTGGCCCTTCGTGGGGGTGATCGAGCCGACGCACAGCAGCCGCGACCCGGCCTCGGACGGCTGCGTGGGCACCGCCGCGGCCACCCCGGGCGCGACGACGTGGGCGCTCACCCGGTGCAGCGCCCGCACGCGCCGCGCGGTGTGCGGGCTGGTGGCGACGACGGCGCGGGCGGCGCGCAGCACGCGTCCCTCGCGGGCCGAGAGGTCGGCGGCGGCCGCGGGATCCAGCCCGGACTCGTCGCCGAGCGGCAGGTGCACGAGCACGGTGATCCGCAGCCGCGCGGCCGCGGGCACCACGACCTCGGGGACCCCGCACGCGACCAGCCCGTCCAGCAGCACGTCCGCGCCCGCGGGGAGGGCTTCGAGGCAGCGGGCCAGCGCGTGGCGGCCCGCGGCGTCCGGCCGGGGCCACGCGCCGCCGAGCCGGTGCGCGTGCACCGCCCGCCCGGCCGCGGGCAGGCCGGCGCAGACCCGCAGCCCGTACACGTTGCCGCCGCTGGGCAGGCGGGGGTCGTCGACGTCACCGGGCAGGACGACGTGCACCGGGCCCCGCGGGTCCGCCGGGTCGCCACGACCCGCGGGGACGGTCACAGGGCACGCTCGTAGCTCGCCCACGCGACGTGGGACTCGTGCAGCGTCACGGTGATCCCCGCGAGGCCGCGCGCACCCTCGCCGAGCGCGCCGGCGTGCACCCGCCCGGCGAGCCGGTCCGCGACCACCTTCGCGAGGAACTCGGTGGAGGTGTTGATCCCGGCGAACTCGGGCAGGTCGTCGAGGTTGCGGTAGTTCAGGTCCGCCAGGGCGGCCGAGAGCTCCTCGGTGGCCAGCCCGATGTCGACGACGATGTTGTCCGCGTCCAGCTCGGCCCGCCGGAAGGTGGCGTCCACCACGAACGTGGCACCGTGCAGGGCCTGGGCCGGTCCGAAGACGTCACCACGGAAGCTGTGCGCCACCATGACGTGATCGCGAACGGTGATGCTGAACACCCGGACTCCTTCTCACGTGCCGTCATAGGACACACGGATGCAGAGCCCCGGGAGTTCACCCGAGATCATCCGGGGCAGCACCGACGGCAGCTCGACGAACCGGCACGTACCCGTGACCAGCGCGTCGAAGCGTGCGTCGGCGAGCAACCGCATCGCCACCGCCATCCGGCCGGCGTGGCCGCGCCCCGCCCGCCTCGGCGACACCGTACCGACCTGGCTGGAGCGCACGGTGAGCCGCCGGGAGTGGAACGCCTCCCCGAGCGGCAGTGCGACGGGGCGGTCGCCGTACCAGCTCAGCTCCACGACCTCGCCCTCCGGGGCGAGCAGCTCGAGCGACCGGGCGAGTCCTGCGGCGGTGGCGCTGGCGTGCACGACCAGGTCGCAGTCCCCCGCCGCCTGCACGGGCAACGCGAACCCGACCCCCAGGGCGTCCGCCACCTCCGCGCGGGACGGATCGGTGTCCACCAGCTCGACCCGCGCCCCCGGCAGGCCCGCGAGGACCGCCGCGACCGCGCACCCGACCATCCCGCCCCCCACGACGGCGACCCGGTCCCCGACCAGCGGCGCGCCGTCCCAGAGCGCGTTGACGGCCGTCTCGACCGTCCCGGCGAGGATCGCCCGCTCCGCGGGGACGTCCTCGGGGACGAGGGTCACGGCCGCCGCGGGCACCGTGAACCGCGTCTGGTGCGGGTGCAGGCAGAACACCGTGCGCCCGCGCAGCGCCCCCTCCTCGACGGTGCCGACGGCGAGATAGCCGTACTTCACCGGGGCCGGGAACCCGCCCTCCTGGAAGGGCGCGCGCATCAGGGCGTGCTGGTTGGCCGGCACCCCGCCCCGGAACACCGTCATCTCGGTACCCCGGCTGATCCCGCTGTGGAGCATGCGGACGACGACGTCGTCCGGGCCCGGCTCGGGGATCTGCTCGGGACGGATCTCGCCGCGGCCCGGCTCGGCGAGCCAGAACGCCTCTGCACCGCGGATCACGGGTGGGTCACAGGGTGGGTCACGGGCAACCTCCGATCGAACCGTACGGCGCGCCCACCCGTGTTCAGGTACATGGGTACGACCGTGGGGCACACGGACGGTGGGACGGCGGCGCGGCCGCCACGGCGGGCGACCGCGGGCCTCCCGCACGCGCTGATCGTGGCGGCCCTGGGTGCGGGCCTCGGACTGGGCCCCGCGGGCGCGCTGGTCGGGATGATCTACGGGGCGTGCCTCGCCGTGCTCCTGGCCCGTGCCCTGCGCAGCGCCGGTCGAATCGCGCCGGGCCCCGCGGACCACGTGACCCTCGCCAGGGCGCTGCTCGTCGGCGGCGTCACGGCACTCGTCGCGGACGGGCTCGTGACGGGCAGCCCCGCGGTGAAGACCATCGTCGGGCTCGCGGCGGTCGCGCTCGCGCTGGACGCCGTGGACGGGCAGGTCGCGCGGCGCACCGGCACGGCCTCGCCCCTGGGCGCCCGGTTCGACATGGAGGTCGACGCCTTCCTCATCGCGGTGCTCAGCGTGCAGGTGGCGGTCGTCGCCGGTTGGTGGGTGCTCGCGATCGGCGCGATGCGTTACGTGTTCGTCCTCGCCGGGTACGTGTGGCCGTGGTTGCGCGGCACGCTGCCGCCGAGCTACGTGGCGAAGGCGATCGCGGCGATCCAGGGGATCGTGCTCACGGTCGCCGCCGCGGGCCTGCTCCCGGCCATGGTGACCGAGGCGGCGGTTGCGGTCGCGCTCACCCTGCTGACCTGGTCCTTCGGCCGCGACGTGCCGCGGCTGCGGGCACTGGCGCGCGTCCACCACCACCCACGCCACCCGCAGCCGCGGCCCGCGACCTGACCGACTGCCCCGGCGGCCAGCTCGCGGTGATCGCCGCGCGGCTCACCCGTCGCCGGCGTCGATCGTCTCCTCGACGGGCCGGCGCGGCGTCCGCCGCGTCCCTCCCGCCGTACCCGAGGGCCAGCCCACCCGCAGCACCATCTGCGGCGAGAGCGTCCCCCCGAGCACGTCGTCCCGCAGCACCATCCGGGTGCCGCCCACCTCCAGCGGCTGGCTCAGCGGCGAGGACGCGAGCCCGGCGATCGTCGCCTGCAGCAGCACCGCGCTGGTCGCCTCGCCGGCCCGCAGCCAGGACAGGAGGTCGTCGGACGCGGTGCCGAGCACCAGCAGCGCGGCGCCGTCGCTACCGCCCCCGCCCGTCGCGCCGTCGAACCGGCGGACCCCGGCGGCGGCATCGTCGGCCGCGGCGGCGGGCACGCCGTCCGGCCCGGCCCGGCGCCCGCTCCACAGGGCGAGCTCGGTGCGGTAGGCGGTGCTCTCGCGCTGGATCCGCTCGGCCTCGGTGATCGCGGCGAGCAACCGCGACCGGCCCGCCGCCTCGGTGACCGGGCGCAGCACCGCGCCCTGCTCCGCGGCGACCCCGACCAGCTCCGCCAGGACCGCGTCCGGCACCGGCCACGACGCGAACGGGCGGCGATCGGTGTGGCGGCGTTCGAGTGCGGCCACGAGCCCGTAGTCCGCGTCGGCGGCGGTCCCGGGCGTGAGCTCCACCGCGGCGAGGTGGTCGGGTTCGGCCGGGTTCGGCAACCGGTGGACGGTGGCCCGCAGCCCGGCGGCGGCCAGCGCCACGCGCAGGTGGTGCAGGACGGCGCCGCAGCTCATCACGAGGTCGCGGCCCTCGGGGTCGGTGGCCTGCAGCCAGCGGTCCCGGTCCGCGTACAGGTGCACCGACCGCGGCCCGATCCGCCACTTCCAGGGTTGGGTGTTGTGCACCGACGGAGCCCGCGTCGCCAGCGCGATCGCCGCCTGCACCGTCCGGGGCTCGATCCGTTCCACGATCATCGGTGTCCTCCCGCGAGCGAGCGCAGCACGTCGGTGGCGGTGACGATCCCGACCAGCCGCCCGACGACGTCGTCGTGTCCGCCCTCGGTGACGACCACGGCATCGGCGCCCGCCTCGTACATCCGCCGGGCCGCCTCTCCGCGCCGGTCGGCGGAGCACACGACGACGGCCGTCCGGACCAGGGTGGCCACGGGGCGCATGTCCCCGCCGGGATCGCCGAGCGCGTGCAGCAGGTCTGTCTCCGTGAGCACCCCGAGCACCTGCGAGTCCGCCACGACCGGAAGGTGCCGCACGCCGGTGGTGATCATCAGCCGCAGCGCGACGATCGTCGTCGCCTCCGGCACGATCGCCACGAGCTGCCGCGACATCAACGTGCCGACCTCGGGGTCGGTGTCGGCCTGCGGCGTACTGCTCATGCCCGCAACGGTCCTCCGGCCACCGGCGGGCGGGCAGGGTCTCAGGGCCCGGAAAGGTCAGGACAGGGGGACCTGCCAGTGCAGGCGGGTACCGACGGCCTCGGGACGCACGTCGAGGCGCCCGCCGCAGGCGCGGGCCCGCTCCTCGAGGTTGCGCAGGCCGCTGCGGGCAGACTCGGGGTCGATGCCCACACCGTCGTCGACGACGTCCACGACGAGGTCGTCCGTCGCGTCCACGGTGAGGGTGACCGTGCGGGCGCGCGCGTGGCGCACCGCGTTGCTGATGGCCTCGCGCACGACCGCGACGGCGTGGGCACCGATCTCCGGCGGCACCAGCGTGTCGACGGCCCCGTTGATCCGCACCGACGGCGACAACCCGCTTCCCGTGGCGGCCTCGGCGGCCGTGTCGAGCAGGCGGCGGCGCAGCCCGCTGTTGCTCGTGGAGGGGGCGTGCAGGTCGAAGATGGCGGTGCGGATCTCCCGGACGGTGGTGTCGAGGTCCTCGACCGCGCGGTGCAGTCGCTCCGCGATGACGGGATCCGCGCTGCGTCGCAGCGTGCCCTGCAGGGTGAGGCCCGTGGCGAACAGCCGCTGGATCACGTGGTCGTGGAGGTCCCGGGCGATGCGGTCGCGGTCGGCGAGGACGTCGAGCTCGCGCTGGGCCCGGTTGCGCTCCCCCAGCGCGAGCGCCAGCGCCGCCTGCTCGGCGAACGAGGTCAGCAGGGGCACCTCGGTGGGCTGGAACGCCGCCGAGCTGGAGCCGCGGTGGGCGACGACGACCCCCAGCACCGACTCGTGCGCGACGAGCGGCACCGCGAGCGTCCCGCCCTGCAGCACGGCGCTGCGACCCTCCACGACCTCGACGAGCAGCTCCGGCTCGGCCAGGTCCGCGTCCGCCTCGCCGGTGCGGGCCCGCTCGGTGAACCCCTCCTCCTCCGTACCGAGGATGATCGACACGGCGTCCGAGGTGGCCAGCTCCATCGTGCGCTGCGCGATGAGGTGCAGCGCGTCGTCCTCCGTGGCACCGGAGAGCAGCTCGGCGCGGACCTCGGCGGTCGCCTCCAGCCAGCGCTGCCGCATCCGGGACTGCTCGAACAGGTCGGCGTTCTGCACCGCGATGCCGGCCGCCGCGGCGAGCGCCTGCAGCACGACCTCGTCGTCGGCTGTGAACTCCCCCGCACCTCTCTTCTCGGTCAGGTAGAGGTTGCCGAACACGGCGTCGCGAACGCGCACCGGAACCCCGAGGAAGGACCTCATCGGCGGGTGCCCGGGCGGGAAGCCGACCGACGCCTCGTGCGCGCCGAGATCCGCCAGCCGCAACGGCCGCGGATCGACGATGAGCTGGCCGAGTATCCCCTTGCCCTCCGGGAGGTGCCCCATCCCGGCGCGGGTCTGCGCGTCGATGCCGACGTGGAGGAACCGCGCGATCGTGCCGTCCGGGTCCAGGACGCCCAGCGCGCCGTAGCGGGCGTCGACCAGGTCCACCGCCGCCTGGACGATGCGGTGCAGCGTCGTGTCCAGGTCGAGGTCGGACGCCACCGCGAGGACGGCGTCGAGCAGGCCGCGCATGCGGTCCTGCACCTGTGTGATCTCGGTCAGGCGTTCCTGCACCTCCGAGAGCAGGTCGTCGAGCCGCAGCCCCGAGAGGACATGCGGAAGCGCGCGGTCGTCGGCCCCGTCCACGACGGTCACCGTGGCACGCCCGCCCGCCCACCGCCACCCCGTTGGGTCTCCTGCGGCCCGGCTCGGGACCTTTGCCCTGTTGGTGGCGGCCGGTGGCGGGGTCACCCTGGTCACAGTGTCGACAGCGAAGGAGTGGGCACCCATGAGCGACGTCCCTGGAGGCCTCGGCCTCGAGCCCGCGCAGGTCGCCGACGTGCTCGCCACCGCGGGCCTCGCGCCCTCCCTGCACAACACGCAGCCGTGGTGGTTCCGGGTGCAGCCCGACGTGATCGAGTTGCACGCGGACCGCTCGCGCGTCCTGCCCGTCACCGACCCCGAGGGTCGTGAGATGCGGCTGGCCTGCGGCGCGGCGCTCTACACGCTGCGCCTGGCCCTGCACGGCCACGGGATCCGCCCGCTGGTGACGATCCGGCCCGACCCGGACAGTCCGGACCTGGTCGCCGCGGTCCGCCACGGCGGGAGCAGGCCCTCCACCCCCGAGCAGCGGGCGCTGCTGCGGGCCGTGCCGCTGCGCCACACCAACCGCCGCCCGTTCGCCGACACCCCCGTCGGCGCCACGGAGCGGTCCGCGCTTCGGCGGGCCGCGCAGGAGGAGGGCGTGTGGCTGCACGAGGTGCTGGAGCCGCTTCAGCGGGCGCGGCTGCGCGACCTCGCCGTACGCGCCCACCACACACAGCTCACCGACCCCGGGTTCCGCGACGAGATGGAGCGCTGGACGGCGGTCTCGCCCGACCGCGTCGACGGGGTGCCCGCGACCGCGGGCGGCCCGCTGCCCGAGCCCCACCGGGTGTGGACGCTGCGCGACTTCACCGGTGGCACGGGCACCCGCCTCGATCCCGCGAAGGACCCCGGCGGCGAGCCGCTCGTGGCGGTGCTGAGCGCCTACCTCACGGGCCCGCACGCGGAGATCCAGGCCGGCCAGGCGATGCAGCGCGTCCTGCTCACCGCCACGGTGCACGGGCTGTCGGCGTCGTTCGTGTCCCAGATCGTCGAGGTCCCGTCGATCCGCGAGGAGCTGCGACGGCTCGTCGGCGGCACGCTCCTGCCGCAGGTGGTGCTGCGGATCGGCTACGGCCACCCCGTGCTCGCCACCCCGCGCAGGCCGGTCGCCGACCTGCTGGCGCCGCACCCCTGCCCGGCGGAGAGCTGACTCCTACGCGGGTGATCCGCGGCTGCGGTGCAGAACGGCCACGGATGGCCGCCTCGTACCGCAGACGCGGATCACATCCCGCTCAGCGCCGGACGATCGCCACCGGGCACGGCGAGCGGTGCAGCATCGTGTGCCCGACCGAGCCGAGGAAGAGCCCCGCCACCGAGCCGCGCCCCCGCGACCCGACCACGACGAGCTGCGCCTTCTCGGCCTGCTCCAGCAGCGCGTGCGCGGGACGGTCGCGGCGCGTCACCCGCTCGACGGGGACGTCGGGGTAGCGCGCGGACCACCCCGCGAGGCGCTCCGCGAGCACCTCCGACTCCTCGTTCTCCAGCTCCGACCAGTCGATGAGCGGCGCCAGCGTGGGGTCGACCAGGCCGTCCGACCAGGCGTGCACGGCCACCAGGCCGGTGTGGCGGGCCGCGGCGGCCTCGAAGGCGAACGCCGTGGCCGCCTCCGACAGCGGCGAGCCGTCGATCCCGACGACCACCGGGCGGGCGTCGTCGGCAGTGAGGCCGGGCACCTCGCCGTCCTCCGGCCCGCGCACGACGACGACCGGGCACGCGGCCTGCGATGCGAGCCCCACCGCCGTGGAGCCGATGAGCAGGCCCGCCACGCCGCCCAGGCCGCGGCTCGCGAGCACGACCAGCTCCGCGCGGCGCGACTCGGAGCGCAGCACCGGTACGGGGAAGCCGATCACCACCTGTTCCTCGACCTCGACGCCGGGGACGGCCTCGCGGACCGCCGCACCGGCCGCCGCGGCCTGGTCGCGGGCGGTGTCGACGAAGACGGCCTGGTAGTTGATGCCGATGTCGCCCATGATGCCCCCGCGCGGCCAGTCCACGGCGACGACCAGCCGCAGGGCGGCGCGGCGGCGCACGGCCTCCAGGGCCCCCCAACGTGCGGCGTCCAGGGCCTGCTCGGAGCCGTCGATGCCGACGACGACGGTGCGCGCGTTCACAGTTGTCCTCCCTCGGCCGGCCTCCTGCGGCCGACGATCGTCATCCTCCACCGTCCCCGCAGGTGCCCGGCGGCGCAACGGATGGCAGGCCCGTCCGGCCCGGGACGTTGGACCCGATCACCACTGTTATCCGCAGGACGGGAGTAGGCCGCTCGGCCCTCGCATCGGGCAATGCGCGCAGGAAACATCCACACCGATGCCGGACGAGCGCGCCGGCGGTGTGGAGCACGCCGATGAACCTCGACCTGGCCCGGTGGCAGTTCGCGATCGTCACCGTGTACCACTTCCTGTTCGTCCCGCTGACGATCGGGTTGTCGGTGCTGGTGGCGGGCATCCAGACGGCATGGGTTCGGACGGGTGAGGAACGTTATCTGCGCGCGACGAAGTTCTGGGGCAAGCTGCTTCTGATCAACTTCGCGCTCGGCGTGGTCACCGGCATCGTCCAGGAGTTCCAGTTCGGGATGAACTGGAGCGACTACAGCCGCTACGTCGGCGACATCTTCGGCGCGCCCCTGGCCGTGGAGGGGCTGCTGGCCTTCTTCCTGGAGTCCACGTTCCTCGGCCTGTGGATCTTCGGGTGGGGCCGTCTGCCGAAGCGCGTGCACCTGGCCTGTATCTGGCTGGCCGCGATCGGCACCATGCTGTCGGCCTACTTCATCCTCGCCGCGAACTCGTGGATGCAGCACCCGGTCGGCTACGTCATCAACGACGCGCGCGGCCGCGCGGAGCTGGTCGACTTCGGTGCCGTGCTCACCAACAACACCGCCGTCGCCGCGTTCGCGCACACGATCACCGCGGCGTTCGTCACCGGCGGGATGTTCCTGATCGCGATCAGTGCCTGGCACCTCGCCCGCGGCAACGAGACCGACGTGTTCAGGCCCTCGATGCGCCTGGGCCTGATCACGGTCCTGATCGCGAGCATCGGCGTCGTCATCAGCGGCGACATCCAGGCCCGGATCATGACCGAGCAGCAGCCGATGAAGATGGCCGCCGCCGAGGCCCTCTACGACACCGTCGCGCCAGCGTCGTTCTCGATCCTCACCATCGGCAGCCTGGACGGCTCGGAGGAGCTGTTCTCGATCCGGATCCCGCGGCTGCTGTCGTTCATGGCCACCGGCTCGTTCGACGGCGAGGTCGAGGGCATCCGGGACGTCCAGGCGGCCTCGGAGGAGGCCTTCGGGCCCGGCAACTACACCCCGAACATCCCGGTGACGTACTGGACCTTCCGACTCATGATCGGCTTCGGCATCCTCGCCGGGCTCGTGTCCGTGCTCGGGCTCTGGTACACCCGCCGCCGGGCCAAGGGCGTCCCCAACTGGTTCTACAAGGCCGCCCTGTTCGCGCTCGTGACCCCGTTCGCGGCCAACAGCTTCGGCTGGATCTTCACCGAGATGGGCCGCCAGCCCTGGGTCGTGTACGGGACGCTGCGCACCGCCGACGGCGTCTCGCCCTCGGTCGGCAGCGGGTACGTGATCACCTCGCTGGTCGTGCTGACGCTGCTCTACGGCGCGCTCGCGGTCGTCGAGGCGGTGCTGATGGTGCGCTACGCGAAGGCGGGCCCACCCGAGATCGAACCGCCCGACGAGGGCAGCGACGAGGCCCGGCCCCTGGCCGTGGCGTACTGAGGGGGCAGGCCGTCATGGAACTCACCGATCTGTGGTTCGTGCTCATCGCGGTCCTCTGGACCGGCTACCTCGTCCTGGAGGGCTTCGACTTCGGCGTCGGCATGCTGCTGCCGTTCGTCGGGCACACCGACAACGACCGCCGCGTCGCCATCAACACCATCGGCCCGGTCTGGGACGGCAACGAGGTCTGGCTGCTGGTCGCGGGCGGCGCGACGTTCGCCGCGTTCCCCGAGTGGTACGCGAGCCTGTTCTCCGGGTTCTACCTCGCGCTGCTGATCATTCTGGTCGCGTTGATCGTGCGCGGCGTCGCGTTCGAGTACCGCGGCAAGATCGACGATCCGAGGTGGCGGCGCAACTGGGACCGGGCGATCGTCTTCGGCTCGACGGTGCCGGCGCTGCTGTGGGGGGTGGCGCTGGCCAACATCGTCGCGGGCGTGCCGCTCGACGCCGACCACGAGTTCACCGGCACCCTGTTCACGCTGCTCAACCCGTACGCGCTGCTCGGCGGGCTCGCGACCCTGCTGATCTTCGCCCTGCACGGCGCGGTGTTCCTCGCCCTGAAGACCGAGGGGGACGTCCGCGACCGCGCCAACGCGCTCGCCTCGCGGATCGGGCTGGCCGCCGTCGTCGTCGGGGCGGTGTTCCTGATCTGGACCCAGCTCGCCCACGGCACCGGGTGGACCTGGATCTTCGTGGCGCTGGCCGCGGCGGGCCTCGTCGCTGCGCTGGTCGCGAACGCGGGTGGGCGCGAGGGCTGGGCGTTCATCGGGACGGCCGTCGCGATCCTCGCGGTGTCGGTCACGCTCTTCGGCTCGCTCTACCCCGACGTCCTGCCCTCGACCACGGACCCGGCGAACAGCCTGACCGTCGTCAACGCGGCGTCCACCCCGTACACGCTCACGATCATGACCTGGGTGGCGCTCGTGTTCACCCCGATCGTGCTGATCTACCAGAGCTGGACGTTCTGGGTCTTCCGCCGCCGCATCCGCCCGACCGACATCCCCGCGGCCGCCGGACTGCCGGCGCGATGAAACCCCTCGACCCGAGGCTGCTGCGCCACGCCGCGGCTGCGCGACGCTACGTCGCGCTGGCCGCGGGGGTGGCGGTTGCCGCGGCGGTGCTGCTGATCGTGCAGGCCGAACTGCTCGCGCGGCTCCTGGACGCGGCGTTCCGCGGCTGGGTCGCGGACGGCGCAGGCGGCGGGGGTGTGCCCGGCCCACCGGGCGGCGTGCCCGGCCCACCGGGCGGCGCGCCCGGCAGCACGGGCGGCCTCGTCGACGCCACGGCCGCGGTGACCGGACTCGGCTGGCTGCTCGCCGGGCTCGCCGCCGTGGTGCTCGCGCGGGCGGCCCTGGCGTGGGCGGGCGAGGTCGCCGCGCACCGGGCCGCGGCCGACGTGGTGCGCCAGCTGCGCACCGCGCTCGTCGCCCACGTGCTGCGTGTCGGGCCGCGCGACCCCGACCTGCCACCGGGCGGGGAGCTCGCGAGCCTCGCCACCCGTGGCCTCGACGGGCTCGACGGTTACTTCGGCCGCTACCTGCCCACCCTGCTCGTCGCCGCCGTCGTGCCCGCCACGATCGGCGGGTGGATCCTGCTCGCCGACGGCTGGTCCGCCCTGATCATCGGGCTCACCGTCCCGCTCATCCCGATCTTCATGATCCTCATCGGGCTGCACACCGAGCGCGCCACGTCGCGGCAGTGGCGTGCGCTCGCCATGCTGGGCCACCACTTCCTCGACCTCGTCGCAGGCCTCGACGTCCTCGTCGCCTTCGGCCGGGCCCGTCGCCAGGGCGGACGGATGCGCGAGCTGGCCGACGCCTACCGCCGGGCCACCATGCGCACGCTGCGCGTGGCGTTCCTGTCCGCGCTCGCGCTGGAGCTGCTCGCGACGCTGTCCGTGGCGCTCGTCGCCGTCGCGGTCGGGTTGCGGCTCGTCGAGGGCCGGATGGACCTGGCCACGGCGCTGCTCGTGCTGATCCTCGCCCCGGAGGTGTACCTGCCGCTGCGCGCCGTCGGCGCCCGCTTCCACGACTCCGCCGAGGGACTCGCCGCCGCCGCGGAGTGCTTCGCGGTGCTGGAGCTGCCCGACCGGGCGACCCGCGGCTACCGCCGCACCCCCGCCCCGGACCCGTCGCGCGTGCCGGTCAGGATCGAGGACGTCGGCGTGCGGGGCCGGTCCGGCCCGATCCTCGACGGGTTCAGCATGACCCTGGAGCCCGGCGAGATCGTCGGCCTGCGCGGCCCGAGCGGGGCGGGCAAGTCGACGCTGGTGGACCTGCTGCTCGGTCTACGCGTCCCCGACGAGGGCCGCATCACCGTCGGCGGCGTCGATCTCGCCGTGACCGACCGTGCCGCCTGGCTGCGCCGGGTCGCCTGGGTGCCGCAGCGGCCCGTGCTCGTCGCGGGGACGGTCGCCGCCAACATCCGGCTCGCCGTGCCCTCGGCATCCGACGAGGAGGTGGTGGCGGCGGCCACGGTGGCCGCGCTCGACGTCGACCTCGACACGCGGCTCGGCGAGGACGGGACGGGACTGTCGACGGGGCAGCTCCGCCGCGTCGCGCTGGCCCGCGCGGTCCTCGCCGACCGGCCGCTGCTGCTGCTCGACGAGCCGACCGAGGGCGTGGACGCCGCCAGCGAGGCGCTCATCGCCGAGTCGTTGCCGCTGCTCGCGGTGGGCCGAACGGTGCTCGTCGTGAGCCACCGGGCGGCGCCGCTGGCCGCGTGCGACCGGGTCGTGACGCTGCCGGCCCCGGTGCCCGCAACGCCTGCCGCGGTCGTCGACCCCGCCCCGCCCGGCTCCGGGGCGCCCGCCGCCGTCGCCGGACCCCGGGGGGCCACGGCCGCCGATGCCGACCTGCTCACCCCTGGGGCCGCCGCCGATACCGCCCCGCCCGACCCCGACCCCGGCGCAACCGCCACCGCCGCCGGACCCGGACGAGCGGCCGGCGCGGCGCCCGCCCCCGGGGCGCCCCCTGCATCCGCTGCGAGCACCACCGCCGATTCCCCCCACCGCACCGCCGTCCCGTTGCCTCGCAGGGATCGCACCCGCCTCGCAGGCGCTGCAGACCCTGCGAGGGGCGTCCAGACCCTGCGACGCGGGGAGCAGGCGGAGACGGCACCGGACGTGCGGCCGGGCAGCGCGTGGGAGGCGCTGCGCTGGTCGTTGGGCACCGCGCGGGCGCAGCGGGGACGGCTGGTCCTGGCGGCACTGCTCGGGGCGGCCGCCCTGGGCAGCGGCGTCGCGCTCGCCGGCACGTCGGCCTGGCTGATCGCCACCGCGGCGCTGCATCCGCCGGTGCTCACGCTGATGGTCGCGATCGTCGCCGTGCGCACGTTCGGGCTCGCCCGCGGCGTGCTGCGGTACGCCGAGCGGCTCGTCGCCCACGGTGCGGCCCTGCGGGCGGGCGCGGTACTGCGCGAGCGGATCTGGACCGCGCTCGTGCGACTCGGACCCGCCGACACCGCGCGGATGCGGCGTGGGGACCTCCTGGCGCGGCTGGTCGGCGACGTCGACACCCAGCAGGACCTCCTGCTGCGCAGCCTGCTGCCCGCCGCGGCGGCGGGCCTCGTCGGGCTCGGCACGGCCGCCGCGATGACGCTGGTCCTCCCGGTGGCCGGCCTGTTCGTCGCGGCGGGGACGCTGATCGCCGCCGTCGCGGCGCCCGCTGTCACGGCCTGGGCCGCCCACCGCACCGAGCGCGACACGGCCGCCGCACGCGGCGACGTCGTCGGCCGCACGGTGGCGCTGCTCGACGGCGCCGCGGACCTGCTCGTGTTCGGCGCCGCGGCACGCCACCGCGACGAGCTCGGCTTCGCCGACGCCCGGCTCGGTGCGCTGCTGCGCCGCGCCGCCACCGCCCGCGGGCTGGGGGCGGGGATCGCCGTCGTCGGCGTGGGACTCGCCGTGCTCGGCGCGACCGCCGCCGGGATCGTCGCGCTGCGCGCCGGGACGCTGAGCGGACCCGCGCTCGTCGTGCTGGCGCTCACCCCACTCGCGCTGGCCGACGTCGTCGCCACGCTGCCGGACGCCGCGGTGCGGTTGCTCACGGCCCTGCCGGCCGCGCGCCGCCTCCGGGCGCTCGAACGTCGCGAGCCCGCCGTCACCGAACCCGCGGTGCCTGCCTGGATCGCCCCGCCGACCGAGCTCGCGACCGAATCCCTCGCCGTCCGCTGGCCCGGAGCGACCGTCGACGCCGTCCGCGACGTCGACCTCGACCTGCTCCGCGGCACCCGCCTCGCGCTCACCGGGCCGTCTGGATCGGGCAAGTCGACGGTGGTCGCGGCGCTGATGCGCGCACTGGACCCGTCGGCCGGGGTCGTGCTCGCCGACGGCCACGACGCCCGCGACCTCGCCGGGGACGAGCTGCGCGCCGGCATCGCCTGGTGCGGGCCGTGGACGCACCTGTTCGACTCGACCCTGCGCGAGAACCTCCGGCTGGCCCGGCCCGACGCGTCCGACGCCGAGTTGCTCGGCGCCCTGGCCCGCGCCCGGCTCGGGACGTGGGTCGCGAGCCTGCCCGAGGGCCTCGACACGCCGGTCGGCATGCACGGCGGCGCGGTCTCCGGCGGCGAGCGCCAGCGGCTCGGGATCGCCCGCGCGCTGCTCGCGGACCGGCCCGTCCTGCTGCTGGACGAGCCCACCGCGCACCTCGACTCCGCCACCGCGGACGCGCTGGCCGCCGAGCTGCTGGCCGCCACCGAGGCTCGGACGGCGCTGCTCGTCACGCACCGCCCCGAGCAGACTCCGGGTCTGCCGCAGCTGCGGCTCGGCCCGCCCGCCGTCGCCCGCGAACCTGTGCCGCGCTGACCTACGACACGAGACCTACGACACCGAGCCGGCCTTCGCGGCCTCCACCTCGGTGTGGGCGCCCGCCGAACGCAGCGTGCCGTCGGCGGTCTCCAGATGGGCGCGGACGAACCACTGGAACTGTTCCAGGTCGCCTGCCTGCGAGATCAGCATGTCCTGGGTCACCGGGTCGGACTCCTCGGTCCGCTCGATCGCGGCGCGGTGGTCCGCGATGACCCCGGCGTAGACGAGGTCCAGCGCCGCGAGATGGGCCATGGCGTCGTCGCGGCCGACCGAGTAGTCGTCCCAGGTCCGCTCCTTCACCAGCACGCCCGGCGTGCCGCTGGGCGAGCCGCCGAGGGTCGCGATGCGTTCGGCGACGTCGTCGACCATCGCCCGCACGCTGTCGACCTGCGGGTCGAGCATCGTGTGGACCGCGATGAAGTGCGGGCCGGTGACGTTCCAGTGGATGTGTTTGAGCGTCAGCGCGAGGTCGTTGAGCGCGTGCAGGCGAGCCTGCAGCACGGTGACGACGTCGGTCGCGTCGTCGGTGGACATCCCGGGGATGGTGTAGTGCAGCGTGCCCATGAGGGTCTCCTCCCGCTCGGTGGGGCCGGGGATGGCGGCCCGAACGTGGCCGCCGGCTGCACCAGGGGTGCCCGCCGGAGCCGGCCGGAAACCGGAACGTGGCGCACGCAACGTCGGGGCCGGCGACGGTGCCGACGCCGCCCATGCGCGCCGGACGGATGCTTCAGACGATCCGTTCGGGGCAGGTGTAGACGTTCATGGAGTCCCCGCGGATGAAGCCCACCAGCGTCACCCCGGCATCCTCCGCCAGCTCGACGGCCAGCGACGAAGGGGCCGAGACCGCACCGAGCACCGGCACCCCGGCCATCACGGCCTTCTGCACGAGCTCGAACGACGCCCGGCCCGACACCATCAGCACGACCCCCCTGGCCGGGATCCCGCCGTCGAGCAGCGTCCGGCCGAGCACCTTGTCGACGGCGTTGTGGCGCCCGACGTCCTCGCGCACCACGACCGGCTCCCCCGCGGCGGTGAAGAGTCCGGCGGCGTGCAGGCCACCGGTGCGGTCGAAGACGCGCTGCTGCGCGCGCAGCGTGTCCGGCAGACCGGTGAGCACCTCGGGCGACACGCGCACCGGGTCGCCCGCGGGCGGGAAGCGGGTCTTGAGCCGCACCGCGTCCAGCGACGCCTTCCCGCAGACACCGCACGACGACGTCGTGTAGAAGTTGCGTTCCACACCGACGACGGGCGGCTCGACCCCGGGGGCGAGACCCACGTCGAGGACGTTGTAGGTGTGCAGCCCGCGGTCGTCACGGGAGTCGCAGTAGCGGGCGTCGCGGACCTCCCCCGGCGAGCCGATGACCCCCTCGGTGAGCAGGAACCCGTGCGCGAGCTCGACGTCGTGACCCGGTGTGCGCATGGTGACCGTGAGGGCGCGTCCGCCCACCCGCAGCTCGAGGGGTTCCTCGACGGCCAGCGCGTCCGGGCGCGCGGTGCGTCCGCCCGCGGTGATGTGGACGACGGGACGGCGCGTCGTCAGCCTGCCCACGGCGTCCCTCCGGGGGCGAGCAGCCGGACGGTCGCGGCGGATCCGGGGTCGACGACGGCGAGGCAGTCCGCGGCGGCGACACCGCGGAGCATGGCCGGCCCGCCGTGCTCCAGCGGCTCGGCGACGCCGCCGGTGACGCGGGCGGGGACGACCCGGTGGACCCGGTCGTGCGCACCGAACCCGCGACCCGGAAACTTCGCCGGCTCGGGCAGCGGCGCGCCGCGCAGGCCGGCGAGCGCAGGTGCGGCGAGGGTGAGGAAGGCGGTGAGCGCCGCGAACGGATTTCCCGGCAGTCCGACGAGAAGCCGGTTCCCGGGGAGGCGGGCCAGGGTCTGCGGATGGCCGGGACGGCAGGCGACGCCGTCGACCAGCAGTTCGGCGCCGAGTTCGTCCAGGACGGTCCGGAGATGATCCGCCGGCCCCTTGCCCGACGCTCCGGAGAGCAGCACGACGTCCGCGGTGGCGCCGTCGAGTGCGGCGCGGAAGGCATCGGACCGGTCCGGGATGCGGCGTGCGCCACACCAGCGGCCCCCGACCGCCGCGACGAGGCCCGCCAGCATCGGCCCGATCGCGTCGCGGGTGCGGCCGGGCGCGGGCAGGCCTGCATCGGCGAGCTCGTCGCCGGTCACGAGCGCCGCGACCGCCGGGAGCGGGTGCACGCGCACCTCGTCGTAGCCGAGGGCGGCGGCGAGCCCCAGCACCGCAGGGGTGACGGGCCCGCCCGCGGGGAGCACGGTCTCGCCCGCGGTGCACTCCTCGCCTACCGGCCGGATGTGGCGGCCGGGCGCGGTCTGGCCGTGCAGGACGGTCCCGGCTGACGCGGGCTCTGGCGGCAGAGCGAACGTCGCCTGCTCCACCGCCAGCACCGCCGTCGTCCCCGCCGGAACCGGCGCCCCGGTCACGACCGGAGTCGCCTCGCCGTCCGCGAGCGCAGCACCCGCCCCCCCGAGCGAACGGCCCGTACGGGAAGACCTATCGCCCGAACGTGCCGTTCGCGGGGTTCCGACGAGCACCCACGGCCCCGGCCCGGCGACGGCGTAGCCGTCCATCGCCGACACGTCCGCGGGCGGTAGCGCCACCCGCGCCACCAGGGGCGCGGCCAGGACCGTCCCGAGCGCGGCGTCGAGCGCGACCGCCACGGGCGGCAGCGGCCGCCCCGCCTCGTACGCGACGAGCCGTGCCTCGTCCCACGTGACCCCGGCCCGGCACCCGGTCACAGCAGGCCGGCCGCGCGCGCCGCCAGCGGGTCCAGCCCGACGCCCCCGGACGCGACGTGCGCGGCGAGCGCCGCCCGCATCCGCGGCTCCCAGAACATCCGCACGTGCGCGGCGACAGCCGCCGCGCCCTCGTCGGGCGGGCGGTGCCCGAACTGCGCGGCGACGTCGTTGATCAGCCGCACGACGGGCGGCACCTCCACATCGGTGGTCATGCCCCCATCGTCGCTCACCGGCCCGCGACCGGCACGGGCCGCTCACCCACCTGCTGCCGGGGCGTCGACCGCTCGGCGGCGAGCGCCACCTGGACGGCCGTCACCTTGTACTCGGGACAGTTCGTCGCCCAGTCCGAGTGGTCGGTGGTGACCACGTTCGCCCCCGTGACGGGATGGTGGAACGTCGTGTAGCAGACCCCGACGGGCATCCGGTCGGAGATCACCGCGTGCAGCGACGTGACGCCGACCCGGCTCGCCAAGCTCACCGTGTCGCCGTCCACGATGCAGCGCACCTCGGCGTCGTGCGGGTGCAGCTCCAGCACGTCCTCGGGGTGCCAGGCGACGTTCGCGGTGCGGCGGGTCTGCGCGCCCACGTTGTACTGCGACAGGATGCGCCCCGTGGTGAGGATGAGCGGGAACCTGCGCGTCGAGCGCTCCTTCGTGGGCACGTAGACGGTCTCGACCAGCTTGCCCTTGCCCCGCACGAACCCGCCGACGTGCATGATCGGCGTGCCCTCCGGCGCGGCGTCGTTGCAGGGCCACTGCACCGAACCGACGCGGTCCAGCTTCTCGAACGACACCCCGGCGAACGTGGGCGTGGTGAGCGCGATCTCGTCCATGATCTGCGCGGCGGAGTCGTAGGCCATCGGGTAGCCCATGGCCTGGGCGATCTCGCAGACGATCTCCCATTCCTGCTTGCCCGTGCGCGGCGCCATCACCGGGCGGACGCGGTTGATGCGCCGCTCGGCGTTGGTGAACGTGCCGTCCTTCTCCAGGAACGACGTGCCGGGCAGCAGCACGTGGGCGAACTTCGCCGTCTCGTTGACGAACAGGTCCTGCACGACCAGCAGGTCCAGCGCGGCGAGCGCGGCCTGGACGTGGTGGGTGTTGGGGTCGGACTGGGCGATGTCCTCGCCCTGCACGAACAGCGCCCGGAACGAGCCGTCGATCGCCGAGTCGAACATGTTCGGGATCCGCAGCCCCGGCTCGTCGGCCACCTCGACGCCCCACAGCTCGTCGTAGATGGCGCGCACGCCGTCGTCTGAGACGTGGCGGTAGCCGGGCAGCTCGTGCGGGAACGAGCCCATGTCGCAGGAGCCCTGCACGTTGTTCTGCCCGCGCAGCGGGTTCACGCCCACGCCGTCGCGGCCGATGTTGCCGGTGGCCATCGCGAGGTTGGCCATGCCCATGACCATCGTGGAGCCTTGGCTGTGCTCGGTGACACCCAGGCCGTAGTAGATCGCGGCGTTGCGGGCCCCTGCGTACATCCGGGCCGCGGCACGCAGCTCGTCGGCGGACACGCCGGTGATCTCCGCGACGGCCTCCGGGGAGTGCTCGGGCCGGGAGATGAACGCCGTCCACTCCTGCACGCCCTCGCAACGCTCCGCCATGAACTCCAGGTCCGCGAGGCCCTCGGTGACGGCGACGTGCGCCAGCGCGTTGACCACCGCCACGTTCGTGCCGGGCGCGAGCTGCAGGTGGTGCGCCGCCTCGATGCGCGGGGTGCGGACGAGGTCGATCCGGCGCGGGTCGACGACGATCAGCTTCGCGCCCTGCCGCAGCCGGCGCTTCATCCGGGAGGCGAACACGGGGTGCCCGTCGGTCGGGTTCGCCCCGATCACCATGATCACGTCGGCCTCGTCCACGGACCTGAAGTCCTGCGTGCCCGCCGACGTGCCGAAGGTCTGCTTGAGCCCGTAGCCGGTGGGCGAGTGGCAGACCCGCGCGCAGGTGTCGACGTTGTTGTTGCCGAACGCCGCCCGCACCATCTTCTGGACGACGTAGACCTCCTCGTTCGTGCACCGCGACGAGGTGATCGCGCCGATCGCCCCGGTGCCGGCCTGCGCCTGGATCTCGCGCAGCCGCCGCGCGGTGAACCCGATCGCCTCCCCCCAGGAGACGACGCGCCAGTCCTCGGCGATGGAGTCGCGCACCATCGGCTCCAGCACCCGGTCCGGGTGGCTCGCATAGCCGAACGCGAAGCGCCCCTTGACGCAGCTGTGGCCCTCGTTCGCGCCGCCGTCCTTGTAGGGCACCATCCGGACGAGCTCGTCGCCGCGCATCTCCGCCTTGAACGAGCAGCCGACGCCGCAGTACGCGCAGGTGGTGACGACGCTGCGGGTGGGCATCCCGAGTTCGATGACGGTGTTCTCCTGCAGCGTCGCCGTCGGGCAGGCCTGCACGCAGGCCCCGCAGGACACGCAGTCCGACTCGAAGAACGACACCCCGGCGCCCGCGGCGACCTTCGAGTCGAAGCCGCGGCCCTCGATCGTCAGCGCGATGGTGCCCTGCACCTCGTCACAGGCGCGCACGCACCGCGAGCAGACGATGCACTTGGCCGGGTCGAACGTGAAGTACGGGTTGGACGTGTCCTTGACCGCGTCCATGTGGTTCGCGCCCGCGTCCACGCCGGAGCCGTAGCGCACCTCGCGCAGCCCCGTCACGCCCGCCATGTCCTGCAGCTCGCAGTCGCCGTTGGCCGCGCAGGTGAGGCAGTCCAGCGGGTGGTCGGAGATGTAGAGCTCCATGACGCCGCGGCGCAGCTTCGCCACCCGCTCCGTCTGGGTGCGCACCACCATCCCGTCCGCGACGGGCGTGGTGCACGACGCCGGCGTGCCGCGGGCGCCGTCGATCTCGACGACGCACAGCCGGCACGAGCCGAACGCCTCCAGCGAGTCCGTGGCACACAGCTTGGGGATGTCGATCCCGGCGTGCTTGGCCGCCCGCAGCACGGACGTCCCGGCCGGGACGGCGACCGCCGTGCCGTCGACCGTCACCTCCACGAGCGCGCCGTCGCGGGCCGGGGTGCCGAAATCGGGTTCCTTCAACAGGCTCACGACGAGACCTCCTCCGTGCCGATGTCAGAACCGAAGTCCTCCGGGAAGTGCCGCAGCGCGCTGCGCACCGGCATGGGGGTGAGCCCGCCCATCGCACACAGCGAGCCGTCGGTCATGAGGTCGCACAGGTCGTCGAGCAGCACGAGGTTGGCGCCGCGGTCGATCCCCGCGCGGATCCGGTCGATCGTCTCGACGCCGCGCACCGCGCCCACGCGGCACGGGGTGCACTTGCCGCAGGACTCCTCGGCGCAGAACTCCATCGCGAAGCGGGCCATGGCCGCCATGTCGACGGTGTCGTCGAAGACGACGATGCCGCCGTGGCCGACCATCGCCCCGGCCTGGGCGAACGCCTCGTAGTCCATGGGCAGGGCGAACCGTTCGACGGGCAGGTACGCCCCGAGCGGCCCGCCCACCTGCACCGCGCGCACCGGGCGCCCCGAGCGGGTGCCGCCGCCGAAATCCTGGACGAGCTCGCCCAGGGTGATGCCGAACGCGGTCTCGACGATCCCGCCGCGGGCGATGTTCCCGGCGAGCTGGAAGACGCTCGTGCCGCGGCTGCGGCCGGTGCCGAGATCGGCGTAGGCCTGCGCGCCGTGCTCCAGCACCCACGGCACCGCGGCCAGGGTGAGCACGTTGTTGACGACGGTGGGGCGGCCGAACAGACCCTGCAGCGCCGGGATCGGCGGCTTGGGCCGCACCTGGCCGCGCCTGCCCTCCAGGCTCTCGAGCATGGAGGTCTCCTCGCCGCAGATGTAGGCGCCCGCGCCGACCCGGACCTCCACGTCGAAGCAGAGCTCCGAGTCGAGGATCCCCTTGCCGAGCCAGCCGCGGTCCCGTGCGGTGTCGATCGCGGCGGTGAACGTGGCGATCGCGTCCGGGTACTCGGAGCGCAGGTACACGTACCCCTCTGTGGCGCCCGTCGCGTACGCGGCGATCGCCATGCCCTCCAGCAGCGTGAACGGGTCGCCCTCCATGAGCATGCGGTCGGCGAACGTGCCGGAGTCGCCCTCGTCGGCGTTGCAGCAGACGAACTTCACGTCCGCCTCGGCACCCGCGACGGTGCGCCACTTGATGCCCGCCGGGAAACCCGCGCCGCCGCGGCCGCGCAGGCCCGAAACGACCACGGCCTCGACCACGTCGGCCGGGTCGAGCGCCAGCGCGGCCCGCAGACCGGCCATCCCGCCGTGCGCCTCGTAGTCGTCGGCCGACCGCGGATCGACGACGCCGACCCGCGCGAACGTCAGCCGCTGCTGGCGGCGCAGCCACGCCAGTTCCTCGACCGGGCCCAGGCCCACCGAGTCGACCGCCGCGCCGGTGAGCATCCCGGCCGCCACCAGGCCGTCCACGTCCTCGACGGCGACGGGCCCGTACCCGACGCGGCCCGCGGGCGTCTCCACCTCGACGAGCGGCTCCAGCCAGAGCATCCCGCGCGAGCCCGTGCGGACCACCTGCGCCTCCGGCGCGATCTCCGCGATCCGCCGCGCCACCTCGTCGGCGCCGACGGACCGGGCGGCCGAGTCGCACGGCACGTACACCTTCATCGCAACCCACCGATCAGCGCGTCGAACCGCGCGTCCCCGACGCGCCCGTGCAGCGTCCCGTCCACCTGCACGGACGGGCCGAGTGCGCAGTTGCCCAGGCAGAACACCTCGTCCAGGGAGACGGATCCGTCGGGTGCCGTCTGCCCGAACTCCAGGCCCAGGCCGGCCTTCGCGTGCGCGGCGAGCGCCTCGGCGCCGACGGCCTGGCAGGCCTCGGCCCGGCAGATCCGCACGACCGTGCGGCCCGCGGGAGCGCGGCGGAAGTCCTTGTAGAAGGTGATCACGCCGTGCACCTCGGCCACCGCCAGGTTCAGCACGTCCGCGATCACCGCCACGTCGGCGTCGTCGATGTAGCCCAGTTCTTCGTGCACCGCGTGCAGCACGGGCATGAGCGGCCCGCGTTCGTGGTGGCGCGCCTCCGCGATCGCGCGGACGCGATCGGGCCGGAGCGGCGCGTCGTCGCGCTCGATCATCCACCTACTGTGACCACCCCCGTCCAACCTGGTCAAACGGGCGTCTTGCATCACCTGATAGGTGCCGTCTATCACACGTGACGGGCCAGCAGTACGTCCAGCTCACCCCGAAGGTCCACTCCGGTGACCACGTCCACGAAGGCCCGGGCGAGCAACGACCCCGGCTGCCGGTCCGGCAGCACCAGCCCGATGGTGTAGCTGTGTGCGGGTTCGGCCATCGGCACCACCCGCATCCCCCCCGGTACGCCGAACAGGTGCAGCCACGCGTGCGCCACGACGGTCGCGAACCGGCCCGTGGCGACGTGGGAGTAGAGGACCGACACCGCGTCCGCCTCCACCGACGGGGCGAGCACGACGCCCGCCGCGGCCGCGTTGCGGTCCAGGATGCGGCGGTTCTGCATGACCTGGGACAGCAGGCACAGCGGTATCTCGGCCAGCTCCGTCCACCCGATCTCCTCGCGCCTCGCCGCGGCCATCTCCTCGGGAGCGAGCAGCAGGTAGCGCTCGACGTAGAGCGGCACCGTCCGCACCGGGCCGAGCGGCTCGCCGTCCACGTAGGTCATGCCGACGTCCAGCTCGAACTCCGCGAGCCGCCGCACGATCGCCCGAGACGACAGCGACTCGAGCCCGATCCGCACGGCCGGGTGCCGCGCAGTGAACGGCTCGGTGAGCAGCGACGAGACCGTGAGCGCCGACGGGATCGCGCCGATCTGGAGGTTGCCCGCGAGCCCGCCCGCCATCCGGGCGAGCTCCTGGCGCAGGCTGTCGCGGTCCTGCAGGATCCGGTGCGCCCAGGCCAGCACGACCTCCCCCTCGGGGGTGAACCCGCCGAACCGCCTGTCCCGGCGCACCACCTGCACCCGCAGGTCCTGCTCCAGCTTGCGGATCGCCGACGACAGGGCCGGCTGGGACACGTGGCACGCCGCCGCGGCCCGTCCGAAGTGGCGTTCGCGGGCGAGGGCGGTGAGGTACTCGAGCTGGTTGAGCAGCACCGCATCGGCATACCGCATACCCGGGACGGCGCACAGCGGGGCGCCGGTCGCCGCGTGACCGGTCGCACACACCCGCACATGATCCGCATCCGTGGTGCGGGACGGTCATCGGTGGCCGGCCGGCACCGCGGACGCGGATCACCCGGATGCGGTCTCGCCGCCGGTCACCGGGGCCGCCGGTGCGCGGCGCCGCTCCGGATGGACGTGGCCGCCGCCCGCCAGCAGTTGGACGTGCGTCCCGACCGGCATCCCGGCGGCGCTGTGCAGCACAGCACGCCATACTCCGGTGCGGTCCTGCCCCGCCGCCCGGGCGACGACGGGATCGTGCGCGGCGAGGTAGGCGAGGTGCCGCACGGCGTGCGCCGCGACGTGGTGGCCGTGCAGCCCGGCGGGCGCGGGCCGCAGCGGGTCCGCCGAGCAGAGGACGGCCGGCGCGTCGAGTGGTGCGGCGGGCAGGCCGGGGTGCGGGTCGGGCAACGCCGCGTAGGTGAGGACGACGGTGCCCGCCTCGTGGCGCCAGGAGGTCGAGTGGCAGACGGTCCCTGCGGCCGGCGCGGCGCCGCCCGCTGCTCCGCTGCGGCCGGGGCCGGTCGCGCCCGCCACCTCACGACGCGCGACGACCGGCCCCGCGGTGCCCCCACCGTCCGGGTCCCACCCCGCCAGCCGCAGCGCCGCCGTGTCCGGGGCGTCCGGGGTGGTATCCGGGGTGGCGTAGTCGTCGAGCGGCGCCCGAACCGACCGGTACGCCAGCCCTCCGACCGGCGAGCCCAACGCCCGCAGCAGCAGCACCTCGATCTCGACGGGACGCACGACCACACCCTGTCTACTGTTGCCATGGGCTCGCAACAGATGGCCGCGAGGGCCCCGCCTGATGGGCAGGACCCTCGCGTCGCCACTCCTCGAGCTGCCAGAACGATGCGCGGCTTTCTGCAAGTTACCTGCAGCAGACAAGTTTGGCAAGAGTGCAGCATTTGCCACTAATGGCTTATTGCCTATGATTCGCGCGGCGCCGTTGACTGTCCCCCATGCGGGTGATCAGGACGATGACGGCCGGGCTAGCGGTGCTGCTCGCGACCGTGGCCGGATGCGCGGCGCCCACGGGCTCGGGCGGGGACAGTGCGGCGAGGGACGGGCGGTCGATCGTCATCGCCGCCGGATCGGAGCAGGACAGCCTCAACCCGATACTCGGGTACGCCCCGGACGGCGCGTCGAAGATCTTCGACGGCCTCGTGGCCCGCGATGCGGACCTGGGCCTGGTCCCGGCGCTGGCCGAGACGGTGCCGACGGCCTCACCGGACGGCCTGACCTGGACGGCGACGCTGCGCGACGGCGTCCATTTCTCCGACGGCACCGCCCTGACGGCGCAGGACGTGGTGTTCACCTACTCCTCGGTGATCGACCCGTCGGTCGACTCGACGATCGCGTCGAGCTTCGACGCGCTGGAGTCGGTGTCCTCCCCCGACCCGCGCACGGTGGTGTTCCGGCTGAAGTACCCCTATGCGCCGTTCGCGCAGCGGCTGACGCTCGGGGTCGTCCCGGCGAAGGCGTTCGAGGGCCAGGACGTGAACACCGCACCCTTCAACACCGCGCCGATCGGCACCGGTCCGTACCGGGTCGTCGACTGGCGCAAGGGCGACCGGCTCGTCCTGGAGGCGAATCCGGAGTACTGGGGCCCGGCGCCCCAGGTCACGTCCGCGACGTTCGTGTTCGTCACCGACGACAACGCCCGCGCGCAGCGGATGGCCGCGGGCGAGTTCGACGCGACGGCGCTGCCGCCGAAGCTCGCGAAGGCCTACGAGGGCCGCGCGGGCTACCAGGTCGTGCAGAGCGAGAGCGCGGACTACCGCGGGCTGGGTATCCCCTCGGACCTGCCGCTGACGAGCGACCCGGCGGTGCGCCGGGCGATCAACCTCGGCATCGACCGCCAGGCGATGATCGACACCGTGCTCGCGGGCGCAGGCAAGCCCGCCGCGTCGCCGATCTCGCCCTACCTCGCGCAGTGGTACGACCCCGCGGCCACCTTCGCCTACGACCCGGCCGAGGCGGGCCGCCTGCTCGACGCGGCGGGCTGGGTCCGCGGGCCGGACGGCGTGCGGGTGCGCGACGGGGTGCGCGCCCGGCTGCCGGTGCTGTACCCCGGGTCGGACTCGCTGCGCAAGGAGCTCGCGCTCGCGACCGCGTCGGACATCGCGAAGCTCGGCATCGACGCGCCCGTGGAGGGCACCACGTTCGAGGTGATGCTGGCCCGCCAGAAGGAGACGGCGGCGATCTGGGGCGGCGGCGACCCGTACGACCCGGACACGGCCGCGTACACGCTGCTGCACTCGCGCTACATCGGCCAGGACGGCTACGTGAACATGACGCGTTACCGCAACGCGACCGTCGACGCCGCCCTGGACCGGGGCCGCTCCAGCCTGGACCCGGCCGCCCGCAAGGCCGCCTACGACGAGTTCCAGGAGGCCTACGTCGCCGATCCCGGCTGGGCGTTCCTCGTGTTCCTCGACCACACCTACGTGATGCGCACGGGGTGGACCGGCATGCAGGAGCAGGTCGAGCCGCACGACCACGGGCTGCTGCACGGGCCCTGGTGGAACCTCGAGAAGTGGGCGCCGTCCCCGGCATGACGCGACGCACGAGATACCGAGGCATCGCCCGGATGGCGCTGCGCAGGCTGTGGTTCGTGGCGCCCCTGCTGGTCGTGGTGAGCTTCGCGCAGTTCGCACTGGCGAAGCTCTCCCCGTTCGACCCCGTGGAGCGCTACTTCGGGGTGCGGATCATCGGGGCGGACCCGGCACGGGTGGCGCAGATCCGGGAGAACTGGGGCGTGGACGAGCCGCTGCTCGGCCAGTGGTGGACCTGGCTTCGCCACGTGGTCGCGGGCGACCTCGGGGACTCGCTCTTCCTGCACCAGCCGGTGGCGCAGGTGCTGGGCGAGCGGCTGGCGTGGTCCGCGCTGCTGGCGGGGACGGCGTTCGCGGCGGCGCTGCTCCTGGGCCTGTCGCTCGGCACCCTCGCGGGCTGGCGCCAGGGGACGTGGACGGACCGCGCGATCACCGGGACCTGCTACACGCTGGAAGCCGCCCCGGTGTTCTGGATCGGCCTGCTAGCGATCTCCGTCTTCGCGCAGGCGCTGCAGTGGCTGCCCGGCGGCGGGCTGACCGATCCCGGTGCGGCGCTCGACGCCGGGCAGGTGGCCCGCCATCTCGTGCTGCCGGCGACGGTGCTGGCGGTGTCGCAGGCCCCGTGGTTCGTGCTGTTCGTGCGGCAGGCGCTGATCGAGTCGCTCACCCAGAGCCACGTGGTCGGGGCGCGCAGCCGCGGCCTGCCGGACCGGGTGGTGCTGCTCGGGCACGGGCTGCGCACCTCCCTGCTGCCGTTCCTGAGCCTCGTCGGGACGCGGATCGCGGAGCTGGTGACGGGGGCGCTGCTGGTGGAGGTGGTGTTCTCCTGGCCGGGGATCGCGAGCGCGACGGTGCAGGCGGGGCTGAACCTCGATCTCGCGCTGCTGGCCGCCTGCACGCTCGTCCTGACCGCCACGGTGCTGCTCGGGAACCTGCTCGCCGATGTCCTGTACGCGCTCGCCGACCCGAGGGTGGCCGTCGATGGCTGAACTGGTGCAGACCCCCGTACGGCGGGCGGCCCCGCAGTGGCGGCCCGCCACCCGCTCGCGGCTCAGCGCCGCCGGCACCGCGGGTTCCCCGCGGCTGCGGGCCTGGGTCTCCGGCGGGGTCCTGGCCGTCCTCGTGGGGGCGGCGCTGGTCGTGCCGATGGTGGCGCAGCTCGACCAGCAGTTCGTCGATCTCGCCGCTGCGAACCGCCCGCCGCAGCTCGCGCACCCCTTCGGTACGGACGAGCTGGGCCGCGACGTCCTCCTGCGCTGCATCTACGGCCTGCGGATCTCGCTGGCCGTGGGGCTGCTCGCCGCGGTGGTGTCCTCGGTGGTCGGGACGGCCGTGGGGGCGCTCGCGGGCGTGGCGGGCGGGTGGACGGACCGGCTGCTCATGCGCGTGGTCGACGGCGTCGCGGCGGTGCCGCACCTGCTGCTCGGCATCGTGATCGTCGCGATCCTCGGGCCGAGCCTCTCGAGCGTCGTCGCATCGATCGCGCTGACGCACTGGCTGTCGTCGGCACGCATCGTCCGCTCCGAGGTGCTGACGCTGCGCGGCCGGCCGTTCGTCGACGCGGCAGTGCTGGGCGGCTCGTCGCGGCGCCGGATCATGGCGCGCCACCTGCTGCCCAACGTCGCACCGCAGGTGCTGCTCACGACCACCCTGATGGTGCGCCATGCCATCTGGCACGAGACGGCGCTGTCGTTCCTCGGGCTGGGCCTGCCGGCGCACACGGCGAGCATCGGCAACATGCTGGGCGACGCCTCGCGCTCGCTGCTGCTCGGCTACTGGTGGATGTCGGCGGCGCCGGGGCTCGTGTTCGTCCTGGCGACGCTCGCGGTGGCGGGCCTCGGCGGGGTGTGGCGGGACCGCCTGAACCCGCAGCGGCGCTCGGAGCTGTCGTGGTGAGCGGGCTGCGCGTCGAGGGCCTCTCGGTACGTTTCGCGCTGCCCGGGGCGACGGTCTCGGCGGTGTCGGACGTGAGCTTCACGCTGGAGCCCGGCCGCTGTCTCGCGCTGGTCGGGGAGAGCGGGTGCGGCAAGTCGGTGCTGGCCTCGGCGCTGCTCGGCTTCCTCCCGGCCAACGCGGAGGTGGCGGGACACGCCCTGCTGGACGACCTGGACCTGCTCACCGCCTCCGAACGGGAGCTCGCCACGACGGTGCGGGGACGGCGGATCGGGCTGGTGCCGCAGAGCCCCGCCGCGCACCTCACCCCGGTACGGACGGCGCGGGCGCAGTTGGAGGAGGCCGCCGCGGTGCACGTGCCGCGGCCGCGGCGGCGGGCCCGCGCGGACGCAGCGGCGATCCGTGCCGGGCTCGATCCGGCGGACCTGGACCGCCACCCGCACGAGCTGTCCGGTGGGATGGCGCAGCGGGTCGCCACGGCACTCGCGCTGGTGGGCGATCCTCCGCTGCTGATCGCGGACGAGCCGACCACGGGGCTGGACCGCGCGCTCGTCGACGCGCTGGTCGGCGAGCTGGCCCGGCTGGTCGCGGCCGGGCACGCGGTCCTGCTCATCACCCACGACCTCGCCGCCGCCCGCGCCGTCGCCGACGAGGTGGCCGTCATGTACGCGGGACGGATCGTCGAGACCGGCGACGCCACGCGGCTGCTCGACCGGCCCCGGCACCCCTACACCCGCGGGCTGGTCGACGCACTGCCCGAGCGCGCGTTCGTTCCCGTCCGGGGGCATCCACCGCTGCTCACCGACCTGCCGCCGGGATGCGCGTTCGCGCCACGCTGCGACCGGGCGGACCCACGATGCTCGACCCTGCCCGAACCCGTCGGAGGTGTGGCGTGTCACTACCCGAGCTGAGCTGGAGCGCCCGGGGGGTCGTCGCGGGCTACGGCGATGCGCCCGTGCTGGACGGGGTGGGCATCGAGATCCGGGGCGGGGAGACGGTCGGTCTCGCGGGCCCGAGCGGCTGCGGCAAGACGACGCTGGGCCGCGTGCTGGCGCTGCTGCACCGGCCCGATGCGGGCACCGTGGAGATCGACGGTGCAGCCGTCCCCGGGTTCCGGCACCGCGCGCCACGCGAGCTGCGCACCCGCATCGGGGTGGTGTTCCAGCAGCCGCGCCTGGCCGTCGATCCGCGGATGACGCTGCGGGCCACGATCGCCGAGCCGCTGCGGGCGGGCGGCCTGCCGCCCGAGATCGGCGCGCTCGCCGACCGGGTGGGCCTCACCGCGGACCTGCTGGGGCGGCGCCCGCACGAGGTCAGCGACGGGCAGCTCCAGCGGGCCTGCCTCGCGAGGGCGCTCGCGCTGCGCCCCGCGTACCTGCTGTGCGACGAGATGACCACCATGCTCGACGCCTCGACGACCGCCGCGCTGGTGGGGGTGATCCGCGAGTACCAGGCCGACACCGAGTGCGCGGTGCTCGCCGTCTCCCACGACGACGGCCTGCTCGGTCGGTGGTCGGACCGGGTCGTACTGATGCATGTCGATGGCAGGAGCGATAGCGTGGCGGCGTGACCTACACCCTTCCCGACCTGCCCTACGACTACGGGGCCCTCGACCCGCACATCTCGGGCGAGATCATGCAGCTGCACCACTCCAAGCACCACCAGGCCTACGTCAACGGGCTCAACGACACCCTCGACAAGCTCGCCGCCGCCCGCGAGAAGGGCGACTTCGGCGCGATCGTCGGGCTCGAGAAGACCCTGGCGTTCAACCTCGGCGGCCATGTCAACCACTCGATCTTCTGGCAGAACCTGTCACCGGACGGCGGCGGCAAGCCGGAGGGCGAGCTGGCCGCCGCGATCGACGAGCGGTTCGGCTCGTTCGACGCCTTCCAGGCGCACTTCACCGCGGCCGCGACGACGATCCAGGGCTCCGGCTGGGCCGTGCTCGCCCGGGACCCGGTCGCCGGGCAGCTGCACGTCTTCCAGCTCACCGACCAGCAGGGCAACGTCCCGATCGGGCTCACGCCCGTGGTGATGCTGGACATGTGGGAGCACGCGTTCTACCTGCAGTACCGCAACGTGAAGCCGGACTACGTCAAGGCCTGGTGGAACGTCGTGAACTGGGCCGACGCCGCCGCCCGGTTCGCAGGCTGACCGCGGGGGCGACCCGGCCTCGCAGCCGGCGGTCCCGGCCCGGCCCGATCGTCGTCGGGGTGGACGCCGCGAGGAGTGGGCCGGACCCTCGCGTGCCGGTTACGCCGCCCGCCGTCGCACATCCCCGGCACGGTTCGCAGGGGCTGCAGCCCCTGCGAACCGTGCTGAACACCTGCGAAGCGGGCGGGTCAGCCGGCCCTCTCGGCGTCACGGCGGGCGACCGGCTCGGCCGCCACGCCGTCACGGCCCGGCACCAACGGCCGCCCCAGCTCGGGGAACCAGCGGAACGCCTGCGGTTGGGCTTCCCACCCGCATCCGCGGCACTCGGCCGATGCGTGCGCAGGCGACCCGCTACCCTCGTCCTCCATAGATGCAAGATAAAGGCATCAGCATCTCATTGGCGAATATTCGGGCGACGCGGCTCGGCACCGGCTACCGGCGACCCACCCGCAGCGCCACCGTCACGCCGGCGGCGACGAGCACCACGGCACCCGCGATCCACGGCCAGACCGGCGGCGGGCCGTCCTCGGGCGCCGGAGTGGCCGCCACGGGGGTCGGGGCCGCCGCCGCGCTCGAGGGGGTCGCGGCGGCGGCGCCCGGCCCGGGCGCGGTGAGCGTGAACGCGACCTTGCCCTCCACCGGATGCCCGTCGTCGGACACCACTCGGTAGCCGATCTCGTACCGGCCGGCCGGACCGAGCGGACGGACGGCCGTGGAGATCGTCGTGCCCTCGGCCGTGACGGCACCCGTCTGGTAGGCGGCACCGTCCGGCCCGATCACCGTGATCGTGCTGAACTCGGCGGGCAGGTTCTCGTTGAACGTCAGCGACACCCGCTGCGGGGCCTCGGCCAGCGAGGACCCGTCGGCCGGATCGGTGCTCTGCAGGCGGGTGTGTGCGAACGCGGGCGCGGCGACGCCCAGCAGCGCCGCGCAGGCGAGCAGAAGCACCGCAAGCGCGCGGCGCAGGAACGTGACCGGGCCGACGCCGCGTCCCACCCCGGCGCCGCGCACGGCGGCGAGGGCCGCGCGGCTCACCCGATCACCGCGACCCACCGTGCCGCCCGACGCGCCACTCATGCCACCCTCCGCGGCACCGGCCGCACGACCCACCTGGCCATCGCGACCCACCGTGCCGCCCGGCCCGCCACTCATGCCGACCCCCTCCGTCCGCGCAGCAGTGCTCCCGCGCCGAGCCCGAGGGCGAGCCCGCCCAGCAGGAGCCCGGCCCCGCCGAGCCAGCGCGCGGTGCCGTCGGTGCCGTCCGTGCCGCCGGTCGCGCCGGCGCCTGCCGCGATCGCCGCGGGATCGCCGTGGCCGTCGTCGGCGCTCGCCGCCGTCAGCTCCACAACCGGCGCGGGCCGCTCCGGCTCGGCCCCTTCGGCGGGCGGCTGGTCCCAGCGGACGATCTCACCGTCGTCGTAGGTCTGCACGGCGGGCAGCAGGATGCGATCCACACCGGTGGGCAGCGGCCCGAGCGACAGCGGGAACTCCAGGAACTCCCCCGGCCCGATGCGGGTGCCGGGCTGCGCGGTCCAGGTGACGGTACGGACCACCTCGGTGATCTGGCGGCCGTGCTGCTCCAACGGCGGGTTCACCGCGGCCTTGGTGACCGTGGCCGTCCAGCCGGCGACGGGGGTCGTGCGGACGCCGGTGATGGGGGTGTCGCTGGGCAGGGTGACCTCCAGCTTCACGGTGCCTGCCGTGTCGGACTCGTTGGGCACCCGCATGGAGACGACGGTGTAGCCCCCCTGCTCGGCGCGGCCGGGCTGCGCGGTGACGTGGGCGAGGGCGGGCACGGCGACGGCGACGCTGAGAGCGGCGGCAGCCGCGACGACCGCAGCTGTGCGCGCCAGGGAACGGACGATCATGGAAGGAACCTCTCGGGAGTGGGGAGAGCTCCGCTGCCGGGATGACGGGCGGCCTGCCGCGCTCCCGGCCCGGTCGCGCGGAGCTCAGGACACGCGGGAGCGGGCGGAGGCGGCCCCGCCATGAGGGGCGGGTGGCCGGGTGGTGCCCGGCCGGGTCGGGCCGTCAGGCCGGGAGAGGTGGTCCGCGCCGGACGACGGCGTGGCGCAGCAGCGCCGCCACGGGGAGGGCGACGGCATCAGCAGGGTGGGGCCGGACAGCCGGACCGGCCGGGCGGGCGGCACCGGCGAGGAACCGGACCGCCCAGCGGAGGATCCGCGCCGCGAGCCGGCGGGCTGCCGCCCACGCGCGGCGCTCGCCGAGGCGCAGCCATGCGGCCATCGCGAGCGCGCCGAGCACGTGCAGGAAGAACATGACGTCGTGCGGCAACGCTGCGGGCTCCGACGTGGCACCGGCGAGCAGCGGGTGGATCACCTGCTGCGCCACGACCTGCACGACCGCGATGGCCGTCCAGCCCCGCTCGCGCCCGGCGAGGAGCCACGACGGCGCCAGCACGGCGGCGAACGCGAGGAGGGTGCCCACGAGGCTGAACGCCCCGCCCGCGGCGAGGTGGCCCGCGAGACCCAGCACCGTGGCGGCCCCGGCCGAGGCCCCGGCGCGGACGAGCCGCAGGGGCGGCAGCGAGCCGTTCGCCTCGCCCATCCGCACCTCGCTCGGTCAGGTCGTCGCCGCCGCTGCGGCGCTCCGACTGTAGGTGACGGGTGGCGCGGCGCCATACCGCACCGGGGTGTCCGGCACCACGGATCGAGCACGGACCACGCCGACCAGGTGACGCTCGGTACGGACGCTCACCGCCTGCCCGGGCGACCCATCGGACCGCGCAGGCGCAGCCGACCACCGACCGAGCTGCGCCGCACCGGACCGCGCCACACTGCACCGCGCCCGCACCGCGCCGGGCCGCACCGGGCCGCACCGGGCCGCGCCGGGCCACACCGGGCCGCGCCACACTGCACCGCGCCGGGCCGCCCCGAGCCGGGCCGGGCGCCACCACACCCCTCGCACACACCCCGAGGCGCTCGCGCACACCGCCGGCGGTGTGCGCCGCCAGTCCCCGGTCTGCGCCCGCCACCGCACATATGTGCCAGCCCCGCCCCGACCCGCACCGGCTCGACCACCGGACGACGCCGCGCCGGGCTGCGCCGCGCCGGACCGCGCCGCGCCGGGCCGCCCCGAGCCGGGCCGGGCGCCACCACACCCCTCGCACACACCCCGAGGCGCTCGCGCACACCGCCGGCGGTGTGCGCCGCCAGTCCCCGGTCTGCGCCCGCCACCGCACATGTGTGCCAGCCCCGCCCCGACCCGCACCGGCTCGACCACCGGACGACGCCGCGCCGGGCTGCGCCTACCCGCGCCGCACGCCCCGGGCACCTGGCCGGGCCACACCAGGCCAGGCCGCACCGCACCGGGGCCGCACCCGCCCCGGACCCACGGGCCCGCACCACGCCAGCCCGGCGAGCCCCGCGAGCATCAGCGCGAGACGGGTCAGCCCTCCAGGCGCAGCGCCTCGGTCGGGCAGCCGGCGACCGCCTCCTCGAGGATCGCCCGGTCGCCCTCGTCGGCGTCCTCGCGCAGGAGGGCGAGCGTCCCGTCGTCCTGCACCTCGAAGTAGTCCGGCGCGGTCGCCTCGCAGAGCCCGAGACCGTTGCACCTCTGGTAGTCGACGACGATCCTCACGATGGTCCTCCCCGGTGGCGAGCCCAACGGCCGGTCGACGCCACGCTAGCGCCGCAGCCCGTGCAGCAGCAGCGCGGTCAGCTGCTCGTATGCCTCGGCGTCCCCGAGCCCGGTCGCCGCCGCGACCTGCCGCTGCTGGATGCGCACCATCACCGAGGCGATGACGTCCGCGGCGAACGCCCGGTGTACCGGGCGGAACACGCCGTCACGCACCCCGGCGTCGAGCAGCTGCTCCACCCGCCGGGCCGCCGCGCGGGTGTTGCGCTCGTAGATCTCCGCCGCCGGGACGAAGGCGGCGACGTCGTCGAAGAAGGCGGCCGAGGCCGGCGCGAGCTGGTGGGCGACGGCGCGCAGATAGGCCACGAACCGCTCCTGCGGGGCGCTGTGGCGGGCGACCTCGGCCTCGACCTCGGCGGTGGCCCGCCGGAAGAAGTGCACGACGGCGGCGCGCACGAGCTGCTCCTTCGAGTCCGCGAGCCCGTAGAGCGTGCGTTTGGAGCAGTGCAGCCGGGCGGCCAGATCGTCCAGGGTGAGGTGGGCGAATCCCTCACCGAGCATCAGGGCGACCAGCGCGTCGAACAGCTCCTCGCGGCGGGCGGCGCCGCGCCGGGCGCGGACGGGGGCGTTCGTCACGTTGCCATGCTAGCCGAACGAGAATGCGTTACGGTACTTTGGTACCGAGCACAGTACCGATAGGAGTCGCCGTGGCCGTCGACCGCCTCCTGCCCACCCAGGAAGCCGAGGACCTCATCGCCCTCACCCGCGACATCGCGGACAAGGAGCTGGCGACGCGGGTCGAGGAGCACGAGCGGGCCGAGACCTACCCCGATGGCCTGTTCGCCACCCTCGGTCGGGCGGGCCTGCTGGGCCTGGCCTACCCCGAGGAGTACGGCGGCGGCGCGCAGCCCTACGAGGTGTACCTGCAGGTCCTGGAGGAGCTGGCCGCCCGGTGGGCCGCCGTGGCGGTCGCCACGAGCGTGCACACCCTGGCCTGCTTCCCCGTCTTCACCTTCGGCACCGATCAGCAGCGCGAGCAGTGGCTGCCGCAGATGCTCGCGGGCGAGCTGATCGGCGGCTACTCGCTCTCCGAGCCGCAGGCCGGATCGGACGCCGCAGCGCTCACCTGCAAGGCGGAGCGGGTCGAGAACGGGTACCGGATCACCGGCACCAAGGCGTGGATCACCCACGGCGGCGTCGCCGACTTCTACGCCCTCTTCGCGCGCACCGGGGAGGGCTCGCGCGGCATCTCCTGCTTCCTGGCCCCCGGGCAGGCCGACGGACTGTCGTTCGGCAGGCCCGAGGAGAAGATGGGCCTGCACGCCGTGCCCACCACCACCGCGAACTGGGACGGCGCGGTGCTCGACGCGGACCGTCTCCTCGGCGCCGAGGGCCAGGGCCTGCCGATCGCGTTCGCCGCGCTTGACTCCGGCCGCCTCGGCATCGCCGCGTGCGCCACCGGGCTCGCACAGGCCGCGCTGGACGCCGCCGTCGACTACGCGAACGAGCGCACCACGTTCGGGCGCAGGATCGTCGACCACCAGGGGCTCGGCTTCCTGCTCGCCGACATGGCGGCCGCCGTGGACTCCGCCCGCGCCACCTACCTCGACGCCGCCCGCCGCCGGGATCTCGGCCGTCCGTACGGTCGGCAGGCCAGCGTCGCGAAGCTGGTCTGCACCGACGCCGCGATGAAGGTCACCACGGACGCGGTGCAGGTGCTCGGCGGCTACGGCTACACCCGCGACTTCCCGGTCGAGCGCTACATGCGCGAGGCCAAGATCATGCAGATCTTCGAGGGCACCAACCAGATCCAGCGCCTGGTCATCAGCCGCGGGTTCGCCCGCTGAGAGGACTCCCATGGACATCTCCGGAGCCGCCGCGCTCGTCACCGGTGCGGCCTCGGGCCTCGGCGCCGCCACGGCCGCCCACCTCGCCGCACGCGGCGCCACCGTCTACGGCCTGGACCTCGCCAAGGCGATCGCCGATGCCGCCCCGGCCGACGGGGTCGAGCTCGTCGAGGCCGACGTCACCGCCGAGCTGCCCGTGCGGGCCGCGCTCGCCCGCATCGCCGACGACGGCCAGCAGCTGCGCCTGGCCGTCAGCTGTGCGGGGATCGCGCCGTCCGCCCGGATCCTGTCGCGGCGCGGCCCCCACGACCTCGACCTGTTCGAGTCGGTGCTACGGGTCAACCTGGTCGGCACCTTCAACGTGATGCGCCTGGCCGCCGAGGCGATCGCGAGCGCCGAGCCCGACGAGCAGGGCCAGCGCGGGGTCATCGTGAACACCGCGTCCATCGCCGCGTTCGAGGCCCAGATCGGCCAGATCGCCTACGCCGCCTCCAAGGCAGGCGTCGCCGGGATGACCGTCACCGCCGCCCGCGACCTCGCCCAGTACGGCATCCGCGTGGTCACCGTCGCCCCCGGGATCGTCGACACCCCGATGATGGCCGGGTTCTCCGACGAGATCCGCGCCGGGCTCGCCGCGGGCGTCCCGTTCCCGCGCAGGCTCGCAGCACCGTCGGAGTTCGCCCGGCTCGTGGCCATGATCGTCGAGCACGACTACCTCAACGGCGAGACCATCCGGATGGACGGCGCCCTGCGCATGGGCCCCCGCTGATCCGGCGGGCCGTTCAGCGGCCGGCCCGCTCCCCCACCAGCGTGGCCGCGACGCCGTCGGCCCAGCGGTGCACGTCGTCCCAGTCGCGGTGGTCACCGAACCGGCCGCCCATCGCGCGGTAGAGCAGCGCGCCGAAGCGGCCGGTGTGCTCGCGCAGGAACACCCCGGTGAACCGGTGGTGCCGTCCGGCGACGACGCCCGCACGGACGGCCGCGGCGACGGCGTCCGGGACGGGTGGGCGCAAGCGCAGCATCCGCACGACCGCGGGCCGCGGCGAGCTGGACCGGTCGGCGACCATCCCGACGCTGAACAGCCATGTCGGGCAGGCGGCGAGGGCGTCGGCCCCGCGGTCGACGAGCGCCGCCGCCTCCGGCAGCCACTCGCCGTTGTGGATCGCGCTGCCGAGGACGACCGCGTCGTAGCCCGCCACGGACGCCACCTCGTGCGCGGGCCGCAGGTCGGCGTCGAGCCCGGCCCGGCGCAGGCGGTCGGCGATCCGTTCGGCGATCGACCGGGTCGCCCCGTGCACACCGGCGTAGGCCACCAGGACCCTCATCGTCGTCTCCTCCCGTGCCCGTCCACCCTCGCCGTCCACGGCGCGCGCCGGCAGCGGCGACCGGCCCGGGAGCCGGCGGCCGACGGACCCGTCCCGGCGCGGCGGAGCGGGCCGCAAGCCCCGGGCCCCGCAGCTCAGCGCGCGGCGAGCGCCCCGAGCTGGGCGGCCCTGACCAGGTCGGCCCCGGTGAGGACGCCGACGACGCCGCCGTCCACCACCACGCCCAGCCCGCTGCCGCGCGCCAGAGGCCCGCGCAGCACCTCCTCCAGCGGCGCACCGGGCGCGAGCACCAGCGACGGCGGCAGCGGCCGGGCGAGCTCTCCGACCCGGGTGCGGGGGCGCTCGGCGGCCGGGCAGCGGACGAGGTCGGCGAGCTCGACGGTCCCGGTCACCCGCCCGTCGAAGTCGACGACCGGGAAGCTGCGGTGGCGGCTCTCCGGCCCGCCCGCGGTGAGGCTCTCGGCAAACGCGGAGACCGTCTGCCATCCGGGGGCGGTGCACGCCGGAGCGGACATCACGTCGGCGACCCGCAGCCCGGCCAGCCGGGCCGACACCTCCGACGCGTCCGACTCAGCCGCCGCGGAGCCCGCGATGAACCAGCCGACGAGGACCAGCCACAGCCCGTCGAGGCGACCCCTGACCGCCAGGAGCGCGCCGAGCCCGGCGAGGACCGCGCCCAGAACCCGCCCTGCCGTGCTCGCGATCCGGGTGGCGCGCGCTCGATCCCCGCTGTGGCGCCACAGCACGCCGTGGAGCACCCGGCCACCGTCGAGCGGCGTGCCGGGGAGCAGGTTGAACACGCCGAGCACGACGTTCATCATGGCAAGCCAGGACAGCGCCGCGAGTGGCAGCGCGGACGCGCCGAGGCCGGCCGCAGCGGCGGCGACCGCCCCGGTCAGGATGCCGAGCGCGACGCTGGTCGCCGGTCCGGCCAGCGCGATCCGGACCTCGGCCGCCGGGTCGCGGGGCGGGGTCGCCAGCTCCGACACGCCACCGAGCAACCACAGCGTGATCCCGCGGACCTCCACCCCGGCGTGGCGGGCGACGACGGAGTGGGCGAGCTCGTGCGCGAGCAGCGACGCACCGAACCCGACCGCGGTCAGGCCGCCCGCCAGGGCGTACGCAGCGCTCCCGTGCCCGGGAACGAGCGTCGGCAGGACCGACACGGACAGCAGCACGCCGATGAGGGCCGTCCCGGCGAGCGCCGACCACCGGGCCGTCACACCGATCCCGGCCACCCGGCCGAGCGGAACCGTCGCAGGCACATCGCACCTCCTCGCTCGGACTCGCTCGGACTCGCTCGGACTCGCTCGGGTCGATGCTGCGCGCAGGCCGGGCGCAGCACCCGGGCCGAACGGCACGCATCCGACCGGGAGAGGTCCCCGCTCAGTGGTGACGCAGCGCGTCGGCGGGCTCCAGCCGCGCCGCGCGGCCCGCCGGATAGCTGCCCGCGACCAGGCCGACGCCGACGCTGATCACGAACGACACCACCACCGACACCGGGGACACGACGGGGGCCGGAAAGGTCGTGGAGCCCTGCAACGCCAGCGCGGCCAGCTCGCACAGCCCGATGCCGAGCACCATCCCGGCGAGCCCGCCCGCGCCGGCCAGCATGGCCGCCTCGGTGAGGAACTGCTCGACGATCGCCCCGCGCGAGGCCCCGACCGCCTTGCGCAGACCGATCTCCGGGGTCCGCTCGGTGACCGCCACCAGCATGATGTTCGCGACGCCGATCCCGCCGACCAGCAGCGAGATCGCCGCGACCAACCCGATGAACGTGCGGAGCACGCCGAGGAACTCCTCGCGCTGCTCGATGAGGTTCTGCAGGGAGACGACGTCGAAGTCGCGGTCGGCCGGATCCCGGATCCGGTGGCGATCGGTCAGCACCGTGACGATCTGCCCGGTCGCCGCCGGGACGGCCTGCGCGCTGCGGGCGCGCACGAGGATCTGGCTGAGCTCACCGCTGTCGCCGAAGAGGTACGCGCGGGCGGGTTCGATGCCCATCACGGCCACGTCGTCGAGCTGGCTGTTGGAGGTCAGCACACCGACGACCCGGAAGCGCTGCCGTCCGATCCGCACCGTCGTGCCCACGGCCGAGGAGCCGTCACCGCCGAACATCTCGACGGCGGTCACCGGGCCGAGGACGACCTCGCGGTCCTCGCCGTCGCCGGTGAAGAACCGCCCCGCGACCAGGGAGCGGTCCAACACGTCCCAGTAGCCGGCTTCGGTGCCGACGACCGTCGTCCGCCGCTCCCCCGACGGAGCGCGCACCGCGGCACTGCCGACGACGACGGGCGTCGCGGACTCGACGTCGGGTGCGCGGGCGGGATCGTCCAGCGCGGACACGTCGGAGTCGGTCAGCGGACGGGCCCGGCCGCCGCCCGCGACGTGCGTCACGGGGGTCACCGTGATCTGCGTGGTGAGCGGGCCGACGATCTCGTCGAAGTAGGCCTGCACGCCGTTGCCGAGCGCGACGCCGACGATGACGGCGGCGATGCCGATGACGATGCCGAGGGTGGTGAGCGCCGAGCGGATCCGGTTGGCCTGCAGGGCCTGGACCGCCGCAGACCCGGCGTCGCGCAGGGTGAGCACGGCCGTCAGCCACGGGGGACGAGCAGCACCGGACACGGCGCATGCTGCAACGCGGTGCTGACGGCGGGGCCCGGGGTGGGGACAGCGTCGGAGCCGTCCTCCGGAGCCTGGATGCGCCTCATCTCGTTCCTCCCGAGAATCCGGCACCACAGCGTCTGCGCCGGGCTGCGGGGTGGGAAGGGACCAAGGGCCCGGCGGATCAGGGCTCGGCGAGCCGGGACCATCCGGCCGGACGGCGCACGACCGCCCGCCCGAACCGGCTGTCCGCGGTCCTCAACGCTCGACGTAGCGGGCGAACGCCGCCGCGGGCCCACCCGGCGGCGCGTCCACGTCCGGCCACGTGGCGACCTCGGCCAGCGCCCATGTCGCCCAGTCCCGCACGGCCGTGTGGTGGTCGTGCAGGAACCGCCAGGCCAGGCCGCTGACGTGCAGCCGGTCCGGGAAGGCGCCCCGCCCGGCCAGGTACTCGCCGGCCACGGCGTCGCCGGTGGCGAGCATGCGCTCGGCGTCGCGGGCGATCCGCGTGAGCTGGCGGACGAGGTCCTCCAGCCGCCCGTGCTCGGCGAAGGCGACCTTGAGCATGCCCTCGAACTCCAGCGCGGGCCCCGCCCCGGGTTCGGCCAGCCACTCCGCCAGCGCGCGACGGCCCTCCTCGGTGATCCGGTAGACGGTGCGCGGCCGCCGCCCGGTGGGCTCGGCCCGGGTGGCGGCGAGACCCGCGTCGGCGAGCCTGCGGGCCTCGGCGTACAGCCGGGCCTCGGCGCGCGGCCAGATCAGCCCGACACTGCGCGGGAGCTGGCGCGCCAGCTCGTAGGTCGACCACTCGCGCAGGCCGAGCAGCGCCAGCAGCGCGTAGGAGGTGCTTGTCAGCCGGGGCATCGGTGCGGATGATACTTCCCTCGGAAGTATTTCGCCTGGAGGCCCGCATGCTGACCGACCTGTACCGCCGCTGGCTGTTCGAGGTGTGGGGGGCGGGCGACTTCGCGGTCGCCGACGAGCTGCTCGCCGAGGATCTCGTCGACCACAACCGCGCACCCGGCCAACCCGCCGGGCGGGCCGGCGACCTGTGGGCGGCGCGGGCGGTCCGCACGGCCTTCCCCGACCTGCGGTTCACCCTCGACGTCGCCTTCGACAGCGGCGACCTGGTCACCGGCCGGTGGACGATGCACGGCACCCACACCGGCCCCCTGGACACCCTCGGGCTGCCGCCGACGGGACGCCCGGTCGTGCTCACCGGCCAGGAGATCTTCCGCGCCGCGGGCGGCCGCTTCGTCGAGGTGTGGCACCAGGAGGACCTGCCCGGGCTGCTCGGCTGCCTCGGCCTGCAGCCCCCGGCGCGGCTGCTGCGGCTCGCGGCCCGGCGCAGCGCGCGACGGCACCGCAAGGAGCTGCGCGCCGGAGCCTGACGCGGGGCGCCGTGCTCAGGGCTCCACGAGCCAGGCGAACGCGAGCCCCGGCAGGTGCACCCGCCCGCCCTCGACGCGCACCGGCCCGTCGCTCGCGTGCACCGTCTCGAGCCGCCCGAAGCGGCGCAGCAGGCCGGCGTCGATCGTCACCTCGCGCTCGGCGACGTTGACCAGCCCGACGAAGTGCCCGCTGCGCGGATGGCGCCGCCACCAGGCCAGGACGTGCGGGTCGTCGAGCTCCAGCACCCCGGAGCTGCCCGCCGCGTGCAGGGCGGGCAGCTCCGCGCGGATCCGGGCGAGCTCGCGGATCCCGGCGTACACGCGCCCCTCCACCGTCGCGGGGTCGTCACGGCGGGCGAACGCCTCCGGGTCGAGGTGGGGCCGGTGCATCCAGCGGTTGTCCGCGGCCAGCGCCGGGTCGCAGAGGTAGCTCGTGTCGTTGGGCAGTGCGAGTTCGTCGCCCATGTAGAGCAGCGGCACCCCGCCCCACCCGAACGTCACCGCGTGCAGCAGCAGGTGGCGGCGGATGGCGAGGGCGAGCGCGTGTTCGTCGCCGCGGGCGCGGGCCTCGTCGATCCCGCACAGCGCCGCGCACGTGCCGCAGATGCGGGCGTCCCCGGTCTCGGGGTTGTCCTGGAACAGCGCCCCGCGCGCGTAGGACAGCGGGAAGGCGCCGGAGAAGAACTCGTTGAGAAAGCGCCGGTGCGCGAACGGGTCGTAGCCCACCGCCCACGCGTCGGTGTCCGCGACCGCCCAGCCGATGTCGTCGTGACAGCGCACGTACGTCGCCCAGGCCGCCTCGTCCGGGACGGGCGCCATCCGCCGCAGCGACTGGACGGCCAGGCGCGCGTCCTTCGTCGCGAGGCTCGACCACAGCATCACCATGAGCTGATTGTGGTAGGCCAGCTCGCACTCCGGCCGGTAGCGGGCGTGCCCGCCCAGGTAGGGCACGAGCTCCTCGGGCGCGACGATCGCCTCGGCCTTGAACACCGTGCCCGGCGCCGCGACCTTGGTGAGCGCGTGCAGCGCCTGCAACAGCTCGTGCACCTCGGGCAGGTTGAGACACGAGGTCCCCAGCCGCTTCCACAGGAACGGGACCGCGTCCATCCGGAAGATCTCCACGCCCCGGTTCGCGAGCCACAGGACCGTCTCCAGAACGGCGGCGAAGACGTTCGGGTTGGCCCAGTTGAGGTCCCACTGGTAGGCGAAGAACGTGGTCCACACCCAGCCCCCGCGCCCGCCGTCGATCTCGTCGAACCACGTGAACGAGCCGGGCGCCCGGTCCGGGAAGACGTCGGCGATGGTCGCCTCGTACGCGTCGGGCCTCGCGCGGTCGGGGAAGGCCAGGTAGAAGTCCGCGTAGGCGGGATCGCCCGCCACCCAGCCCCGCGCCCACGGGTGCTCCCGCGCGGTGTGGTTGATCACGAGATCGACGCACAGGCTCATCCCGCGCTCCCGCAGCGCCCGCGCGGCCGCCTCCAGGTCCTCCATCGTGCCCAGCCGGGGATCGACGGCCCGGTAGTCCATGACGGCGTAGCCGCCGTCGTTCTCCCCGGGCCGCGGCGCCAGCAGCGGCATGAGGTGCAGGTAGCGCACGCCCAGGTCGGCGAGGTGGTCCAGCCGCGAGGGCAGGTCCTTCAGCGTGCCGCAGAACCGGTCCGTGTAGGCGACGTAGCCGATCATGCCCGGCTCCTGGTACCAGCGCGGCCGGATCTCCCGGCGCCGGTCCAGCGCCCGCAGCTCCGCGGGGCGCTGCGCCGCGGCCGTCAGCGCGAGGCGCACCAGGCGGTCCGCGACGTCGTCCCCGTCGCCGTAGAGGTGCTCCAGGGGTCCGTGAAGGTCGGCGAACCACAGGTCCAGGCGGGCGAGGAAGCCGACGGCCTCGACCGGGCCGAGCAGCCTGCGGGCCTCGTCCTCCAGCCGGGGACGCAGCCGGGCCAGCGAGGCCGCGGCCCGGCGGCGGCGCTCGGCATCCGGCCGCGTCGCGATCACCCGGACATCCTGACACCTCCGGGGGTCCCGCCGGGCGCGTCGCGGGAGCGCGTCGCACGGGTCGTGGTCGACTCGCCGCCGCCGCCGGAGATCGTCGGCGACCGTCGGTGATCGGAGGCGCCCGTGCCCGCGAAGCCCGTCCTGCTCGTCCCGCTCGCGCTCCTGACCGCCGCCCTCGCGGCCTGCGGAACGCAGGCCCCGGCCGGGAGCGGGGCCACGACCCCAGGCCCCACCTCGGCCGCGCCCGCTTCCACCGCCACGGCCTCCCCCGCCACCTCCACCGCTGCCGCCGTGCCCCGCTGCACCACCGCCGAGCTCTCCGGTTCGCTCGGCACCCCGGACGGGGCCGCGGGCTCGACCTACCGCCCGCTGCTGCTCACGAACACCGGCGACCGGACGTGCGAGCTGCGCGGATTTCCCGGCGTCTCCTACGTGACCGGCAACGACGGCCAGCAGGTCGGCCCGGCCGCGCAGGAGGAGGGCGCGCGCGGTGGGCAGGTCGTGCTGGCCCCGGGGAAGGCGGCGTCGGCGACGGTCCGGTTCGTCAACGTCGGCAACTTCGACGAGGCCGCGTGCGTGCCCGTCGCGGTGCGCGGGCTGCGCGTCTACCCGCCCGGCGACACCGCGTCGCTGTTCGTGGCGGCCGAGGGCACCGGCTGCTCGGCCACCCCGCCGCAGCCGCAGCTGACCGTGACGACGGTGACGGTGGCCGGCTGACCGCCGACGTGCTACCCCGGGAGGGTGCGCACCGTCGACCACCTCGCCGACCTGCTCGCCGTCGATCCCGGGGACGTCGAACACCTCGCCCGCGGCGTGCTCGGCACCGACGACGTGCCCGACGAGCTGCCCGACGAGATCGCCGGCGAGCTGCGCCTGATCCTCAACCCGCACTCCGAGCGCACCGTCCTGGAGCTGTGGTGGCCGGGCGCGGGCATCGTCGGGGAGGACGGCTCGCGGGTCGAGGTGGTACGGCGGGTCGGTCCCCGCTGACCGCCGCGGGACGCGGGTAGCGTGCGAACCGCAGGCCGGACCGGTCCGGCCTGCGGTTCGCGGAGGACGGATGTCGCGCCTGCTCGACGTGTCACTGCTGCAGGGTGGGCTACCGGTCACGATCTTCGTGGTGGCCGCGGGCGGGGCACTGGTGCTGCTCGCGGGCCGCGGCAGGCGATGGTGGCTGCGGGCGGTCCCGGTGGCCCTCGCCGTCGGTGCGGTCGCGGCGGCCGCCGTCGCCGTGGCGGTGGACCGGGTCTGGCGCCCTTTCCCGGACCCGCTCCCGGCCCAGGTGGTCGTGTCGGTGGGGGCGCTCGTCGCGGGCGCGGGTCTCGCGGTGCTCGGCTGGCGGGCGCGCGGGCGCTGGACGCGCGTGCTGTCGCTGCTCGCGGTGCCCGCCGTGCTGCTCGGCGGGGCGCAGTGGACCAACCTCGCCTTCCAGGCCTATCCCACCCCGCGCACGGCACTCGGCCTGCCCCCGGCGGACCAGCGGCCGTTCGCCGACATCCCGACGCAGGCGCCGCTCGTCGCCGCCCACCCGGGCCGCCCGCTGTCGCAGACGTGGACGCCACCCCCGGGGATGCCGGCGGCGGGTGCGGTCACGCAGGTCGACATCCCCGGCACGCGGTCGGGGTTCGCGGCCCGGCAGGCGTGGCTGTACCTGCCGCCCGCCTACCTCGCATCGCCGCGGGCGCAGCTGCCGGTGCTGATGCTCATGGGCGGGCAGCCCGGCGGCCCGGATCAGTGGTTCGACGGCGGGCGGCTCGCCGCGCGGATGGACGCCTACGCGAGCGAGCACGACGGCCTCGCCCCCGTCGTGGTGGTGGCCGACGACCTCGGCTCGGCCACCGCCAACCCGCTGTGCGTGGACTCGCGGCTGAGCCGGGTCGCCACCTACCTGAGCGTGGACGTGCCGGCATGGGTCCGCAGCCACCTGCAGGTCGACCCGGATCCGTCGAGGTGGGCGGTGGGCGGGTTCTCCGGCGGCGCGACGTGCGCGCTGCAGCTGGCCGTGAACGCCCCCCGGGTGTATCCGACCTTCGTGTTCATCTCCGGGGAGGACGGGCCCACGCTCGGCGACCACGCCCGGACGGTGCAGGCCGCGTTCGGCGGGAACGAGGCCGCCTTCGCCGCCGTCAACCCGCTGGACGTGCTGGCGCACACCCGCTTCCCCGGCAGCGCGGGCTTCCTCGTCGGTGGCGCCCAGGACTCCAGGTACCTGCCGCAGGCGAAGCGGGTCCACCAGGCCGCGAAGGCCGCCGGCATGGACGTGCGGCTCGTCGTGATCCCCGGCGGCCACAGCTTCGACGTGTGGGGCCCGGGGCTGTCCGACGCCCTGCCGTGGCTGGGCACCCGGCTGCGGCTCACCCCGTGAGCGCCCCGGCCCGGCGCTGGTCGCCCGCGCGACTCACGGTGCCGGTGGGCAGCGCCGGTGCCGTGGCCCGCGCCGCGCCGGTGACGGTGGGGTTCGCCGCCGCGCTGTGGCTGGTCGGGCTCGCGACCGGGAGCATCGTCGCCGGGCCCGCTCCCGGACTGGAGCAGCTCGTCGGGGTGGGGGTGCCGTCGCTGCAGGCGGGCCGCTGGTGGACGCCGCTCACGAGCATCGGCTGGGGCGCGGACGCCATCAGCTACCTGGCCACGACCGTCCTGCTGCTGCTGCTCGTCGTTCCCGCGGAGCGCCGATTCGGCCCGGCCCGCACGGCCGGGTTGCTCGCGGGCACCCAGGTCGTCGGCACCTCCCTCGGCACCGGGCTCGTGGCACTCGGCGGGCTCACCGGGGACGGGTGGGCGCAGAACCTCGCCACGGACGTCGCGGTCGGGGCGTCGCCGGCCGCCGTCGGCGTCGGGCTCGCGGCGAGCGCGTTCTGGGGCCCGCTGTGGCGACGGCGCGTCCGTGTCGTCACCCTCGTGGTGCTCGCGATGCTCGCGTTGTACTCGGGCTCGCTGGAGGACGTGCTGCGCCTGGTCGCGGGCCTCACCGGGCTCGCCGCCGGGCCGCTGCTGCGCGGGCGCGCCCCGGAGCGGGCCGGACGGCCCTCGGCGGCGGAGACCCGGGTGCTGATCGCGCTGGTCGTGGCGGCGTCGGCCGCGGGACCCCTGATCGCGGCATTGTCGGGGACGTCGATCGGGCCGCTGTCGGTGCTGCGCTACCTGGTGCTGCCCCCGCCGCCGCAGCCTGCGCAGGTGCAGGCGCTGTGCGCCGATCCCACCGCGTCGGACGACTGCCTGGGCCTGCAGTTCCGGCTGCGGGTCGGCGGGATCGGGCCCGCGGTGATGTCGCTGCTGCCCGTCGTGCTGCTGCTCGTGCTCGCCGACGGGCTGCGCCGCGGCAGGCGCTTCGCCTGGTGGGGGGCGGTGCTCGCAAACGTCGTGCTGGCCGCGTTCGGGCTCGCGCTCGCGCTCACCACGGCCCGCACCCCGACGGAACGGCTCGTCGCGTTCGGTGGCGCGACGGACGCGCTGTTCTACGCCGCGGTCGCCACGGCGGTGCTGCTCCCGCTGGCCGTCGCGGGCCTGCTGGTGCTCACCCGGCGGCGCTTCACGGTCCTCGCGCCGCCGGGCACGTACCGGCGCTGGACGGTGACGGTGCTCGCCGCCCTCGTCGCCGTCTCGGTGGCGTATGTGCTGCTCGGGCACGCGCTGCGAGCACAGTTCTCCCCCGTTCCCGGCTGGGCCGACCTGGTCCTCGACGTCCCGACCCGGTTCCTCCCGCCCGGCTACCTCGGCGAGGTGGAGGTGAGCTTCCTGCCGGTCGGCGCGCTCGCGACGGTCGTCGACGAGTGGAGCGGGGTCGCGTTCTGGGCCGTCGTGCTGGTGGCCTCGCTACGGGTGCTGCGCAGCACCGCGACGGCCACCGGGGACGCCACGGCGGCGCGCGAGCTGCTGCTCACCGAGGGCGGTTCGGCGCTGTCGTGGCAGGCCACCTGGCCGGGCAACAGCTACTGGTTCGCCCCAGACGGGCGCGCGGCCGTCGCGTACCGGGTGATCGGGCGCATCGCGCTCACCACCGGCGACCCCTTCGGCGCCGCGGACGCCCGGGGGCTCGCGGTGGCTCGGTTCGCCCGGTTCTGTACCGAGCACGCGTGGACACCGTGCTTCTACAGCGTGGGCGAGGAAACCCGCGCCGCCGCCGAGGAGCTGGGCTGGGACGCCGTGCAGGTCGCGGAGGAGACCGTCGTCGCGCTGCCGGAGCTCGCGTTCACCGGCAGGAAGTGGCAGGACGTCCGCACGGCGCTGAACAAGGCGGGCAAGGCGGGGATCACCGCCGAGTGGATCAGCGTCCGGAGCGCACCGCTCGCGCTCACCGACCAGATCCGCGCGATCTCCGAGGAGTGGGTGGCCGACAAGGGCCTGCCGGAGATGGGGTTCACCCTGGGCGGCCTGGACGAGCTCGACGACGAGCAGGTCCGCTGCCTGGTGGCGGTCGATGCGGACCGCACCGTCCACGGGGTGACGAGCTGGCTGCCCGCCTTCCGCGACGGGAAGATCGCCTGCTGGACGCTGGACTTCATGCGCCGCCGCGACCGGGGGTTCCGGGGTGTCATGGAGTTCCTCATCGCGTCGGCGGCGCTGCAGTTCCGCGACGAGGGAGTGCCGGAGATGAGCCTTTCCGGCGCCCCTCTGGCCCGGCTGGACCGCGGCGAGCAGCCCGACCCGCTGCAGCGCCTGCTCGACCTCACCGGGCGCGCCCTCGAACCGGCCTACGGGTTCCGGTCGCTGCTCGCGTTCAAGGCGAAGTTCCAGCCGAGCTACCGGCCGCTGTACATGGCCTACCCGGACGTCGCGGCGCTGCCCGCGATCGCCACCGCGATCACCCGCGCGTACCTGCCCGACCTGGACGCCGCCTCCACACTGCGGCTGCTGCGGGGGCTGCGGGGGTGATCGGGCGGCACTGAGCACCCCCTCGGTTCCCGGCGCCGCGTGGCGCGCGGGCATGCTTCTGGCGTGACACCACAACCGGGGATCTTCGCGTCGGGCACGCCGGAACACTGCTACCCTGGAGCTGGACCTGCGGCCGGACCACACCGCCGAGGAGCTGATCCGCGCGCTGGCGGGCCTGACCGAGCCCTTCGCGACGACGAGCGGGGTCAACATGGTCGTCGGGCTGCGCCCGGAGCTGTGGGCCGGTCTCGGCGACGGCCCGGCCGACGCCGCCGGATGGACCGAGGACATCGCGGGCGTGGACGGGTTCGGCATGCCCGCCACCCAGCACGACGCGTGGGTGTGGATCGCGGGCGCGGACCGCACGCTCGTGTTCGACAACGGGCGCCTCGTCGTCGAGCGGATGCGCGAGCTCACGACCATCGCCACGGAGCTGACCGGCTGGCACTACCGCCACGACCGCGACCTCACCGGGTTCATCGACGGCACGGAGAACCCGTCGCTGCTGGAGGCGTGCGCGGTGGCCTGCGTCCCCGAGGGCGAGCCGGGCGCCGGATCGAGCGTCGTGCTCGTCCAGAAGTGGGCGCACGACCAGGCGGGCTGGGCGGCGCTCACGCAGCGCGAGCAGGAACTCGCGATGGGCCGTACGAAGCCCGACAGCATCGAGCTCGACGACGCCACCATGCCGGCGACGGCGCACGTCGCGCGGACGAAGCTCGTCCTCGACGGTGAGGAGCAGAAGATCTTCCGACGTAACGTCGCCTACGGCGGCGTCACCGAGCACGGCACGCTCTTCGTCGGGTTCGCGGCGCGGCAGTGGCGCCTCGCGGAGATGCTGCGCCGCATGGCCGGAGCGGCGGACGGCATCCGGTGCGCGCTCACGCACTACCTGACGCCCGTGACCGGGGCGTACTACACGGTCCCTCCGGTGGAGGCACTGGCCGCGTACGCGCCACCGGACGAGGACTGACCGCGCTGTTCGCGCCGGGTGGTTCGCGGCCGGCGGCGGCGCGGCGCTCGCGGCGGAGGTTTGCGGCGGCGCGGCGCTCGGCGGCGGTTCGCGGCCAGGCGGTTCGCGGCCAGGCGGTTCGGGCGGAGCCGGAATGCATACCACCTGTCCTCGCAGACGCGGCATGCCTCTCGCAGACGCCGCAGCCCCTGCGAAGCGCGCCCGAGCCCTGCGAAGCGCACCCAGGCCCCCGCGAAGCGCACCCAGCCCCCGCGACGCGCACCCCAAGCCCCCCTCCGCGCAGAGCCCCCGCACCCTCCTCACAGAGCCCACCGCCCTCCTCGCAGAGGCGGCACGCCCCTCGCAGACGCCGCAGCCCCTGCGAAGCGCACCCAGCCCCTGCGAAGCGCACCCCCGGCCCTCCTCACAGAGCCCACCGCCCTCCCCGCAGAGGCGGCACGCCCCTCGC
>JBFWRR010000018.1:74723-79857 GCA_050248815.1 Pseudonocardia sp. | reverse complement strand
CCCGTGACGGAGCGGAGGAGATGCGCGATGACCGACACGATCCACGATGCCGACCACGAAGCCGACCGGGCGCTCAAGGCGAAGCATCGCGTGATGTGGGCCCTCGGCGACTACCACGCCGTGGTGACGGGCGTGGTGTCCGGGCTCGGGAGGGAGCTCGTCGACGCGTGCCGGGTGCGTGCCGGCGAGCGCGTCCTCGACGTCGCCGCAGGTACCGGCAACGCCACCGTGCCTGCGGCCGCAGCGGGAGCCAGGGTGACGGCCGCCGATCTCACTCCGGCGCTGTTCGAGGCGGGCCGCACCGCCGCCGCCCGGGAGGGCGTCGAGGTGGACTGGGTGGAGGCCGACGCCGAGGCGCTGCCCTTCGCCGACGGCGAGTTCGACGTCGTGCTGAGCTGCCTCGGCATCATGTTCGCCCCGCACCACCAGGTGGCCGCGGACGAGGCCGTGCGGGTCTGCCGGGCCGGCGGGCGGATCGGGTTGCTGAGCTGGACCCCCACGGGGTTCGTCGGTGAGCTGTTCGCGATCCTGAAGGCGTACGCGCCAGCTCCCCCTCCCGGCGCGTCGCCGCCGCCGCTGTGGGGCAAGGAGGACCACGTGCGCACGCTGCTCGGCGACCGCGTGACCGACGTCGTCGCCGAGCGCCGGATGCTCACCGTCGACCGCTTCGGCACGCCGCAGGAATGGCGCGACTTCTTCAAGGACACCTACGGGCCGATCATCGCGGTGTACCGGACCCTCGACGCCGAACGGACCACCGCCCTCGACGTCGACCTCGCGGCGCTGGCCGCCCGCCACGACCGCGGCGACGACACCACCGTCATGGACTGGGAGTACCTCGTCCTGACCGCCCGCCGGACGGCGTGAGGCCGGCCGTGAACGCGCGGATCGACGAGCTCCTGCGCGCCGCGGTCGACCGCGGTGACGTGCCGAACGTCGTCGCCGTCGCAGCGGATCGTGACGGCCCGATCTACGAGGGGTCGGCGGGTCCCCGGGTGCCCGGGCAGGACCCGCCGGTCGGGCCGGGCACGACGTACCGGGTGGCGTCGATGACCAAGATGGTCACCACGGTCGCCGCGCTGCGGCTGGTCGAGCAGGGAACGCCGGAGCTCGACGCGCCGGTGGAGCACTACCGGCCGGAGTTCGGCGAGCTGATGGTGCTCGAACGGATCGACGGCGGCTGCCCGAAGCTGCGCCCGCCGGCCGCCAGGGCCACGGTCCGCCGGCTGGTCCCGCACACGACCGGCCTGGGCTACCACGGGTTGTACTCGACCCCGCTCGACTACCTGCGTTTTCCAGCGCATGCTGCTGGGCGGCGGGATCCTCGACGTCGTCCGCTCCTGCTCAACACCGAGGACGAGCCCGGCAGGCGCCGCATACAGCGGCGCCTGGGCCGGCCTGTGCAACACGCACTTCCGGATCGACCCGACGTCGGGTGTCACCGGCGCGATCTACAGCCAGTTCCTCCCGTTCGTCACGCCGGAGTCGATGGCCCGCTACGCCGCGTTCGAGGCAGCGATCTACGCGGCTCGCTGAGGTGCGGGTCGGCGGGCCGGGCCATCACCGCAACGAGTAGCCGTCGGTCGAGAAGATCCGGCCGAACCGGTGCAGGTCCGGGTGCTGGGCCACGTGCTCCCGGACGGCGGACCCGATCGAGCGCGTGACGTGCCACAGATCGTCGTCCACGTAGGCGCGCGTCTCGATGCGCAGGTCGGCGTTGTCGCGCAGTGTCATCAGCAGCCGGTCCCGGTCCGCCCACACGACGCCGGGCAGGCACGCCTCGACCAGCTCCGGCTGGTCGAGCGTGCTGGCCTGCAGCACCCGCGCGGCGTCGTGGGACAGGTACAGCTCCCGCAGCCGCGGCAGCATGATCCCCAGGCAGATGTGCACCATGTGCTCGAACGCCGTCGCGCGCTGCGCCCGCGACCCGTCGGGCGCGAACTGGTCGAGGAGCCCGTCCTGGGCGGCGCCGTAGACGCGCGGGCCGCGAGGGCCGAACATCTCCTCGTAGATCGCGAGCTGGATGCGGCCCGCCCAGTCGCCGTCACGGGCGCGGTTCGCGGACCCGCCGGCCAGCTCGCGTCCGAGGTAGGTCTGCACGATCGTCTGGAACTCGGTGAGCGGGGTGATCCCGAGGCCGTACAGGTAGTGGTCCTTCGCATCGTGGATGACGCTCATGCCGTGCCCGAACTCGGTCTTCGGCACGTCGTCGCGCGCCCAGCAGGTGGCGAACTCCTGCAGGAGCAGGCGCCCGTCCAGCCGGTGCGTCGATCGCACCTCCGTGCCGACGGCCCTCCGGTGCGAGGTGACGAGCAGGTCCACCCAGCGCTCGCGCGGGCGGCGGAGGAACCGCACGGCCCGCTCGCGCGCCTCCCGCGGCAGGCTAGTGGACGCCATAGCGGGTCCGGACCGCCTCGAGCCGGTCGAGCGCCTCCTGCTGGGTGAGGCCGCAGCCCGTCCCGTCCCGGTACCCGTGCACGCAGCGCTGCAGCGCCGGGCTCCCGTCGGCGAGCCGGGTCAGCATGGCGAGGTCGAGCCACGTGGACACGCCGACCCGGATCCCGGCGTAGTCGATGAACGCGTACCCGCCGCGCCGCCACCGGATGTGCGCGCGCTTGAGGTCGACGACCGCCACCGACGACGTCTCGCCGGGCGGCAGGACGGCGCCGTCGGCGTCGCCACGGCCCGACAGCAGCGGCGCCAGCAACCGCAGCCGGCCGTGGCACGCCGCCAGCTGCCACCCCAGCTCGTACCAGTCGAGCTCGCGTGCGGGCGGGAGGTACTCCTGGACGACACAGCGCACCGCCTGGTCCGCCGCGATCAGGCGGGGCGCCGCGGTCCCGTCCAGGACCTCGAGCGCCATCGTCTCCAGAGCGCACTCGGCCTGCCGGGCGTAGGACTTGACGACGACCCGCTGCCCCGCAGCGGTGCGCGCGAGCCATGTCGAACTGGCGGCCGTGGGCTGCAGGGGACGCAACGGGGAGCCCGGGGACAGCCCGGCGGAACCGAAGCGTCGAAGGCAGCGCCGCAGATGGGCCTCGTGGCGACGGCGCAGCGCGGGGGCCAACGGCGTGCGCGCCCGCTGCTGCACGCGCCGTCCGTCGGACCCGGTCACCGGGCGGGCGCCAGCGTCGCGAGCACCGACTCGTACAACGTGGCCGCCAGGTCCGGCCGGACGTGCTCGCCGTAGTACTGGTAGAGCGCGCCGATCGGGCTGTCGTAGACGGAGCCGAGATACCAGGACCGCAGCGCCGGACCGGCGAGATCCCAGACCTGGATCTCGCCGCGGACGACGCCCGCCCAGTCCTCGAGGTGGACCTCGAGGCCGAACGGGTACTCGACCAGCGGGTTGGGGGCGGGCGGGCACTGCATGAAGCGCCCCTCCGCCACGTCGAGGCAGTGGTCGAGAGGGCGTTCGCCGTGCCAGACCCGGAAGAGGAACCGCTCGCTGCCCACGCTGCCCGCGAGTGAGTCGTGGACGCCGAGCATCACCTTCCCGGTGCGCGAGGTCAGCATGGAGACGGCGAGATAAGGGAGGGAATCCCGCACGTCGGCGAGATCCCGCGCCGACTCCGCCGGGCCGTCCGATGGGGGAAGGAGCCGCTGCAGACCCGGCGGTGCCGGCTCGGCGAGGAAGGCCGCGAGCCGGGCGGTCCCGGCCCGCTCGGTGGCCGGGTCGGGCTCGACCCAGGACACCGCGGACAACGCGACCGACCGCGCGCCGACGGTGAGCGTCTCACCGGGCCGCGGCGCGTGGACCTCGGCGTCCGGGTAGCGCCGCGCCGCGAAGTCGGCGACGACCCGGTTGTCGCTGAGCAGGAACGGGCCGAACGGCTGGCGCGGATCGACGAACCCGTCCCCGCACAGGGCGAACCGGCGCAGGCCCGGCAGCTGGGTCCGCGCGCGCTGGACCAGCCCGTCGGCGAGGTCACCGAGCGCCGCGTCCCGGTCGAACCCGGACAGGGCCCCGGTGAGCAGGTTCGTCGTCGCTCCGCACGCGCCGGGGGGCACGATCTGGGAGTTGTTCGAGGCGACGAAGAGATCCGGGCAACGGCCGGTGTCCTCGTGCTCCGCGACCAGGACGTCCGAGATCAGCGCGTCCACGCCCACGACCACCCGGGGGGACCGTCCGTCGACCGACTGCAGCTCGACCTGGGTGACGCGGTTCTCCCAGACCACCGTGCCCGCGCCCGCGGGCAGGAGCCGCAGCCGCAGGGCACCGACGTCGACGGGCACGGCGACGGGCGTCCGGCGGACGGTGAACCCCAGACGCTCGACGGCTCGGCAGGCCGCGGCGGGGAACAGCGGCCCGACGAGGATCGGCGTGTCGCGGGGCAGCTCGGCCAGCGAGGGCAGGTGGAAGTGGTCCAGGTGCTCGTGGGAGAGGACGACCGCACCGACCTGCGGCATCGCCGCGACGTCGACCCGCCGTGGCGGCCAGACGGGGAACGGGGCCCAACGGCTGTGCCCGAAGGCGGCGTGCAGCACCGGGTCGATGAGGACCGCGGAGTCGTCGACCTGCGCCAGCCAGCTCTGATGCCCCAGGAAGGTCAGCCGGACGCCGGGGTCGAGCCGATCACACATCGGCGTCGCCGCGGGCCGCTAATAGTGGTATTCCATCGGCGCGTTCAACGCCTCGCCGCTGGCCTTGCGCGCGAGCTTCGACAGCCGCTCCAGCTTCTCGATGTCGAGGCCGGACTCGACCAGTCCTCTGGCGACCGCGGCGAGGTCGTCCTTCGACATGTCGCTGAGCTGTTCGGCCGCGTTCGCGATGGATTCCTGCACGTTGTCGCGCTGGGTCTGCTTCTCACTCGCCATGCATCGGCCCCCCTGCCGGGACGCCCGGGCCGGCCGGACGTCGTCGTGGCTGAAGCAGCATAGGCGCCGGACGGGCTGCGCGGCCACGTTTCCTGCCGCGCCCGGCGCAACGACCGGGATCGGACCTGCCGCCGGGCCGAAGCGCCCTGGTGCCGGCGCCGGCGCGCCGTACGATTCCGGCCGTGTCCACGCAGCCGTGGCCGCTGGTCGGCCGGGCCGAGGAGCTTCGCGTCATCGAGGACGTGACGCGGGGCGGCACCCGCGCGGGCGGCACCCGCGCGGGCGGTGCAGGCGAGGTCGGTGCAGGCGAGGTCGG
>JBFWRR010000018.1:65822-74623 GCA_050248815.1 Pseudonocardia sp. | reverse complement strand
CGGTGCAGGCGAGGTCGGTGCAGGCGAGGTCGGGATCGTGCTGGCCGGTGCAGCGGGCGTCGGCAAGACGCGGCTCGCCCGCGAGGCGCTCGCGCTCGCCGAGGGCCGCGGGGCCCTGGTCCACCGGGCCACGGCGACGGCATCGTCGCGGGGTGTCCCGCTGGGCGCGTTCAGCATGGTGTCCGCGACGGTCGGGTCGGATCCGATGTGGCTCGTGCGGCGCGCCCGGGAGGCGCTGCTGGCCGGGGCGGACGCAGGTGGCGTCGTCATCGGGGTGGATGACGCCCACCTGCTGGACGACCTGTCGGCGACGGTCGTGCACCAGCTCGCGGTGCGGCGCGAGGCGCGGGTGGTGTTGACCGTCCGCAGCGGCGAGCGCGCGCCGGACGCGGTGACCGCACTCTGGAAGGACGGCCACGTGCGACGGCTGGAGCTGGCGCCCCTGACCGCGGAGATGACCGGGGCGCTGCTGGAGGAAGCACTCGGCGGCGCGGTCGCGAGCGGCGCGGCCCGCGCTCTGTGGACGATCACCCGGGGCAACGCGCTGTACCTGCGCCAGCTCGTGGACGGCGAGCTGGGCGCGGGCCGGCTGGCGCGCGCGGCCGGTGTCTGGCGGTGGTCCGGGCGACCGCAGCTGTCACCGGGACTGACGGAGCTCCTGCAGGCGCGCATCGGCCGGCTCTCGGACGCGCAGCGCGACGTCGTCGACATGCTGGCCCTCGGCGAGCCGCTGGGCGTCGCGCTGCTCACGCGGCTCGCCGGCATCGCGGCGGTGGAACGGGCCGAGGCCCGCGGGGTGGTCGAGGTGTACCCCGACGGGCGCCGGATGCAGGCACGGCTCAGCCATCCGCTGTTCGGGGAGCTCCTGCGCGCGCGCTGTGGTGTCGTGCGGGCCCGCCGGTTGCGGGGCCGGATCGCCACGGCGCTCGCGGACTGCGGTGGCCGCCGCGCCGACGACACGCTGCGCCGGGCCGCGCTGATGCTGGACTCCGACCTCGATCCCGACGCCGCGCTGCTGGTTCGCGCCGCGGAACACGCCGTCCGGCTGGGGGACGCGAACCTGTCCGAGCGCCTCGCCCGGGCCGGTCTGAACGCGGGTGGCGGTGTCCCCGCCCGGTTCGCGCTGTGCGATGCGATGCTCGGCGCTCCGCCGCTGGACCGGGTGGACGCCGAGCTGTCCACCCTCGCGACGCTGGTCCGCACCGATCACGAACGCACGCGCGTCGCGACCCACCGGGCCGTCACGCTGTTCTGGGTGCTCGCGCGACCTGCCGAGGCGGAGAGCGTCGTGGCGTCGACGCTGGCGCAGGTGACCGACTCCGGCTGCCGGCAGGTCCTCGCCGGCCTGCAGTCGGTGCTGGACGGGATCCTGTGCCGGCCCGAGCGGGCGATGGCCACCGCGGCCGCGGTCCTCGGCGATCCGCAGCAGGCACCGGTCGCCGCGTCGATCTACGCCTGCTGGGGCCTCGCGATGGGCGGTGGCGCGCTGGGCAGGCTGGCCGGGCTCGCCGACGCCGTGCGGCGCGTCGACGCCGGACCGGACCGTTTCGAGGCAGCGCACTACCGCGTCGCGGGCATCGCCAACGCCTGGACCCGGGCCTTGCGGCTGGCCGGGATGCTCGCCGAGGCCGAGGCGCACACGCAGGCCTACCTGCAGCGCTACCAGGACGCGGACGGACGTTCGGCGCCGATCAGCCGCGTCCTGCACGGCCTGGTGCTGCTCGACCGGGGCCGGGTCCGCGCAGCGGAGCGGATCCTCCGGGAGGCCGGGGCCGAGCTGCGGGGCATGCACCCGGTCTGGTCGTACGTCTCGGCGCTGAGCCTGACCCTCGCACTCGGCATGGCGGGCGACGCAGCCGCGGCCCGCCAAGCTCTCGCCGCGGCGCAGACGCAGCGACGCCACCCGGCCCTGGTGTTCCGCGAGCCGGACTGGCTGCTGGCCCGCGCGTGGGTGGCCGCGGCCGAGGGCGCCATCGGCGAGGCGCGCACGCTGGCAGGCGACGCGGCGGTCCTGGCGGCGGCCCAGACGCAGCCCGCGGTGGAGGTGTTCGCGCGGCACACGGCAGTCTGCTTCGGAGATCGCGAGCAGGCGCCGCGACTGGCGGAGCTGGCCCGCGAGGTGGACGGTCCGCGCGCCCCGGCCGCCTCGGCGCACGCCACCGCGTTCGCCGCCACGGACGGCGACGGGCTGCGCGGCGCCGCCGGGCAACTGGCGGACATGGGCGCGACGCTGCTGGCCGCGGACGCCGCCGCCCAGGCCGCCGCGGCCTACACCCGGCACGGGCGGAAGGGCTCGGCCCTGGCCGCGGCCGCGCAGGCGCACCGGCTCGCCCGGCTCTGCGGTGGCGCCTGCACCCCCGCCCTCGCCGCCGCCGCGGCGCCCGCCCCCCTCACCGGCCGCGAGCGCGAGATCGTCACCCTGGCTGCCCGGGGGCTCTCCAACCGGGCGATCGCCCGGCGGCTGGTGATCTCGGTGCGCACCGTGGAGAACCACCTCTACCGCGCATCCGCGAAGCTCGGCGCCACCGACCGCAGCGAGCTCGCCGCCGCGCTCGACGGGTGAACGCTCAGGACGCGACGAGCTCGTCGATCTGGTTGATCGCGGAGCTGGCGCCCTCGACGACACCCATCTCCAGCACCTTCTGCAGCCCTTCGGCCGTCTCGTAGGTGCTCACGTACGTCGCGCGCGTGCGGCCGTCCTGCTCGGTGAAGGTGAAGACGTTCGTCGACACCGGCAGGTCCGGGTCCGGCTGGAAGTCCAGGTCGGCGAAACCGTCCTCGAACGTGAAGCTGCGCGGCTCGTCGACGGCCGTGACGTTCCAGTACCCGGCGTACTTCTCCCCCTCGGGGCCGGTCATGAAGTAGTTCACCCGGCCACCGGGGGTGAGGTCGTGGTCGACGACGGTCGCCGGGTAGGTCGGCGGGCCCCACACCTTCTCCAGCTGGCGGGGGTCGGCGTAGATCCGCCAGATCCGCTCCACGGGCGCGGCGAACTCGGCGGTGATGGTCAGGGTGCGGGTGTCCAGGTCGTGGGTGACGTCGGTGACGGGCACGGGTCAGTCCTCCGGATCGGTTCGGGCTGTGGGGTCGACGGCGATCAGCTCGTCGATGCGGGCGATGCGGCCACGCCAGACCTGCTCCAGCTCGGTGAGCATGGACGCCACCGACCGCACCGCCGCCACGTCGCCGCTGGCCAGCTGCTCGCGACCCTTGCGCCGCTTGGTGAGCAGGCCGGCCTTCTCCAGCACGGCGACGTGCTTCTGCACCGCCGCGAAGCTCATGTCGTACTTCGCCGCGAGCGCGGAGACCGAGTGCTCCCCGGCCAGCACCCGGCGCATGATGTCGCGCCGCGTCCGGTCGGCGAGGGCGTGGAACAGGGCGTCGGCCCGCTCCTCGTCCCCCTCGGTCACGCGACCCAATATACAACCAATCGGTTGTACGTTGTCAAGTGGTCAGGTAAGGGTGACGCGGACCGGGAGGGACTCCCACGCGCGCAGCGTGTTGTTCAGGTGCACGCGGCCCGGGCCCGCGGGCTCGATCGCCGCCACCCGCCGCGCGAGCGCCCCCAGCAGGCACTCGGCCTCCAGGCGGGCGACGTGCTGGCCCACGCACTGGTGGATGCCGAAGCCGAACCCGACGTGCCCGGACGGGTCGCGCGCCAGGTCGAAGGCGTCCGGATCGGCCCAGCGGGCGGGGTCGCGGTTCGCCGCGCCGAGGAACATGAGGATCTTCTCGCCCGCCGGGACCACGGTGCCCGCCACGTCCACGTCGCGCGTCGCGGTGCGGAAGAACGTCTGCACCGGCGACCACCAGCGCACCGCCTCGTCGAACGCGACGCGGGCGAGCTGCGGCCGCGCACGCAGCCGCTGCCACTGCTGCGGGTGCTGCAGGAAGGCGTGCAGCACCGCACCGAGACCGTGCACCGTCGTGTCCACGCCCGCGGACAGCAACGACCGGACGATCAGCGGCGCCTGATCCTCGGTGATGTCCCCGCGGTCCGCCGCGGCCCAGATCCGCGCCCCGAACCCGCCCTCGGCGAGCACCTCGCGCCGGCACTGCGCGTTCACCCAGGCCGACAGCTCCGGAGCCCGCGGCGCACCGGCCGCCACCAGGTCGTTGTGCGGGCCGAAGGCGTTGAAGAGGAAGTCGCCGTAGGGCAGCAGGTTCTCCCGGCCCTCGTCGGGGATGCCGACCGCGTCGGGGAACACCCGCAGCGGGAACGCCTCGGCGAGCGCGGGGACGGCGTCGAACTCGGGACCGGCGGCGAGGACGGCGTCGACCAGCTCGTCCGCCGCCGCGCTCCACCGCTCCCGCAGCCTGCGCAGGGCGCGTGGGACGAGCAGGCCCGACAGGACGCGCCGCGGTGCGTCGTGGCGCGGCGGATCGGCCTCCAGGAGCAGGCTCGGCGGGCGCCACGGCTTCTCGCGCCGGAAGTTCGACAGGCCCACCCCCGCACCGGACTCGAAGGCCTGCCAGTCCCGCAGGGCGGCGTGCACCTGCGCGTGGCGGGCCATCGCGTACACCCCGTACCGCGGCAGGAACACCACGGGTCCGGCCGCGCGCAGCCGCACGTGGAACGGCAACGGGTCGGCGAGGATCTCCGGGCCGAAGGGGTCGCCGTCGTCCACGGGCAGCCCGCGCGGCAGGACCCGGCCGGTGGTGTCGATCGTCTCGGTCATGCCGGCCTCCTCGGCGGACGTCGTGCAGGGGTCAGGGCGGTCAGCGGCGGTCAGCGCCGCTCAGAGGTCGAGCACCAGCGTGTCGCTGCAGGACCGCGAGACGCAGAGGAACATGCAGTCACCTGCGGCGCGCTCGTCGTCGCCGAGGATCGAGTCACGATGGTCGGGCACGCCGGCGAGCACGTCGGTCTCGCAGGTCCCGCACGTGCCCTGGCGACACGAGGACAGCACCTCGACCCCCGCGGCCCGCACGGCCTGCAGCACCGTCCGGTCCCGGTCGACGGTCACCGTCGCGCCGCTGCGCGCGAGCCGGACCTCGAACGGCTCGTTCCGGACGGGTGCACCGCGCTCCTTCGCGACGAACCGCTCGGTCCGCAGCGCATACGCGGGCCACCGCGCGCACGACGCCTCCACCGCGTCCAGCAGCGGTCCCGGCCCGCAGCAGTACACCTTGACGTCCGGGCACGGGTCGCCCAGCCACCGCGGCAGGTCGATCAGCCCGTGCTCGTCCTCGGGGACGACGTGCACCCGGTCGCCGTGGGCGGCGAGCTCGTCGAGGAAGGCCATCGAGGCCCGCCTGCGACCGCCGTAGACCAGCGTCCAGTCCGCGCAGAGCAGGTCGGCCTGGCGCACCATCGGCAGCAGCGGGGTGATCCCGATCCCGCCCGCGATGAACAGGTAGCGCTGCGACGGCACCAGCGGGAAGTTGTTGCGCGGCCCGCCGACACCGACGGCGTCGCCCGCCGCGAGCACGTCGTGCACGTATGCCGATCCGCCGCGGCCGTCCGGCTCACGCAGCACGCCGACGCGGTAGCAGAACGCGTCGAACCGGTCGCCACACAGCGAGTACTGGCGCACGGTGCCGGTGGGCAGGATCAGGTCGACGTGTGCGCCGGGCGCCCAGTCCGGCAGCCGCGCGCCCTGCGGGTGCTCCAGCGTCAGCACCACGACCCCGTCGGATGCGACCTCCTTGGCCGCGACCCGGAGCGTGACGACGTCCGTCCCGACCCCCGTACCTGCAGTGACGACCGCGTCCATGTGGCGCTCCCCCCGTTGCCGGTCGAAAGATGCCGGGCGAGGCGGGGCGGAAGGTAGCGAGTTCTCATTCAGCGAGAGGTGGATCCCGGGGGACCGCCGAGGGCCCGGGTGACCCCCCGGGCGGCCGCGCGGAGCAGCGGGATCACGAAGCGCCCGGACTCGTCGTTCGGGATGATCGTCGAGAGCGTCGCGACGACGTTCTGCCTGGCGTCGCGCACCGGCACCGCGACGCCGAGGGCGTCCTCGTGGATGTACCCGGGGCAGTACGCGTAGCCGTCGCGCCGGACGTCGGCGAGGACCTGCCGCAGCCGCTCGGGTGTGGTGATCGTGTGGGCCGTGTAGCGGTGGAACGGGCCGGCCAGCACCTGCTCGCGCAGCTCGTGCGGGGCGTGCGCGAGCAGGACCAGCCCCGACGACGAGGCGTGCAGCGGCAGCCGCCCGGCGATCCGGGTGTAGTTGATCACCGCGCCGGGTGCGCTCAACCGCTCCACGAACAGCACCTCCGTGCCGTCGAGGACCCCGATCTGCGCGTGATGGCCGACCACCGCGTGCACGTCCTCCAGGAACGGCATCGCCGCCTCGCGCAGCGACAGCGTCGGCGATGCCCGCGAGGCGAGCTCCCACAGCCGCACGCCGATGCGGACCCGCCGGTCGGCGTCGCGGGCGAGCAGGCCGTGGTCCACCAGTTCCGCGACCAGCCGCGACGCGGTGGCCACGTGCAGCCGCGCCCGCGTGGCGATCTCGGAGACCCGCAGCGCCCGCTCGTCCGGGCCGAAGGCGTCGAGGATGCGCACGGCGCGCGCCAGCACCGACTCCGCGTCCTCGCTGCGTGCCATGACGCGAGTGTGCTCGGGAAACGGACCGAGCACCGCTGCCCGGACCGCTACACCACCGCCCGGATCGCCTTCTCGAACCCGACGACGTGCTCGTGCGCGAGTCGCTGCGCGTCGTCGGCCGCGCCGTCGACGACGGCCCGCAGCAGCGCGGCGTGCTCGCCGACGTGCAGGTCCCGCCGCGGCATCCGGTCGGTGAACAGGCAGAAGATCCGCGTGGCGAGGTTGAGGTAGCGGACCAGCGTGTCCTCCAGGTGCGGGTTGCCCGCGGCGCGGTAGATCGCCCGGTGCACCCGCAGGTCCCAGCGCATGAGCTCGTTGCGCTCCATCGACCCGACGTCGAGCGACGCGGTCGCCTCGGCGAGCTCGGCGAGCTCGGCCCGCACGGCGACGCCCGCCGTCTCCGCGGCCCGGCGCGCGGCCACCGGTTCGAGCTGCACGCGGATCTCGGAGATGTGGGCCAGGTCGGTGATGTCCACGGCCGTGGCGAACGTGCCGCGACGGGGGTAGGAGACCACCAGCCGATCCACCTCCAGGCGTTTGAGCGCCTCGCGCACCGGGGTGCGCCCTACCCCGAGCGACCTGCTCACCGCCGCGTCGTCGATCGGCGCCATCGGGGGGATGTCGAGCATGATCAGCCAGTCCTGCAGCGCCGCGTAGGCGCGGTCGGCCAGCGAGATCGGGGCCGGGGGCGGCTCGTGCGGGACGGCGCTCACGCGCGTCATCGTAGCGCTGAGATCCGGAAGAAGATTCTTGTTGATACCTGTTTCCAAGAACTGATATATTAGTCGTTCTGCCTGCGGCCGGAGGCTCACCCGATCCACCTGGGGGTGCCCGTGACTGTCTCCGTGTTCGACCTGTTCAGCGTCGGCATCGGACCGTCGAGCTCGCACACGGTCGGCCCAATGCGGGCCGCCCACCGCTTCGTGACGCGGCTGCGCGCCGCCGGGACGCTGGACCGGGTCGCCGCGGTCCGGTGCGAGCTCTTCGGCTCGCTCGGCGCGACCGGCCACGGGCACGGCAGCGTCAAGGCGGTGGTGCTCGGGCTCGCCGGCGAGCAGCCCCATCTCGTGGATCCGGTCGCCGCCGACCCGGCCGTCGAATCCGTGCGCGCCACCGGCCGGATCGCGCTCGGCGGCGTGCACGAGATCGCGTTCGCCGCCGACGACGACGTCGTCCTGCACCGGCGCAAGCGGCTGGCGTTCCACAGCAACGGGATGGTCTTCACCGCGCGCGACCTGACCGGCGCGCTCGTCGAACGGCGCGAGTACTACTCCGTCGGCGGCGGGTTCGTCCTCGACGAGGACGACACGGGGCTCCCGGTACTGGTCGAGGACCCCACCCAGGTGCGGTACCCGTTCCGCACCGGTGCCGAGATGCTCGCCCGCACGCATGAGACCGGCCTGCGGATCAGCGACGTCATGCTCGCAAACGAGCTGGCGTGGCGCGGCGAGGACGAGGTCCGTGCCGGCCTGCTGCACATCTGGTCGGTCATGCAGGAGTGCGTCGAGCGCGGCACCCGCACCCCCGGTGTGCTGCCCGGCGGGCTCAAGGTCCGCCGCCGCGCCGCAGCGCTGCGGGCCCGCCTGGAGGCCGAGGCCGACGAGTCCGACCCGCTGCGCGCGATGGAGTGGGTCACCCTCTACGCGCTCGCGGTGAACGAGGAGAACGCCGCGGGCGGGCGGGTGGTGACCGCACCGACGAACGGCGCCGCCGGGATCGTGCCCGCCGTCCTGCACTACGCGCGCTGGTTCCTGCCCGGGTTCTGCGACGACACCGTGGTGCGCTTCCTGCTCACCGCGGGGGCGATCGGGCTGCTGTTCAAGGAGAACGCCTCCATCTCCGGCGCCGAGGTGGGCTGTCAGGGCGAGATCGGCTCGGCGTGCTCGATGGCGGCGGGCGCGCTCGCCGAGATCCTCGGCGGCACGCCCGAGCAGGTCGAGAACGCCGCGGAGATCGGCATCGAGCACAACCTCGGACTCACGTGCGACCCCGTCGGGGGGCTCGTGCAGATCCCCTGCATCGAGCGCAACGCCGTCGCCTCGATGAAGGCGATCACGGCCGCGCGGATGGCCGTGCGCGGCGACGGCCACCACCACGTCTCGCTCGACAAGGCCATCAAGACCATGCGCGAGACCGGCGCCGACATGAAGGACAAGTACAAGGAGACCGCCAGGGGCGGGCTCGCGCTCAACATCGTGGAGTGCTGAGCGCGCAGCGGGCGGCCCTCACGTGGCGGGGATCCGGCGCG
>JBFWRR010000018.1:13671-65722 GCA_050248815.1 Pseudonocardia sp. | reverse complement strand
CCTACCCCCTCGACCGCCGGGCCAGCCGCCGTCCGGACCCGGTCCGGGCCCGGACGCGCGCTCGGGATCGTCGTGGTGGCCGCGTGCGCCGTCGTCGCGTCCGCGACGGGCGAGGCGCGCGGGTTCTTCCTGCTGCCCGCGATCTTCCCCGTCGCGGTCGTCGGGACCTGCCTGATCAGCATCGCGGTCGGGCGGCCACTGACCGGGCTGCTGCTCAACGGGCTCATCGGCGGCCCCGCCGACTGGTACCGGGATCGGGGTCTGCGCCGCGTACACCTGATCGCGACCTGGGCCGCGATCGGCATCAACACCGTCACGCCACCCTGCAGACCGTGTTCTAGGCCCGGGACGTCCCCGCCGTGCTCGCCGTCGCCCACATCGCGACCGGACCGGCCTTCGCCACGCTCGTCGCCGTGACGGTCGTCGCCGCCCGCAGGACCATGGCCGGTGGGCGATGACCGCGGCGGGTGGTGGCCGTGCGACCAACGTTTCGGGCGCAGAGGTCGCTGTCAGGGCGTGACCGCGCCACCCGAACGGCGTTATGCGCATTTGTATAACAAAGACGTATGCTGATGGCGCAGCAACGACACGCGGGAGGTGATCATCGTGACCCTGTTGCTGATCATCGCGACGCTGGGCCTGGCCGTCTTCTGGCGGCAGGCGGCGGTCGCGCTGGGCGTGGGCCTCCTCGTCCTGCTCGCGCTCGGGATCGTCAAGGTGGCGGAGCTCATGCAGCTCACCGGCCACTGACGCGCATCCGACGGGCACAGCGCCGTGCCCGCCTCCCGCGCAGGTCAGCAGTACCGAAGCCGCACGCCGCCCCGTAGCCTGACCGGCGAGGGCCGCGATGGCGGGGGACGACGGGGGACGGGGCCCGGCGGCTCCTTCCGTACCCGAATGCGAGATGTCGGCCAGGGGAGGCGGATGGCATCGCGTACGCGCAAACCACGCGAACTGCTTCGACTGCAGATCGAGGCGGACCGCCTGTTCGAGGTCCTTCGCAGGCGGTTCGGCGTCCCGGAGACCTATGTGCTCGGGCTGGAACGGGTCGACGTCGACGCGCGCCGCCCGCAGGACCTGGCCGCCTACACGATGTGGCAGGCGCAGCACCTCCACCGGCTCGCCACGGCCGGGGTCGTCACCACGAGCGAGGCGGTGATCATGACCTGCGCGCAGCTGGCGCACCACCTCGAGCTCCTGACCGCCGAGACGGCGGACACCGCCGACCAGGACGCGATGCTGCGCACCCGCGAGGACCTGTTCCTCGCCGCGCGCGCGGTCGCGGCACTCGACGGCGGGCTCGACGGCCCGCCGCTGGAGCTCTACTGACCGTCCGCGCTACCGGCCGTCCGTACCACCGGGCGACAACTGTTCGCGCGCTACTGACCGTTGGCCCGGCCGAGGTTCTCCTGCCGCGCACGCAGTCGGGCCGCCGCCTCGCTCTGGCGCCGCTCCTCGAACTCCCGGTCCTTCTCCATGACGGCCTCGACACCGACGCGCCTGATGATCGCATCGGCAGCCTGGACGAGGTTCTCGCGCGCGAAGTCGGAGAGGGTCTGGTCGGCGTAGTGCGCAACCGCCTCGAGGAGGTTCCGCTGGTGCATCGGGACCCGGAAGCAGATCGTCGAGTCGCTCTTCGCCATCTTCAGCCCCTTCGGCAGGCACGAATGCGGACGCGAGCCGCCGCGCACGCCTCGGCCACCGCCGCCACGCGCCCGGCATCGACGCTGGCACGGCGAGCGACGCCCGCGCCTCGGGGGACCCGGTCAACGCATACGTATAACGCTCACGCAAACATATTCCTAGCATGGCGCCGGGGGCGGGTCAACCACGCCCACCGGGAACGGTCGCCTCAGACCGCGCTCAGCTCCTGGCCGGACGGGGGCTCGCGGTCGCATCCGCATCCCTCGACCGCGGTGGCCCCGACCCGTCCCGCCAGCTCCGTACGGACGTTCGCAGGCACCCGGTGCTCGGGCCGCACGGGCATCCCGCGCTGGACCATCCAGAACTCCAGCAGCCGACGCACGTCCGCTTCCGTCGCCGAGCCCGTCGCCACCAACGCCGCCTGGTTGAGGAGGCGGCCGCGCAACAGGGCCGCCTCGACCGCGCCGGCAAGGTAGTCGGCCCGCCAAGACTGCGTCGCTGAACTCATCGTCCACCCTCCCAGCCGCGCGTACCGGGGGGTTCGCCGGCATCGCCGGCGCTTCCCGTCGGAGTGTCACCAAGGGGTACGTACTCGACACCTCCCGTGACACGATATGGTGCAGCATCCTGCAGGTCTAGAGCTTGCAGGATCTAGCGCTTGCCGAAGCCCTGTCTTGCTCACTGCAACTTGCGGGTCTGCTGAAGGAGGTCACGGCGTGCCTCCGAGGCCGCGCGGCACCGCTGTGATCCAGAAACGCCTCGGAGCCGAGCTACGCCGAATCCGGGAGGCTCGGGGGCTACGCCTCGATGACGTCGCGGACGAGCTGCAGGTCTCGCCGTCGACCGTCAGCCGGATCGAGACCGGGCACACCGTGCCGAAGGTCTGGGAGGTCCGCGCGCTCGCCGAGTTCTACGCGACGGGGCCCGACGCCGCTGCCGAGCTCGTCGAGTGGGCCGGCGCCCTGAAGGAGGGCGGCTGGTGGCGGCCGATCGCCAAGTCGCTGCAGGCCGACATCCAGTACCTGGTCTCGCTCGAGTCCGAGTCGACCGAGATACGCAACCTCTGCGTCCCCGCGATCTATGGCCTGTTGCAGGCACCCCTCTACGCGCGCGAACTGTTTCGGGCCATGCTGCCGGATGCCACCGACAGCCGGATCGACGAGCTGGTCGAGCTCCGCATGCGCCGCCAGGAGATCGTCACCCGCTCCGACGACCCGGTGCGCCTGCACGTGATCGCCGACGAGGCGTGCCTGCACCGCCCCATGGGCTCCGCCGAGACCACCCGCGAGCAGCTCGGCGTGCTGCTGGAGCGGGCGGCGCTGCCCAACGTCACCCTGCAGGTGCTCGGCCACCACCAGCCGTTCCACCGCGGTGCAGTGACCGGCTTCACAGTCTTCATTCCCCGACTCCCCGACGTCGACCCCGAGGTCGTGAGCCTCGAGCGGCTCGACCAGGAGGTCTTCGAGGAGGCCAACGTCGACCTCTACCAGGCCGCCTTCACCAGCCTCTCGCGACACGCGATGGATCCCACCGCGAGCCGCGAGTTGATCGACCACATCCGGAGCGGCCGCTCCCCCGCCGCTCCCCGAGAATCAGGAAAGGGTCAGCAGTGAACGTCATCCCCGGGCCGCCCTACAGGCGGTCGTCGTTCTGCGCTATGGGCAGCTGCGTGGAGGTCGCCGCCCTCCCCACGGGCGACATCGCGATCCGTGACGGCAAGCGCCCCCATCTGGCGCCGCACGTGTTCTCCCCTGAGGAGTGGGACGCCTTCCTCGCCGGGGCGCTCGCCGGCGAGTTCGACCGCGAGAAGCTCGACGCCGGCTCCGCCGGGTCGTAACGCCATCGGCCCGACGAGCGGCGGGGCCCCGGCCCGATCGGGGCCCCGCCGCCGTGGGTCACCCCCGCAGCGTCAGCTCCGTGCGCCGACGGTCCATCAGCCGCAGGATCATCGGGGTGAAGATCAGCTGCATCGCGAGGTCCATCTTCCCGCCGGGGCACACGATGGTGTTCGGCCGCGACATGAACGAGTCGTGGATCATCGAGAGCAGATACGGGAAGTCGATCCCGTGGGGGTCCCGGAACCGGATGATCAGCATCGACTCGTCCGGGTTGGGGATCGTGCGCGCGATGAACGGGTTGGACGTGTCGACGACGGGCACCCGCTGGAAGTTCACGTCCGTGTAGGAGAACTGCGGGCACAGGTAGTTCACGTAGTCCGGCATCCGTCGCAGGATCGTCTCCGTGACGGCCTCGGCCGTGTACCCGCGGGCCTCCCGGTCGCGGTGGAGCTTCTGGATCCACTCCAGATTGATGACCGGGACCACACCGATCTTGAGGTCCGCGTGCTGGGCCACGTCGACGCTGTCCGTGACGACGGCGCCGTGCAGGCCCTCGTAGAACAGCAGGTCGGTGTCGTCGGGCAGCGCCTCCCAGGGCGTGAAGGTGCCGGGCTCCTGCCCGTAGGGCTCCGCCTCGCCCTCGTCGTGGAGGTAGCGGCGGACCTTGCCCGAGCCGGTCTCCCCGTAGCTGCGGAAGAGCTCCTCGAGCTGGTCGAGCAGGTTCGCCTCGGGGCCGAAATGGCTGAACGTGCTGTCGCCGCTCGCCTGGGCCTGCGCCATCGCCGCCTTCATCTCGGCGCGGTCGTAGCGGTGGAAGCTGTCGCCCTCGACGAAGGCCGCCTCGACCCCCTCACGGCGGAAGATCTGCGCGAAGGTGCGCATGACCGACGTGGTCCCGGCCCCCGAGGAGCCGGTGATCGAGATGATCGGGTGCTTGCGTGACATCGCGTCGCCTCCTCAGCTCGCCGCGGCCCGGAAGAGACCCCGCTGCCCGTAGAGGGGCAGCGAGCTGGCGCGGTCGTTGTGGTCACGGTGGTAGCTCTCGATGAGCTCCACCTCCTCGCGCGCCCCGAAGACGAACGGGGCCCGCTGGTGCAGGGCGGTCGGTGCGACGTCGAGGGCCCGTTCCCGCCCGGTGCTCGCCGCGCCGCCCGCCTGCTCGATGAGGAACGAGATCGGGTTGACCTCGTAGAGCAGGCGCAGGCGTCCGGGCTTGCTGGGGTCCCGCTCGTCGCGCGGGTAGAGGAACACCCCGCCCCGGGTGAGGATGCGGTGGGTCTCCGCGACGAGCGACGCGACCCAGCGCATGTTGAAGTCCTTGTGGCGCGGGCCCGCGTGGCCTGCGAGGCACTCGGCGACGTAGCGCTGGACCGCGGGCTCCCAGAACCTCTGGTTCGACGCGTTGATCGCGAACTCGCGGGTGTGCGGGGGCACCTCGATCCCCTCACGCGTCAGCACGAACTCGCCGAGGGTGCGGTCCAGGGTGAACGAGTGCACGCCCCGCCCGACCGTCAGGACCAGCACCGTGGACGGCCCGTAGATCGCGTACCCGGCGCAGACCTGGGCCGATCCGGGCTGCAGGTAGTCCTCAAGCGTCGGGTCGGCACCCGGCTGCGGGGCGCGCAGGATCGAGAAGATGCTGCCCACCGACACGTTGACGTCGATGTTCGACGAGCCGTCGAGCGGGTCGAAGAGCAGCAGGTACTTCCCCCGGGGGTGCTGCGCGGGCAGCTGGTAGGGCTCGTCGAGCTCCTCGGAGGCCATCCCGGCGACGTTCCCGGTCCACTCGGTGGCGCGCAGGAAGTAGTCGTTCGCGAGGACGTCGAGCTTCTGCTGCACCTCGCCCTGGACGTTGGTGCGCTCGACGCTGCCGAGCGCCCCGCCCAGCGCGCCGGTGGAGACGCGGTTCGCGATCGCCTTGCACGCCAGGGCGATGTCCAGGATCAGGGCGTTGAGTTCGCCACTGGCCCCGGGGTGGCGCCGCCGCTCCTCGATGAGGAACTGGGCGAGCGTCGTGTGACTGGAGAGCATGGCGTCCTCACTCAGGCGGGCGGATGGGTGGGAGGCGGGGCGGGTTCGGGCGGATCGGATGGGTTCCGGCACGCCTCGGCAGGCCTCGGCGCCGTACGTCATGAGCCTGCCGACGCCGCAGCCCCGGGCCATCCCCCTGGTCGGGGGCGTACCGGGGCAAGTTGATCCGTGACGGCCGGTCGGTGGTCGGACCAGGCCGGGTTACGACCGCCCGGGCCCCCGCCAACCGAGGTCCCGGTGGTCGAGAGCGTGCTCGACCAGCAACTCGGTGGAGGCGGTCGGGGAGGGTTGGCTGACGAGATGCCACGGACGGTCCAGCGGCATCCCGCGGACCGGGACCTCGACGAGCGTCCCGGCGGCGAGCTCGCGGCGGACGGCCTCGCGCGAGGTCAGCGTGACCCCGAGACCCGCGACGGCGGCGGCGATGACGGCCCCGTGGGAGCCGAGGGTCATGAGGGTGGGAGCGAGGTCGAGCCCGTCGAGCAGCGACATGCAGGTGGCGCGCATGCCCGAGCCGGGCTCACGCAGCAACCAGGTGGCCCGTGCGGGGTCGAAGCCGGCCCGCGTGTCCGGTGGTCCCACGACGACCAGGGTGTTGGGACTGACGGCCCGGACGCGCGCGACGCCCAGGTCCTCCGGCGGCCGCCCCGCGACGACGAGGTCGACCTCGTGGCGCCCCAGCATCGGCCAGACGGTGCCCCGCGGCCCGACCTCCAGGCGCAGGACGACGGCGGGGTGCTTCGCGCGGAACGAGGCGAGCAACGCCGGGATCAGCAGCTCGCCCGCGGTGGTGACCGCGGCGATCCGGACCGCCCCGTGTTCGGGATCGGCCTCGGCGCGGGCCGCGAGCAGGGCCTCGGCGTGCAACCCGAGGATCCGGCGGGCGTAGTCGGCGTAGCGCTCGCCCGCGGGCGTGAGGCGCACCCCTCGGCCGTGGCGACGTACGAGCGGGGCCCCGATCTCGTTGCTCAGCGCGCTGATCGACGACGAGACCGATGACTCGGTCACCACGAGACGCTCGGCCGCGGCTCTCACCGAGCCTGCGTCGGCAAGCTCGACGAGAGCGCGCAGCCTCGCGTTCGTGGTCACCTCGTCACCGGCCCGTCCTGATCATGCCGAGCGCACCGTCAACCCCGCTTCGGCTTCCTCGCTGAACACGCGGGACACCAGGAGGTCCGGAGCCTCGATCGTCGTCAGCGCCTTCAGGTCGACGCGGGTGTCGTCCGCTTCGACGAGCCGACGCGCCTGACGCAACCGGGCCCGCTCCACCGCGTTGCGCACGCTGCGCGCGTTCGCGAACCACGGCTGGTCCACCCGCTTCTCGAGATAGCTGTGCAGGACGTCCTGCGCCTCGGCCGAGAGCGTGTAGCCGAGGTCGCGGGTCATCAGCCCGGCGATCTGTTCGAGCTCGCCCACCGTGTAGTCGGGGAAGGTGATGTGGTGGGCGATCCTGCTCTGCATGCCCGGGTTCGCCGCGAAGAACGTGTCCATCTTGTCGGCGTAGCCGGCCAGGATCACCACGAGATCGTCGCGGTTGTTCTCCATGACCTGCAGCAGGATCTCGATCGACTCCGAGCCGTAGTCCCGCTCGTTCTCGACCTTGTAGAGGTAGTAGGCCTCGTCGATGAACAGGACCCCGCCCATCGCCCGCTTGACGACGTCCTTCGTCTTCGGAGCGGTGTGCCCCACGTACTCGCCCACCAGGTCGTCGCGGGTCACGCTGACCAGGTGGCCACGGCGGAGGTAGCCGAGGCGGTGCAGGAGCTCCGCCATCCGCATCCCGACCGTCGTCTTGCCGGTCCCGGGGTTGCCGGTGAAGCACATGTGCAGGGTCGGTTGCGGCGCCGTGATCCCGTACCGGGCCCGCATCCGGTCGACGAGCAGCAGTGCGGCGATCTCCGCGATGCGGGTCTTCACGGGCGCGAGGCCCACCAGCTCCGCGTCGAGCCTGCCGAGCACGTCGTCGATCCCGGCCTCCCGCCGCGCCGTGGCCAGGTCGACCACGGCGTCGGCGGGAAGGTGCTCGAGAGCGGGCTCCTCGATCGGCTCGAGCTGGGGACCGGACTGCTGGCCCGGCGTGAACCCGAAGGCTTTCCGGTCGGTTCCGTTCTGTCCGGTCGTCACGGGATCAGTCCTGCGGGTAGCGGTCCCCGGCGGGACGGCTGGTCGCGTAGGCGGTCGTGGTGTAGCCGATCCGCCGGTCCGACAGCTCCTGGCGGACGAGCTGGAAGCCCGGCTCCTCCGCAGGCCGCTGCACGATGAACGACAGCGCCGTGGTCTGGCGGCCGAGGCTCGCGTCGTAGGCGTTGAGCCGGACGTAGGCGTTCGGGTTGGCGCTGCGGCAGGCGTTGACCTCCAGCAGGACGCCGGCGGCGTCCTTCAGGTCGAACATCGGCAGGCCCCACATCTCCCAGTAGGTGTTGCGGGGGTGCGGGTCGTCGGTGAACTCCACCGACAGCGGCCAGTCGTTCGCCAGGCAGTACTCGATCTGCTTGGTGATCTCCTCGTCGGTGAAGTCGGGCAGGTAGGAGAAGGTGCCCTGGGTGATACGCACGTTCGGCCTCCTCAGACGCTCGTCGGCGTCGCGACGACGTCCGGGGTGTCGGTGGACTCGTAGTTGAAGGTGATGTCGCCCCACGTGGCCAGAGCGGTGTCCAGCGCGCGGTTGCGGGAGGCGGCCTTCTTGAGGATCTCCGGCCCCTCCTTGAGGTAGTCGGCGCCCTCGTTGCGGGCCTTGATCATCGCCTCGAGGGCGACGCGGTTCGCCTCGGCGCCCGCGGAGATGCCCATCGGGTGGCCGATGGTGCCGCCGCCGAACTGCAGGACGACGTCCTCACCGAGGTAGTGCAGCAGCTGGTGCATCTGGCCGGCGTGGATACCGCCCGAGGCGACCGGCATGACACCGGGCATCGAGGCCCAGTCCTGGTCGAAGTACAGGCCCTTGACCGGGTCGGCCTTGATGTTGTTGTCCCGCAGCGTCTCGTAGAAGCCCGCGGTGGTGTTCGGGTCGCCCTCCAGCTTCCCGACGACGGTGCCCGCGTGGATGTGGTCCACACCCGCGAGGCGCATCCACTTGGAGATGACCCGGAAGCTGACGCCGTGGGACTTCTGCCGGGTGTAGGTGCCGTGGCCCGCGCGGTGCAGGTGCAGGATCACGCCGTTGGCCCGGGCCCACTTGGCGATCGACTGGATCGCGGTGTAGCCGATCGTGAGGTCGATCATCACGATCACCGAGCCGAGCTCCTTGGCGAAGTTCGCCCGCTCGTACATCTCCTCCATGGTGCCGGCGGTGATGTTGATGTAGTGACCCTTGATCTCACCGGTGGCGGCCTGCGCGCGGTTCACCGCCTCCATGCAGAACAGGGAGCGGTCCCGCCAGCGCATGAACGGCTGGGAGTTGATGTTCTCGTCGTCCTTGGTGAAGTCCAGGCCGCCGCGCAACGCCTCGTAGACGACGCGGCCGTAGTTGCGGGCCGACAGGCCCAGCTTCGGCTTGGTGGTGGCGCCCAGCAGGGGGCGGCCGTACTTGTTCAGGTGCTCGCGCTCCATGACGATCCCGTGCGCAGGACCCTGGAACGTCTTGACGTAGTGGGTGGGGATGCGCATGTCCTCGAGGCGCAGGGCCTTGAGCGGCTTGAACCCGAAGACGTTGCCGATGATCGAGCTCGTGAGGTTCGCGATCGAGCCCTCCTCGAACAGGTCGAGGTCGTAGGCGATCCACGCGATCCACTGCCCGGGGGTGTTCGGCACGGCCTCGACCTTGTAGCACTTGGCCTGGTAGTGCTCGAAGGTCGTGAGACGGTCCGTCCACACCACCGTCCAGGTGGCGGTGCTCGACTCACCCGCGACGGCTGCGCCCGCCTCCTCCGGCGGCACCCCCTCCTGCGGAGTGATGCGGAAGGCGCACAAGACGTCGGTGTCCTTGGGGACGTAGTCCGGCTGCCAGTAACCCATCTCGGCGTACGGGATGACCCCGGCGTTCCAGCGATCTGCCATGCCACAGATCCTGGCCACGAATAGTCAACCTGTCTATCGAGACTTCACCGCGAACAATTCGACGATAGCTTAAGTGTGTTGTTCCCCCGCCGGCTCCACCAGCTGGGTGAGGCCAGCCTCCGGGGACCGCTCGTAGGTTCCGGTCGGAATCCACGACGAAGGGACCTACTCATGAGTTCGTGCCGGCAGACCGCCGCGCGGATGGTGGCGCCCGGGAAGGGCATCCTCGCGGCCGACGAGAGCATCGGCACGATGTCCTCACGCCTGGAGAAGGCCGGGGTCGAGCCGACCGCCGAGAACCGCCGCATCTACCGCGAGCTGCTGTCCGCGACGCCGGGCCTCGCCGACGGCGCATCGGGCATCATCTTCTGCGACGAGACGCTCGGCCAGACCTTCGGCGACGGGACCCCGTTCGCCCAGGCGGTGCACGCGCTGGGCATCCTGCCCGGCATCAAGGTCGACACCGGCGCGAAGCCCTGCCCCGGGCTGTCCGGCGAGACCGTCACCGAGGGCCTCGACGGGCTGCCCGGCCGGCTCGCGCACTACGCCGAGATCGGCGCGGCGTTCGCCAAGTGGCGCGCGGTCATCACGATCACCGACGAGCTGCCGAGCGCGGGCGCGATCCGCGCCAACGCCAACGCCCTGGCCCGCTACGCGGCGGCCTGCCAGGCGGCCGGCATCGTGCCGATCGTCGAGCCCGAGATCCTCATGGACGGCGCGCACGGCATCGAGCGCTGCGCCGAGGTCACCGCGGCGGTGCACGCCGCCGTGCGTGAGGAGCTCGCGCTGCTGAACGTGGACCTGGCCGGGATCGTGCTCAAGCCGAACATGGTCATCGAGGGCAAGGACAACCCGCAGGTCTCCACTCCCGAGCAGGTCGCCGAGGCCACCGTCGCGGTGCTGCGCGCCTGGCCGGACGACCTCGCGGGCGTCGCGTTCCTGTCCGGCGGCCAGTCGCCCGAGCGGGCGACCGCGAACCTGGAGGCCATGCAGCGCCACGCCACCCCGTGGCCGCTGACCTTCTCGTTCGGCCGTGCGCTCGTCGACCCCGCGCTGGCCGCCTGGCACGGCGACCCGGAGCTCGTGACGGCCGGCCAGGAGGCCCTCGCCGAGCGCGTCTCCGCCAACGCCGCGGCCGTACGGCTGCGCGGCGAGCTCCAGCCCGCCTGACCTGCCGTTCCCGCATCGAACGCGCGCTGTACCCACCACTCGATCCGCCCGGCCGTCGGGATCGTCCCGACGGCCGGGCGCGTCGGCCGCGGGAGCGCTCGCGGCCGACGTCGGGGGCAGCGGGGAGGTGACTGAGGAGGTCGGACCCGTCCTCGCGGCGCGGCGCGCGACTGCGGCAGGTGTCGCCGTCCCCGAACGATCGAGGAGCAGCAGGACATGACCTACGCGGCCGTGGTCGCCGCCGCCACCGAGAACCTCCTGCCCGCCCGGTTGCAGATGGCCATCTCGCTCGGCTGGCACATCGTGTTCGCCTGCTTCGGCATCGCGTTCCCGGCGATCGTCGTCTTCACCGAGTGGCGCGCACACCGTCGCGAGGACCCGGTGCTGCACGACCTCGCACACACCTGGGCCAAGGCCATGGGCGTGCTGTTCGCCGCGGGCGCCGTCTCGGGCACGCTGCTGTCCTTCGAGATGGGCATCCTCTGGCCGGGACTGATGGGCCCCTTCGGTGAGGTGTTCGGGTTTCCGTTCGTGCTCGAAGGTTTCGCGTTCTTCATCGAAGCGATCTTCGTCGGGGTGTACCTGTTCGGTTGGGACCGGCTCCCACCACGCGCGCACATGCTCAGCGCCGTACCCATGATCGTGACCGGTGCGGCCGGAGCCTTCTTCGTCATCGCGGCCAACGCCTGGATGAACAACCCCACCGGGTTCCGCCTCGACGAGCAGGGCGGGGTGGTGGACGCCGATCCCGTCGCCGCGATGTTCGGCCCGTCGACGTGGCCGCAGTTCGTGCACATGTACCTCGCGGCATTCATGGTCACCGGCTTCACGATCGCGTCGGTCTACGCGGTCGCGATGCTGCGCGGACGCGAGGACCGCTACCGCCGGGCCGGCCTGCTGATCCCGCTGACCGTGGCCGCGATCGCGTCCCCGGTGCAGATCGGGGTCGGTGACTGGATCGCGATGACCGTCGCGGAGAACCAGCCGGCGAAGCTCGCCGCGATGGAGGGGCAGTACCGCACACAGGCCGGGGCCCCGCTGTCGCTGGGCGGGATCTACGCCGACGACGAACTGCACCACGCCCTGGAGATCCCGTACGGGCTGTCGCTGCTCGTGCACCACGACCCGAACGGTGTCGTGGCCGGGTTGGAGGAGATCCCGGCGGGCGACCGGCCGCCGGTCAACGTCGTGCACCTCGCCTACAACGTGATGGTCGGGATCGGATTCGCGCTCCTGGCCGTCGCGGCCTGGCTGGGCTGGTCGTGGTGGCGCCGCCGGCGCGTTCCGCAGAGCCGCTGGTTCCTGCGCGCGGTCGCACTGTCCGGCGTCGCCGCGGTGGTCGCCATGCAGGCGGGATGGATCACCACCGAGGTGGGCCGCCAGCCATGGATCGTGTACGGCGTGCTGCGCACCGCGGACGCGGTCAGCCCGGCGCCCGGCCTGCACATCGGTGTCTGGACGGTCTCGGCCATCTACACGGTCCTGACCGTGCTGACCGTCGTCGTCCTGCGCCGGCTCGCCGGTGGACACGGCCTCGCCGCGCCGCAGGACGCGTCGCCGCACCGGTCCGGGGTCACCGACACGGGCGTCGACGAGAACGTGGGCGTTCGATGACGCTCGCCGAGGTGGTGCTCGGCGCCATGTTCGTCGGGCTCATCGCGTACACCCTCTTCGGCGGGGCCGACTTCGGGGCCGGCATGTGGGACCTTCTCGCCGGCGGGACACGGCGCGGCGCGCAGCAGCGCGGGCTCATCGAGCGCTCGATCGGGCCGGTGTGGGAGGCCAACCACGTCTGGCTGATCTTCGTACTCGTGATCCTCTGGACCGCGTTCTCCGGTGGCTTCGTCGCGGTCACCACCACGCTGTACGTGCCGCTCACCCTCGCGGCGTTCGGCATGATCGCCCGCGGCGCCGCGTTCGCGTTCCGCAAGAGTGTCACCACCCTGCCCCTCAAGCGGTTCCTGGGCGCCTGCTTCGCCCTGTCCTCGGTGATCACGCCCTACTTCCTTGGCGCGGTGGTCGGCGGCGTCGCCTCCGGCCGGGTCCCCCCGGGGCTGGCCACCGGCGACGTGGTCACGAGCTGGGTGAACCCGACGTCGGCCCTGGGCGGGGTGCTCGCGGTGCTCGTCTGCGCCTACCTCGCGGCGGTGTTCCTGTGCGCCGACGCCCGCCGCGCCGGCCAGGACGGTCTGGCCGAGCAGTTCCGGGTCCGCGCCGTCGCGACCGCCGCCCTCACCGGCCTGGTCGGCATCGTCGGGCTGTTCGTCCTGCGGGCCGACGCACCACTGCTGTACTCCGGCTTGTTCGGGCGGGCCCTGCCGGTGATCGTCATCTCGGTGACGGCCGGGCTCGTCGCGGTCGTCCTGTTGGTCAACCGCCGGTTCGTCCTCGCCCGACTCGCCTCGTCGGCGGCGGTGACCACGATCCTCATCGGCTGGGCCGTCGCCCAGTACCCCTACGTGCTGGTGCCGACGCTCACCGTCGAGGAGGCGGCCCAGGGCCGGAGCACGCTCGTCGCCGTGCTCGTCTCGCTGGTCATCGGCTCCCTGTTGCTGATACCCGCGCTGGTCTTCCTCTATCGGCTCTTCCAGCGCGAGACGGGACGCGCGGCCGGCCCCGGTGCCGACGAACCGCCCGTCCCGGCGTACTGACCTGATGTCGGGGTCGCCACCGACGCGGCCCCGCCGATCGCCCCGCGCCCCTTCACCCCACGTCCGGTTCCCGCAGCGGCACCGTCACCGTGACCGTCGTCCCCGCGCCCGGCCGCGACCGGATCCGCAGCCGCCCACCCACCAGCTCGGCCCGTTCCTGCATCGACCGCAAGCCGTAACCACCACCGGGATCGTCCCGCTGGCCGGGCGCGACGGCCGCGGGGTCGAAGCCCGTCCCGTTGTCGGCGACCTCGAGGCGCGCCACGCCGTCGTAGACCCCGAAGCGCAGCGTCGCCTCGTCGGCCCGCGCGTGCTTGACGGTGTTCTGCAGGCACTCCTGGGCGATCCGGTACAGGGCGATCTCGACGTGCTCGGGCAGCCGGTGGTCCGCGAGGTCGACGGCCAGCTCCAGCTGCGGCGTGGACCGCGCGAGGCTCGCCAACCCCCCGGCCAGCCCCAGGTCGTCGAGGATCGGGGGACGCAACCCGCCGATCGCCGCCCTGGCCTCGTCCAGCGCGAGACCGAGCAGCTCGCGAGCCTGCACGAGCTGGCCCGCGGCGGCGACCGGGTCGTCACGGACGGCGCTGGACGCGGCATCCAGGTGGTAGGACAGGCTGATCAGGCGCTGGGAGATCCCGTCGTGGATGTCGCCCGCCATCCGGCGCCGATCGCCCTCCTGGTTCGCGATCACCTGCTCAACGAAACGCTCGTGGGCGCGCTCGCGGGCGGCGAGGCGGCGGTGCAGGCGCGCCTGGTTCAACGCGCCCGCCACGAGGCGGCCGATGACCCGCAGCAGCTCGACGTCGCGCGCGGTGAACTCGCGCCGTTCGACCGTGTGCACGTTGAGCACCCCGACCAGGCCGCCGGGGCGGATCTCCATCGGGATCGAGGCCATCGACGTGAACTCCGCACCCCGCAGCGCCGGGATCGGCAGGTAGCGCGGGTCCGCCTCCTTACCCTCGGTGATCACGACGGCCTGGCGGTGGCTCGCGACCCAGCCCGACACGCCGAGCCCCAGTGGCAGGTGGACCTGGCCGACCTGTTCGTCGAACGGCGGCGTCGCGCCGGCGAGGGTCAGCGAGCGCTCGGAGTCGTCCAGGACGTGCACGAAGCAGACGTCCGTGGCGGTCGCCTCGGTGATGATGCGCGCGACCGCCGCCGCGAGCGGCTCGACCTCGGGGCCCGTGGCCGTCAGCTGGATGATGTCGAGCAGCAGCGCGACCTCGCGGTCCGGGTCGATGAGCCCGCGCATCCCCGGCGCCGTCGCACCCGCCGGGACCGCGCCCTCCCCGGCGGTCACTGGAAGATCCCCTCGCGCAGCGCCGTCGCCACCGCGCTGGTGCGGTCGCTCACCTCCAGCTTGCGGTAGATCGAGCGCAGGTGGCTCTTGACCGTCTCGTCGCTGATCACCAGCCGGACCGCGATGGCCCGGTTCGACAGGCCCGAGACCATGAACGAGAGGATCTCGCTCTCCCGCTGGGTGAGACCGCGGCGCGCACCGGGCCAGTACTCGTCGCGTTGCAGGCGGGCGGCGGTGTCCGCCGCCCGCGCCGCCATCCCGGGGTCGATCACGGTCGTGCCCGCGTGGGCGCGCTCGATCTGCGTCACGAGCTCCTCCCCGCTGATCTTCTTGATCAGGTACCCGGACGCTCCGGCCCGCAGCGCCTGGAACAGGTACTGCTCGTCCTCGTACACCGACAGCAGGACGACCTTGCGCTGCGGATCGCGCTCCCGGACCGCCCGGCACAGGTCCAGCCCGCTCGTGCCCTGCATGCGGACGTCGCACAGCACGACATCGGGCGCGAGCCCGAGGATGACGGGAAGGGCGCTGTCCGCACCCACCGCCTGCCCCACCACGCGGACCCGGCTCCGGAAGGCAGCGAGCATCGCCTTCAGGCCCTCGATGACCATCTCGTGGTCGTCGACGAGGACCACCCGAACGGGCCCGCTGTCCGGCGTCACCATGACCACAGGCTAGAGCCACACCGCCGCCTCGGACGCTTTCCCCCCGCAGTCCCCCCAGGTCGGGGGACGAGCCGTCGCGCAGCGCTTGCCTAGCGTCGGCAGCACGTCGGAGAAGGAGAACAGATGGCGGTGCAGGTGTCGCCGATGCTGGTCGCGTCGGTGCTCCCCGCGGACTTCGCCGACCTGGGTCGCCAGGTCGAGGAGATCGAGAAGGCCGGTGTGGACCGGATCCAGTGGGACGTGATGGACGGCCGGTTCGTCCCGAACATGACCTTCGGCCCGGACGTGATCGCGGCCTGCCGCCGCCACGTCGACATGGGCTTCGAGGCGCACCTCATGGTCGCCGACCCGGACCCGATGCTCGAACGGTGGGTCGAGGCCGGGTGCGAGATCGTCATCGTGCACGCGGAGGCCACGACGCATCTGCACCGCACGCTCTCGCGCATCCGCGAGCTGGGCGCCGGTGCGGGTGTCGCGCTCAACCCCGCCACCCCGCTCTCCGCCGTCGAGCACGTGCTGGACCTCGTGGACCTCCTGCTCGTCATGACGGTGAACCCGGGGTTCGGCGGCCAGTCCTACATCTCGACGATGGAGCCGAAGATCGCCCAGGCGCGGGCCGAGATCGACCGCCGCGGCCTCGACATCGAGCTCGAGGTGGACGGCGGCATCGGCGCCGCGACGATCGGCGCCGCGGCCCGTGCCGGTGCCCGCGTCTTCTGCGCGGGCTCGGCGCTGCTGAACGGTCCCGGCACGATGGCCCAGCGGGCCGAGGAGATGCGCCATGCGGCGCTGGCGGAGATGACGGCATGAGCAGCGAGGTCGACCTCTCCCCCCAGCACGACGGCCTGTCGGAGCTCTCCGGCGACCTGGACGCGCTGGCGATCGACACGGTGCGGTTCCTCGCCGCTGACGCCGTCCAGGCGGCGAACAGCGGGCACCCCGGGCTGCCGCTGGGCGCCGCACCGACGGCCTGGGTCCTGTGGTCGCGCCACCTGCGCCACGACCCCGCCGACCCGCAGTGGCCGGACCGCGACCGGTTCGTGCTGTCCGCCGGGCACGGCTCGATGCTGCTCTACGCGCTGCTGCACGTGACCGGCTACGACCTGCCGCTGGACGAGCTGCAGCGGTTCCGCCAGCTCGGGTCGCGCACCCCGGGGCACCCGGAGTACGGCTACACCCCCGGGGTGGAGACCACCACCGGCCCGCTGGGGCAGGGGATCGCGAACGCCGTCGGCATGGCACTGGCGGAGCGCATGCTCGCCGAGCGCTGCAACACCGCCGAGCACACGGTCGTCGACCACCGGACGTGGGCGCTCGTCGGGGACGGCTGCCTCATGGAGGGCATCAGTCACGAGGCGGCGTCGCTGGCCGGGCGGCTCGCGCTCGGCAAGCTCACCGTCGTCTTCGACGACAACGACGTGACGATCGACGGGCCCGCCCACCGCAGCTGCAGCGACGACGTCGCGGCCCGCTTCGAGTCCTACGGCTGGCGCGTGCTGCGCGTCGAGGACGGCAACGACGTCGACGCGCTCGACCGCGCGTTCACCCAGGCCCGGGCCCGCGAGGACCGGCCGACGCTCATCACCGTCCGCACGACCATCGGCTACGGGGCGCCGGGCATCGAGGGCACCTCCGCAGCGCACGGCAGCCCGCTGGGCACGGACACGATCGCGACCATGCGGGAGCGGGCGGGCTGGCCGCCCACCGCCTTCCACGTCCCGACGGCGGTGCGGCTGCAGGTCGCGGAGCGCCGGTCCGAGTGGTCGGCCACCCACGCGCAGTGGGAGCGGGTGCACACGCGGTGGAGCGCGGCCCGCCCCGATCTCGCGGAGGCCTTCCCCCTCGACCGCGTGCCGTCCGCGCCGGATCTCTCGGTCCTGACCCCGCTCGCGGACGACGCCGCAGCCGGCGGGAAGGAGGCCACGCGGAAGTCCTCGGCGGCCGCGCTGAAGGCGCTGGCCGCCGCCTACCCGGCGCTGGTCGGCGGCTCCGCCGACCTCGCGTCGTCGACCGGCACCGCGATCCCCGGCGGCGACGTCGGCCCCGGCGAGTTCGGTGGCCGGACGATCCACTTCGGGGTGCGCGAGCACGGCATGGCGGCCGCGATGAACGGCATCGCCCTGCACGGCGGGCTGCGCCCGTTCGGCAGCACCTTCCTGGTGTTCTCCGACTACCTGCGCCCGGCGCTGCGCCTCGCAGCCCTGATGAAGCTGCCGGTCGTGCACATCTTCACCCACGACTCGGTGTACGTCGGCGAGGACGGCCCCACGCACCAGCCGGTCGAGCACGTGGAGTCGCTGCGGCTGATCCCGGGTCTCACGGTCCTGCGTCCCGCGGACGCTGCCGAGACCGCCCTGGCGTGGGAGATCGCCGCGGCCAAGCTGGACGGCCCGACGGTGCTCGTGCTCAGCCGCCAGGACCTGCCGGTGCTCGGCGGCAGCGGCCTCGACGACGTCCGCGCGCACGGCGCCCGCACCGTCCACGAACCGGACGGCCCGCCGGACGTGGTGCTCGCCGGCAGCGGCTCCGAGGTGTCGCTGGCGCTGAAGGCGGCGCGGCTGCTCGACGCCCGTGGGGTCGCCGCCCGCGTCGTCTCGGTGCCGTGGCGGGAGCGCTACGACGAGGCCCTGCGCGCCGGCACGGTCCCTGCGCCCGGTGCCCCGGTGGTGTGGGTCGAGGCCGGCGTGACACTCGGCTGGCGGGCGGTGGCCGGTCCGGGCGACCAGGTCGTCGGGATCGACCGGTTCGGGGAGAGCGGGCCGGGGCAGGACGTCGCCGTGCATCTCGGTCTGTCGGTCGTCGCCGTCGCGCGGGCCGCGTTCACCGCGGCGGGGCGCGTCCCCGCCCAGCTCTGACCGCGCTGTGACAGGCAAGACCCTGCGGATCGGCAGGGCGGGCGCCGCCGGATCAGGACGGCGGGCCCGCCCCGTGATGCTGGCCGTCGCGGGAGACAGTGCAGCCGGGAAGTCGACGATCTCGGCCGGGATCGTGGCCGCGCTCGGCCCGGGCCGCTGTGCCCACCTGTCGACCGACGACTACCTGCGCCACGACCGGCTCGAACGCCGGGCCCTTCCGGTCACCCCGCTGCATCCGGACACCCACCACATCGCGATCCTGGAGCAGCACCTGCGGCTGCTCGCCGGCGGCGAGGCCGTCCTCAAGCCGGTGTACGACCACCGCTCCGGCCGGCTCACCCGGCCGGAGCTCGTGGAGCCGCGCGAGTTCGTGATCGTGGACGGGCTGCTGCCGCTGCACACGACGCTCGCCCGCGCCTGCTTCGACGTCACGGTGTTCCTCGACCCGGCCGAGGACATCCGCAGGCACTGGAAGCTGCGTCGCGACACCACCACCCGGGGGTACACCCCGGACCAGGTGCTCGCCGAGCTCGCGGCCCGGGAGGCCGACGCCGCGGCCTTCATCCGGCCGCAGCGCAGTCGCGCCGACATCGTCGTCCGGTTCGCTCCGATCCCCGGCCGGCCGGGCGCCCCGCTGTCCGCGGAGGTCCTGCTGCGCGCGACGATCCCCCAGCCGGATCTCGCCGCGGTGCTGACCCATGAGGTCTCGCAGGTGATGCACCTGCGGCTGGCCCGCGACGTCGACGGCAGGCCGGTCGACAGCCTGCACGTCCACGGCTACGTCCCGCCCGAGGAGGGCGCCGCCGTCGTGAAGGCGATGTGGGAGGCCTTCGGTGATCCCGGCTCCGGTGTCCCAGAGTTCCTCGGGCGCATCGGACCGGACGAGTACAGCGCCCCCCTGGCGATCATCCAGGTCCTGCTGCTGCACCACCTGCTCGAAGGCGCCCGGTAGCCACGGCGACCGGGGTGGCTCCACCGCCCCGGTCGCCGGTCGTCTGATCAACGAGGTCACGGCGGCGGCCGGTCCGGATCGGGGAGCGTGCGCGCGTTCGAGACTCCGCCCTCAGGCCGCGGCGCCCGCCCGCAGCACCCGCACGAGGCCCTCCAAGCGGGCGCGTACCTCGTACTGCACGGCCCTGTCCTGACCGCGCCGGGCAGCGCGCGCCGGGACGAGCCCGGACATGTCGACGGCGAAGCCCCAGCGCACGGTCGGTGCCGAGCGCAGCATCGCGTCGAGGTAGGCGGCCAGGTCGCTGAGCCGCTGCGGTGCCCGCAGCACCACCCCGCCGATGTCGCCGACGCCGGCCTCACGCAGAGCACGGACCGTGGCGCGCGCGGCGTCATCCGGGCTCGCCACCTCCGCGTGACGCGGTCCGGGCAGAACCGGGTCGATCTCCAGCAGGATCCGTGCGGGATCCACGTCCCGGTGGGCCAGCGCGGCCAGCAGCTGCTCCGCCGCGTCGCGCAGCCGCGCCTGTGCCGCCCCGAGCGGGGCTCGGAGCGAGACGGGGACCCGGCAGCGCAGGAGCGGCACCGTCCCCGAGTCCCGGCAGGCGACCGCCCAGCTCGCCGCCAGGCCCGCCTGCTGCGCCCGCGCATCCTGGTCGCCGTCGGCGAGCTCGGCCGTCCAGCCGGAGAACGTGATCCCCGCTCCCGCCCAGGCCGTCATCCGCTGGGCGAGGAAGCCGCTCGGGTCGCGCAGCGCCTGCGGGAGGTCGCCCGCGTCGAGCGCGACGCCGAGGGCGCAGCCGCGGGCCGCGGAGTCCATCCCGGCGCCGCCGAGCATGTCCGGTTCGAGGAGCACACCACCGACACAACGGCCGAGCCCCGGGGCCTCCAGAACGGTCCGGCGCAGCGCCGGGGTGACGGCGGCGTCGACGGAGAGCACGCCTCGGCCGCGGGCGATGAGCTCGCTCATTCCGCTCCCCTTCGGGCCTTGCGCGGGGCGAGTACGGTGACGGTCGCCGCGCCGACGGACTCCGCCCCGGCCCGGGGGTCGGCCAGGCGCTCGAGCCGGGCCGCGAGAGCCTCCGCGGCCGCCGGAACGGACGACGGCCGCCCGCCCCACGCGAGCAGCGCGGGCAGGGTGACCTCGCGGCCGACGTAGAAGACGATCGGCCAGGGCGCGTCCGGCGGCGGTGGCGCACCGGGCGCAACGTTGAGCGCGACGCCGCCCAGATGCGCCGGCAGCATGGCCAGCGGGCTGTCGGCGAACGTCCGGGCGCCGGTGTGCACCGTGTTGACGACCGTGGCGGCGAGGTCCGCCTCGAGATCCTCCAGGTGGCCCACGACGCTCAACAGGGCGGCGCCCAGGGCGGCCGAGCGGGCCTGCTGCGGCCCGTCGGGCATCCGCGCGCCCACGCGGACGACCGGCACGAGGCCCGCGGACTGGCAGGTGCGGGCGAACCGGGCAGCGGCCTGGCTGTTCACGGTGAGCGACGACAACCCGTCCACAGCCAGGCCGGTCCAGACGCTCCACAGCGCGAACCGGGCACCCGCGTCACGGGCGCTGCGCAACCGGTCCGCGAGGCCGTCCAGACCAGACGTGACCCGGTCCTCCGGGCCGAGACCGCGTTCGAGCCCGGTGTCGACCCGCACACCGACCACCACGCCCGAGCGCCAGAGGAACTCGGTGGCGGTGGTGCCGTCGACGGGCAGATCGAGGTCGTCGGGCCGCAGGACGACACCGCTCGCGAAGCGGGCGAGTGCGGCGGAGCGCACGAGGACACGGCGGAACTCGCGGGCCATCGGCTCGGTGGGCGCCAGGCCCGCGGACCGCAGGCGGGTGGCGATCGCCGCTGCGGGGGTGTCGATCGCGACGATCCCCTTCGGGGCGGCGGTGATCTGCCGGGTGCACCGCAGGAGTGCGTCCATGCTGCTCCTCAGGTCCGTGCGGGGCGCCTCCGCGCGGTCAGCCACCGCTGCCGCGCAGATCCTGCGCGAGGTCGTCGGGGAGGTCGTAGCCGTTCTCGCGGAGGAACCGCCGCTGCCGACGCCGCCAGTACCGAGGCCTGGCGATGCGTGCCATCGCCTCCGTGTACTCGACGTACAACGCGTGTTCCTGGTCGGTGTGGAACCGGACGCGGGCGCGGTCGACCTCGGCCGCGGACATGAACGGGGTCATCGTCGTGTCCTCTCCGTCCCCATCGCACCGTGCGACGTCCCCCCGCGGTCACCCCGATGCGGGGGATTTCACGGGGGGAACCTCCCGGGGGCTCAGCGGGCGGCGAGCCCGACCAGGCCCGGATCGAACGTGGCGCGTGCCGCCACCGACCCCGCCGCTGCTGCGACGATCAGCTCGGCGTCGGGCTCCCGGCCCTTCCCGAGCACGATCGCCGCGCTCTCCGGGCCTTCCCGATGGGCCATCAGGAAGTCGTAGAGCAGCCAGTCCAGGGCGCACGCCACGGCGAGCGGGTCCGCCGCGGGCGAGCGGGCGCCACGCAGGACGGCGCGGATCGCTTCGCGATGCTCGTCGCGGGCGGCGTCCTTGTTGGTGCCGGAGCTGTCGAACAGCAGGGTGGACAGGGTCAACGGGTAGCGCTCGCCCGTGTCCGTCCGGACGATCCAGCGGCCGCCCTTCCAGGGCTTGTCCGGGTCGACCTGCACCATCTCCCCGAACCCGCCGATGACCCCGATCCCGGGTGTGTCCAACTCCCCGTCGAAGGGGGCGGGCCCGAGCAGGTCCAACGGGTGGCGGGCACGGATGGAGAACAGCGCGGCCGTCCCGATGATCTGCCCGGCGCGGGTGTCGGCCGCGATCTCGGCGACCTCCGATGCCGCGGCGAACTCGTGGGTCAGCCGGTCCAGCACGCGGTGCAGCTCCCGCAGCCCGTCCCGCTCCGCCGCGCCCTCCGGCCTGCGCCCGCCCCCGAGGAGCTCACCGAACCGCTCCGCGGCGATGATCAGGGCGTCGTCGAGCGCGGCGAGATGGGTGGCGACGAGCCGGTCCGGCTCCTCGTCGTCCACGACGAGCTGCTGCAGCGTCGTCGGCCTGCCCGTGGGCGTGGCCCACTGGAAGCCGATCTGCTCGTCGTCCTGATGGATGCGCGGTCTCACGGGTGCTCTCCTGCCAGCCGCCTGCTGGTGACGTCCAATCGATGCCTTGTGGACTCCTCGAGGTCCCGGACCTGCGAGGGCGTGAGCCGCCCGCAGATCCGGCCCCAGTGCAGGGCCACCTCCTCGCCGACCGCGAGGTCCGGCACGGCCGCGTAGCCGTCGACCCGGACCGCGACGCGGTGCACCGCCGGCTCGGCCAGGACGAGGCGGCCCTCCCGGATCTCGAGGACCTGGGACCGGACGTCGGCGCAGTCGCGCGCGTCGACGTCATCCCCGTCGCCGACGTCATCACCGTCGCCGTCCCCGTCGCCCAGTGCCACGACCGTGCCCCAGCCGATCCGGCAGCTGTCCAGCACGTGCAGCGGGTGCTCGTCCATGCCCCGTCCGAGGAGCCGGGACCACGGGTACACGCCGAAGACGTGGAACCCGTGATCGCCCGCGGCCTCGTCGAGCAGCGCCGGGGTCAGGTGCGCCCAGTAGTGGCCCGCCTGCGGGCCGATGACGTCGAGCAGCGCCTGCCCGAACCCGCGCGCGTCCAGCTCGGCGCCGATGCCTCCACCCAGCCAGTACGACTCGACGACCCGGTGGTCCATCGGATCCTCGATCCCGCACATCCGGGCCAGCACCTGCAGGTACGGCCAGGCCCCCGAGAAGCGGCGGGCGACCGCCCGGATCTCCTCGGGCGACCCCGACCGCAACACGGCCGCCTCCGGCGGACCGCAGTAGCCGAGCTGGTTGGGTGCGTAGGCGTAGCGGGCGAAGAACTCGGCGCCGCGGGTGTCGATCGACGAGCCGGCCGGAGCCGTCGTCACGACCGCGCCGCCTGCCCCACAAGCTGGGCGGCGTCACGGTGCATGCGACCGAAGTTGTAGTAGGCCGCGCAGGCCCCCTCCGGCGACACCATGCACGTGCCGATGGGCGTCTCCGGCGTGCACGCGGTGCCGAACACCTTGCACTCCCACGGCTTGAGGACACCCTTGAGCACCTCACCGCACTGGCACGCCTTCGGGTCGGCGACCCGCACGCCCGGCATCGCGTAGCGCTGTTCGGCGTCGAAGGCGGCGAAGTCGTCGTGCAGCCGCAGGGCGCTCTGGGCGATGAAGCCCAGCCCGCGCCACTCGAAGTGCGGGCGCAGCGCGAAGACCTGCCCCAGCAGGGCGAGCGCCGCCGGGTTGCCCTCCTCCGCGACGACGCGGGCGTACTGGTTCTCAACCTCGCAGCGCCCGTCGTGGATCTGGCGCAGCAGCATCGCCACCGAGGCGAGGATGTCCAGCGGTTCGAAGCCCGCGACGACGAGCGGCTTGCCGTACACCTCCGGCACGAAACGGTACGGCCGGTTCCCGACGACGGTGGAGACGTGCCCCGGGCCGAGGAACCCGGACAGCCGCAGGTCCGGCGAGTCCAGGATCGCCTTGATCGGCGGCACGATCGTGACGTGGTTGCAGAACACGCTGAAGTTGGTGACCCCGAGCTCGCGCGCACGCACCAGCGTGACGGCGGTGGACGGCGCGGTGGTCTCGAACCCGATCGCGAAGAACACGATCTGCTTGCCGGGGTTGTCGACGGCGATCTTCAGCGCGTCCAGCGGCGAGTACACGAACCGGACGTCCGCACCACGCGCCTTGGCGTCGAGCAGGCTGCCGTCCGAGCCGGGCACGCGCATCATGTCGCCGAAGCAGGTGAAGATCACATCGGGCTGGGAGGCCAGCCAGACCGCGTCGTCGACCCGGCCCATCGGGATGACGCAGACGGGGCATCCCGGGCCGTGCACGAGCTCGACGTTGTGCGGCAGGAGGTGCTCGATCCCGTGCCGGTAGATGGTGTGGGTGTGCCCGCCGCACACCTCCATGAACTTGAACTGCTCGTCGCTCGTGGCGGCCAGCCGCTCGATCGCGCCGAGCAACGACCGCGCCGCAGCAGGGTCGCGGAACTCATCGACGAAACGCATGACTCGCCTCCTCAGACGATCGCGGACGAATCGAAGGCCTCGATCTCGTCCTGATAGGCCTCACCGAGTTTCTTGACGGCGGCCAGCGTCATCAGCGCCTCCGCCTCGTCGATCTTCGCCATCGCGAACCCGACGTGGACCAGCACCCACTCGTCGGGTTCGGGTAGGTCCTTCTCCAGCAGGCGCACGCTGATCGTGCGCTGCACGCCACTGACGTCGACCTTCGCCAGGCAGTTGACGGGGTCGGTGATCGCGACGATCCGTCCGGGAATTCCCAGGCACATGTGCGTCAGCCCTTCTCAGCAGATCTCAACAGATTCGGGGCAGCGGGTCGCCGACGAGCATGTCGACGATGCGCGTGCCGCCGAAGCCGGTGCGGAGCACGACGGTCTCCGCGGGTTCCTCGACGATGGTTCCGATCTCCGTGGCCTCCTGCCCCAGCGGCAGGGCACGCATCGCGGCGAGGCCGGCTTCCGCCTCGTCCGGTGCGACGACGGCCAGGAACTTGCCCTCGTTCGCGACGTAGAGCGGGTCGATGCCGAGCATCTCGCACGCCCCGGCGACGACGGGCCGCACGGGCAGCTTCTCCTCGTCCAGCACGACGCCGAGCCCGCTCGTCCTGGCCAGCTCGTTGCAGCTGGTCGCGACACCGCCGCGGGTGGGGTCGCGCATCCAGCGGGTGGACGGCGCCGCCTCCAACAGCGCCTCCACCAGGGGGCTCACCGCCGCCGTGTCCGAGGTGATGTCGGCCTCGATCGCGAGGTCGCCGCGGGCCAGCATCACCGCCATGCCGTGGTCGCCCATCGGCCCGGAGAGGAGCAGCTTGTCACCAGCGCGCACCGACTCCGCAGACAGCATGCGGCCCGCCGGGACCACCCCGACGCCCGCGGTGGCGATGTACACCCCGTCCGCGGCGCCCTGGGGGACGACCTTGGTGTCGCCGGTGACGATCTGCACGCCCGCGCCGGCCGCGGCCGCCGCCATGTCCGCGACGATCTCCTTGAGCTCCGGGATCGGGAAACCCTCCTCGAGCACGAACGCCGCGGAGATCCACGACGGAACCGCACCCGCCATCGCGAGGTCGTTCACGGTGCCGTGCACGGCGAGGTGGCCGATGGAGCCGCCCGAGAAACGCAGCGGCTTCACCACGAACGCGTCGGTGGACATCGCGATGCGCTCGCCGCTCGGGAGCATCATGACCGCACCGTCCCCGAGGGACTCGAGCAGCGGGTTGCGGAAAGCCTCGACGAACACCGCATCCACCAGTGCCGCCGACGACTTGCCACCCGCCCCGTGGGCGGAGGTCACGATCTCGTCGCGTAGCCGCGGCCTGCGCCTGCGGAAGGCCTCGATCCGTTCGATGACCTCGCCCTCGGCGAAGGTCGGGCCGGAGGAGAGGTACTGGCTGACCGTCCTGCTCTGGTCGGTTCTCACTGATCTTCCGTTCCGTGCTCGTGCACCGTGTATTCGTGAACTGCGGCCCACAGGTGGTGGCCGAGCAGCGCCTGCGACTCCTGGATGCGGTGCACGCTCTGCGAGCGGACCACGAAGCAGACGTCGACGTCGGGGCTGCGGGCGAGCGCGCCGCCGTCGTAGCCCGCGAAGCCGACCGTGTACAGACCGCGCCGACGCGCCTCGTGCAGGCCGGCGGCCAGGTCCGCCGAGCTCCCGCTGGTGGACATGGCGAGCGCGATGTCGCCCGCCGTCGCGCGCGCGATCAGCTGGCGGGCGAACACCAGCTCGAACCCGACGTCGTTGCCCAACGCCGTGAGGATCGCCTGGTCGGCGGTGAGCGAGAACGCCGGCAGCGGCGCGCCCACCGGGGGGTGCGCGAAGAGCGCGGCGAGCGTCGTCGCGTCCGTGGAGCTGCCGCCGTTGCCGAACGTGAACAGGCGCCCACCGGCGGCGAACCGCCGGGCCATCTCCGCCCCGGCCGTGGCGATCGCCTCACGGCTCGCTTCGAGGGTGCTGCTGCGCAACGCCGCGCTCTGCGCGGCCTTGGCGCGGGCCGACGCGGCGAGGTCGGTGAGCAACGCCTGCGCATCCGTCTCGCTCGCGTCGAGGAACGGATAGAGGAAGCCCGTCGCCTCCGCCGACCCTGCTGGGGCGCCTCCGGTCGAGGTCACTGCTGGTCCACCTTCCCGATCGCCATCCCGGCGTGCACCAGCAGCAGCTCGTCCACGGCCACCGGCTCCACGAGCAGCGTCGCGACCGTCTCCATGCCCTGTGCGGTGCGGACCCGTGCCGATCCGGGCTCCACCGAGACCACCTCGACGAGCCTGCCCTCGTCACTGCACGTGATGCAGACCTCGTCCGTGCAGTCCGCCTGCTCCTCGGTCAGCAGACCAGGATGTTCGAAGCAGACGTGCGTCAGCTCCCACAGCAGGTGGTAGAGGAGCACGAAACGCCCGGTGGCCGGGACGAGCGGGTCCTCCTCGTCGATCCAGAGCAGATGGTCCGCGCTCCCCGCCGGGGGCCGCGGGCCGCTGCCGACCCAGATCGTCGTGACCCCCCAGGCCTGCGCCCGCTGCATGATCGACCGGACGTCCGCTTCGGACGCCGCGGCCACCGCGAGCAGGACGTCGCCGGGTCGCACCGACACCCGCGCCGTGCCGACCAGGTCCGGGCCCGTCAGCGCGACCGCGGGGAGCGCCCTGGTCCCGACCACGACCGGATGCACGAACTCGACCGCGACGTGCTGGGCGTGCGGCTCCCATGCGGGCGCCACGCACCACAGGGTCGCACCGGCCGCGAACCGCCGGGCGAGCGCCAGCGACGCCGCAGCCAGATCGGCCGACGCCGTCTCGTCCAGTCCGGGTTCGACCGCGGCCGTCACCGGAACACCGCCGGATCGCCGGGGACCTCGTCGAACTCGTCGAAGACGCCGTACTCGGTCATCGTGGCGAGCGTGGTGCGGGCGGTCTCCTCATCGATCCGGGTGAGCGCGAAGCCCGCATGGGCGATCGTGTAGTCCCCGACCTGCAGGTCCGGCAGGTAGGCCAGGCACAGTGTCCGCTCCTCGCCGGGAAATTCCACGCGGGCCATCGGGGCTCCGGACTCGGCGATCCAGACCTCGGCGATCCGCCCCGGGATCCCTAGACACATCCTTCAGCCCTCCTGCTCTTTCGTGCGGTCTCCTCGACCGCCGTCAGCGCGGACACCGCCGCCTGACCGAGTGCGAGACCGCCGTCGTTCGGCGGCACGAGCCGGTGCGTGAGCACCTCGAATCCGGCCTCCTCCAGGCGCTGCCGGCACTCCTGGAGCAGCAGCACGTTCTGGAAGACGCCCCCGGTGAGCCCGACGGTGCGGACCTCGTCCGCGACCTGGGCCACCGCTGCCGTCACCGCGACGGCGACGGCGCTGTGGAACGCCCTCGCCAGCCGCACGGGTTCGACACCCGATCGTAGTGCGACCACCAGGTCGCGGATCAGCGGAACGGCATCGATCGTCGCGTCGGCGTGCACCGCGAGGCCCGGCCAGACCCCGGCGGGCGCGGGCGCGGCGCTGCCCCCCGCGAGTACCTCCAGCTCGATGGCGGCCTGACCCTCATAGCCGATCCGGTGGCGGACGTCGAGCAGGGACGCCACCGCGTCGAAGAGCCTGCCCATGCTGGTGGTGGCGACGCAGCCGGTGCCACGCTCGAGCTGGGAGCGGAGCACCGCCAGCTCGGTGGGGGTGGCGGCCCGGACGGGCGCGAGGTCGTCGGTCCACTCGACGCCCGCCGCCCAGGCGTGGGCCAGTGCCATCCGCCACGGGTTGCGGACGGCTGCGTCGCCACCGGGGAGCGGAACGGGTGCGAGGTGCCCGGCCCGGACGAACCGATGACTGTCCGTGCCCAGCACCAGGATCTCCCCACCCCAGACCGTCTCGTCACAGCCGTAGCCGGTGCCGTCGAACGCGACGCCGACGATCGGGGTGTGCAACCGCCCGTGCTCGGCGAGCAGGGAGACGACGTGTGAGTGGTGGTGCTGCACGAGGTCCAGCGGACGGTCGCCCGCGTGCCGCTCGGCCCACACACGCGTGAGATAGGCGGGGTGGAGATCGGCCGCGATCCGCTCGGGCGTGCGACGGATGCCACCGAGCTGGGCCACGGAACGCTCGAACGCCCGTAGCGTCTCGAGTGTCCCCATGTCCCCGATGTGCGCCGAGCAGTACGCGAACCGGCCTTCCGTGAGGCAGAAGGTGTTCTTCAGCTCACCGCCCGCCGCGAGGACCGGCGGCAGCTCGCGTCCGAGGTCGACGGGCAGGGGCGCGAAGCCGCGGGAGCGCCGGATCGGGAGCTCCCGGCCGTCGACGACCCGGACGACCGAGTCGTCGCACGGCACGTGGATCGGGCGGTCGTGGTCGAGCACCGCATCGCACAGGTCCGGCAGCCGCGTCGCCGCGTCCTCGTCGGTGTAGCAGATCGGCTCGTCCGAGCGGTTCGCGCTGGTGAGGACGATCGCGTCCGGCACCGGCGCGTCGTGGCCGGGCACGGGGGCCAGCAGGAGGTGGTGCACCGGGGTGTAGGGCAGCATCAGGCCGAGCATCGGGTTGCCGGGCGCGACGGAGGCCGCGACCGGAGCCCCGGCCCTCCGCCGCAACAGGACCACCGGCCGGGCGGGCGAGGTGAGCACCTCGGCCTCGGCCTCGTCGATCTCGGCGAACCTGCGGGCGACCTCGAGGTCGCGCACGAGCAGGGCGAAGGGCTTGCCCCCACGCGCCTTGCGGGCGCGCAACCCGGCAACGGCGTCCTCGGCGCCCGCCGCGCACGCGAGGTGATAGCCACCGATGCCCTTGATCGCGACGACGCGGCCGTCCGCGAGCGCCCGCTGGGCCGCGGCCAGCGCGGCGTCGGCCCCGGCGATGCGCTCCGGCCCGTCGGCGAACCACAGCGAGGGCCCGCAGTCGTGGCAGGCCACCGGCTGGGCGTGGAACCGGCGGTTCGTCGGATCGTGGTACTCCGCCGCACAGCGGGCACACATCGGGAACCCGGCCATCGTCGTGGTGGGCCGGTCGTAGGGCAGAGCGCGGATGATCGTGAACCGCGGGCCGCAGTTCGTGCACGTGATGAACGGGTGGCGATACCGGCGGTCGCCGGGCGCGGCGAGCTCGCGCAGGCAGTCCTCGCACACCGCGACATCCGGTGGGATCAAGGTCGCGGCACCGTCGGCGGCCCGGCTGGGGACGATCTGGAAGGACGCCTCCCCGTCGGGCTCGACGGGCAGTTCCTCCCAGCTCAGGCCGGCCACCACGGCGAGGGGCGGTGCGTCGGTGCGAAGGCGCCTGCCGAACTCGTCGACGGCCGGGGACGCGCCCTGCACCTCGACGAACACCGCGGCCGGATCGTTGCCGACGAGGCCACCGAGGCCCAGCTCGCTCGCCAGGCGGTGCACGAAGGGCCGGAAGCCCACACCCTGCACCACCCCGGTGACGCTGAACCGCCGCCGGATACGGGTGATCTCACACGCGGTGCTCGTCGGCGGGGTCATCGTCGCCGCCAGATCACGACACGGTTGTTCCCCGAGTCCGACACGGCCATCCGGTCGCCGCGCAGCGAGAGCCCGTACGGCCAGCAGAGCGTGTCGTGGGTGACCGCGGCCCAGCGGTTCTCACCGTTGGCCGCGAATGTCGGCTGGGCGAGCACGTGGTCCGCACCGCGCGGCGTGATCGGCATGCCCTCCCAGATCAGGACCCGGTTGTTGGCCGTGTCGGCGATCGCGAGCCGCTCGTCCACTCCGGGGGTGCCGTCCAACCCGATCGCGTACGGGAACCGGAACCGCTCGTTGCTGTGCGGCCCGTAGGGCCACTCGTCGGCGGTGTCGAAACCGGGCTGGCCCAGCACCAGATCGGCGTCCAGGTCCGCGTCGGGACCGGGCGACCACCCGAGCACCCGGTGGTTACCCGCGTCCGCGACGAGGAGCAGGTCGTCCCGGCCGGCGAGGTCGTGCGGCCAGCGGAAGCTCGCCGGGCCGACCGCTCCCCCACGGTTCTCCTCGCGTGCCGCGGGGTCCGGCTGGCCGAGCACCACGTCCGCGGGGCGGTTCGCGTCCGGGACGCCGCCGTCCCAGCCCAGGACCCGACGGTTACCGGTGTCGGCGATCCAGAACCGCCCACCGATCATCGCGATCCCGAACGGCCAGTACAGCGTGGACGCCGAGCACGTCCACCCGCGGTTGGGTTCGACGCAGCTTGCGTCGTCCTGGCCGAAGACGAAGTCCGGTGCCGTGTCGTTGTCCTGCGGCACCTCGTTCCAGATCAGGATCCGGTGGTGCCAGGCATCCGCGACGACCAGCTTGCCCTCGTGCACGAGCACCCCCGTGGGGAGATTCATTCCGCGTTCCGGCCCGCGCCCACCGGCCGCGCGGCCCTCGGTCTCGCCGTCGGGCTGGCCGAGCACGACGTCGGCAGGCCGGTGGTCGGCGTCGGGAAAGCCGTGCCAGATCAGCACCCGGTGGTTGCCGGAGTCGGCGACGATCACATGGTCCTCGCCCAGGTGGACCCCGCGCGGCGAGTACATGAACGCCATCGACGGTGAGGCCTGCGGGAGCGCGAGGCCCCCGGTGGCCGGAGCGCCGAGCCAGACTTCGGGCTCCCAGCCCCCTCTGATGCCCTCTTCGGGCTGCGGATCGATACGTGCGGGTCGGCCTGCGACGTTGCGCCGGACGGTCAGACGGCTCATGTCTCGATCCGGATCCAGACCTCGCCGCCGTCCACGCGCATGGGCAGCTGTTCGAGCTGTGCGCCGGGAGCACTCAGGCACTCGCCGGACGCGGCGTCGAAGCAGAACCCGTGCCACGGGCAGGTCAGTGTGCCGTTCGAGGTGTCGATGATCGCCTCGTCGAGCGGCAGGCCCTCGTGCGCGCACTCGTTGCGGTAGGCGGCGAGGCGCTGCTCGATGTTGACGACGATGACCTCCGCCTGCTCGCCGGACTGGGCGACGAGATCGAAGCGGCTCATCCCGCCCTCGGGGATGTCGCCGGCCGCGCCGGCACGCACCCAACCCTCCTGCTCGCGCGAAGGCCCGATCCGCAGCGCGTCCAGGGTGATCAGCGTCGGCGTGGGCTGGTTCTTCAGCACCTCGACGGACGTGATTGCCGGCACGCCTTCGACCAGAGCACTCTCGACGAGGTTGCGCAGGGTCACCGAGGACATGGAGCACCCGTTGCAGGCACCCTCGAGGCGGACGTACGCGACGCCGTCCTCGACCCGGTCCAGCGTGACGTCGCCGCCGTGGCTCTGCAGCTGCGGGCGCACCTCCACGAGCACGCGGTTGGCATGCGTCACCGGATCCGGTCGCACGATCCCGTGCAGCGACAGCAGCAGGTGTACGACGGGGTCGTCCACCAGCTCGAACAGGGCGGTACGCGTCGCGTCACCCTCCCTCAACCGGCGCACGATCGTCACCAGACCGGCCCTGTGGACGGCCTCGATCGCCGCCTTCAGCTCGTCGGCGGCCTTGCGCGCGCCCGGCTCCAGCTCCGTGACCGCCGTGACGGCCTCGTCGACCCTGCGGGCCAGCTCCTCGAACGTCGGCTCGGCGGGGGCGTCAGCCTTCGCCGCCGACGCCGCGACAGTCGTCGTCGACATCGTCGTCTCCCTCAGTCGGCTCGGGTCGCTCAGTCGGAATGGTCGGCGGTGCGTGCGAGCGCCCGCTCCCGGGCGATCTCGTCCAGGACCCCCCGGACGGCGCGTACGGACTCCTCGTCCTGGTGCTCCTCGAAGAGGAAGCGCGCCTCGTAGAGCTTGGCCTTGGCGTCGTCGAACACGCCGAGGTGCGCGAGCACGTTGCCCTGGTTGGCGAGCACCCGGGCCCGGCCGAGCGGATCGGACTCGCGGCTGCGGGTCTCCAGCACGGCCTGATACAGCTCGACGGCCTCGACGAGGTTGTCGGCCTGGTGCTTGGAAGGCGTGTAGACCAGCGAGTTGGCCAGGTTGAGCTGCACGCTCGCCCACTCGGTGGGGTGCTCCTCGCGCGTGTAGACCTTCAGCGCGGAGCGCAGGGACTGCGCAGCGATCCCGAGCCGGAGCTGTCCCGACGCCTCCACCATGGGCATCGTCAGGTAAGCGGTCGCGAGGCCGGCGTGGGCGGCCGCCCACAGCAGCGGGGCTTCGGTGGACTGAACGAGCTGCAGCGCGCCCTGGTAGTGCGGCACCGCCCGGACCAGCCGCTCGGGCCGCGATTCGGCCTGCTCGTGCAGCGCCCCCGCGAGGCCGAGATGGATCTCGGCGCGGCCGACGCGCAGGTCGTCGGCGGTGTCGAGCAGCTTCAGCGCGCGCTCGTAGGTCGCGACGCAGCCGTCGTCGCCCTCCTGATCACCCTGGTCGCGCAGGACGGACGCGGCGGCACCGTGCAGCAGGCCGGCCAGCGGCGGGGCCACCGGCTGCGCCATCTCGGCCGCGCGGGCCAGCAGCTCGACGGCCGCGGCGTGATCACCTGTGGCGAGGGCCTGCGTCGCCTGTGCGGAGAGCACGACCGCTCCCAGCTCGCCATCCGCCGCGCCGAGCTCCGGTGCGGTGTCGCTGTGCCCGACGACGAACAGGACGAGATCGACGAGCACGCCGAACTCACCCAGCTCTGCGCGCAGCGCGTCCGGATCCCCGGCGTCGGGGTCGAGCACGAAGCGGTTGTAGCGCGACACGGGGTCGGTCGCACCGCTCTCGTCGAGCGCCGCAAGCGCCCCGGCCCGATCGCCCGCGAAACCGAGCTCGTGGGCCTCCAGGCCCGTAGGCCACTTCTCCGGGAGGCGACCTGCGACGAGCTCTTCGCGCACGGCGTCGTACTCGTCGCCCGGGGGAACCAGGAGGTAACCCAGGGGCAGAGAGAACGCGCCGAGCGGTTGTGGCCGCGTGACGAGCGGGCCGGGGACGGTGCGGATCGTGGTGGGATCAGGTGCCGTCAGTGCGTCAGCCATTCAATGGACCTCGAATATCTCGTTCGGCGGCGCGCTTGATCAGACCGGCCGAGAGGCGCGCGCGGGCCTCGGTCGGGAACGTGTCGATACGACGGCGGACGACCCCGTCCGCGAACAGCACGACGATCTCTACCGCCCACCGTCCGCGTTCCGGAACGACGACCGTCTGCACGTCCAGTGCATCGTCCGCCGAGCTGTCCTCGCGAGGTGCAGTCCGCTGCCGAAAGTCTTGGTCGTCCGCCATCGTGATCACGTCTCCAGCCCCAGAGGGATCTTCAGCGCGGCTTGCGCATCGTCCCAGTATGCGGCGTACACGCCCACTCGGAAGGAATCGCCGAGAACCTCACGAACGAGGACCGAACGATCGCCTTCGGGGGTGCGTTGCTTGAGCAGGAGACCACCGCTGCGCGGGCCGCGCAGCGGGACGAGCCAGAGCGCCCCGTCCCTGACAACGGCCACGACCGCGTCCGACGGGAACCGTGTTGCGGCGAGCGTGGCATTGACGCGCATGTACCCGTCGTCGGTGAGCTCGACGGAGTCGTGATCGCTCTCCGGGACGGGCCGCAGCGGGCCCAGGTACTCACGCTCGATGATCTCGATCACCTGTTCCATCGCAGCCGTCACCGGCTCGCTGAGATCCGTGCCGAGTTCCACGGCCCCGGCCTCCACGAGGAACACGCAGATATCGGTTGGACAGGCGTCGCCGAGCGCCCACCGGGCCAACGCGATCGCGTTGTCCCAACGGAACGAGTGGCTGTGCATCCCCGTGAGCGGCGGGAGCTCCTCGAGCTCCGCACCGGGAACCCGGAAGAGGGTTCCCGGCGCGGAGCCCGTTGCGGCCGCGTCGACGATGACAACCCGGCTGGCGCCGCGCATCTGGAACGCGACGTCCATGCCGGCCGTGCCACCGTCGACGAGCCGAGCGCCCGCGGGCACACCACGCTCCCAGAGGTGACGAACGAGGACGGGACCAACCCCGTCGTCACCTCGAAGGAGGTTTCCGCAGCCGACCACGAGCACCTCGCAGCCGGGCGGCTCGATGTCGACCGAGGAGTCACCCTCGGCGGGCCTGTCCGCGGACGTGGGGATCACACCATTCCGTTGATGACGAACTTCGAGAGCTCGCGACCGGTCTTGCCGTCGTAGGCGTGCACCGTGCAGACGAGGCAGGAGTCGAAGCTGCGGGCCACGTGGCCCAGCTCCACCGGGTCGTCCATGTCGACGATCGGCGAGCCGACGAGCGCCTGCTCGATCGGGCCGAGCGCCTCGCGGCCGTCGCGAGGACCGATGTTCCACGCCGTCGGCGTGACCACCTGGTAGTTCTTGATCTTGCTGTCCTCGATGACGATCCAGTCGGACAGCGCGCCACGTGCAGCCTCGGTGGACCCGAAGCCCATGCCCTCGGCGTGCTCGACCGGCTTGGTGTAGAAGCTCTCCGACAGGTCGAGCTGGTCGAGCCAGGCCTTCGTCCACTTGTAGTACTTCGGCCCCTCGTGCATGCGGGCCATCTGGCGGACGAAGACGCTCGGGCCGATCTTGTTGTACATGTCCAGGAACAGCTTGTCGTCGTCCTGGTGCGGGCCCGCGTTCGGGCCGGCTGCGGCCATCCGGCGGGACAGCGGACCTGCCTCGAGCGGGACGTGGCCCAGCCCCGGGACCTCGTACCGCGGGGACTTCGCCCAGCTGTACTTGCCCTGCTTGGCGCCCTCGGCCGGGTCGATCGGGTTGGTCTCGCCCTCGAACGGGTGCAGTGCGCCCGTGCCCTGGTAGAACGAGTGCGTCACGTCCTCACGGACGTTGGCCTGGTCGAACTCGTGCCACTGCCCGCCGGCGAAGACACCGGACCGGCCGATCAGCGCCGCGTTGCGACCCTCGATGGTCGGGTTCTCGTACAGCGTCGGGTCGAAGTACGTCCCGGTGGAGATGTAGTTGCCCACACCCCGGCCGTACTTGTCCAGGCCGACGTCGAGCGAGTAGCGGATGAAGAAGCCGCAGTCGCTGTTGTACTGCGACTCGTTCTCGTCGACCCAGGCGAGCATGTCCTCCCAGGTCTTGATCTCCAGCCAGCGGTCGATCGAGCAGCCCAGCCACTGCTTCTCGAGCCAGTTGTCCTTCCAGTGCTCGAGGATGGCGATCGAGCGGGTGACGTCGGAGAGCGTCGGGGCGCTCATGACACCACCGGGCACCATGAAGCTCGAGTGCGGCCACTGGCCACCGAAGATGGCGTAGACCTCGACCGGCTTGTTGGAGAGCACGACGCCCGGCTGGTAGCTGGTGCCGACGTACGGGGCGAACCGCCGCACGGCCTCGGCGTACATCTTGGACTTCGCGTAGTTCTTGTTGGTCAGGTCGATCGCGAACAGCGCGTAGAAGTAGCGCGGGATCGACTGCAGCGTCTCGGCCGCCTGGCAGATGTTGCGGATGAGCGTGGCGTTCTGGGGCACGTGGGTGCGCCACGCCGTGTCGAGGGCGTACGCGGACTTGTAGAGGTGGCTACCGCCGCAGATGCCGCAGATGCGGGGGCAGACGATGAGTCCGGCCTGCGGGTCCTTGCCACGGAGGATGATCTCGAAGCCGCGGAACATCGCCGCCTCGGTCCACGCCGAGGTGACGACGCCGTCCTCGATGGTCACACGCACGTCGAGGTCACCCTCGACGCGGCCCAGTGGGCTCACATGCAGGTCGAGTGCGGTCATGGTGGGGGGGTCCTTTCGGGACGACCGTTCGGGTAAGGGGCACGAACCGGCGTGAGCCGGCCGGTCAGACGACGAACATGTCCTCCTTGGACCACTGCGGTGCCGCGATCCGGGCGGCAGCGGCGTGGGCCATGTAGGTCAGGTGGTCGCTGCCCTCCGGGACCTCCTTCGGAATCGTCCCGCTGACCTTCTGGGTCTTGAAGACGGTGCCGGGAGCGAGGTCGAAGTGGGGGAACTCGGGTTCGGTGCAGCCCAGGCACGGCATGCCGGCGCGCGTCTTGGACGACTGCCGGTTCCACAGGATCCGGTTGCACGGCGAGTGGGTCATCGGGCCACGGCAGCCGAACTCGTAGAACAGGCAGCCCGTGCGGGTGCCCTCACCGAACGAGAGCGTCGACTGCTTGTACTCGAAGAACTGCACGCGGGTGCAGCCCGTCTGCGTGAACGACTTGAAGAACGTCTCCGGCCGGTGCAGGTCGTCCAGCCGGATGTCGCCCGCACGGCCGGTGGCCAGCGCGACGATGATCTGCGTGATCCAGTCCGGGTGGGCGGGGCAGCCCGGGACGTTGATGACCGGCAGGCCCATCTTCGACTTGAAGTCCGGCCCGAGGAAGCCGCCCTTCGCGCGCTTGTGGAACTGCAGGCCGGTGGAGGCCGACGGGTTCGGCTCCATGGCCGGGATGCCGCCGAAGCAGGCACAGTCGCCGATCGCGACGACGATCTGCGCCGCCGCGGCCAGGTCGGTGACCCAGTCCTTCATCGGGCGGTCGGCGAACATGTCCATCCGACCGGTGCCGTCGGGCGCCTCGATGACGGTGCCCTCGAACACGAAGATGTCGAGCGGGCGGTCACCGTTCGCGCAGTCCCAGAAGACCTTCTGCGCGTTCTTGCCGAGTTCGAGGCCGAGCGACGGGTGCCAGATCAGATCCAGGCCGAAGTCGACGATGAGGTCGACGACGTTCGGCTCTTCGGCGTTCAGGAAGGACATGGTATTCCCGCTGCATGCTCCGCCTTGGAACCACAGCACGGACGCCATGGGAACTCCTCTCGGTTCGATTTCCCGCGCACAGCGCGGTTGATGTCGTGGCGGCGGCGCCACCACGAACGGGTATGGCGGAAACGGCTCAGGCGAGCCGGCGGCCGAGGGCCTTCGCGACCTGAACCAGCAGGCCGATTCCGCGGGACACGTCGTCGTCCTTCAGCACGCGCAGAAGACCGAAGACACTCGTGGGTCCGCCTGGCGACTTCGCCGCTTCGTCCCTTCCTTCGGCGAGCGCCTCGCCGAGCAGCCCGATCGTGTCCGCGGTGCGGGTGTCTGCGAGAGCGGGCGAACCGAGAAGCGACTTCAACGCCGGAGTGGCATTGACCATACCGCTGGAGAGATCCGCAAGACTCGCCAGCACCTTCGGAACGTCGACGGCCGCGAGGCCCGACGACTCGGGAGCCGCGGAGCGCAACTCGCGAACGCCGTCGACAACGGCCTCGGTGATGGTGTCGCCGCGCTCGACGAACCCGTGGATGCCGGCCACGAGGACGGCGAGCAGATCTGCGTGATCGAGGATGTACGAGAGCGAACTCGCCACCCTGGGGTCGTCGAGGCGTTCCAGCAGCTCGTCCGCCGGGGACTGCGTGACGAGCTGATCATTCACCGCCAATGGAGCTCCTCCGTTCGCAACGTCGAGAGGTGTGAGGTGACGCACAGGCTAGGCACGCGCACCCACTTGGCCTATCGCTTCTGCGCAGGAGTTATCAGGATCGCGCTGAGGTTGTGATACTGATGCGCTGAGCCGTCCAGGAGACTTGCATGATCGGACTCGACCCTTCGCGCTACGCTCAACCAACCACCACCACCGGTGCCTAGATCGGTACCCCAGGAATGTCCCGACTGTCACGGCTGCGCTTCATCGACGTCCGGCGCACTCGCGGCCCGGTGCGTCGCAAGGTCCGGTCCCGAGGCGTCCCACCCGCCCTGGCCGAGCACGAGATCTTCTACACCGAGGACGTCCGCGCGGCGGCCAGGATGGTGGGCAAGGTCCTGTCGCCGGGCAACCTCGAACTCGCGGAAGGAGCCGAACCGGGTTTCGCGGCGAGCCTCTACGGCGTGCGCCTGCGGGATGTCAGCATGCTCTACCTCGACCTGCACGTCGCGGTCACATTGGACATCCCCGCGCTCGGGCCCTACGTGTGCGTCTGCATGCCGACGAACGGCCGGGTCGTCTGCGCGGGGCACGGGCCGACGTTCGAGGCGAACACCGTCCGCGCCCTCGTGACCAGCCCGGACACCCCGGTGGTCATGCGCTTCGACCACGACTCACCCATGCTCGTGATCCGGATCGAGGCCCAGCCGTTGGCCGCTCACCTGACGCGCCTGCTCGGCCGGTCGCTGCCGTACCCGCTCGCGCTGGATCGCCAGTTCGACCTCGCGTCCGAGGCCGCGATGCGGTGGAACACGGCCGTGCAGCTGCTGCACGCCGAGGTCTACTACGGCGACTCGCTCGTGCAGCGCGGGCAGGGGCTCGGCACGCTCGAGGAGTTCCTCATGAGCAGCCTGCTGCTGCTGCAACCGTCGAACTACCACGAGGAGCTCGTCCGCCCGGCGGGCCGCCGCGAGCGCGGCGTCGTCACGAAGGCCACCGACTATATTGAGGCTCACCTCAGTGAACGCATCACGCTCGGCATGATCGCACGCAATGTCCACATGAGCGTCCGGTCGATCCAACAAGCCTTCCACGACGAGCTCGGGATGAGTCCCGTCGCCTACATCCGCGAGCGACGGCTGACCCGGGCCCGCGACGAGTTGACCGACGCACTGCCGTCAGACGGGGTCACCGTCACAAGCGTCGCCCAACGGTGGGGGTTCGGCCATCTCGGGAGCTTCTCGGTGGAATACCGCAAGCGCTGGGGAGAGTCTCCGTCGGAGACTCTCCGCCGTTGAGATCGGTCCCGTGTACAGTCCGCGGTCCCGGAGGAGGACGCACAAATGCACGAACTATCGATCTGCCGGTCCATCACGGACATCGTGAACCGGCACGCGGGCGACAAACCGGTCCAGACGGTACGGATCCGCATCGGCGAGCTGCGCCAGATCGTCCCGGAAACGCTGACCTACTGCTGGGGACTCGTCACGGAAGGATCCGCGCTCGAGTCGTCGACCCTGGAGATCGAACGCGTTCCTCTGGCAATACGCTGTTCGTCCTGCGATGCGCGCACGACGCTCTCGGCACCGATCCTCGTTTGTCCAGAATGCGACGGCACGACCGTGGAGATCGTCGCAGGTGAAGAATTTCTCATCACGTCGCTCGAGCTTGCGGAGGTCTGAACGGAAATGGGCCGGTTCCACCGACACGGCGACGGTGATTCGCACGGTCACGGGCACGGACACGCGCACGGCGATCACGACCCCGATCACCATCACGATCACGACCATGACGACCAGCACGACCACCGCGACCAGCACGGACCCGAGCACGGCGTCGGCGATCACTCGGGCTACGCGACCGGCTCGGAACGCATCGAGGTGCTCGAGCGCATCTTCGACGAGAACGACGCGACCGCGAGCGAGAACCGCCGGGACTTCGAACGCGCCGGCGTGCTCGCGGTGAATCTCATGTCCTCCCCCGGCGCGGGCAAGACGACCCTGCTGCGCGAGACGCTGATCCGGCTGCGCGGACGCCTGCGCTCCGGAATCGTCGAGGGCGACATCGAGACGAGCATCGACGCGGACCGCCTCGACGGATTGGGCGCGCAGATCGCACTGCTCAACACCTCGAACGGATTCGGCGGGGAATGCCACCTGGACGCGCCGATGGTGCGCTCGGCCCTGGCCCGGCTCGACCTGGACGCACTGGACCTGCTGCTGGTCGAGAACGTCGGCAACCTCGTGTGCCCTGCGGAGTTCCACGTCGGCGAGCACCACCGGGCGATGGTCTACTCGATCACCGAGGGTGAGGAGAAGCCGCTGAAGTACCCGGTGATGTTCCGGTCGGCCGACGTCGTCCTGGTCAACAAGATCGACCTGCTGCCCCACCTGGACTTCGACCTCGACGCGTTCCACGCCAACCTGCGGGGCATCAACCCCGGTGCCGAGGTCATCGAGACCAGCGCGCGTACGGGGGCGGGCGTGGACGCATGGTGCGCGTGGCTCGAGGCCCGCCACCGCGACCACGCGCTCGGGAAGGCCTGACCGGAAGGTTGCCGGCTCCGCGCGTGTCGACTGTCTCGCCCGGCGCCGCGGCTGCGGGGACGACGACGCCGGTCCCCGGGTGACGGAGGGCGTTGCTAGCGTCTGCACATCGTGATCAGCCACCCGATGCCGGCGGCCCGTCCCGCGAGGAGGGGCCGCCTCGTCGTGCTCGTCGTGCTGCTCCTGCTCACGCTGGCCGGCCTCGGTTGCGCGACCACGGGCGCCGCGATGTCGGGGCCGGTCGCCGGGTCGGTCACGGGGCCACCGCACTGCCCGCTGCACGACGAGCCCGCGGCGATCGCGCCGGTCGCCGCCCCGGCTGCATCACGGCCGGGTTCCTGCGGGGACGAACCGGCATCCGCGCCGGCGGTCGCCGCGCTCCTGCTCGCGCCCGTTCCCCTCACCACCGCGACACGTCGCGGCACCCGCCTCCCGGGCGGGCGCCGCCTCCTGCTGGTCCTCGGGGTGTCCCGCCGCTGACGAGCTCCGCCGCGCCCCTCGCGCGTCGCCGCCCGTCAGCCCCCGCCGCACCGTCCGAGACGGCGCGACGACCCCGTACCGGAAGGATCCATGACCACCAACGTCAAGACCACGCTCGGCCTCGTCGTCGCCGGCGTGATCGCGCTCGCCGCGCTTCTGTACTTCGCCGATTCCCGACCGGCCGCACCCGCTGGCACCGAGGCCCCCGCCGCCGCCGGAACGCTCGTCCGTCCGGACAGCCACCGGCTCGCCACCGCCCCCGACGGGGCGCCCGAGTTCGTCGAGTTCCTCGACTTCGAGTGCGGGTCCTGCTACGCCGCCTTCCCCGCGGTGGAGCAGATCCGCGCCGAGTACGCGGGCCGCGTCACGTTCGTGGTGCGCTACTTCCCGATCCCGAGCCACGCCAACGGCGAGAACGCGGCGATCGCGGTCGAGGCGGCGGCGCAACAGGGCCGCTTCGAGGACATGTACCGGACGATGTTCGAGACCCAGCCGCAGTGGGGCGAACAGCAGCAGTCCCAGGCACCGCGCTTCCGGCAGTTCGCGGCCGGGCTCGGCCTGGACCTCGCCGCCTACGACCGTGCCGTCGCGGACCCCGCCACGCTGGAGCGGGTCCGCGCGGATCAGGAGGACGGGTACGCCGCCGGTGTGCGCGGCACCCCGACGTTCTTCGTCGACGGCACGCGCCTCGAGCCGAGGTCGGTGGCCGATCTGCGCGTGGCGCTCGACAGCGCCCTGGCCGACCGGTGACGGCGGCCGCTCCCGGGCGTGCGGTGGTGCGCGCCCCCACCACGCACACGGTCGCCCGGGTGCTCGTCGGTGGCGGGATCGCGGGGACGGTCGCGGCGTTCGCGCTGACCGTCGACCGGATCCGGCTGCTGGAGAACCCGGCGTTCGTCCCCGGATGCTCGTGGAACGCCGTGCTGTCGTGCGGATCGGTGATGACCTCGCCCCAGGCGCAGGTGTTCGGGTTCCCGAACCCGCTCATCGGGCTGATGACGTTCCCCGTCGTGACCACGCTCGGGGTGGCGGTGCTCGCCGGCGCCGTCCTGCCGGCCTGGATGTGGCGCGGCCTGTGGCTGGGCACGCTCGCCGGTGTGGCGTTCGTGCACTGGCTGATCGTGCAGAGCGTTTACGTCATCGGGGCGCTGTGCCCGTACTGCATGGTCGTGTGGGTCGCGACGATCGCGGTGTTCTGGTACGTCACGGCCCGCACGCTGGCGGGCGCCGGTCCGCGGGCCGGGCGGATCGCGGCGATGCACGGCGCGGTGCTCACCCTGTGGCTGCTGCTGATCGCCGCCGCGGCGGTGACGCGCTTCGTCCCGCCAGGGGGCGGGTGATGCCGGCTGCGCTATCGTCGCTGACCGCGGGCCGCTGATCGTGGACCGATCGTCGACGCGGAGAGGATCTGTGCGATGAGCAGCCGGGAGTTCTGGGACTTCGTCGGCGACCACTGGTCGGTCACCATCCTCCTGCCGACGATCCTGCTGGTCATCGCTCTCCTCGCCGTGGTCACGCGGGTGTGGGACAAGCGCGAGGCCCGGCGCCGCTAGCGACCCGACCGGTGGCGGGCAACACGACCCGGCCGGGGGTGAGCGTCTCCTCGCGGCTGCTCGCGCTGCTGGCCGCCTTCGACCCGGAACACCGCCGCCTCACCCTCACCGAGCTGGCGCGACGCGCGGACGTCCCGCTCACGACGGCGCACCGGCTCGTCCGCGAGCTGGTCACCTGGGGCGCGCTCGCGCCCGCACCGTCGGGCGGGTACGTGGTCGGGCGCCGGCTGTGGGACGTGGGCCTCCTCGCGCCGGTACAGGCCGACCTGCGCGAGGTGGCCTCGCCGTTCCTGCACGACATCTACGGCGCCACGCTCGCCACGGTGCACCTGGCCGTGCGCGACGGCACCCGCGCGCTGTACCTGGACCGGCTCGCCGGGCACGCGTCGGTGCCCGTGGTGAGCTCGGTCGGGGCCCGGTTGCCGCTGCACGCCACAGGAGTGGGCAAGGTGCTGCTGGCCCACGCCCCACCGGAGGTGCAGGCGGAGGTGCTCGCCGATCTCACACCCGTGACGCCGTACACGGTGACGCAGCCGGGGCGGCTCGCGCGGCAGCTGGCGCAGGTGCGCCGCGACGGGTACGCGCAGACCGCGGACGAGATGACGCTGGGCGCGTGCTCGGTGGCGGTGCCGGTGCGCGACGGGGCGGGCGACGAGGGGGTCGTCGCCGCCCTCGGGCTCGTCGTGGCCGACCTGCGCCGGGACCGGGACCGGCTGGTGGCCGCGCTGCGGGTCGCGGCACAGGGAGTGGGGCGCAGCCTGCGTGCCTCCCGCTGAGCGGAAGCCTCGCGTAGTGCGCCGGAGGGCGGCTCGGCTGCACTGGCGCCATGCGCACCCAGGTCGCCATCGTCGGCGCCGGCCCCGCCGGGCTGCTCCTGTCGCACCTACTGGGCCGGGACGGGGTGGAGTCCACCGTCGTGGAGACGCGCAGCCGCCCGTACGTCGAGGCACGCATCCGCGCAGGCATCCTGGAGCACTCGACCGTCGAGCTGCTGACGTCGGTGGGACTCGGCGAGCGGCTCGCCGCCCATGGCGACCCGCACCGCGGCATCCACCTGCACTGGCCCGGGGAGCGCCACCACCTGGACTTCGTGGATCTCGTCGGCCGCGGGGTCACCGTCTACGGGCAGACCGCGCTGCAGGCCGACCTCGGCCGCGCCCGCGACGCCGCGGGCCAGGAGATCCACTACGAGGTCACGGACACCGCGCTGCACGACCTCGACACCGAGCGCCCCTCGGTGACCTTCCTCGACGCAGCCGGGAACACGCATCGTCTGGAGGCCGACGCCGTCGTCGGGTGCGACGGCTCGTTCGGGCCGTCGCGGGCGGCCGTTCCCGTGCACCGGCGGCAGGCATGGGAGCGCACCTACCCGTACTCGTGGCTGGGGATCCTCGCGGACGTCGCCCCGTCGACCGACGAGCTGATCTACGCATGGCATCCGGACGGTTTCGCGCTGCACTCGATGCGCTCGGCGCGGGTGAGCAGGCTGTACCTGCAGGTCCCGAACGGCACCGACCTCGCGCAGTGGTCCGACCAGCGGATCTGGGACGCCCTGGCGACCCGGCTGGGACACGGCCAGGACGGCTGGACGCTCACACCGGGCCCCGTCACCGAGCGCGCCGTGCTGCCGATGCGCAGCTTCGTCTCGCAACCGATGCGCTACGGGCGACTGTTCCTGGCCGGGGACGCCGCACACACCGTGCCGCCGACTGGGGCGAAGGGGCTCAACCTCGCCGTCGCGGACGTGGCGCTGCTGGCGCCCGCGCTCGTCGCGCTGGTGCGCACGGGCGACACCGGCCTCGCCGACGCGTACTCCGCGACCGCGCTGCGCCGGGTGTGGCGGTGCACCCACTTCTCCTGGTGGATGACGACGATGCTGCACGCCACCGGCGACCCGTTCGACGCGCAGCTGCAGCGTGCCCAGCTGGAGTGGGTGGTGGCGAGCACCGCCGGGAAGACGGGGCTGGCCGAGAACTACGCGGGCCTGCCGATCGGCTTCTAACCCGCGAGTTGCGCATCCCGCCGCCGCGAGTTGCGCATCTCATCAGGCGGTGTTGCCGGTCCGACCTGGCAGGACCCGCAACACGCGCGGACGGGATGCGGAACTCGCGGGCAGCCCGGCCCAGCCACGCGGCCTGATGAAACCCGCAACTCAGGCCGGTGGGATGCGGAACTCGCGGGGTGAGGGGGTTCACGGGTGCACCCTGGAACGATTCAGTAGATCGATTCGCTGACCCGGACATGACGTCGACGCACAACGCCTCGATCCGCCACCTGCTGCGCCGCCTCGACCGCTGGACGCTGCTGGTGCTCAACCCGCGCCTGCCCGCCGACCGCAGGCGGCGCTGACCGCAGGCCGCACCGACCGCGCGCCGTCAGCTCGTCGGCCGTAGCCGCTGCCACAGGGCCATCAGTGCCGCGAAGATCAGCATTCCGATCCCGGTCCACAGGTTGAGGTTGATCCCCGCCGACTTCGCGAGCTGCGCCGGGTCGTCCGCGACGAACCCCATGATCGTCAGAATCAGCCCGTAGACCCCGAAGAGCATCGCGATCACGATGCGCAGGTCGAACAGGGTGGACGCGGCGTTGCGCGTCTCGGCCGCACCCGGCTCGGCGCCAGGCTGGGCGGACTCGTTCATGGCCCTCTCCTCCGGCGGGGTCACGGCACCAGCAGGTACAGCACGACGACGAGGATCAGCACGCCCGCGCCGAGCAGGTTGGGCGAGCGGTACCAGCCTGCGTCGTCACCGGTCGTGGAGTGGGTGCGGGCGTCCTTCGGCGTCAGCTCCCACACCAGCCCGACGAGCTCGGCGTCCGGCTTGGGCTGCGTGAACAGCGTGACCAGCACACCGACCCCGACGCCGACGATGAAGGCCGCGCTGGCGCCGACGAAGCTGCCCGCCTGGCTGGACAGCTGCAGGACGTCCGTGCGCACCAGGATGTCGACGACGACGGCCGCGAGCGTCCCCGCGACCAGGCCCGTCCAACCGGCGGTCCCGCTCATCCGCTTCCAGAACAGACCCAGGATGAAGATCGCGAACAGCGGCGCGTTGAAGAAGCTGAACAGCGCCTGGATGTAGTCCATGATGTTCTGGTAGCTGCCGGCGAGGAACGCGGTGCCGATCGCGAGGATGCAGCCGACCACCGTGACGGTCCGCCCGATCCGCAGGTAGTAGCCGTCGTCGCGGCCCGGCCGGATCCAGTCCTGCCACAGGTCGTAGGTGAACACCGTGTTCAGCGAGCTGACGTTGGCCGCCATGCCCGCCATGAACGCAGCCAGCAGACCGGCCAGCGCCACACCCAGGACACCGTTGGGCAGCACCTCGTTCATGAGCAGCGACAGGGTGTTGTTGTAGGTGACGTCGCTCGGGGCGTCCGGGTTCGCCTTGAGCGCGGCGATCGACGGGATGAGCACCGCGGCGATCATCCCGGGGACCACGACGACGGCCGGGATGAGCGCCTTCGGGTAGGCACCGATGATCGGGGTGCGCCGTGCCGCGGACATGCTCTTCGCGGACAGGCAGCGCTGCACCTCGGCGAAGTTGGTCGTCCAGTAGCCGAAGGACAGCACGAACCCGAGCCCGAACACGATGCCGAGCACCGAGAGGAACGGGTTCTCGATCTCGGTGAGCCCCGTGCCGGGCCACGCCGACAGCTCTTCCGCCCCACCCGGCCCGGCCGTCACCTTCTCGACCAGGCCGTTCCAGCCGCCGACGCGCGCGAGTCCCGCGACGGTGAGCGGGATGAGCAGCGCGAGGATGACGAAGAACTGCAGCACCTCGTTGTAGATGGCCGCGGACAGCCCGCCGAGGAAGGTGTAAGTCAGCACCACCAGCGCGGCGACCGGGATGGCGACCTCCAGCGACCAGCCCAGCAGCGCCTCGAGCACCAGCCCGAGCGCGTAGAGGTTGACCCCCGCGATCAGGACCTGGGCCAGCGCGAACGACAGGGCGTTGACGCGCTGCGTCGTGGTGTTGAACCGCATGCGCAGGAACTCGGGCACGCTGCGGGCCCGGCTGCCGTAGTAGAACGGCATCATCACGATCCCGAGGAAGACCATCGCCGGTACGGCGCCGATCCAGTAGTAGTGCACCGTCGGGATGCCGTACTGCGCGCCGTTCGCCGTGAAGCCGATCAGCTCGATGGCGCCGAGGTTGGCCGAGATGAACGCGAGACCCGTCACCCAGGCGGGCAGGGAACGCCCCGAGAGCAGGAAGTCCAGGCTGGAGGACACCGAACGCCGCGCCGCCACACCGATACCCAGGGCCAGCGCGAAGTAGAGCGCGACGAAGACGAAGTCGATCGGGCTGGTGTCCAACCGCAGGTCGGCCGCTGCGAGTACCACCACGCTTCCCCCCGGGCGTCGATGCCGTGCACAGATCGTGACGGATCATTCGGCCTCTGCGCCAGGGGTGATCGCCGAGCGCGCTTGACCTTGACGTTACGTCAACTCCTACCGTGGTCGTCGACGCGGGAGGAGGACGGCATGTGGTCGGTTCAGCAGGTCGCCAGGGCGGCCGGCACCACGAGCCGGACGCTGCGGCACTACGACGACATCGGCCTGCTGCCGCCCGCGCGGGTCGGCGCCAACGGCTACCGCTACTACGACGACGACGACCTCGTGCGGCTGCAACGGATCCTGCTGCTGCGCGATCTGGGCCTGGCACTCACCACGATCGCCGAGGTCCTCGACGGTGAACGGGACGCCGTGGCCGCCCTGCGCACCCACCTGGACCTGCTGGTACAGGAGCGGGAGCGGCTGGACCGCCGGATCGCGTCGTCCGCACGACCCTGGAGAAACGGGAAGGAGGCAGACCACTGATGGCAGAGGAGATGTTCGACGGCTTCGACCACACGCGCTACCGCGACGAGGTCGTGCAGCGGTGGGGCCGCGACGCCTGGGAGTCCGGCGACCGCTGGTGGCGCTCGCTGGGCGCGGCGGACAAGGCCGCCTTCCAGCGCGAGCAGGCCGAGATCGCCGCCGCGTACGGCGCGGCCCACGCGGCGGGTACGCCCGTGGACGGCGACGAGGTCCAGGAGATCACCCGGCGCCACTACGCGTGGGTGTCCGCCGGCTGGCAGGGCAGGCGTCCGACGGCCGAGGCGTTCACGGGCCTCGGCGCGATGTACGTCGACGACCCGCGGTTCGCGGCGCACTACGACCGGCACGGCGAGGGCACGGCCGCCTACGTCCGGGACGCGATGGCCGTGTACGCGCAACGCAATCTGTAGGCCACCCACCCCGGTGATCCGGACACCGGGGTGGTGGGCCGGTGTCGTGCGCGCGAGGACATGAAACCTCCGGGGCGCCTCGGCGACCCGGCACCGAGGGTTCGTGCGGGCCCGTGAACGGCGTCCGGCCACCCCGACCACATCGACCGCGCCACGGTGCTCACCGGACTCACCACCGGCCCGGGTGGCTCTAGTGCCTCGTCCAGGAACGTTGGGGACGTAACCGGGCCGGCTTGATCCATCCCGGTCCGGCGCAGGAGGCTGTTCGCCGGAGGTGGTGGGTGTGGCGCGGCAGCCCGAGGTGTTCGTCCGGGAGTTGACCCCGGACGAGGCGCAGCGACTGGTCAAGATCACCAGGACGGCGCGGGACCGGGTCCGGTTGCGGCGGGCGGGGATCGTGCTCGCCTCGATGCAGGGCCGGACCGCGACCGAGGCCGCGACGATGTTCGCGGCGAAGCCGCAGTACGCGCGGGAGGTGATCCACGCGTTCAACGACAAGGGGTTCGCGGCTTTGGACCCAGAATGGAGCGGGGGCCGGCCCCGTAAGTTCGGCCCCCACGTCCACGAGATCATCTGCCCGGGTCGCTCGTACCCCACCGCAGCAGGCCGGGCTGTCGTTCACCACCTGGAGCCTGTCGAAGCTCGTCGAGCACCTCGACAAGACCCACCGGGTCGTGGTCAGCACCGAGACCGTCCGGCAGGTCCTGCGTGGGGCCGGGGTGGTTTGGCAGGCCACCAAGACCTGGAAGGCCAGCAAGGACCCCCACTTCGCCGAGAAGATGGCCCGCATCCTCGGACCTCTACGACCGCTCCGCCGCCGGACAGCTCGGCGAGGGCCCGGTGATCTGCGCGGACGAGTTCGGCCCGCTCAACCTGCAGCCACGACCTGGGCGGGGCTGGTTTCCCGGCCGACACCCGGCCCGGCTGCGCGCGACCTACAACCGCTACGGCGGGGTCCGACACATGCTCGCCGGACTCGACCTCGCCTCCGGCCAGCTGTTCTCCCGGCTGCGAGATCGCAAACGCTGGCGGGAGTTCCTGGACTTCCTGCGCCAGCTCCGCCGCCGGTTCCCCACCGGGCGGCTCTACGTGGTCTGCGACAACTTCTCCCCACACCTCAAGGCCGAAGTCGCGCACTGGTGCACCGGCCACGACGTCGAGCTCGTGTTCACCCCGACCAACGCCTCCTGGCTGAACTGGATCGAGTCGGAGTTCTGACGAGGCACTAGCCGCGCACCGCCGCCCCGACGTCGCCGTACTCGCTGAACAGGCTCGCCACGCCGGCCGCCTCCAGCGGGCGCATGACGGTCCGCGACGAGCCGACCACCAGCCGCAGCGAGCGGCCCACCTGCCCCGCCTCCCAGTGCGCGTCCACGAGCACGGCGATCGCGGTGGACCCCATGAAGGTGATCGCGCTGAGATCGACCACGACGGCGTCGACCCCCTCCTCCGCGAGCACCCGGGACAGGGCCGTGCGCAGCTGTGGCCCCGTCGAGACGTCGATCTCCCCGGTGGCGGTGAGCACGACCGCGGATCCGTGGCGGGCCTCGGAGAGGGTGAGCAGTGGCGCCCCGTCGCGTTGGTCCCTCATGTCCGCCGACCCTAGCGGGCACCGCCCCCCACCACGGGTCCGACGCCGAGGAGCCTGCTCCGCGGGGAGTAATCTCCATCCGTGACCGCACCGGACCGGCGGATCATCCGCACCCAGGTGCAGCGGCGTGCCGACTCCCGGGCACTGATCCTCGACGCCGCGGTCAGGACGCTCGTCGAGGAGGGCCATCGCGGTGCCACGACGGTCACGATCCAGTCCAGGGCGGGTGTGTCGCGGGGCCGTCTGCTGCACCACTTCCCGTCCCGGGAGCAGCTGCTCATCGCGGCCGCGCACCACCTCGTCACCGAGCACCTGACGCAGATGCAGGCACAGCTGGCCGACTCGGTGGACGGGCGGCTGAGCGGTGCGCGCCGCATCGACCGGGCTACCGAGCTGCTCTGGGGGACGTTCCACCAGCCGTACTTCTGGGCGGCGATGGAGCTGTGGGTCGCGGCCCGCACGGACGAGGCACTGCGGGCGGAGTTGCTCACCGCGGAGCGCAGGCTGGGCCGGGCCGTCGAGGGCGTGGTGGACACCATGTTCGGCCCGGACCTCACCGGGCGCGCGTCGTGGCCGGACGTGCGCAGGCTGCTGTTCAGCAGCATGCGCGGGGTCGCGATGACCTACGCGATCCAGCCGCGCGACCCGGCGCGGGACCCGCATCTCCCCCTGTGGCAGCAGGTCGCCCGGTCGATGCTGCTCGACTGCTGACGCGCCGCCGGCACCGGGCCGCCCGCCGATCGCGCGGCCGTGGGCGGAGGCCCGGGGTAGCGTCGGGCCGGAACCGGAGGAGGTCGCGTGGACGACAAGGAGATCCACCGTCACATCGACGCACTGGTCGCCGAGGAGCACCGGCTGGAGCGCTCGCACACCGGGCGGCGGTTGAGCGAGTCCGAGCAGGAGCGGCTGCGCAGCCTGGGCGTCGAGCTGGACCGGCTGTGGGACCTGCTGCGCCAGCGCGACGCACGCAGACGCGCGGGCGTGGACCCGGACACGGCGCAGGAGCGGCCCGGCAGCGTGGTCGAGGGGTACGTGCAGTAACCGGGAATGACCGGCGATGTAGTTGAGTTCTCAACTATACTCGACCGAAAGGACGACCGGTATGACGACGACCCTCGCCCCGCACGGCCTGCACCACGTCACCGCGATCGCGGGCGACCCGCAGCGCAACGTCGACTTCTACACCCGCGTGCTCGGGCTGCGCCTGGTCAAGCGGACCGTCAACTTCGACGCCCCCGACACCTACCACCTCTACTACGGCGACACCGCGGGCAACCCGTCCACGCTGCTCACCTTCTTCCCGTGGGCGGACGTCCCGGCCGGCCGCCAGGGCGCGGGCCTCACCACCGCCACGGCGTTCTCGGTGCCGGGTGAGTCGCTGGGCTGGTGGCAGCGACGCCTCGCGGAGCTGGGGGTCGACGCCGGGGCACCGGTGAGCCGCGACGGCGAGGAGGTGCTCACCCTGCGCGACCCGGACGGCCTGGTGATCGACCTCGTCGCCGCCCCGGGTGACGCCCGCTCCGGCTGGGACGGCGCGGCGGACGTGCCCGCGGAGCACGCCGTGCGCGGCCTGCACGCCGTCACACTCTCCGAGGCGGCACTCGAACCGACCCAGCGGATGCTCGCGGACCTGCTCGGCATGAAGCTCGCGGGCGAGGACGGCGACCGCACCCGGTTCACGATGGGTGCCGGTGACGGAACGGCCGTGGACGTGCTCGCCGACGTCCGCCGGTACGGCCTGCAGGCCGGCGGAACGGTGCACCACATCGCCTTCCGGGTGCGCGACCGCGCGACCCAGGAGGCCTGGCGCCGGCAGCTGGTCGAGCTCGGCGTGCCGGTCACGGACATCCGGGACCGGCAGTACTTCACCTCGATCTACTTCCGCGAGCCCGGTGGCGTGTTGTTCGAGATCGCGACGGACGAGCCCGGCTTCACCGTGGACGAGCCGCTGCTGGAGCTGGGCCGCGCGCTCAAGCTGCCGCCGTGGCTGGAGCCCAGCCGCGAGCAGATCGAGGCGGCGCTGCCTCCGCTGGAGGTGGCCCGATGACCCCGTTGGACCGGCCGCACGTCTGGTTGCCCGGCACCGGCCGCCCGCTGCTGCTCCTGCACGGCACCGGTGGCGACGAGCACGACCTGCTGCCGCTGCGCGAGCACCTCGCGCCCGGTGCGCCCGTGCTCTCCCCGCGAGGCACGGTGTCCGAGCACGGGATGCCCCGGTTCTTCCGCAGGCTGGCCGAGGGCGTCTTCGACGAGGACGACGTGCGCCTGCGGGTGGACGAGCTGGTGGAGTTCCTCACCGCCGCCGAGCAGCGCTACGGCGTCGAGCCCGGCAGCTGGTCGGCCGTGGGCTTCTCGAACGGGGCGAACATCGCTTCGGCCACGCTGTTGCGCCGCCCTGACGCGCTGGCCGGGGCCGTGCTGCTGGCTGCGATGGTGCCGTTCCGGGAGGAGCCGCCGCCGGTCGACCTCACCGGCACGCGCGTGCTGGTGTCCAACGGGCGCCACGACCCGATGGCCACCGCCGCCCACACCGGCGCCCTGGTCGCGCAGCTGCGAGCGCGCGGCGCGGAGGTCACCGAGCTGCCCCACGACGGGGGGCACGGAATCGACGCCCGGGTGCTGCCGCGGATCTCGGCGTGGCTCGCCGTCCCCGCGGGGAGCGGGCGATGAGCGCCACGGGCACGACCGTCGCGGACGCCCCGCAGCGCAACCGGTACGAGATCTCCGTGGACGGCGAGCTCGCCGGGTTCGTGACCTACCGGCGCGGCCCGGGGCGGATCGCGTTCCTGCACACCGAGATCGACGACGGCCACCAGGGGGCAGGGCTGGCCGGGATCCTGGTGCGGGCGGTGCTGGACGCGGCCCGCGCCGAGGGGCTGACGGTGGCTCCGTACTGCCCGTACGTCGCGGGCTGGATCGTCCGCCACCCGGACTACGCGGACCTGGTGGCGCAACGCCATCGGCACCTCCTGGAACGCCGCACCGGCTGACCGGGTCAGGGCGGGTACCGTGCGGGATCGGCCGTGCCTCCCGCCGCTCGCGACCGTCCGGCCGACACCGGTGGCGCCGGGCCGGACGATCCCGCCGGTGACCCACGCGAGCCCGGCGGGTGGGGAAGAGCCGGGACCGGCATCGGCGGGAGCGATATCGGTCGCGAATCGGGTGCATGCGCGCAGCAGGGTGCCGGTCGCACGGCCGTCCCTGCGCACGATCGAGCTCGGTGCCGCTCGGACGGCGAGCGCGGCGCGGCCGCACGTGGGTGACGGCG
>JBFWRR010000018.1:0-13571 GCA_050248815.1 Pseudonocardia sp. | reverse complement strand
GACATGTTCCAGCGCCCGCACACACCGCATGCCCCTCGCACACCGCACAGGCGCCATGTGCGACGACCCCCGGGTCGTGGCGGCGCTCGCACATCTGCGCGAGCGACGGCAGCCGCGGCACCGCAAGAGCCTCGCCCGCTCGGCGGCCGCAGCACGGCCACCCCCCTCAGCAGGGCAGGCCGTCGATCACCCCGACCCACACCAGTCCCACAGGACTCGTACGCGGCGGGTGGTGTGCGGTGTCCAACGGACACCTTCCCGTCCGCCTTCCCGTCCGTGTCCTGCGGCGCACGAGGAGAGTGCGCGAGGAGTACTGCCCGGCCCGTTCGCCCGCTGCCGGACCACCGTCACGGGCGCTGGGCCGCCGCCAGGCCGACCCCGGTGAGTTGTCCGGCGACGTTCCACAGCCGGGCTGCCGCGACGTCGTCGCGGGCCCGTCGGGGCACCCGGGCGGGCCCGGTGGAGCCCGCGAGCTCGAGGAACCCGGTGGGCCCGTAGTAGCCGCCCTGCTCCGCGGCCGGGTCGGCGGCGGCGAACAGCAGCGGTTCGGCCCCCCTCTGCACACCCTGCGCCGGGCCGAACCGCGCGGCGATCGACATCGCCGAGCGCCGCCCGGCACCCAGGCTCGGGCCCGCGGTCTGCAGATTCGTGCGGGTGGCGCCGGGGTGGGCGCCGATGCTGCGCAGCGCCCAGCCGCGCTCGACGGCGACGCGGGCGAGGTGGCGGGCCATCATCAGGTCGGCGAGCTTGGACTGCGCGTAGGCCCGGTACGGCCGGTAGGAGCGCTCGGCCTGCAGGTCGTCCCACCGGATGCGGCCCACGTGCGCGAGGCCGCTGGACATCGTCACCACCCGCGGCGCCGCCGCGGCCTGCAGGAGCGGCAGCAGCTGGACGGTCAACGCGAAGGGGCCGAGGAAGTTCGTGCCGAACTGAAGCTCGAAGCCGTCCGCCGTGGTCATCCGGTGCGGTGGGGCCATCACACCCGCGTTGTTGAGCAGAATGTCCAGCGGAGCGCCCTCGGCGAGCTGCGCCTGCACGAAGGCGCGCACGGACGCGAGATCGGCGAGATCGAGCCGCTGCACCTCCACGGATGCACCGGGGCGCTCGGCGCGGATCGCCGCGGCCGCCTCCTCGCCCTTGGCCGGCGTGCGGACGGCGAGCACGACATGCGCGCCCGCGGCAGCGAGCCGGCGCGCGGCCTCCCGGCCGGTACCGCTGTTCGCGCCGGTGACGACCGCGCGGCGGCCGCTGAGATCGGGAACCTGGTACACGTCTTCCTCCGAAGGAACCGATGGTCTGTTACCGCGACCCACAATAAGAGACCGTCGGTCTCCAGCGCAAGAGACCATCGGTCCGTTATCATCCGGCCATGTGCGGATTCCAGCGCGCCCGCAGCGACGACCAACGCGAGCAGCGTCGCCGCGCGATCCTCGACACCGCCCGGGAGATGCTCGCCGTGATGCCCGTCGCCGAGATCAGCCTGAACGAGCTGAGCCGCCGCGTCGGGCTCGCGAAGTCGAACGTCCTGCGCTACTTCGAGTCCCGTGAGGCCGTCCTGCTGGAGCTGCAGGACCAGGCCTGGACCGAGTGGCTGGCCGCGCTGACCGCGGAGCTACCCGACGTGGTCGACGCGACGGCGGCCGTCGCGACCCGCACCGAGGCGCTCGCCGCCGCGCTGACGGCCTCCCTCGACGCCCGCCCGATGCTCTGCGAGCTGATCAGCACGACGGCCGCCGTGCTGGAGCGCAACGTCTCCCCCGAGGGGGTGGCCCGGTACAAGCGCCGGGCCGTGGCCCACGTCGAGCGGCTCGCCGGGCTGCTGACCACCGCGGTGCCGGAGCTGGACGCCGGGTCGGCGGGCCGGCTCGCGGCGGCGATCGCGATGTGCGCCGGGGCGCTCTGGACCCACGCGTGCCCGACCGACGCCGTGCTCGCGGCGTACGCGCAGGAGCCGGACCTCGCCGCGCTGCGGGTGCACTTCCGCGAGGACCTGCTCGAGATGGTCGCCACGCTGGTGGCGGGCGTGCTCGCCCGCGGAGGCATCCGGGAGGCGGTCAGGGACGGTCGAGGAACTCCGTGACCACCGGCGCCAGCTCGGCGGCCTGGTCGAACAGCATCAGGTGCCCACCGTCGGGCACGATCACCAGCTCGGCCCGGGGCATCAGCCGCTTCATGACCTTCGCGTTGACCGCCGGCACCGCCGGGTCGTCGCCGCCGGCGAGCAGCAGCGTCCGCTTCCGGATGGCGGGCAGCGCGGGAAGGCTGCACCAGGTGCTGATCGCGAGCATCTGGTAGAGGTAACCGCGCCGCGACGGCGGGTGCGCCAGCCGCGCCGCCGAGTGCTCCCGCATCCCCTCGCCCATCTGTGCGGCCCTGCCGCCGAAGTGGCGGGCGGCGTCGACGAGCGCGTCCGGGTCGCGGTAGCGGTCCGCGCTGAGCAGCGTCCGCAGCGCCCCGGGGGAGGCGGGCACGCTGCCGATGCCGAAGTGGGTGTTGGCCAGCACGAGGCGCCGCACACCGCGACGGCCGGTGACCGCCAGCTGCTGGGCCAGTGCCCCGCCCCACGACACGCCCATGACGTCCACCCGGGGCATCCCGACGTGGTCGAGCACCTCGACGGCCAGCCGCGCGAGGCGCGGCATCGTGAGCGGCATCGCGCTGTCCGGTGAGCACCCGGTGCCGGGCACGTCGAACGCGACGGTGACGCGGCTCTCGTCGAGCATCCCGCGCAAGGGCTGCCACATGCCGGTGTTGCCGCCCAGCCCCATGATCAGCAGCAGCGGCGGGGAGGCGCCGCGGGTGCCGCTGACGGTCACGTGCACGTCGTGCTTGCTCAGCCGGACGACCTCGTCGAAGGCGGTGATCACAGCAGTACTGTCGCATGGCGCCACTCGCCGCGGGATGCGGAAGCGAGCCTCGCCACGAGTGGGCCCGAACACCATCTGGGCGGGCCGGGCCGGGGCTGCACCGGATCCGGACTCAGGACGCGAGGTCCGCGATGATCTCCAGCGTCGCGGGATCGCCGCCGACGACCAGCGTCGTGACCAGCGACTTCCGCCACAGCTCCAGCTCCTCGCGGATCTTGGGCCGCGGCCCGACGAGCGACACGGCCTCCACCATCGGCGTGGACACCGCGGCCGCGGCCTCGTCCTTGCGACCGGCGAGATAGGCCTGCTGGATCTGCGCGCACTCGGCCTCGAAGCCGAGCCGGGCGAACGCGTCGTAGTGGAAGTTCGCCCGCCGCGCGCCCATGCCCCCGACGTAGAGCGCGAGGTGCGGCCGCACCCGGTCCGCCGCCCGCTCCACGTCGTCGTCGACGATCACCTCGGCCATGCAGACGACCTCGAAGTCATCGGGCCGTCCGCCGTCCCCGCGCCGGTCGAAACCCTCGGCCAGCGCGTCGCGGTAGAACCCGTCGTCGCCGGGCGCGTAGAACAGCGGCTGCCAGCCGTCGGCGATCTCGGCGGCGAGCGCGACGTTCTTCGGGCCTTCCGCGGCAAGCAGGATCGGCAGATCGGCGCGCAGCGGGTGCACGGTCGGGCGCAGCGGCTTGCCCAGCCCGGCCCCGCCGCGCAGCGGCACCTGATGGTGCGCGCCGTCGAACTCCACCCGCTCGCGCGCGAACACCTGCCTCATGATCGCGACGTACTCGCGCGTGCGCGCCAGCGGCTTGGGGTAGGGCATCCCGTACCAGCCCTCGACGACCTGCGGCCCCGAGGCGCCGATGCCGACCACCATCCGTCCGCCGGACAGATGATCGAGCGTCAGCGCCGCCATCGCGGTGGCCGTCGGGGTGCGCGCGGACATCTGCATCACCGACGTGCCGAGCCGGACCCGCTCGGTGCGCGCGCCGAGCCAGGCCAGCGGGGTGAGCGCGTCCGAGCCGTACGCCTCGGCCGTCCAGATCGAGTCGAACCCGAGGGACTCGGCGGCGGCGACCCGCTCGACGAGATCGGGGTCCGGGCCCGCGCCCCAGTAGCCCAGCCGCAGTCCGAGCTTCACCGTGCCCTCCTCAGTCCGCGTAGCGGGGTGCGCGGCGCTCCCGGAACGCCGCCACCGCCTCGTCCAGGTCGGCCGAGGGGAGCATCGCGGCGTTCCAGGTGGCGATCTGCTCCAGGCCGTCCGCGACGGAGTGGTCCCGGGCGTAGGTGATGGCGTGCTTGGTGCCGCGCAGCGCGAGGGGCGACTTCGCCGCGAACGACGCCGCCACCCCGGCCACGCCTGCGGCCAGCTCGTCGGGAGTGTCGTAGACCCCGTTCGCCAGCCGAAGGCCGGCTGCCTCACGTCCGTCCACCGGGCGGCAGGTGTAGGCGAGCTCGCGTGCCACACCCTCACCGACGATGCGCGGCAGCCGCTGGAGCACCCCGACGTCCGCGGCGAGGCCCAGATCGACCTCCTTGAGCACGAAGGTCGCGTCCGCCGAGGCGTAGCGCAGGTCGCAGGCCACCGCGAGGTCGAGCCCCGCGCCGACGCAGGCACCGTGCACCGCCGCGATCACCGGCACGCGGCAGCGCTCGACGGCGGTGAAGACCTCCTGCAGCTCCCGGATGGTCCGCCACAGCCGCTCCCGGGCGCGACCGGCGCAGCGCTCGTCGTCCCCCGCGAGCAACTCTGCGAGCGAGGCGACGTCGATGCCCGCGCAGAAGTGGCGGCCGTTCCCCGAGATCACGGCGACCCGGGCCGACGGCTCGGCGTCCACCGCCCGGACCACGTCGTGCAGCTCGCGCCACAGCGGCCCGTGAAGCGCGTTGGCGGCCTTCGGCCTGTCGAGGCGGACGTGCGCGACGCCGGAGTCGACGGTGACGTCGACGAACTCGGTGCGCTCGATCACCGTGTGCTGCGCCACCCGCCGACCCTAACAGTCAACGTTGACCGTCGGTACGCCCGCGAACTGCAGGGCCTCGGCCCAGCTCGCCCGCTGCTGGATCAGCCGCCGGAACTTCATGATCTGGCGCTGGCGGTCGATCCCGATGACGCCGACCAGCCGGTCCCCCCGGCGGTAGAGGGCGAGGAAGCGCTCCTCGCCCAGCTCCTCGCTCACCGCGCGGATCTCGTCACCGCGCGGCACTCCCACGAACTGGATGCGGCTCTCGTAGAGGTCCGACCAGAAGTAGGGGACCGTCGCGAGCTCGGTGGCGTTGGCCGGGTCCAGGGCGTTCTTCGCCGCGAGCGCGCCCTGCTCGGCGGCCGTCGTCCAGTGCTCCAGGCGCATCAGTTCGCCGTCGAAGAGCGGGTTCGGGAAGTGCGCGACGTCGCCCGCCGCGTACACCCCGTCCAGGGCCTTGAGCGTGGCGTCCGTGACGACGCCGCCGTCGCGCTCGTGCAGGGGAACTCCCGAACCGCGCAACCACTCCGTGCACGGCGTGACGCCGATCCCCACCACGACGAGGTCGGCGGGCACGGTGGTGCCGTCGGCCAGCCGCACCCCCGTGACCCGCCCGTCCGCGCTCTCCAGGCCCTCGACCGTGACGCCGCAGCGCAGGTCCGTCCCGTGCGCGACGTGCAGCCGCGCGCAGGCGTGCCCCGTCGCCTCGCCGACCGAGCGCACGAGCGGTACCGGCAGCGCCTCCAGGATCGTCGCGGACAGGCCGCGCTTGCGCGCCGCCGACGCCACCTCCGAGCCGATGAACCCGGCACCCACGACCACGGTGCGTGCGCCTGCGTCCAGGGCCTCGCGCACGGCGGCGGCATCGTCCAGCGTCCGCAGCGTGTGCACGCCCGCAAGTCCCTCGGTGCCCGGCAGCGTGCGCGGCGTCCCACCCGTGGTGATCATCAGGATGTCGTAGGACACCGTGGCGCCGTCACCGAGCCCGATCGTGCGCGACCCGGTGTCGAGCGCCGTGGCGGGCGACCCCAACCGCAGTTCGACGCCCAGCTCGTCGCGCAGGTGCTCCTCGGTCCGGAAGACGACGGACTCGGGCGGCTCCTCCGACCGGTCCAGGTACGCCTTCGACAGCGGCGGCCGGTCGTAGGGGAGGTGCTCCTCGGCGCCGACCAGCGTGAGCGGACCTGCGTGCCCGCTCCTGCGCGCCGCCTCCACCGCGCGCAGCCCGGCCAGGGACGCGCCGACGACGACCAGATGGGTCATGCGGTCACCACTCCTCCTCCAACGTGGGCTCCGGAATGCACCGTACGGTCTCGCATCAGCGCAGCGGACGGCCGGTGAACCGCGGCTCGCGCTTCTCGGCGAACGCCCGGAACGCCTCGGCGGCGTCGGCGCCCATGAGGTTCACCGCCTGCGCCCGACCCTCCTCGTCGAGGGCCTCCTCGAAGCTCGCCGAGAAGGAGGCGTCGAGCAGCCGTTTCGTCTGCGCAAGCGCCACCGGCGGGCCCGCGGCCAGCCGGGCCGCGAGGGCGTCCACCGTGGCGTCCAGCTGCTCGACCGGCACCACCCGGTTGACCAGGCCCAGCTCGGCGGCCTGCTTCGCGTCGATGACGTCGCCGAGCAGGCACAGCTCCTTTGCCCGGTGCAGCCCGATGCGCCGCGGCAGGATCCAGCTGCCGCCGAAGTCCACGGAGAGGCCCCGGCGCGGGAAGATCTCCGAGAACCGGGCCCGCTCCGACGCGACGACGAGGTCGCAGCCCAGGGCGAGGTTCATCCCCGCCCCGACGGCCACCCCGTCGACCTTCGCGATCACCGGCTTGCCCAGCCGGTGCAGCGCCGACGCCGCCCGGTTGACCCGGTCCATCGCGGTGAGCGGGTGGTCCGCTGTACCGTCCGCCCGGCCGTCCGTGGCGGGGCTGCGGCCGAGCAGATCCGCTCCCGAGCTGAAGTCGCCGTCCGCCCCGGTGACGACGACGACCCGCACGTCCGGATCCGCGTCCGCACCGGTGAAGGCCGCGAGCAGCGCGTCGAACATGTCCGGGTCGATCGCGTTCTTCCGGGCCGGCTTCACGAGCGTGACGGTCAGTACGAGCCCGTCCCGCGTCACCTCGACGGCCACGGCATCCACCCCTCCTGAGCGCGGTCCGTCACGAGACAGGGGCGGTCGGCGCCGGGACCCGGCCGTAGAGCGTGGTCCGCTGCCGCACCGGGCGCCCCACCGCGGCGGCGATCCGGGCGAACCCGGCCTCGTCCAGGCCCTGACCGTGCGTGGCCCCGGCCGCCCGGCTGATGTTCTCGTCCATGAGCGTGCCGCCGAGGTCGTTCACCCCGGCGCGCAGGAGCTGCCCCGCCCCGACGGCCCCGAGCTTCACCCAGGAAGCCTGGATGTTGTCGACGAGGCCGTGGTACGCGATCCGGGCGACGGCGTGCATCAGCACCACCTCCCGCCACGTCGGCCCGCGCCGCGCACGCCGCTTCAGGTAGATCGGGGCGGCCATGTGGACGAAGGGCAGGCCGACGAACTCGGTGAACCCGCCCGTCTCGCGTTGCAGCTCCCGGGTACGCACGATGTGGCGCGCCCAGTGCACCGGCTGTTCGACTGATCCGAACATGATCGTGATGTTGGAGCGCAACCCGATCGAGTGGGCGGTGCGGTGCGCCTCCAGCCACTCCTCGGTGTCGATCTTGTCGGGGCAGAGGACCGCGCGGATCTCGTCGTCGAGGATCTCCGCGGCCGTCCCCGGAAGCGAGGCGAGCCCGGCCTCGCGCAGGCGCCGCAGGTAGTCCGCGAGCGGCTCGTCGAGGCGCCTGGCACCCTCGGTGACCTCCAGCGCGGTGAACCCGTGCACGTGGATGTCGGGAACGGCGTCACGCACCGCGCGAGCGACGTCGACGTAGAAGTCGCCGTCGAAGTTCGGGTGGATGCCACCCTGCAGGCACACCTCGGTGGCCCCGCGGTCCCACGCCTCGCGCGCGCGGTCGGCGACGTCGTCCAGGGTGAGCAGGTAGGGCTTGCCGCGCAGGTTCAGCGAAAGCGGACCCTTGGAGAAGCCGCAGAACGCGCACCGGAACGTACAGACGTTGGTGTAGTTGATGTTGCGGTTGACGACGTAGGTGACGGTGTCGCCGACGGCCCGCGCGCGCAGCTCGTCCGCCAGCGCCGCCACGGCGCGGACCTCGGGCCCGCGGGCGGAGAACAGCGTCACGAGCTCGTCCTCGCCGGGCTCCTGGCCCGCGCGCACGCCGGACAGCACCTCGGCGACGGCCCCGGCCCCCGCCCCGGCCCCTCGCGAACGGCCCGTGTGGGAGCTAGGACTTCCCGTTCGTGCCGTTCGCTCGGGTGGGGCGGGGTGCGGCGGGGCAGCGTGCCGCGGGGCCGTACCGCCGGGGATCAGCACCGGCGGCGTGACGTCCGCGCCGGAGTACCAGGCCGTCGAGCGCCGCCCGACCTGCACGACCTCCGCACCCGTGCCGACGTTGGCCGCGGCCGCGTGGCGTTCCGGCCACACCGCGCCGGGATCGTCGCGGCCCAGCCCCTCCGCGTCGGACCGGTCCTGCACCGGGAACTGCAGGGCGGGGTCCAGCCACCGCGACGGATCCAGCGCGTACTCCGGGTACACGGTGAGCCGCGGCGCGAGCGTGAGCCCCCGCTCCTCGCAGGCGCGGCGCAGCACGTCCACCGCGGGCCAGGGACGCTCCGGGTTGACGTGGTCCGCGGTGACCGGCGAGACCCCGCCCCAGTCGTCGATCCCCGCGTCCAGCAGCGGGCCGAGGTCCTCGGCGAGGTTCGGCGGCGCCTGCACGTGGACCTCCGGCGGGAGGATCGACCGGGCCAGCGCGACGGCCTGCAGGTGCTCGTCGGGCGGGCACGCGGGCCATGCGCGCATGCCGGTGCCGGGCTTGGGCAGGAAGTTCTGGACGATCACCTCCTGGACGTGCCCGTGCCTGCGGTGCGCCTGCGCGATCGCCACCAGCGCGTCCGCCCGGTCCCGCACCGTCTCACCGATACCGACGAGGATGCCGGTGGTGAACGGGATCGCCAGCTCGCCCGCCGCCTCCAGGGTGGCGAGCCGCCGCGCCGGATCCTTGTCCGGGGCGCCGCGGTGCGCGGCCAGATCTCCGCGCAGCGACTCGATCATCATGCCCTGCGACGGCGACACCGCCCGCAGCGCCGCCAGCTCCGCCTTCGGGATCGCCCCGGCGTTCGCGTGCGGCAGCAGACCCGTCTCCTCGAGCACGAGCGCGCACATCGCGATCAGGTACTCGACGGTGGAGCCGTAGCCGTGCGCGTCGAGCCACCCGCGGGCGGCAGGGTACCGGTCCTCGGGCTGCTCGCCGAGGGTGAACAGCGCCTCGTGGCAGCCGGCGGCCGCACCCTCGCGCGCGATCGCCAGCACCTCGTCCGGGGACAGGTACGGCGCCGGCAGGTGTGCCGGGGCCGTGGCGAACGTGCAGTAGCCGCAGCGGTCCCGGCACAGCCGCGTGAGCGGCACGAACACCTTCGGCGAGTAGGTGACCCGGGTCGAGGGGCGCAGGTCGCGTGCCCTGGCGGTCAGCTCGGGCAGCGGCAGGTCAAGGAGGCGGTCGAGACTCACGGGATGCGCACGCGGTCCGATTGCGCGGGCAGGTGACGGCGCCGGTTCAGGAGAAGGAACACACGAGTCACGTTACGTGTCGCGGCTCGGCGGGACAGGGGATCGCGTCGTTCCGTCCTCGTCCACGCCCGCCCGGGCGAGGGTGGGTTCACCCGGTGGGCTCCGGCACCAGCCACGCCGCCGGGACCCGGTTGAGTCCGAAGCGCACCACCATGCGTACGTCGTTGCGGATCATGTGCTCGTGCTCGTGGCGCGCGAGCGGCCACAGGCACCGGCAGCGGGCGAGCACCCGCACGGGGCCGTGGGGCGCGTCGTCCGCCCGCAGCATGCAGTGCAGTACGCCGAGCGCCCGCATCGCGTGCACCAGCAGCACCGTCGACGTCGACGGAGCGGGAACCGTCTGCACGGCGAGCGCGCGCGTGACCAGCTTGCTCGTTCCGGGGTGCCGCAGCCGCTCCAGCATCCTCGACGTGAGGATGCGGTCGGTCGCGCGGTCGCCTTCCGCCGACAGCTGCGCGAGCCGGCCCGCGAGGTCGGCCACGTCCTCGCACAGACCGTCCGCCGCACGGGCCTGCGCCCACAGCTCCGGCCCGAGCGCGATGGCCATCCGCTGCTCGCCGTCCAGCCGCCACCGGGGGTCGCAGATCGACGCCGCCTCATCGACCGCGACCCGGAGCCGGTCCGCACGGCGCTCGCCACGCCGCTGCTCGGGAACCTCGCGAGAGCTCACAGAGCCACCCCGCGTGTCGATACTTGACGCGGCAACATCACTCGATCAGGGTTTCACGCCACCTTCACGTGGGACAGGCCCAAGAGTGTTGCGGGGTTGATCACCACTGGTGACGTCTGATCACCTCATCGATCGCGTCGGCGAGGTCCGCCGGGCGACTCAGGGCCACCAGGTGGCCGCCCGCGATCGCCTGAACCGGTGATCCCAGCCGCTCAGCTGCCACCCGTTCGGCGAACTCCAGCGGGAAGAAGCGGTCGTCGCGGCCGTGGAGAACGTGCAGCGGGACGTCCGGCCACGCCGGCAGCGGCCACGGCGTGGCCAGCGGGGTCGCCGACTGGACCGGCTCGCCCTGCGCGAACGCCTCCGCCGTGATCTCCGGGGGGACGTCGTGGAAGAACGCGTCCGCGAGGTCGGCCAGGCTGTCCTCCGACCGACCCGCGGCCCGGGCCTGCGCCAGCCGCGCCTGCGCGTGACCGGTGTTCTCCCACCACTCGCCCGGCGTCTCCCCCGGCCGCGGGATCATCGCGTTGAGCAGGATCAGCCCGCGCACCGGACGGCGGGCGCACACCAGTGGCGCCGACCTCCCTGCGAAGGACTGCGCGACCAGGACCACGTCCCGCAGGTCGCGCGCGGCCTCGACGACCGTCTCGGCATACTCCTGCAGGCCCGCCGAGTCGTCGGCCGCGGGGAGCTCGACGGGGACCGCGCGGTGGCCGCGCGCGTCGAGCTCGGGGACGAGGCGGTGCCAGTACCAGGCGCTGCCGCCCGCACCGGGGACGAGGACGAGGGTGCTCACGGCGGTAGGACGCGGCCGGGCGGCGGAAGTCATCGGTCGGGCACCCCGGCTCCCGCAGCGCTCCGGCGCGGCTCGCACACTGGTCCCGGACGGAGAGGGGCGTCGATGACGGAAGCCGCGAGTCGCGCGAGGGTGGACCGGCTGTTCCGGGCCGCGCTGCTGATCAAGGGCGTCGACGGGGCGGCCGAGTTCGGCGCGGCCGTGATCCTGGCACTCCTGCCGGCCTTGACGCTCCAGCGGCTGGTGGCGGACGTGCTGGTCCGCGACATGCTCGGGTCCTCGCACGGCCTGATCGCGCGGCACCTCGAGACGGTCAGCGACGCGTTCGCGAACGGCAGCCGGACGTTCGCCGTGGTGTACCTCGGCCTGCACGGGCTGCTGAAGCTGGGTCTGGTGGTGGCGCTGCTGCGGCGTTGGCTGCCGGCCTATCCGGTGGCGGCGGTGGTCCTCGGCGCGTTCGTGGCCTACGAGCTGTACCGCGCCGTCACGCACGGGTCGCTCGTGCTGCCGCTGCTCGCGGCGCTCGACGCGCTGATCCTCGTGTTGGTGGTCCGCGAGTACCGGATGCTGCGCCGGGGTTCCCCGATCGCCGGTGAGAACCCTCACGAAAACGATCATGCAGCCGAGTGAAACCGGTCGCCCGACCGGTTGACGACGATCATCGCGTCATCTCGTGCTCACACGGGATGGGCAGCCTCGACGGTGCACCAGTCCGGCCCGAGGTCCATGCCCCGGCAACGGCCCTCAGGCACCCCCGGCCCCGGAGGACCGTTGACGCACCGCCTCGATCCCACTCCCGTCACGGGACGGTGGACCGATCTCGTCCGCTACGACCTGCCCGCGTCGCTCGTCGTGTTCCTCGTCGCGATCCCGCTCTCGCTCGGCATCGCCGTCGCCTCCGGCGCGCCGATCATGGCGGGCCTCGTCGCCGCCGTGGTGGGCGGTGTCGTCGCCGGCGCCCTCGGCGGCTCACCGCTGCAGGTCAGCGGCCCGGCGGCGGGGCTGACGGTCGTGGTCGCGGAGGTCGTGGCGCAGTTCGGGTGGGCGGTGACCTGCGCCGTCACCGTCGCGGCGGGGCTCCTGCAGATCCTGCTGGGAACGCTGCGCGTCGCCCGGGTCGCGCTCGCCGTCTCGCCCGTGGTGGTGCACGGGATGCTCGCGGGCATCGGGGTCACGATCGCCCTCGCGCAGATCCACGTGCTGCTCGGCGGGCCGCAGCAGCCGGGCACCGTCGATGCCCTGGTGGCCCTGCCCGCCGCGGTGCTCTCGGCGCACCTGCCCGCGGTGCTCGTCGGGGGGCTGGTGATCGCGCTGCTGCTGGTCTGGTCGCGCATCCCGGCGGTGTCGCGGTGCCTGCCTGGGGCGCTGGTCGCGATCGTCTCGGCGACCCTGCTCGCCACGGCCGCCGGTCTGGACGTCGCCCGCGTCGAGCTGCCCGGCGACGTCCTGGACGCGATCGGCCCGCCCCTGCTGCCGGACGGGCGGTGGCCGGCGTTCGCGATCGCGGTCGTGACGATCGCCCTGGTCGCGAGCGTGGAGAGCCTGCTGTCGGCCGTCGCCGTGGACCGGATGCACCACGGCCCGCGCACCCGCTTCGACCGGGAGCTCCTCGGGCAGGGTGCCGCGAACGTCGCGTCCGGAGCGCTCGGCGGGCTGCCCGTCACGGGCGTGATCGTCCGCAGCGCCACCAACGTGGCCGCGGGGGCGCGCTCGCGGGCGTCGACGATCCTGCACGGTGTCTGGGCGCTGCTGTTCTGCGTGCTCCTGATCGGCCTCGTGGAGCGGATCCCGTTCGCCGCGCTCGCCGGCCTGCTCGTCGTCATCGGGCTGCAGCTCGTGAAGGTCGCCCACATCCGGACGGCGCGTCGGGACGGGGAGCTCGCGGTCTACGCCGCCACGACGCTCGGCGTCGTGCTCCTCGGCCTCCTGGAGGGCGTGGTCGCGGGCCTCGTCCTCGCGCTGGCGACGGTGCTGGTCCGGGTGGTGCGCGCGCAGGTGCACGCGGAGCCGGCGGCCGACGATCCGGCGGGGCGGCGCTGGCGCGTCACCGTCACGGGCTCGCTCACCTTCCTCGGGTTGCCGCGGCTCAACCGGGTGCTCGCCGAGATCCCCGAGCGGGCGCTGGTGACGCTGCGCCTCGGCGTCGAGTACCTCGACGGTCCGGCGTCGGACACCCTCCACGACTGGATCCGCCGTCACGAGGCCACCGGTGGCGCCGTCGCGATCGTGCGTACGCTGCCGCCCGGACACGACGGCCTGCACCGGCCTCGGTGCGCGGCGGCGCGCCTGCGCCGGACACCGCCCCCGGTCCCGGTCGCTCCCGGTCCCCGCTGATCCCCGGGAGCGGTCCGAAGGGCACCCGGCCCGTCCGCTGCGGTACTGGCCGGGTGCCCGCACGTACCTTCCGCCGCGCGCCGTCACGGGCGACCCGGTTGCCCTGCGATCATCGGGGCCGTGACGATCACACCGCGCGACCCCTTCGGGTGCTGGTGGCGTGTCACGCAGCTTTGACCGGGTAATCGGTCCAGCTCCGGATCGATGACCGACGGCGAAGTCGACCTTGGGGTGGGCTCGGGTGGTGCGCCGACGGACGAACGCCGCGACAGCGGCGTTCTGCTCTGCACG
>JBFWRR010000017.1:4358-80972 GCA_050248815.1 Pseudonocardia sp. | reverse complement strand
CGTCCATGTGCGCATCCCGTGCGTGCACCCAGGCCTGCGTGGCTCACCACACGTGGCCGCGCCGCGCGAACGCCGCCCGCAACCGGGCCTCGAGGGCGCGGGGATCCCGCAGATCCGCGGCGTCCGCGAACACGACGATCCACCCGCGCCGCCGCAGGTCCTCCGCCCGCGCCTCGTCCTCGGCCTCCCGCCCCTCGTGAACCGCGTACCCCTGGTACTCCACCGCGATCATCAGCTCGGGCCAGGCGAGGTCGAGCTCGCGCAGCGTGCGTCCCCACGGGGACACGACCGGCCAGTTCACCATCGGCCGCGGCAGCCCGAGTTCGACGAGCACGAGCAGCAGATGGCTCTCGGCAGGCGAACGGGCACGCCCCGTGGCGAGGTCGAGCAGCCCGGCCGCCCGGCGGGTGCCGCGCCGGTCCGCCCGGGTGTCGAGCCGGGTGGCCACCCGCTTGCGCAGCTGCGGGCCGTCGTCCTCGGCCTGGAGCAGCGCCTGGTCCGTGATGCCCAACGCGACACGGGGCGCGGTCCTCCCGTCGCACAGCAGGTCGGCGAGCACCCGGTCGAGAGCCAGGACGGGCAGGTCGCCGACGTGCACGACGTCCTCGTCGTGCCCACCTCGGTGCACGACGAGCCCGCGACGCCTCCGGGCGGTCGACGAGGTCGGGACCATGACGTGCGTGGCCGGCATCGCGGCGGCGCCGCAGCCCCACAGCTCGGCCGCCGTGAGACCGCACACCACGGCGTCGGGCCCGAGTGCGAGCGTCGCGGCGGCGGCCCGCGTGCGGACGTCGAGCGCGCGCCGCGCATCGACGACGACGCCCCACCACGGCGCGTGCAGCAAGCCGCCGGCGAGTGCGACGCGCAGGCCGTAGCGCCCGAGGTGGGCCTCGGCGTCGGATCGGCGGTGGGCACCGTGCAGACCACCCGGGAGTTCCGTCATGGGCTGAGAGCGTGACGATCCGGGCGGCGGGCCGGGCCGGTTCCGCGATGGACCGGTTCGCGATCGCCAACGACGGTCGCGCGAGATGCGCACATGCGCGACCGAGATGCGCGCACACGCTCACCGGATGCGCACATGCGCGACGGAGACGCGCATCACGAGCAGCGGACGCACGCGCAGGGCCGAATGGAAGACTGGCGCCGTGACCGACCTCAAGATTCCCGCCGACCTCCTGCCCGCCGACGGCCGCTTCGGCTGCGGCCCGTCGAAGGTTCGCCCCGCCCAGCTCGCGGCCGTCGCCGCCGCGGCGGACGTCATGGGGACCTCGCACCGCCAGAAGCCGGTCAAGTCGCTGGTCGGGCGGGTCCGGGCGGGCCTGCGCGAGCTGTTCTCCCTCCCCGAGGGCTACGAGGTCGTGCTCGGCGACGGCGGCTCCACCGCCTTCTGGGACGCCGCCGCGTTCGGGCTGGTCCGCGACCGAGCTCTGCACCTGACCTACGGCGAGTTCTCCGCGAAGTTCGCCGACTCCACCCGGGGCGCACCCTTCCTCGCGGACCCCGTCGTGATCTCCGCCGAGCCGGGCAGCGCGCCCGCGCCCGCCGCGGACCCCAGCTGCGACGTCCTGGCCTGGGCGCACAACGAGACCTCCACCGGGGTGGCCGTTCCGGTCGTGCGGCCCGCGGAATCCACCGAGGGCCAGCTCGTCGTCATCGACGCCACGTCCGGCGCGGGCGGCCTGCCCGTCGACATCACCCAGGCCGACGCCTACTACTTCGCCCCGCAGAAGGGCTTCGCCTCCGACGGCGGCCTCTGGATCGCGCTGCTGAGCCCGGCCGCGCTGGAGCGGATCGCGCAGCTCGCCGCGGCCGACCGCTGGATCCCGCCGTTCCTGTCGCTGGCCACGGCCGTGGACAACTCGGCGAAGGACCAGACCTACAACACACCTGCCGTCGCCACACTGATCATGCTCGCGGACCAGATCGAGTGGATGCTCGACCTCGGCGGCCTGGACGCGTGCGTCGCCCGCACCGCCGACTCCTCCCAGCGGCTCTACACCTGGGCCGAGAAGGTCCCGTTCGCCACGCCGTTCGTCGCCGATCCCGCGCACCGCTCGCAGGTGGTCGGCACGGTCGACTTCGACGGCGTGGACGCGGCCACGGTCGCCAAGGTCCTGCGCGCCAACGGTGTCGTCGACACGGAGCCGTACCGCAAGCTCGGTCGCAACCAGCTGCGCATCGGGATGTTCCCCGCCGTCGATCCCGAGGACGTGTCGGCCCTCACGTCCTGCGTCGACTGGGTCGTCGAGCAGCTCGGCTGATCCACATCTAGGCTGCCACGGATCGGTGTCGTGGCGGCGCGCCTCCGTCGCGGGTCACGATCCGGCAACTACCGTCACCCGGACGGGGCCGCCGTCGACGAGGAGCGGGGAGGCCATGCGGGCGCTGCGCGTCGTCGGGATCAGGGAGGTCGACGGGAACATCACCGTCGTCCTCGAGGATCCCGACCGCCGCGAGCGCTTCACCGTGCCGGGAGACGAGACCCTGCGGGCCGCTGCGCGCGGCGACCAGGCCCGGCTCGGTCAGATCGCGATCGAGGTGGGAAACGAGTTGCGACCACGGGAGATCCAGGCCCGGATCCGCGCAGGAGCGTCCGTCGCGGAGCTGGCGAGCATCGCGGGCGTGCCGGAGCAGAAGATCGAACGATTCGCCTACCCGGTGCTGCTGGAGCGTTCCCGCACCGCCGAGCTGGCCCGGCTCGCCCATCCCATCCGCGCGGACGGGCCGGACCGGCGCACCCTCGCGGAGGTCGTCGCGGCCACCTTCGAGCTGCGCGGCCAGACCTACGACGACGCCGCGTGGGATTCCTGGAAGGGCGAGGACGGCCGGTGGGTCGTCACCCTCGCGTGGACGGCCGGTCGATCGGACAACCGCGCCCACTGGACGTTCCAGCCGGGCGCGAACGGCGGCACCGTCGCCGCGCTGGACGAGAACGCGGGCGACCTCGTCGAGGGGCTTCCGGCACGGCCGCTGCGCACGATCGGCGAGGTCATCGACCTCGCGCGCGCGGACGAGCCCGCCGAGGAGGTCGCCGCGGCCGAGGCGCCCAGACGGGCCGAGCCCCATGGGGAGGTCGCGCCCGCGCGGATCGAGCACCGGCCGGTCGAGCGCCGCCGCCCGGACCCGGTCGTCGAACGGCGGCGGGCCGAACACCGGGCCGAACACCGGTCCGAGCAGCACACGAAGCCGCCCGCCGACGAGCACCGCGCCACCACGGCCCGCGACAACGCGCACCCGGCGGAGCCGGAGCACCGCGCCACCACGGCCCGCGACAACGCGCACCCGGCGGAGCCGGAGCACCGCGCCACCACGGCCCGCGACAACGCGCACCCGGGGGCGACGGACCGTCCGGCCGAGCCGGCCGCACCGGTCCGGGGCGAGCGCCCCGCTCGGGAGGAGGCCCCACAGCGTGCCGGGACCGTCGCGGAGCTCGTGGCGGAGCGGGAGGCCGAGCGCGCCGCAGGCCGGGCGGGCCCGCCGCCGGAACACGATGGCACCGAGCCGGCCCGTCCCGCCGAGGAGCAGCGTCCCGCGCCGCCGCGGCGGACGAAGAAGGGCAAGCCCGTGATGCCGTCCTGGGACGAGGTGCTGCTCGGGGTGAAGGGCCAGCGCTGAGGCCGCCACCGGACGGCACCGGTCCGGGGACCTCGCAGACCCCCGCCACGCCCCGCAGACCCCGCAGCACCTGCGAGGCATGCGCAAGCCCTGCGAACGCACCCGCACCGGACCGCGACACACCGGCCTTCGGACGCCGCGGGGGCGCGGCATCGCCGGCGCCTGCTGTTGGCAGCCCCGCGCATCCCGGCGTTGCGGCGGTCACATGAAGCCGCGCAACCCCAGCACGACCCAGGCCGCGCCCAGCCCGGCGATCACCCCGTACCCGGGCCACCGCCAGAACGGGACGTCGCGCAGCAACCACAGCCCGGGGGCGAGCCCGGCGCACACGGCGAGGTTCGCGGGGACCCACCACCCGCCGACCGCCACCCCGATGGCCCGGACGAACGCAACGTCGGCCAGCGCGGCGAGCACCGCGAAGAAGGCCGCGATCGGCAGCCCCGTGGCCCACGGCGTCGGGGCGGCATGCCGGCCCCACCCCCGCTGCGCCACATCGGTCACCCTACGGGCGAGCACGCGTGGAACGCGACGGCCGCGGCGGTGGCGACGTTGAGCGAGTCCACGCCGTCCGCCATCGGGATGCGCACCCGGACGTCCGCCGCGGCCAGCGCCTCCGGGCTCAGGCCCGGGCCTTCGGCGCCGAACAGCAGGGCCACCCGCCCCGCGTCCAGGTCGGCGGCGCGCAGCGCGACGGCACCGGCCGCCGGGGTGAGGGCGGCGATGCGCAGGCCCGCCGCGCGCAGCAGGTGCAGCGACGCGGGCCACGGGCCCGGCAGCGCCGCGAACGGCACCCGCAGCACATGCCCCATCGAGACGCGGACGCTGCGGCGGTAGAGCGGGTCCGAACAGCGCGGTCCGAGCAGCACGCCGTCGACACCGAGTGCAGCGGCGTTGCGGAACAGCGCCCCGAGGTTCTCGTGGTCGCCGACCCCTTCCAGCACGGCGAGGAGCCGCGCGCCGCGGGCGATCGCGACGGCGTCCCCCGGCGCGGGCCGGTCCGCGACGGCGAGCACGCCGCGGTTGAGGTGGAACCCGACGGCGGCGGCCATCACGTCGGCGTCCGCCGCGTAGGCGGGAACGTCGAGCGCGGCGAGGTCGGCGGCAAGCTCGTCCAGGCGGCGCGGCACTCCCAGCAGCGACCGCACGGGGTAGGGCGAGGCCAGCAGGCGGCGCACAACGACCACACCCTCGGCGATGACCAGGCCCCGGCCGCCCGGACGATCAGGACGGCGGTCGGCCGTCGTAAGGTCGCGGTAGTCGTCCAGCCGCGGATCGGCGGAGTCACCGACGGGCGTGATGATGGCCACGGACGACATCCTTCCTGCTCGTGACGGCAGTGCCGGCGGGCAGTCAGCCGGACAGCCGTAGCACTGCGGTTCGGCGATGTGTCACCGTGGACGACCTGGCCTGCCGATCCAGGCCGCTTCAGGGAGGCGCTGCATCGCATGGGCCAGGACGTCGACCGGACCACGTTCAGTCGACGGGACCGACAGCGTTATCGCGCGAAGGTGCAGCGGTGTATCGACGCCCTCGCCGTGATGCTGCGGGAGCACCCGTTCGCGCACGACGAGCCGATGACCGGGCTTGAGGTGGAGCTCAACCTCGTCGGCCCCGACCTCACCCCCGCGCTGTCCGGCGACCGCGTACTCGCCGTGCTGGGCGACGAGTTCCAGTCCGAGCTCGGCCGCTGGAACATGGAGCTCAACCTCCCGCCGCGCCCTCTGCCGGGCGATCAGTGGCGCCATCTGGAACGCCAGCTCACCGAGACGCTGAGCCTCGCCTGCGCCCGCGCCGAGGACCACGGCGCCCGGCTCGCCGTCATCGGCATCCTGCCGACCCTCACCCGCGATGACCTCGTCGTCGAGGCGCTCTCCCCCGACACCCGCTATGCCGTGCTCAACGAGCAGATGCTCGGCCTGCGTGGCGAACCCGTGCGTATCGACATCGCGGGGGACGGGCAGGAGTCCCTCGCCGTCGACTTCGACTCCATCGCACCCGAGGCCGCCTGCACGTCGATGCAGCTGCACCTGCAGGTACCGCCGGATGCGTTCGCCGGCTACTGGAACGCCGCCCAGTGCCTGGCCGGGGTCCAGCTCGCCGTGGGCTCGAACTCGCCGTTCCTGCTCGGATCGCGGCTGTGGGCCGAGACGCGGATCCCGCTGTTCGAGCAGGCCTGTGACGTCCGCAGCCCGGAACTGCGCAACCAGGGCGTGCGGCCGCGGGTGTGGTTCGGCGAACAGTGGATCACCTCCATCCTCGACCTGTTCACCGAGAACAAGCGCTACTTTCCAGCCCTGATGCCGATCACCGAGGACGTCGACCCGATCGCCGAGCTGCGCGCCGGGCGCGTGCCGGAGCTCGCGGAGATGACGCTGCACAACGGCACGATCTGGCGCTGGAACCGGCCCGTGTACGACGTCGCGGGCGGCGTGCCGCACGTGCGGGTCGAGAACCGGGTGCTCCCCGCGGGCCCGACGGCGATCGACATGGTGGCCAACGCGCTGCTGTTCTACGGGTTGCTGCGCTGCATGGTCGAGGACGAGCGGCCGCTGTGGAGCTTCATGTCGTTCGAGGCCGTGCACGAGAACTTCCTCATCGCCGCCCGCCACGGCCTCGACGAGCCGCTCTACTGGCCCGGCACGGGCTGGATCCGCCCGGACGAGCTCGTGCTCCGCAAGCTGCTCCCCGTCGCCTCCGACGGGCTGGCCCGCTGGGGCGTGCGGTCCGAGGTCATCGACCGCTACCTGACCGTGGTCGAGCAGCGGTGCGTCCGGCGGCGCACCGGGTCGGCGTGGCAGCGCGACGCCGTCGCGGCCCTGGAGGCGCGGGGAGCCTCGCGGGAGGCCGCCCTGCGCGGGATGCTCGACCGCTACCTCGAGTCCTCCGCGGCGAACGAGCCCGTCCACACCTGGGCGCTGCCGGCCTGATCCCGCTGCCGCGTTCACGGGAGTGAACGCCCGCGCCGCATTCGGCCTCGCGGCCGTGGGCAATGTTCCTAGCGTCGCCCCTGTCACCGCGCCCCCGCCCACGAGGGAACTGCGGGACACCTGCTCGATCCGCACACCCGCCCCCGGGTGCGGTTCCGCGCGCCCGCAGGAGGCGAACCATGCCCGAGCACCACCCGTCGCGGTCCGGACGGTGACGACGATGTCCCGATTCCGCCTCTTCGGCCGCGCCGCAGGCGCCGGCACCTGGCCCGACGCCGAGGCCGACGTCCCCACCGATCCGCGCGGGTTCCCCGCCGTCCCCGCAGGTGTGTGGGGCGGGCCACCCGCGTGGGCGAGGGTCGAGCCGCCGCCCGCGGAGGCAGGGAACGGCTGGTCCGGTGGATGGCCGGTCGCGCAGGTGGGTGGGGAACGGTCCCCCGCGCGGCCCGCCGGGGCCGGGGAGCCGTCCCTGCCGAGCTCCGGCGAGTGGCCGAGCACGGACGGACCGCGTGCGGCGGGCGGCCCGCCCGCCGCAGCCGCCGGGGGCACCACGACCTTCAGCCCGCCGGTGCGCGGCGACCGGCCGACCGACGGTGCGCGCGCCGACGCGGGCCCACCCGGCATCGGGGCGGCCTCCGGCCGGGCGATCGTGCCGGCAAGCCCCGCGCCGCACGAGACCGGCCACGTGGCGCACGTCGCCGTCCCCGCCGCCCCGTACGCCACCGGCAACGCGGCCCACCCCGCCGTCGCACCCGCCACCGGCAACACGGCCCACCCCGCCTTCCCGCACATGCCCCGCCCGGCAGGACCGCCCGCGGGCGCCCCGCAGGTCGGCGGCGTCGCCGCGGCGAGCGGTGGGGCGTGGCCCGTCGCCCCGGATCCCGCGACCTCTCGCGGCGCCGTTCCCGTGCCCGATCCCGCCGAGGCCGCCGCGCTGGCAGGCGCCTTCGCGGTCGACTACCTCTCCTGGGACGAGGACGACCCGGGCCGCCGCGGCCGCGTCCTGCGCGACTACCTGCGGCCACCGGTCGGTGACCCGGCACGGCTCGGCTGGTCGGGCAGCGGCCGCCAGCGGGGCGAGTTCGCGCTGCCCGGCCTCGTCCGCCCGGACGGCGAGGGGCGGGTGCTCGTCGACGTGCGGGTGCGGGTCACTCCGTACCGCGCGGTCGGCGACCGCACCCCGGAACCGGCCCCCACGGACCCCGAGCCCGGAGCGGGCGTCCCCGCTGCCGCGCCGGCACCGACCGGCCGTGGCTGGCGCAGCCTCGCCTCCTGCTGGGTGCGCCTGAGCGTCCCGGTGGCGCACGACGGCGGCAGGCTGGTCGTGGACGCCTGGGAGGAGACGCTCGGCCTCGACGACCCCGAACCGGACGACGCGCCCACGCCCGAGGCCGCCCCGGACCACGCCCTCGCCGACGACGACCCGCTCGCGGGTGGTGCGGCATGACGCGCCCTCGCCGACCGGTCGTCGCGGGACTGGCCGCCGGGGCCGGCACGACCACCGTCGCGACGGTCCTGCACGGCATCGACGGGGGCGTCGCCGCACGGCTCGCCCGCCCGCTCGCCGACGGGCCCGCGACGGGCGGTGGTCACCCGGCGGACCTGCTGGTCGTGCGCAACGACCCCGCTTCCCTGCGCCTGCTGGCGGACGCCGCCGTGGGCACGGAGACGGTGGCCGCGCTCGTCCTCGGACCTGACGCACCGACACCGCTCGTCGAGTGCGGGGTGCGCCCGCAGGCACACGTCGTCGCGGTACCGCACATCGCCGCGCTCGCCGAGGGCCGGGTGCCCCACGCGCACCTGGAGATGCTGCTCGCCCGCGACCCCGCCTCGCTCCCGCCCGCGTTGCGCTCCTACGCGGAGGCGCTGGCCGCCGTCGCGGCCGCGCTCGTCGCGGCCGGGCGGCTCGACCGCGGCCCGGCCAGCGGCACGCTGCCGGTGCCGAGCGGTCCGGTCCCGCTGGCCCGCGCCGTCGCCACACCCCCGCCCGAAGCCGCAGGAGTGGCCGACGCGCTGGACGACGCGCTGGACGACGCGCTGGACGACGAGGCCCTCGAACGGGCGGCGAGCTGAGCCATGCCCCGCGCCCTCACCGCTGCACTCGCCGCGGCGGCCGGGTTCCTGCTGCTCGGGGCCGCGCCGGCTCCGCAGGCGCCGGAGCCCTCGTCCGGGGTGGCCGAGGCGAGCCTGCCGGCGGCCGCGCGGGAGGCGTTGCCGCTGATCGTCGATCTCACCGCCGAGCAGTGCCCGGAACTCCCGCCGGTGTGGGTGGTCGCGCAGGTGCAGGCCGAGTCGGGGTGGGAGGAGGCTGCGGGCGCGGACGGTGGCCCGGCGGGGCTCCTGCGGTTCGACGAGCGCAACTGGGTCGCCGCGGGCGGCACCCCCTGGACGGCGAACCCGCCCGTCGCGGGCGAGCCGGTGCTGACCGCCGCGGACCACCTGGCGGTCGCGATCCCATGGATGTGCACGAATCTGCGTGCCGTCGCCCGTCACCTCGACGCCGCTCGCAAGCCCACCGCGCCGCTCGATGCGATGCTCGTCTGCCACATCGCAGGCTGCGGGCGCGTCGTGGGGTCCGCGACGGGCGTGCCCGCGCCGGGCGAGGCAGGCTGCGCGGCGCGATGTGCGCAGCTCATCGCCCACTACCTCGACGCGGTCCATGCGCTCGTCGAACGGTTCACGGCGGACGAAGCCCCGGCGTCCGCATCCGAGCAGGCCGCTCCCAACGCCTGGACGGGTGGCGCCACCGGCTGCAACGAGGAGGACCCCACCGGCGACGGATGCGTCACCGGAGCCACTCTGCACGGGCTGTCCGCGGCGACGAAGGTGTTCGGCCCCTGGTCGGGCGGCCCGGTGATCCGGTCGGCAGGCTGCTGGGACGCCCACGCCTGGAACCCGCGCAGCGACCATCCCCGCGGCCGGGCCTGCGACCTGTTCCCCACCACACCCGGCAGGTTCGCGAAGGGGGACGACCTGGAAGCCGGATGGCGCGTCGCCCGCTGGTTCTCCGAGCACGCGGACGCGCTGAAGGTGCGCTACCTGATCTGGCAGGGCCGCTACTGGGCGCCGGGGGTCGCCGACCAGGGCGGTTGGGGCCGGCGCTACTCCGGCGGGGGCGTCTACAACACCCGCGACGCGACCGGCGGCCACTACGACCACGTCCACGTGAGCTTCCAGGAGTGACCGCGTGAACCGATCCGTCCCGCTGCTGGTCGCCGCCCTGGTGGCCGTCATCGCCTTCGCCGCGACGCTGCTCGGCCGCTCCGCGGACGCCGCGCCGATGGGCTCGACACTGACCGCGGAGGACCGCCTCGCCCTCGCCGCACCCGCCGTCGTCCGGGGTGCGCCCGCGCCCCCGGTGAACCCGAGTGTCGATCCGGGCGACCCCGAGGCGGTCGCCCGCGCCTACCTCGCCGCCGCCCTGTCCCTGACGGCGGAGGACACGGGGCGCACCCACCTGCGGGCGGCCGGGTACGCCGAACCCGGGAGCCCGCCCGCGACCGTCGGGGTGCTCGTCGTCGACCCGCCCCCGCCCGGCGAGGTGCGCCGCGCGGCCGTACGCGACCTCGAACTCGTGGCCTCCGCCCCGGACGACCGCCGCCGCGCCTACCTCGCAACCGTCGAGACGGTCACCGGTCCGCCCGGTGGCCCCGGCAGGAACGCGCTGCTCATCGGCCATCTCGTGCTCGCCTTCCAGCCGGACGGACGGTGGCTGGTGGCGTCGGACACCGCCCTGAACCCCGACCTCGACCGCCTCCTCGAAGGAGACTCGTCATGATGATCGATCCCGTTCTGGCCGCCGTCGCCGCAACCGTCGTCGGCCTGGGCGGCGTTGCCACACCCGTCCCCGCGGGAACGCTGCAGTGCGCGCACCGGTCGTCGTCCTCGGCGGGGTCGCCGGTGTCACCGGTGTCGGCGGAGGAGCTGCGGGCGACCGTGGCCGAGCTGACCGCCGCCATCCGCCGCAACCCCACCGATCCGCGGTGGGGCGCCATGATCCGGGAGAAGGTCCTCGCCGCGTTGCCCGCGCGCAGGGCGAGCGGGACGGCTCCGATCGGCCCGGCTGCCGCCGGTGGGCTCTCCGGGCTCACCGCCGAGCAGCCCGGCGTCGACGATCCGGGCCCGGACGGCTGGCTGATTCCCGGCCCGCTCGGCGGGGCGCGCGGCGAGTCCGCTGCGGAACCCGCTGCGCCCAGACCCGCCGGACCGACGACACCCGGCCCGGTGGATCCCGCCACCCCTCCGGCGGGAGGCCCGGCCGGATCCGGTTCGTCCGGACGCGGGACGGACGCCAGCGGCTCGGACTCCGACACCGGCGCGAGCGGCACCCGCCCCCCAGGGGACGGCGGCGGCACGTCCGCCGCCCGCGGCGGTGGGTCGGCCACGGGAGGCCCCGCCACCGGCAGCGCCGGACGGGACGGCAGCGCCCGGGATGGCTCGGCCGGGACCGGTGGGGCGACGGGCGGTGGCGCCGGGAACGGCGGCGCCACGGGCAACGGCCCGACCGGCGGCACCACAGGCAGCGGCACCACAGGCAACGACCCGACCGGCGGCACCACAGGCAGCGGCACGGGCGGCGGCACCACGGGCAGCAGCACGGGCGGCGGCACGACAGGCGACGGCCCGACCGGCGGCACCACGGGCAGTGGCCCGACCGGCGGCACCGGCGGCGCGGACGCCGGGGCCTCGGCCGGCGGGGTCTCGGCCGGCGGGATCGGGTCGACTCCCGGTGCGGGCGGAACGGGCGGGGCAGCGCCGGACGGCCCGCACGCACCGTCCTCCGCCGGGACCTGCAGCGACTCGCCCGAGGCAGCCGCGATCGGACGCGACCTCGCCGCGTCGATCACCGAGCTGACCGGACAGATCCTCGAGTCGGTCATGGGGTTCGCGGTGCCGCTCTGGCCCGCCGGGAGCGAGGGCGACCGTGCGGACCACCCCACCGGTGGCGCGCGCGGCTCCGCTTCCCCGCGCGGCTCGTCCGGCGAGCGTGATGCCGACGCAGCGTCCGCCGGCTCCGACGGTGCCGAGGACAACGAGGACAACGAGGACAACAGAAGCAGCGACAGCGACGAGAAGGAGGACAGCAGCAGCGACAGGAGCGGAAGCAGCGGCCCCGGAGACAGCGGAGACACCGCCGGCGCGCAGCCCGACCGCACCGCCCCGTCAGGCCCGGGCATGTGGACCGACGGCACGGCAGGCCCCGCAGGCGGTGCAGGGACCGGCGCTGCAGGAAGCGACACCTCCGGCGCCGACTACCCCGTCCCGGCCACCCCCGGCACGGGGGACGGCTACGCCGGTCCAGTCGTCCCCGGCACGACCACCCCCGGAGCGACCGGCACCACCGGTTCCCCCGGCACCACCGGTTCCCCCGGCACGACCGGCACCGGCACCACCGACACGACCAGCCCCGACGCGGCCGGCACCTCCGCACCCGCCACCAGCGCGGCCACGGCCCTCGACCGGGCGCTGCGCGACCTCGCCGCCGCCCTGCGCGCCAGCACCGACCCCGCGATGCAGCGGCTCGGCGACGAGCTGGTCGCCGTGCTCGCCGCGGGCCCCGTCGTGACGGCCCCCCTCCCCGGCACCGGAGCGGAGACCGGGCAACCGGCCGGCGGCGGTGGCGACCTCACCGGCGGGCCCGCGGCCGGCGGCCCGTCGGGACCGTCAGCGGGCATCCTTCCCGCCACCGTGACGTCGTTGTTCTCCGACGATTTCGAGGGCGGCGACCTGGGCAAGTGGGGAACCTGCCAGGGCGCGGGGATCAACGGCGACTGCGTGGGCCTCTCGGCCGCGGACGGGCTGGGCGTCGTCGAGGATGCCCAGCGCGGCCGGGTGGCACAGTTCTCGGTCGTCGACGGCACGGAGGCCGAGATCGGCGGCGAACGATCCGAGGTCCGCGACGACAACAACCGCGGCACGCTGGTGAAGGAGGGCGACGAGCGCTGGTACTCGTGGTCGATGAAGTTCCCCACCGGCTTCCCCGACCCGGACGGGGGCTGGAACATCGTCATGCAGTGGCACCAGAACTCGAACTCCGGCTCACCGCCGCTCGCACTGGACATCAGCCGCGGCAGCCTCGACATCGGCGGCGACGGGGTGGACGCTCCGCGAACGACGATCGGGCCGCTACGCCGCGGCGAGTGGGTCGACTACGTCCTGCACGTCGGCTTCTCCCGGAGCGACGGGTTCGTCGAAGCCTGGGAGAACGGCGTCCAGACCGTGGCCCGCACGGCCCGGCCCACCATGGTGGACGAGTCCAACTATCTGAAGATGGGCATCTACCGCGATCCGGGCGCGACGGGGGATGCGGCGGTACTCTTCGACGACTTCACGGTCCTCGGGGCCTGATATCCGAAGGGCCCCGGCCTGGAGGAGGCCGGGGCCCTTCGTGTCCCGAACTGACGCGCCGCTCCCACCACGAAGCGACGTGCATGAGGTTAGCCTAACCTCCGCGGTGGACACAAGAGGCGATCCGGGAGCGGTCGCGCCACCACATGACGGCCGCCACCACGACCACGGACGCGACGGTGACGGCGCCGCCCGCAAGGAGCGGTGAACGGCCGCCGAACCGCTCGGCGACCAGCCCGAGCAGTGGCGCCCCTACCGGTGTCCCGCCGAGGAACAGCAGGATGTAGAGCCCCATCACCCGCCCGCGCATCGCCGGGTCGACCGAGAGCTGGACCGTCGAGTTGGCCGCGGTGGTGAACAGCAGCGTCGCGAGCCCGAGGGGGACGAGCACGACGCAGGCGAGGGTGGGCGTCGGCATCGCACCGAGCAACGTGAGGAGCGCCCCGAACAGGAGGGCGAACGCGGTCACGGTCCGCAGCCGCGGCCTGCCGGCCCGCCGCGCCGCCACGACCGCACCGCACACGGAGCCGACGGCGAGCAGGGCGGTGAAGAGCCCGTAGGTCTCGGGACCGCTCTCGAAGACGCTGCGCGCGAGGACGGCGAGGGTCAGGTAGAAGTTGATCCCGAACGTCGAGACGAGGAAGACCAGCGCGAGGACGGCGACGAGGTCGGGCCGGTCGCGCACGTACCGCAGGCCGGCGCGCAGCTGCCCGGGTTCGCGCGGCACGGGCGGCGCCCTGTGCAGCCGTCCCGGATCCATGAGCAGGAGCCCCGCGATCACGGCCGCGAAGCTCACGGCGTTGGCGAGGAAGACCCAGCCGCTGCCGATCGCCGCGATGAGCACTCCGGCGACCGACGGGCCGACGATGCGGGCGAGGTTGAAGTTCATCGAGTTCAGCGCGACGGCGTTGCCGACCTGGTCGGGCCCGACCAGCTCGACGACGAACGCCTGGCGAACAGGCACCTCGAGCGCGGAGAAGCAGCCGAGGACGGCGCACAGCAGGTAGACGTGCCAGAGTGCGACGAGCCCGCCGACGACGGCCACCCCGAGGACCAGGGCGCACAGCCCCATCCCGGCCTGGAGCGCGACCAGCATGCGGCGCTTGTCGACGCGGTCGGCGAGGACACCACCGTAGAGCGAAAGGACGATCGTCGGGGAGAACTGCAACGCGGCGGCGATGCCGAGCGCGGTGGCGCTGCCGCCGGAGAGGTCGAGCACCAGCCAGTCCTGGGCGACGCGCTGCATCCACGTCCCCGCGAGCGACACCACCTGCCCACCGGCGAAGAGCCGGTAGTTGGGCACGGCGAGCGAGGAGAAGACCCGGACGCGGGGGACGACAGCGGTCACGATTTCATTAGCTTACGTCAACTTTCCGATGCCCGTAGTCTGGTGATCGTGTTGGACCCGCCCGCGCTGCCGGCCCGCCTCAGCCGGATCAGCACGGTGATCGGTGTCGGCTCGACGCTCTGGGCCGGTGGGGCGGTCGCGCTCCTGGCCGCGCACCTGCTGGCGGACCGGCCGCTGGACGTGTGGTTCTCCACCTGCGTGGCGGGGGCCCTGCTCGGTGGCGTGGGCTGGGGGATCTTCACGTGGCAGCGGGCGGCCGCGCGGCGCGGCAGCCGCTCGGCGCAGACCGGGCTGGAGTGACAAGCCCCGGGCGGCCCGCACGGCCACCCGGCCCGCCCCGGTCCGTGCTCCTAGGCTGGGCCGCATGAGCACCCGCCCCACGGCCGTCGTCACCGGCGCCAGCTCCGGCATCGGCGCCGCCACCGCCCGAGCCCTGGCCGAGTCCGGATTCCGCGTCGTCCTCGGGGCCCGGCGCCTGGACCGCCTGGAGCCGATCGCCGCCGAGATCGACGGCGTCGCGATGGCCCTGGACGTCACGGACATCGACTCCGTGGCCGCCTTCGTCGCGCAGGTGCCCGAGTGCCGCCTGCTCGTGAACAACGCCGGCGGCGCGAAGGGGCTCGAACCGGTCGCGCAGGCCGACGAGGCGGACTGGCGCTGGATGTACGAGGTCAACGTCATCGGCAGCCTGAGGATGACGAAGGCCCTGCTCCCGGCCCTGATCGCCTCGGGTGACGGGCACATCGTCACCGTCACCTCCGTCGCGGCGCTCGAGGTCTACGACAACGGCGCGGGCTACACCGGCGCGAAGCACGCGCAGGCGATGCTGCACCGCACGCTGCGCGGGGAGCTGCTCGGCAAGCCCGTCCGGCTGACCGAGATCGCGCCGGGGATGGTGGAGACGGAGTTCTCGGTGGTCCGGTTCGGCGGCGACGAGGAGAAGGCCGACAAGGTCTACGAGGGCCTCACACCGCTGTCCGCGCAGGACGTGGCGGACGTGATCGCGTTCACCGCGACGCGCCCGTCGCACGTCAACATCGACCTGGTGGTGCTCAAGCCGCGGGCGCAGGCCACGGCGATGCGCGCCTACCGCGAGAGCTGACGAGAGCCGACGAGGGCTGATCAGCCGTCAGAGCGCCGACAGCGCCCGCCACTGCTGCCAGGACAGCGTCCAGTCCCAGATGTCACCGTCGCGGGCCGACAACTGCACGGCCGAGCCCGTCACCTCGACGGGATCGCCGTACCGCACCATGTCGTAGTAGGCCTTGGCGTCGGCCTCCGAGAGGTTGACGCACCCGTGGCTGACGTTGGCGCGCCCCTGCTCGGAGGTCGTGTTCGGGTTGGCGTGGATGAACTCGCCGTTGTTGCTGATCCGCACGGCCCAGCGCATGACGACGTCGTAGTCGAAGCGCCGGCTCACCATGCGGCGCTGGTCGAACGTCTCGCTGACGACGTGGATGCCCGAGCGGGTGCTCCGCTGCGGGTCGGAGTCCACGCCGTAGCTCGCGGGGTAGTCGGCGACCTGAGTGCCGTCGCGGAAGACCTTCATGCGGTGGCTGCGCACGTCCGCCTTCACGACCTGGGCCGGGCCGATGCCGAACCGGACGGTGAGGTCGCGGGCGCCGTAGACGCCCTCACCGAGGGACACCCCGACCAGCGGCGCGGACACGGTGACCTCCGCGCCCGCCGGCCAGTACGCCCGGGGCCGCCAGTGCACGCGGGAGCGCCCCTCCTCGTCGGGCAGCCAGCCCCAGGCTCCCTCGACCGGCACCGAGGTGGAGAGCGAGAGGGCCCGCTCGACCGACGCGCGGTCCGCGACGTGCCCGTCGAACCGGAGCATGACGGGGGTCGCGACGCCGACGACCTGGTCGTCGTCCACGTTGAACCCGGCACCCATCGTGGCCCGCGGGGCGAATGTGGTGAACGAGCCGCCGAGCCCGACCGCCCGGTCGTCGTCGCCGCGGGCGGTGCCCCGCCAGGTGTAGGTGGTGGCGTAGTGCAGGGGCGCGGTGCTCGTCCAGCGGGTGCGGCCGCCGTCGAACTCGCCGCGGACGGTGCTGCCGTCCGAGCCCGCGAGCTCGAGCTTCTCGAAGCTGCCGTTCGCGACGGAGGCGGAGACCACCGCACCCGGCTCGACGTCGGTCGTGCCGTCCACGGGGTCGTAGGTGACCGTCGCCGGCCGGGCGAGGAGCTCGACGGCCCCGGCCTGCGGGACGGCCAGCGTCAGGGCCGCGACGAGCCCGGCCACCAGCCCGACGACCACCGACACGACGGGGCCGACGCTCCCCCACACCTGCTTGCGCACCGCCAGCCTCTCCGGTCGTCTCCGTTGCCCCATAGAGAAGACGAGCGGCACAGCCGGAAGGTTGACCCCCGATACGGTGGAGTCAGAGAGCGGACAGTGACTTCCACTGCTCCCAGGACAGCGTCCAGTCCCAGATGTCGCCGTCCCGCTCGGCGAGGCGCACTGTCGACCCGGTGACCTCGACCGGATCGCCGTAGCGGGCCATGTCGTAGTAGGTCTTCGCGTCGGCGGTGGAGAGGTTGACGCAGCCGTGGCTGACGTTCGCCGAGCCCTGCACCGACGTGGTGTTGGGGTTGGCGTGGATGAACTCGCCGTTGTTGCTCATCCGCACCGCCCACTGCATGACGACGTCGTAGTCGAACTGCTCACTGATCATGCGGCGGTTCTCGAACTTCTCGGTCACCACGTGGATGCCGGAGCGGGTGTTGCGGTTCGGGTCGTCGTCGAGGCCGTAGCTGGCGGGGAAGTTCGCGACCGTCCGGCCGTTGCGGACCACGAGCAGGCGATGGCTGTTCACGTCCGCCTTGACGATCTGGGCGGGGCCGATCGAGAAGCTGCTGCTCACGTCGCGCGAGCCCCACGCGCCCTCGCCGTACGGGACCCCGAAGAGCTTCGCGGTGACGGTGACCTTCGTCCCGGCGGGCCAGTACTCCTTGGGCCGCCAGTGCACCCGTGAGCCGCCGCCCTCGTCGGGCAGCCAGCCCCAGGCGCCCTCGACCGGCACCGACGTCTCGACCGACAGCGCCCGCTCGACGGCGGCCCGATCGGCCACGTGGGCGTCGAACTGGATGGCGATGGGCGCGGCGACGCCGACCGTGCGCCCGTCCCCGATGTTGATCGTGCCGCGTACCTCGGGCTTCGGCGTCACCGTGGCGACGGTGCCGGTGAGCGGCGTGGTGGAGCCGTCCGTGCCGGTCGCGGTACCCCGCCAGCTGTAGGTGGTGGCGTAGGCCAGTGGCCCGCTGCTGGTCCACCTCGTGCGGGAGGCGTCGAGCGCGCCCTCCACGGGCGTGCCGTCCGGCGCGACCAGTGCCACGTCGGTGAACGTGCCGTCCGACACCGAGACCGACACCGGATCCAGCGGGGCGACGTCCGTCGCGGCGCCGTAGCTGACGGCGGCGGGGGTGCCGAACACCGCGGGCGGCCCGGACTCCGGCAGGCCGGTGGCGACGAACGTGACCCCCAGCGCACCCACCAGGAGGGCGGCCAGTGCGAGGACGGTCCGGCGACTCACCACGCACACCCTACGAGCACCGGCTCCGGCACGAGGTCGACCCCGACCCGCCCACGGACGCCGTCGCGGACCTCCCGGGCGAGTCCCAGCAGGTCGGAGGTGGTGGCACCACCCCGGTTCGTGAGAGCGAGCACATGCTTGCCCGACAGCGCCACCCGCCCGCCCGGTCCGGGGTGCCCGCGGCGGAACCCGGCCCGCTCGATGAGCGCCGCGGCCGAGAGCTTCACGCGGCCGGGCCCGGCGGGCCAGGCCCGCACGTCCGGCGGGGCCGCTGCGGCGTCGACGATCGGGTTGGTGAAGAACGAGCCCGCGCTCCACGTGTCGTGGTCGGCGGCGTCGAGCACCATGCCCTTGCGGCGGCGCAGCGCCAGCACGGCCTCGCGGGCGGCCGCGACCGGGACCCTCGTGCGGGCGGGCACGCCGAGCGCACCGGCGAGTTCCTCGTAGCGCACCGGTGCGGACAGGCCGTCGGCGGTGAGGCGCAGCCGCACCCGCAGGACGATCGCATCGGTGCGCCCGCGCAGCATGCTCGTGCGGTAGCCCAGACGCAGCCCGGCGGCGGGCACGGTGCGGACGGTGCCACTGCGGCGGTCGTAGAGGTCCACGTCGACGAGGACGTCCGCGATCTCCGTGCCGTACGCGCCGACGTTCTGCACCGGCGTGGCCCCGGCCCGCCCGGGGATCCCGGACAGGCACTCGATCCCGCCGAGCCCGTCCGCGACCGCCGCCGCCACGACCCCGTCCCAGTCCTCCCCCGCCTCGACGGTGAGCACCACGGTGTCGTCCGGCCCGTGCGCCGCCGACCGGCCGGTGCCCGACAGCAGCACGACCCGCCCGCGTACGCCCTCGTCGGCGATCACGACGTTCGAGCCGCCCCCGAGCAGCACGACCGGCTCACCCGCTCCGTCCGCATCACGGAACAGCTCCACGACGTCGGCCGCGGTGTCGGCCCGGTCCAGCCGGTCCGCCGGGCCGCCGAGCCGCAGTGTGGTGTGCCGTGCGAGCGAGTCGGGGGGCGCCACGGCGGTCAACGGTAGCCTGCGCGGATGGCACGCTCGCTGGCGTACCGGGCCTCGTCGGACTACCCGGCGCAGGACGTGTACTCGGTCATGGTCGACCCGGATTTCCTCGCCGCCCGCCTGCGCCAGATGGGCGGCCCGGGCGCCGCCCTCCTGGAGCACGAGGCGGACGCGGACGGCGCGCGGTACGCGCTGCGCCACGGCCTGGACGCCAAGGACCTGCCGTCGTTCGTCGCGGGTTTCCTGCCCGCGACGATCGTCATCGAGCGCACGGAGACCCTGCGCCGCGAGCGCCCGGGCCGCTACGCGGGCACCGTGGAGGTGACCATCGCGGGCACCCCGGCGTCCGCGGCGGGCGGGATGCGGCTCGCGGACCGGGCGGGCGGCGGCTCGGAGTTCGACGTGCACGCCGACGTCACCGTCTCGGTGCCGTTCGTCGGAGGCAAGATCGAGGGCATCGTCGCCGACCAGGTGCGCCAGCTGCTGGCCGCGGAGACCCGCTTCACGATGGACTGGATCGCCGCCCGCCGCTGACCGGCGGCCTGGCACCATCGCGCGGGTGGACGACGACCGCCGCTACGCCATCACCCTCGCCTGCCCCGACACGACGGGCATCGTCGCCCGGATCGCCGGGTTCCTCGCCGACGCGGGCGGCTGGATCGTCGAGGCCGGCTACCACTCCGACCCGGCGGAGAACTGGTTCTTCACCCGCCAGGTGGTGCGGGCGGACTCGCTGCCGTTCGGCGTGGAGGAGCTGCGCGACCGTTTCGCGGAGGTGGCCGCGGGCTTCGGCCCCGACGCGACGTGGCGGGTGACCGACACGGGTGTCGACAAGCACGCCGTCCTGCTCGTCACCCGGGAGCCGCACTGCCTGCACGACCTGCTGGGCCGCATCTCCGCGGGCGAGCTGCCCGTCACCCTGGACGCCGTGATCGGCAACCACGAGGCGCTCGGCGACCTCGTGCGCGCCCACGGCGTGCCGTTCCACCACGTCCCGTTCCCGGGGCCGAAGGACCCGCGCAGGGAGCAGGCCAAGGTCGTCGCGTTCGAGAAGGTGCGCCAGATCGTGGACGACCACGCGCCGGACGCGATCGTGCTCGCCCGGTTCATGCAGATCCTGCCCGCGCACCTGTGCGAGGAGTGGGCGGGCCGGGCGATCAACATCCACCACAGCTTCCTGCCGTCCTTCGCGGGCGCCCGCCCCTACCACCAGGCGCACGCCCGTGGCGTCAAGCTGATCGGGGCGACCTGCCACTACGCCACGGCGGATCTCGACGCGGGCCCGATCATCGAGCAGGACGTCATCCGCGTCGACCACGGGGACACGGTGCCGGACATGGTGCGCCGCGGCCGCGACATCGAGCGGCTCGTGCTGGCCAGGGGCCTGCGCTGGCACCTGGAGGACCGGGTGCTGGTGCACGGGAACAAGACGGTGGTGTTCCACTAGCCCGCCCGGCACGCCGACCGGATCTCCGAAGACGCGGTCAGGACGGCTTGATGTTCGCGTTGTTGCGGAACACGTTGCCCGGATCGTAGTCGCCCTTGATCCGCGCCAGCCGCTCGTACTTGGTCCCGTACGTCTCGCGGATGCGGCGCTCGTCGTACTCGCCCATGAGGTTGACGTACTCCGCGCCACTGGCGACGAACGGTCGCATCGCGTCCCAGCTGTCCCGCACCCAGGCCCGGTCCGGGGCGAGCATCGCCGCGTCCGCGCCGAACGCGTCCATCACGACGACCCACCCGGCGCTGCGCCGAGCGCCGAACGCGCTGTCGTCGTCGCCCACGGCGCGGTAGCCGTCGCCCAGCCGGAACAGCAGCATCTGCGACATCGGCGAGCGCTTCGCCCGCACCCGCGCCACGAAGACGTCGGCCGCGTCGTCGGAGATCGCGTCGGCGAACAGCGCCCTGCCGTAGGCGTGCACCCCGTGTGGGACGCCGGGGTCGAGCATCTGCTGCACCGCGACGTACGGCAGCGGCGAGACCATCTCGACCAGCGGCCCCGCCGCCTGCAGCGGCGCGATCGCCCGCGCGTGCTCCTCGGCCGTGCCGAACCCGAAGACGACGGTCCCCAGGACCGGCGCGAAGTGCAGCTCCGCGGGGACGAACGGGGCGGGCGGCGCGTTCATCCCGACGATCGCCGCGCCGAACTCCCGCGGCAGCCCGAGCACGACGTCCCGGCCGAGGCGGGCGATCTCCTCCGCGCGGTCCATCGCGAACAGCAGCAGTCCCGCGTGCACGATCGGGCCGACCTCGTGGAGGGCGAACTCGAACTCGGTGACCACCCCGAAGTTGCCGCCGCCCCCGCGCAGCGCCCAGTAAAGGTCCGGATGATCGTCGGCACCGGCGCGGACCACCCGACCGTCGGCCAGCACGACCTCGGCCGACACGACGTTGTCGCAGCTCAGCCCGAACTGCGGGGTGAGCCAGCCGAAGCCGCCGCCGAGCGTGAGCCCGCCGACGCCGGTGTGGCTCACGGTCCCGCCGGTGACCGCCAGGCCGTGCTCCTGCGTCGCGGCGTCGAGATCGGCCAGCGTCGCGCCGCCGCCGACGCGGGCGCGGCGGGCCACCGGGTCGACGGTGACGGCGGCGAGCGCGCTGAGATCGACCATCAGGCCGCCCTCGGGCGCGGCGGCCCCGGCGTAGCCGTGCCCGCCGCCGCGCACCCCGACCGTCAGCCCGGCCGCACCGGCGTACCGCACCGCCGCCGCGACGTCCGCGGGCGAGGTGCACCGCGCGACGACCGCCGGGCGGTGGTCGATCTCGCCGTTCCACAGTCTCCGCGCGTCGTCGTAGCCGGAGTCGTCCGGCACGAACACCGGGCCGGCCATCGCCGCCCGCAACTGCTCGACGCCCTCGCCGATCGCCGCCGTCATGTCCGTCCTCTCGTCCACGCCCGTCCCGGGGGCGCGCGATGCCCGAGGCTAGGGGGGTGCTTGAGCTATCGGGGAGGGTTCCTCCCGGTTGAGCGTGGTCCGTTAGCTCAGGCCGCGCGCTAGAGAGGCCCGTTCGTCCCACCTGGATGGACGAACGGGCCGCTCGTTGTGGGGGGATCAGGCCGCGACGGCCCGGGCCACCGGCTCCAGGGCCAGCTCCAGCACCTCGGCGACGTCCGCCACCGGGTGCACCCGCAGCTGGGCGCGCACCGACTCGGGCAGGTCGTCCAGGTCGGGCTCGTTGCGCTTCGGGATGATCACGTCGGTCAGCCCGGCGCGGTGGGCGGCGAGCAGCTTCTGCTTGACCCCACCGATCGGGAGCACCTTGCCCTGCAGCGTGACCTCACCGGTCATGCCGACCGTCGAGCGCACCGGGCGTCCCGACGCGAGCGACGCCAGCGCCGTCGTCATCGTGATGCCCGCGCTCGGCCCGTCCTTCGGCACCGCACCCGCGGGGACGTGCACGTGGAGCTTCTTCGACGCGAGGTCGCCCGCCAGCCCGCGCGAACGCAGGTAGGACAGGGCGATCGACACCGACTCCTTCATGACGTCGCCGAGCTGGCCGGTGACCGTCAGGCCCGGCTCGCCGTCCATCCGGGTCGCCTCGATGAACAGAACGTCACCGCCCGCACCGGTGACGGCGAGCCCCGTCGCCACGCCCGGGGTGGACGTCCGCTCCGCCGACTCCGGCGTGAACCGAGGCCGTCCCAGGTAGGTGACCAGCGCGTCCGCGTCGACGTGGACCGGGGTCCCGGCGCCGCCGTCCAGCGCGACCGCGACCTTCCGCAGCACCTTCGCCAGGCCCCGCTCCAGCTGCCGCACGCCCGCCTCGCGGGTGTACTCGGCGGCGATCATGCCCAGCGCGACGTCGGAGAACTCGACGTCGGACGGCTCCAGCCCGGCCTTCTCGACCTGCCGGGGCAGCAGGTGGTCGCGCGCGATGGCGACCTTCTCCGCCTCGGTGTAGCCGTCCAGAGTGACGACCTCCATCCGGTCCGCGAGCGGACCGGGGATGGCCTCGCCGACGTTCGCCGTCGCGAGGAACAGCACGTCGGACAGGTCGAGGTCGACCTCGAGGTAGTGGTCGCGGAACGTGTGGTTCTGCGCCGGGTCGAGCACCTCGAGCAGCGCCGCCGTGGGGTCGCCGCGGTAGTCGCTGCCGACCTTGTCGATCTCGTCGAGCAGCACGACCAGGTTCATCGAACCGGCCTCGCGGATCGCGCGGACGATCCGGCCCGGCAGCGCCCCGACGTAGGTGCGCCGGTGGCCGCGGATCTCGGCCTCGTCGCGCACCCCGCCCAGCGCCACCCGGACGAATTTCCGCCCCATCGCGCGGGCCACCGACTCGCCGAGCGAGGTCTTGCCGACCCCGGGCGGGCCGACGAGCGCGAGCACCGCGCCGCCGCCCCGGCCGCCGACGGCGCCCAGCCCCTTGCGGTGGCGGCGCGCGCGGACGGCGAGGAACTCCACCAGCCGCTCCTTCACGTCGTCCAGCCCCGCGTGGTCGGCGTCCAGCACCGCACGGGCGGCGACGAGGTCGTCGTTGTCGTCGGTGCGGGTCGCCCAGGGGATGTCGAGCACGGTGTCGAGCCAGGTGCGGATCCAGCCGCCCTCCGGGCTCTGGTCGCTCGTGCGCTCCAGCTTGTCGACCTCCTTGAGCGCGGCCTTGCGGACGTGCTCGGGCAGGTCGGCGGCCTCGACGCGGGCGCGGTAGTCACCTTCGCCGTCCGCGTCGTCCTCGCCGAGCTCCTTGCGGATCGCGGCGAGCTGCTGGCGCAGCAGGAACTCCCGCTGGGTCTTCTCGACGCCCTCGCGCACGTCCTGCGAGATCTTCTCCGAGACCTCCTGCTCCGCGATGTGCGCCTTCGTCCACTCGACGAGCAGCTCCAGCCGCGCCGTCGGGTCGGCCTCGCCGAGCAGCGCGGTCTTCTGCTCGCGGGTGAGGTAGGAGGCCCAGCCCGCGGTGTCGGCGAGCTGGCCGGGATCGGTGATCTGCTGCACCGAGTCGATCACCTGCCAGGCGCCCCGCTGCTGGAGCAGGCCGACGACGAGCGCCTTGTACTCCCGCGCGAGCTCCTGGGTACGCCCGGTCGCGGGCGCATCGGGCATCGGCTCGGCCTCGACCCACAGCGCCGAGCCCGGGCCGGTCACGCCGGCACCGATGCGGGCGCGGCCCTCGCCACGCACGACCGCGGCCTTCTCCCCGCCGGGCAGGCGGCCGACCTGTTCGAGGACGGCGACGGTGCCCACCGGGCCGTAGCGGCCGTCGGGGCGGGGCACGAGCAGGACCCGGCCGTCACCGTCGCTGCTGCGCGCCGCGTCGACCGCCGCCTGCGTCTCCGACTCGTCGAGCCGGAGTGGAACCACCATGCCGGGCAGCACCACCGAGTCGGTCAGCGGAAGCACCGGCAGCTTCAGCATGTCTGTCATGCCCGCTGCAACGCTTACACCGTTGACAATGTTCCACTCAAAGGCTCAACCATGTCCACTGTCGGCGAAACCCGCGAACGGCACGTCAGGTCGGCGGCGCCAGCCCCGGGACCTGGCGGGTACGGCCGCGGAACTCCGCGACCACCGGGGCGTCCGGCCCGTCCCCGGTCCGCACCGTGACGTCGTAGAGACCCGACCGGCCCGCCAGAGCCCGCTCGACGGCGCGGGCCACCAGCTCGTCGCCCAGCCTCGCGGGCCGCAGGAACGCGATGTCGGCGCCGGAGGCGAGCGTCGAGACCCCGTGGCTGTTGCACGCGTAGGCCATCGCGGAGTCCGCGAGCAGGAACAGGAACCCGCCGTGGCACACCCCGTGCCCGTTGACGTGACCCTCTTCCACCCGCATCGCGACCGTCGCGGCGCCCGGCGACACGTCGACCAGCCGCAGGCCCGCCGTGGCCGCGGCCCGGTCCGAGCGCAGCATCGCGGCGGCCGCGCGGTCCGCCACGCTCTGGGCCGCGCCCCGGGCCTCAGCGTTCCGGGCCGCATCCCGGGCCTCCGCACCGGGACCGGCGCTCACACCGGCCTGCCGAGCCCGTCGAGCACCTCCGCGCCGGGCAGCGCGGCGAGCAGCGCCCCCGGCACGGCCAGCTTCGAGCGCCGCACACCGCTGCCGACGACCACGGCCTCCGCCGCCGCGACGGCCGGATCCACCAGCAGCGGCCAGCCTTCCGACAGACCGATCGGGGTGATGCCGCCGTACTCCATGCCGGTGAGGGCCACGGCGTCGTCCATCGGGGCGAAGGACGCCTTGCGGGCGCCCAGGCGCCTGCGGACGAGCCCGTTGACGTCGGCCCGGGTGGTGGCGAGGACGAGGCATGCGGCACGGCGCGTCTCGTCGCCCCGCCGCCCGGCCACGACGACGCAGTTCGCCGACACCTCCGGCGGCGAGGAGTACGCGGCGCAGAACGCGGCCGTGTCGGCCAGCTCGGGGTCGATCTCGGCCACACCGACGAGCGCGGCATCGTCGAGGCCCTTCAGGGTGCGCTCGACCGGCCCGGCGAGCAGGTCCGGCCGCTCCAGCGCGGGGACGGCGTGCAGCGTGCCGAACACCCGCTGCCACCACAGTTCCGGCCCGTCCGGGCACGCTCCCCGGCGCTCGCTCGGGGACACTGCCGAGCTCACCAGCGTTGGCCGCCGCCCTGCACGCCGACGACGGCGGGCTTGACGTCCACGATGTAGACGCTGATCGCGACGATGGCGGCGAGCCAGAAGATGCCCAGCCCGATGCCGCCGACCGCCGGGTTGTACGTGATGAGGCTCAGCACGAGGATCGCCGCACCCGCGCCGGTGATGCCCAGCCAGGCCGGCTTGGTCAGCTTGTCCGCGGCGGTGAAGGCGTCCGCGCGCTGCATGAGCGCGTGCACGAAGGCGTACACGCCGACGGGAGCCGCCACCAGGTAGATCGCGAAGATGACGTAGTCGTCGAGGGCGTACAGCAGGCTCACGAGGCAAGAGTACGGGCGGGCCGGGGCTGTGCACATCCCCGGCCCGCCCGCGTCCTGCTGGTCAGATCACCCGGTGGATCACTTGGTGGTCGGGGACTTGGTCGCAGGCCGGGTGCGGTTGGCGGCCTTGCGCGTGGTGCTGCGGGTGGTGGTGGCCGCCTCGGAACCGGCCTCGGTGAGCGCCTCGGCGGTCTTCGCGCCCGCCTCGGACACCGCCTCGGCGGCCTCCGTGGACACCTCGGTCACGGTCTCGGCGGCCCGGCCGGTGAGGCGCTTGGTGGCCTGCGCGACCTTCTCGCCGGTGGAGCGGGTCTGCGTGCTGACGGCGCCCAGCGCCTTCTCCGCGGCGTCGTGGGCGTCGTCGACGAGGGCGTCGACGCGGGCCTCGAACTTGCCGTTGTAGCTGGAGAAAGTGCTGACGGCCTGCTTCACCTGCGGCTGGGCCTTGATCTTGTCCCAGGCCTTCTCGCCGCGGGCGGCGAAGTCCGCGTAGACCTTCTCGGCCTGGGCGCGGAACTCCGCGACGGCCTTCTTGAGCTCCTCGGCGGTGAGCTTCGCGGGCAGCTCCTGCGCCTTCCCGGCGCGGGCCTTGGCGCCCTCGAAGGCCTTCACCGTGCCGGTGTAGGCGGCGTCGCCGGCGCCCAGGAAGGCGAGCAGCGGGGTGCGGGCGGCCTCGGCACGCTCGGAAGCGCTCTTGGCGGCCTGCTCACGGATCTTGCGGACGTCTGCGGCGGTCGGAAGCGACACAGCCATGTCGATCACTCCTCGGGATCGGAAATCGTCTCGGTGCGCGTCGTCGCGCTCTGTTCCGGTGTCGGCGACACCGGGTGGTGGTCGTCGGAACCGTTCTCCCGGCGGAAGGACCCGTAGACATCGAGCAGCACCTGCTTCTGCCGCTCGGTCAGACCCGGGTCGCCCCGCACGGCATCGGTCACCGCGCCCGCCGGGCGTTCGTCGAGGATGCCCGCGCGGACGTACAGCGCCTCGGCGGAGATGCGCAGCCCGTGCGCGATCTGCTGGAGGATCTCCGCGGACGGGCGACGCAGCCCGCGCTCGATCTGGCTCAGGTAGGGGTTGGACACCCCGGCCGACTTCGCGAGCTGCCGCAGCGACACCTGCGCCTGCTCACGCTGGGCGCGGATGTAGCTGCCGATGTCCTCGACGGCGTGGCTGACGGCCTGACCGACCTGTTCCACGGCCTCGCCGACCCGCTCGGCCGGCTTCTCGGACTTGCCCATCCGGTGATCACCCCCTCGACCTACTCGACGGTACGCCCGGGGTGCTAGCTGCTGCAAGCGCACTGCTTGCGCAGGCGGGGTGGCCTCCGCCACAGGTGGTGGCCGACCGTCAGGCGGTGCCCGCGACGTTGACGACGGTGACCGTCCCGTCGTTGAGGTTCGTGACGTAGGCGTGCCTGCCGTCCGGTGCGATCGCCACGCTCGTCGGGCTGCGCCCGGTGGGCACGCGCGCGGTGATCTGGAACGACGTGGTGTCGAGCACCTCGATCGCGTTCTCGTCGACCGTGGCCAGGTAGGCGTACTTCCCGTCGGCCGAGAGCGTGATGTCCTGCGGGTGGCTGCCGGTCGGCACGGTGGCGATCACCGCGTTCGTGTTGCGGTCGATCACCGACACCGAGCTGGAGTCGTAGTTGACGTTGAGGACGATCGGCTTCTTCGGGTGCACGACGATGCTGTGCGGCGCAGACCCCACCGGCACGGTCGCGAGCACGGCGTTGTCGGCCGTGTCGATGACCGTGACGACGTTGGACTCGTGGTTGGCCGCGTAGACCCGCGTGCCGTCGTGGGAGATGTCGAGCCAGTGCGGGTTGGGCGCGACCCTGATCTCCGAACGCACCGTGTTCGTGGCGGTGTCGATCACGGTGATCGAGCCGGAGTCGTGGTTGGGCACGTAGACGGTCCGGCCGTCCGGCGTCACGTCCAGGGCGAACGGCCGCACCCCGGTCGGCACGCGCGCGATGAACTGCATCGTCCCCGTGTCGAGCACACCCACCTCGTTCACCGTGCGCTCGGTGTTGAAGATGCTCACGTACGCACGGGTGCCGTCCGGGGAGAACGCGACGAACTGGGGCCCGCCGTCGGGCACCGGGATGGTGCCGAGGGCCTGGTTGCGCGTGGTGTCGAAGACGGTCAGCACGCCCGCCCCGCGGTTGGCGATGAGCGCGGTGCGCCCGTCGGGCGCGATCTCCATGTATCCGGGGGTGGCGCCGACGTTCACGACGTCCCCCGCCGTCGGCTTCGCGACGCTGTTCGCGACCGCGGGCGCGGCGGCCTGCGCCCCGGGCACCGGCCCGAGCGGACCGAGGCCCGGCACGGCGCCGGAGTCCGTCGTCTCCAGGACGCCGGTGCGGTCGACGACGAGCAGCGTGCCCAGGACGAGCACCGCCGCCGCGAGCACTGCGATCGCCGCGAACGCGACCCGGTTGCGGCCCCGCGACGGGGCGGCCTGCGGCGGGTGCGGCGGTCCGGACCCCGCCGGGAGCGGCACGGCGACGGTCGGCCAGCCCGGCACCTGGCCACCGGGCGGCGGCGTCTGCGGGCCCGGGCCGTAGCCGCCGGGGGGCGGGGTGTGGGCCGCGGGGTGGGCGGGCCGTGCGGCCACCGTGAGCGCCTCGGAGTCCGGTGCCGGGACCGCCTGCGCTGCGACGGTGGCCGCGGCCGCCGCGACGGCGGGCGACGGCGGGGCGAACGCGTTCGTCCCGGCGCGGCTGCTCGCGTCCTCGCCCAGCGCGGCACGCGCCGCGGCCGCGAGCTCGCCCGCGGTGGCGAACCGGGCGTCCGGGTCCTTCGCCATCCCCCGTGCGATCACGGCGTCGAACGCCCGGGGCACCGACGGGTTCTGCGCGCTGGGCTTCGGCGGCGCGGCGAACAGGTGGCCGTACATGAGCGCGGGCAGGTCCGCACCCGGGTAGGGCTTGACCCCGGTCAGGCACTCGTGAAGCACGCAGGCCAGCGAGTAGACGTCGGCGCGGAGGTCGATCGTCCGGTTCTCGAAGCGCTCCGGGGCCATGTAGTCCAGCGTCCCGATCGTCGCGCCGGTCTTCGTCATGTGCGAGCGCGTCTGGCCGATGGCGTGCGCGATGCCGAAGTCGACGACGTAGACGAAGTCGTTCGGCGTGACCAGCACGTTCGACGGCTTGACGTCGCGGTGCACCAGGCCGTCCGCGTGCGCGGCGTCCAGCGCCTCGGCGACCTGCGAGAGGAGCCGCACGGCCCGCTCGGGTGGGAGGGCGCCGCCCTCCTCGAGCAGCGTGGCGAGGCTGCGCCCGTCCACCAGCCGCATGTCGATGTAGAGCTGGTCGTCGATCTCGCCGTAGTCGTGGATCGGGATGACGTGCGGCTCGCGCAGCCGCGCCACCGTGTAGGACTCGCGGCGGAACCGTCGCTGGTACTCGGGATCCTCCGAGAGCACACTCGGCAGCAGCTTCAGTGCCACCTCCCGGTCCCGGCGGGTGTCGTAGGCGCGGTGCACCTCGCCCATCCCACCGCGACCGATCAGGCTGTCGATGCGGTACTGCCCGAACTCGCGCATGTCGACCCCCCCGTCCGGAGAGACTCGGTACTGCGAGCAGGAGCGTTAGCTCATGCGGTACCGGCGATGTTGACGACTGTCACAGTGCCGTCATTGAGGTTCGTGACGTAGGCCTGGCGACCCTCCGGGCCCACGGCGACGGATGTCGGGCTGTCACCGGTGGGCACCGAGTCGGTGATCTCCAGCCTGTCGAGGTTCACCACCTGGATGGCGTTGTCGTCGACGGTGGCGATGTAGGCGTGCTTGCCGTCGGCGGACAGCGTGATGTCCTGCGGGTGGTTGCCGGTGGCGATCGTCTTGGTGACCTTGTTCGTCTTCGTGTCGATCACCGAGAGCGAGTTGCCGTCGTAGTTGCAGACGATCACGGTGTCCTTGCCGGGCAGCTTCACGATGCTGTGCGGCGACGCGCCGACCGGGACGGTCGCGAGCACCTGGTTCGTCCCCGTGTCGATCACGGAGACGACGTTGGACTCGTGGTTGGCGGCCCAGACGTACTTGCCGTCCTCGGTGACGTCCACCCAGTGCGGGTTCGGCGCGACCTTGATCTCGTCGGTGACCTTGTCCGTAGCCGTGTCGATGACCGTGATGGAGCCCGAGTCGTGGTTGGGCACGTAGACGGTCTTGCCGTCCGGGGTGATGTCCAGAGCGAACGGGCGCTTCCCGGTGGGGATCTTGTCCAGGATCTGGAACGACGCCGTGTCGACGACGACGACCTCGTTCACCGTGAAGTCGGCGTTCGTGACGCTCACGTAGGCGCGGGTGCCGTCCGGGGTGAAGGCCACGAACTGCGGTGAGCCGTCCGGCACCGGGATCGTGCCGAGCACCTGGTTGCGGGTGGTGTCGAAGACCGTGAGCACCCCCGCGCCCCGGTTGGCGATGTAGCCTCGCGAGCCGTCCGGGGTGATCTCCATGTAACCCGGCGTGGGGCCGACCGGGACGGGATCGCCCGCCACCGTCGGCTTGTCGATGCTGTTGGCCGCCTTGACCTTCGCGGGCGGTGCCGCGATCGGGCCGAGCCCGGATGCCGGGGAGTCCCCGCGCAGCAGCAGCACGATCGTCGTCGCGGCCACCAGCACCGCCACCAGCGCGACTGCGGCCAGGCCGTAGATGAGTTTGCGGCTGCCGCCACCGCCGGACGTCGTCGGCGGCGCGGCCGGACCACCGGGCGGCGGCGGGTCGGCGACGGCGACGCCCTGCGTGTAGTGGCCTGGGGGGCCGCCCGGGCCGTAGCCCGGCCCGCCGCCGTAGCCGGCGCCGTTGTTCCCGTATCCGCCGCCGTGGCCGTTGCCGTAGGGCGGGGCGGCGAACGCCGGGTGGACCTGCGCGGCATCGCCCGGGTACTGGGCGTCGCGGACGGTGGCCTCGCCCGCGTTGAGGATGGTGGCCTCGCCCGCGTTGAGGACCGTGGGCTCGGCCTCCGGGCCTGCCGGCGTGACGACCGGGGTGGGCACGGCACCCGTGTGCGCCGCCACCTGCGCGGTCGCCAGTGCGGCCCGGGCGGCATCGGCGAACTGGCGGGCGCCGGTGAAGCGCTCCTCCATGTTCTTGGCCATGCCCCGGGCCACGACGTCGTCGAAGGCGGGGTGCACCGCCGGGTTCACCGCGCTCGGCTTCGGCGGGTCGCTGAACAGGTGGCCGTACATCAGGGCGGGCAGGTCGTTGCCCGCGAAGGGCCGCTGCGCGGTGAGGCACTCGTAGAGCACGCAGGCCAGCGAGTAGACGTCGGTGCGCGGGTCGACCGGACGGCTCTCGAACCGCTCCGGTGCCATGTAGTCCAGCGTCCCGAGCGTCGCGCCCGACATCGTCAGCGCCGAGTGCGTGTGTCCGGTGACGTGCGCGATCCCGAAGTCGACGACATAGACGAAGTCGTTCGGGGTGACCAGGATGTTCGAGGGCTTGATGTCGCGGTGCACGAGCCCGTCCGCGTGGGCGGCGTCGAGGGCGTCCGCCACCTGCACCACGAGCGCGACGGCCCGGGTCTGGTCCAGCGCGCCGTCCTCGGACAGCATCGCGCCGAGGCTGCGCCCGTCCACCAGACGCATGTCGATGAACAGCTGGTCGTCGATCTCGCCGTAGTCGTGGATCGGGATGACGTGGGGCTCGCGCAGCCGCGCGACGGTGTAGGACTCCCGGCGGAACCGCTTCTGGTACTCGGGGTCACGGCTCAGTGCCGTGGGCAGCAGCTTGAGCGCGACCTCTCGATCGCGCCGTGTGTCGTAGGCGCGATGTACCTCGCCCATGCCACCGAAACCGATCAACGACTCGATCCGGTACTGCCCGAACTCCCGCATGGTTGTCGTTTCCCTCGTTCGGTAGTCGCGTCCGTCCGACGACCTGGCTCAACAGTGACCCATGGGGGAAGTCGACGGCATCTGTGATCCCGTTACGAGTTCAGAACGATGCCGGAACGGACCAGTGAGATGACCCGTTCGGGCTCACGCAAGGGTGATGCGGTCCTCCGTCACGGTGACAGGACGGTCCCGCAACGGGCGGGCAGCCGGGCCGTTCGCGACGGAGCCGTCCAGATGGTAGCGGCTGCCGTGGCAGGGACAGTCGATCAGCCCGTCGACGACGGCGTTGACCTGGCATCCGGCATGCGTGCACTCGGTCGAGAAGCCGCGGAACTGGCCCGCCGTCGGCTGGGTGACGACGACCTCGTACTCCGCGAACACCTTCCCCCCACCGACCGGCACGTCCGAGGCGGCCCCGATCGCCGTGCCCGCACCACCGGACGGCAGCGGCGGGTTCAGCCCGGACGGTCGCTGCGGCGCCTCCGGTGCACCGCCGCAGGCCGCGACCAGCCCCGCGGCCCCGAGCGTGGCGGCACCGGCGAGGAGGGCGCGGCGCGCCACGGGCGGGATCGGGTCTGGCATTCGGCGCTCCTCCGAAAGGACGGGTGCTTCGAGTGTGCCCGAGCGGGCCGGCCGGGCACGTCGGGGCCCCTCGGGTCGTCGGGCGTCAGATCCCGAACAGCGCGTGCGACACGGCGAAGATCGCCAGCCCCGCGAGCGAGCCCACGACTGTGCCGTTGATGCGGATGAACTGCAGGTCCCGCCCCACCTGCAGCTCGATCTTGCGGGAGGTCTCCTCGGCGTCCCAGCGGGCGACGGTGTCGGTGATCAGGGTCGTGATCTCGCGGTTGTAGTGGCGCACCACGTACCCCGCGGCGTCGCCGACCCAGCCGTCGATCTTCGCGAGCAGGGCCGGGTCCTCGCCGAGGCGGCGGCCGAACCCGATGAGCCCGTCGCGGACGCGGCGGCGCAGCTCGCTCGACGGGTCCGCCGCGGCGTCCAGCACGATCTTCTTGAGCGTGCCCCAGGCGTGGCCGATGACGTTCTGCACGTCCGGGTGCTCGACGAACTGGTTCTTGATGCGGTCGACGCGCTCCATCGTGGCCGGGTCGCGCTGCAGGTCGATCGCGAACTCGCCGAGAAAGCGGTCCACGGCCAGGCGCATCGGGTGCTGCGGGTCGGTCTTGACCGCCCACGCGAAGTTCTGGACCTCCAGGAAGACCCGGTCGGCGACCATGTCGTCGACGAACCGGGGCGTCCAGCCCGGCGCGGCGTCGTGGACGATCCGCAGCACCAGCGCCTGGTTCTGCAGCACCCATTCGTAGACGCGGTCGGTGATCAGGTCGACGGTGCGGTGGTGGGTGCCGTCCTTGACGATCCCCTCCAGCATCACGCCCATCACCGGCCCGATCGGCTGTTCGAGCGCCTTGCGCACCAGGACCTGCTCGATGAGGTTCTGGACGGCGTCGTCGCGCAGCACGGTGACGACCCCGCGCGCGACGTTCGCGAGCTCCTCCGTGACGCGCTCGGCGTTGGCCGGTTCGGCCACCCACTCGCCGAGGCGGGCGGGGATCCGGGCGCGGTCCAGCTTGTCCCGCACGACGTGCTCGGCGAGGAAGTTGTCGCCGATGAAGTCGCCGAGGCTGTCGCCGATCATGTCCTTCTTGCGCGGGATGATCGCCGTGTGCGGGATCGGCAGCCCGAGCGGGCGCCGGAAGAGCGCCGTGACGGCGAACCAGTCCGCGAGCGCACCGACCATCGCGGCCTCGGCGGCCGCACGGACGTACGAGACCCATGTCGGCGCGTCGACGCTCTCCCACCAGCGGGTGGCGAAGAACACGACTGTTGCGAGCAGCAACAGGCCCGTGGCCAGGGCTTTCATCTTCCGCAGGTCGCGCGCCCGCGCCTGCGGATCCATCGAGCCGATGCCCAGGCCGACGACGATCTCCCGCCGCCGGGGGGCCGGGTCGGTGCGCTCCGACTCGGCCGATGAGGTGACTTGCGGGCTCTGCACGAACCCATAGTGCCTGCGCGACGGACCATCGGTGTCGCCGCCGTGGCCCTGCGCGGCCGCGGTCGGCAGCCCGGAGCCGGGGCCGCGGGCTCCGGACGCCGGGCGCGGCCTCCGGGGTCGTGCTGCCCCCGCGGCCCCGGAGGACCCGCTCACGGCCGCAGGTTGACTCCGGCCGGGGCCGGTGGACATCCGTCCAGACCGGCCCCGGCCAGCAGGCTCCTGGCGCGGCGCGCTCGAGGCGGAGCCGGGTCGTGCGGGGAGTTCCCGCACCCCGGGGCATCCGCCTCGGGCGCCGCGCCGGTGCACCTCGGGGTCTCCCGGCGCGGTGCGGACGCCCACAGCATCGGGAGAGGAACCGGGTGCCGGCTCGCGGCCGCTAGGACCGCATCACGACCGCGACGCCCGCTGCGGGCCGCTGGGCGCCCGGCGCGACGTCGAGGCCGACCCGCAGCGCGTCCGCCGCGGCGGTGAGGATCACCCTGGCCGAGGGAAGTGCCCAGCCGCAGAGCCCGGGCGAGACCCGCCAGTGCACCCAGCCGTCGGGTTGCTCGGTCGGCGGCGCGGGCACGACGTCGCCGCCGGTGCGCAGCACGATCCCGGCCGGCACGTCGGTGGCGGTCCCGGCGAGGACCGGGAACCACCAGGTGTCCGCAGGCGTCGCGGCGACAGGGACGACCAGCCCCGCGGCGCGGAGCCCGGCGCAGACCTCCCTGCCGATCGCGGCGGGCATCTCCAGGACCTCCAGCGTCGTCCCGGCGACGAGGAGCAGGCCCTCCGGCACGACGGTGGCGGGCCAGCCGTGGTCGCCGAACTCGCGGGCGGCCGCACGCAGCTCCGCGCCGTACACCGCGCGGTAGCTGTCCCACCACTGCATGACGTCCGACCTCCCGATCGCGTTCGTTCATGAACCTCAACACCGAGGATGAGTCGTAGGTCACGCCGACTCCAGGGGCCAGCGTCGAGGTGCCGGAGCCGCGAGACGAGCGGATGTGGCCTCCGTTCGGCCGTCCGGCGAGGGGGTTGAACGGCGGATGACCGGCGCGGGTCCCGGGATCGACGGCTACTCCGTTCGAGGTTGCGACCGGTCGCCGAGTGACTCCCGTCGGTCAGCGGCTGCCACGATGCCCGCATGCTGATGGTCACCGGGGCGACCGGCTACCTGGGCAGCGCGCTCGTGGCGCTGCTCGTGTCGCGCGGCCATCCGGTCCGCGCGGCGGTGCGCGACCCGGGCCGCGCCGCCGGGGTGCTGCCCCGCGGCGTGGAGCTCGTCGTCGCCGAGCTCGGTGACACCGACGCCCTCACGGCGGCCGCCCGCGGCTGCGAGGGGGTGCTGCACGTCGCGGGCTCGGTGGGCCATTCCCTGGCCGAGACCAGGGCCGGCAACGTCGAGGGCACGCGCCGGGTGCTGGAGGCGGTGATCGCCGCGGGCGTGCCGCGCTTCGTCTACACGAGCAGCAGCGCCGCGGTCATGGACGCCACCGGCCTCGTCGCCGAGGAACCGCAGGGCCCGCCCGCGCTCACCGACCCGTACTCGGTGAGCAAGGCGGAGGCCGAGGCGCTCGTGCTCGCCGCGGCCCGCGACGGGCTCGGCGCCTGCATCGTCAACCCGACCAACATCTACGGGCCCAGCCCCCGCGGACCGCTGAGCTACAACGGCCTGTTCCTCGCCGCCGCCCGGGGCGAGGTCGACCGCGTCGTCGACGCCCCGGTGGGCTGGCTGCTCGCGGAGGACGCCGCGCTCGGGCACCTGCTGGCCTACGAGGCGGGCGAACCGGGCCGCCGCTACGTCCTGTGCGGGGAGGTCGCGCCCTTCGGGCGGGTGCTGCACACGTTCGCCGGTCTCGTCGGCGGGGCGCGGGTGGCCACGGTGCCGCCGGGTTCGACGCTCGGCCCGGACGCGCCGACCTTCGCCCACCGCTCCGAGGTCTACGGCGGCTTCCCCCCGGTGCGGATCGACGACCGCGGCGCCCGGGCGCTCGGCTTCGCCCCGCGCGGGGTGGCCGAGGGGCTCGCGCTGACGGCGGACTGGCTCGGCCCGGTCCACCCCCGCGAGTTGCGCATCCCGTAGCCGCGAGTTGCGCGTTTCGCCGGAGCGGCGACATCCGGTCGGCGCGGCGTCCGCGCGAGTTGCGCATCTCATCAGCCCGAGTTGCGGATCCCACCAGCGCGTGTTCGCCCCGTCAGCCGCGCAGCGTGCGGTACCCGGGATGGACCCCGGTCGTGAGCCCCTGGTCGGCGACGAGCCGGGCCAGCAGGGCACGCAGCTGCACACGTTCGTCGTCGTCGAGGGCGGCGAGCATCGCCTGCTCGTGGGCGGCGGCGACCCGCCCGACGGCGGCCAGCAGCTCCTCGCCCGGCGGGGTGAGGTACAGCGCGTACAGCCTGCGGTCCTCGGGGTTGCGGCGGCGCTCCACCGCCCCCCGCTCCTCCAGGCCGTCCACCAGCGCGACCAACCGCGTCGGCGGTGTCCCGAGGTACGCGGCGAGGACCTGCTGGCTCTGACCCGGACGCGCCGCGACCGCACGCAGCAGTCCGGCCTGCGGTGGGGTCAGGTCGAGCTCGGCGACCCGGTCGGCGAAGCGGCGCGCGGCGTGCGCGCCGAGCTGTGCGAGGAGGAAGGCGGCACCGGGCTCGCGGAGACCTGTCACGCGGGAAACAATAGCGGTTGACAGATCGTATCGACAGATGGATCGTTACGGCTTCTCACGATTTTGGCCGACCCGAGGAGGACCGACCATGGCCAGGATCTCCGGCCCGCCCCTGCTCGCTCCTGCGATCGGCTACGCCACGCTCACGCTCGTCGGGCTCGTCCTCGGCATCAGCGGGCTCCGGCCGACGTCGAGCGCCGCCGACGTCGCCGCGTACCTGAGCACCCACGCCACCGAGGCGACCCTGCTCGCGGCGGCCGTCGTCGCCGCCGCGATCCCGCTCGCCGTGTTCACCGCCGTCGCCCACCAGCGGATGCGCGGCCTCGGCGCCGCCGTCCCCGGCCCGACGATCGCCCTGGCGGGCGGCCTGATCTCAGCGGCCACCCTCACCGTCTCGGGCCTCGCCGCCTGGACGGCCGTGGCCGCCGCACCGCTCGGGGACGCACCGCTGGTCCGGGCGCTCACGACGCTGTCGTTCGCCGCGGGCGGGCCGGGCTTCGTCGCACCCTTCGGGCTGCTTCTCGCGGGCCTCGCCGTCCCGGCCCTGGTGCTGGGCCTGCTGCCCCGGGCGCTCGCGTGGACCGGGCTCGGGCTCGCCGTGATCGCGATGCTCGCCCTGTTCTCGCTGCTCACCCCGGCCCTCTACGCGCTGCTGCCGGTCGTGCGGTTCGGCGGACTGGCGTGGCTGCTGGCGGCCGCCGCCCTGCTGCCGCGCGAGCGGGCCCGCCGTCCGGTGCGCACGCCATGAGCGCCCTGCGCCCGGTCGAACGGGCCTGCTACGGCGTCGCCGCGCTGCTCGTCGCGTCCGGGGTGGCCCACCTCGGCGTCCAGGCGCTCCTCGGCGGGCCGTGGGAGGGTCCGGTGTCGTGGCGCAAGCCCGTCACGTTCGGGCTGTCGTTCGGCATCACGTTGGCGAGTGTGGCCTGGGCGGCGTCGTACCTGCAGATCCACGAGCGCCTGCGCACCGGCATGCTGGCCGTGCTGACCGTCGCGAGCGTCACCGAGGTCGCGCTCGTCGACCTGCAGGCCTGGCGGGGCGTGCCGTCGCACTTCAACCTGGAGACCCCGTTCGACGCCACCGTGGCCCGCGGGCTCGCGGCGGGCGGCGGCGTGCTGATCGCCGTCCTCACGACGCTGTTCGTGCTGTCGCTCCGCCCGCAACCGGGCCTGGACCGGCCCACCACCGTGGCGGTCCGCGTCGGGTTCGCGACGCTGGTGGGGTCGCTCGCGGCGGGCGCGGTGATGATCGCCGTCGGCATCATGCTGGTGAACGCCGGGGATCCGCAGGCCGCGTACGCCCGCGGCGGGTTCCTCAAGCTCACCCACTTCGCCGCGATGCACGGGATCGCGATCCTGCCGATCCTCGCCCGGCTGGCGGCGCCGCTGCCCTCGCCCTGGCCGCCGGTCAGGGCCGGGATCGCGGGGTACCTGACGGCGGTGCTCGCGTCCCTGGTCGCGCCGGTGAACATCGCTGCGGCCGCGCTGGTGGCCGCAGCTGGCGTGGCGGTGCTCGCGGCGTCGTTCGCCGTGGCCGCCTCGGCGCGGGCGCGGCAGGCGCGCGGAAGAGCCCCTGCCGAACAGGGTTGACGGTCGCCGACGCACGCGAGAGCCCCGCGCATGGGGCCGCGCGCGGCCACCCCACCCGGTCGAGAGGTGGGCCGCGCCCTACCCGCCGACGCCCCTGCGGATCGCGTCCAGGTCCTCCTTGAGCGCGGCCAGCCGCTCCACCCCGACCACGGCGCCCACGCGCTCCTCCAACTCGGGCACGAGTCCGCGCGCGATCGCGAGCACCTCCCGGCCCCGGTCGGTGGGAAGGACGAGCTTCGCGCGGCGGTCCCGCGGATCCGGGACGCGGCGGACGTAGCCGTGCGCCTCGAGGTGGTGCACGAGCTCCGCCATGGCCTGCTTGGTCATCCGGGCGCGTTCGGCGAGCAGGCTGACCGTGGTGCCCGTGTCGTCCAGGTACTGGAAGACGGCGCTGTGCGCCGAGCGCACCGCGGAGTGCCCCTGCTCCGCGAGCCGGCTCATCACGAGGTCGTTGAGCGCCACGAACGCCTCACGCAGGAGCACGGCGAGGGTGACGAGGCGCTCGCCCCCGTCGCGCGTGGGAATCCGCGTTGACATCGACAGGCCCCTTGTCTACCTTGACGGAATATGGACAAGTTCCCTGTCGATTCTGCCACGGTGGCGCACCGCGATGCCGGGGAGTGGGGAGTCCAGGTGGCCGCCCGCGGCCAGTACGCCGAGATCCGGCGCCTGCTGCGTGCGGCCTATGGCCCTTACCGCGCGATCGTCGACGCCGAGGTGTTCGCGGTGTATCTCGCCGACGTCCTCGATATCGGGGAGGACGGCGGGACCGTTCTCGTCGCCCGTGATGCCGCAACGGTCCTCGGCAGCGCCCGCGTGTTCCCCCTGCGACCCGACGGGACGGCGTACGTCCGGGGCGTCGCGGTTCGGCCGGACCGCGAGGGCGAGGGCATCGCCGCCGCCCTCATGACGGCGTGCGCCGAGCGCGCCCGCGCAGCCGGCGCGTCCAGCATCCACCTGCACACGACGCCCTTCATGAGCCGCGCCGTCAGCCTCTACGAGCGGCTCGGGTATCAACGCGACCCGCAGCGCGACACCGACTCCCGGGCGCACTACGGGCTGACCGTCGAGCCGCGGCTGCGCGCGCTCGCGTTCCGGCTGGAACTCGCCCGGACACGTCGACCGACCTCGCGACGATGATCGCCAGGAATGGGACGCCGCTCTCGCATCCGGGGCCGATGTCACATTCCCGGTGATCACGGGGGAATCGCCGCTCCAGCCCGGCGACCCGCACCTCAGGAGGGGGCCGGTCAGTGACTGTGGCCAGGGGCGGGGTCGAACCGCCGACCTACCGCTTTTCAGGCGGTCGCTCGTACCAACTGAGCTACCTGGCCGTGAGGTGCCGGTGACCGGCTCCCCGAAGAGCGACCCAGACGGGACTCGAACCCGCGACCTTCGCCGTGACAGGGCGACGCGCTAACCAACTGCGCCACTGGGCCAAACTGTCGTGCTGTACCGCCGTACCCCCAACGGGATTCGAACCCGCGCTGCCGCCTTGAAAGGGCGGAGTCCTAGGCCGCTAGACGATGGGGGCTTGGACCGCTCTCGCGGCCCCCGCCCGCAACGGCTTGCCGTTGGGAGCCGTACCAGCATAAGGCAGCCCGTCCGGGTGCCCCAAACCGGGCGGCCACTTGGGTGTCCGCGCAGGTCAGCGCACCACCGGGGGCGGCTGGTCCGGATTGGTCGAGATGAGGCCGAGCATGTCCAGCAACTGGCGCAGGTCCTCGGAGTCCGACGAGTTGCGCGCCACGACGAGGCGGGCACGATGCAGCTGCTCGTCCGAGACCCGGTAGGCGTCGGCGGCGCTGCGCTGGGCCGGGATCGACCCTGACATCGTGCGGGTCTCGTCGATGTCTCCGCGCGCGTTCCCGATGGTCATCAGCGCCTCCGTCCCGTCGCCACCCCGTAGGCACCGCGGGGCGACGGACGACGTGCGCCCGCACGAGCCGACGACCCCCGTGATCGCCGCGCTCCGATGGCCACCCCGCTGGCCGTGACCGCAACGTTACCTACGGCGGGAGAGTGACGCACGCCCCTTCCGGGTGAGCCGCGCGCTACGGGTTGCGCACGCCCGCCCCGAACGGACTCCTGCGCGGTCCGGGTGGGACGATCCACACCCTCCCCATCCACAGCACGAGGAGACGTGATGAGCGTCGAGACCCCCTTCCGCACCCAGGTGACCGTCGCCGGGATGACGTGCAACCACTGCGTCATGTCGGTCACCGAGGAGGTCTCCGAGATCGAGGGGGTCCGCTCCGTCGAGGTCGAGCTTGCCTCCGGCCTGGTCACGGTCGTGGGATCGCGGGACGTCGCGCGGGACGAGATCGCGGCGGCCGTCGCCACGGCGGGCTTCACCCTGTCCGACTGACCGGTGCCTCACCCGCCCGCAACCGCCTAGGGTCGGCCCGGACGAGAGGTGCGGGGCGAGGAGGCACGGGTGGGCAGGTACGCGGACGTCTTCCAGGCGAGCGTGGCGGACCCGGAGGGGTTCTGGCTGGGCGCGGCAGAGGCGATCGACTGGACGCGCGCGCCGACACGGGCGCTGGACGGGTCGGACCCACCCTTCTACCGGTGGTTCCCCGACGGGGAGCTGAACGTCTGCCACAACGCGCTGGACCGCCACGTCGACGCCGGGCGGGGCGATCAGGCCGCGCTGATCTACGACTCCCCGGTCACCGGCACGCAGCGCACGTACACCTATGCCGAGCTGCGTGACGAGGTGGCCCGGTTCGCGGGCGTCCTCGCCGGGCTCGGCGTGACGCGCGGCGACCGCGTCGTGATCTACATGCCGATGGTCCCCGAGGCCGCGGTCGCGATGCTCGCCTGCGCCCGGATCGGAGCGGTGCACAGCGTCGTGTTCGGCGGGTTCGCGCCGAAGGAGCTCGCGGTGCGCATCGACGACGCCACCCCCAAGGTGATCGTCTCGGCATCGTGCGGCATCGAGGTGCAGCGGGTGATCGAGTACAAGCCGCTGCTCGACAAGGCCATCGAGCTCGCGCAGCACACCCCCGAGCGCTGCGTGATCCTGCAGCGCCCGCAGGCGCAGGCGGCGATGACCGACCGGGACCTGGACTGGGCCGGGGCGGTGGCCTCGGCGGAGCCCGCGGACTGCGTGCCCGTCAAGGCGACGGACCCGCTCTACATCCTCTACACCTCCGGCACGACCGGGAAGCCGAAGGGCGTGGTGCGCGACTGCGGCGGCTACGCGGTCGCGCTGCTCTGGTCCATGCCGAACGTCTACGCCGTCGGCCCCGGTGAGGCCATGTTCACCGCCTCCGACGTCGGCTGGGTCGTCGGCCACTCCTACATCGTCTACGCGCCGCTGCTCATCGGGGCCACCACCGTGCTCTACGAGGGCAAACCGGTCGGCACACCGGACGCCGGCCAGTTCTGGCGCGTGGTGCAGGAGTACGGCATCACGAGCGTGTTCACCGCGCCGACGGCGTTCCGGGCCATCAAGAAGGAGGACCCGAACGGCGAGTACGCCGCGAAGTACGACCTCTCGACGCTGCGCTACCTCTACCTCGCGGGCGAGCGCCTGGACCCCGAGACCTACCGCTGGGCCTCCGAACTGCTCGGCATCCCCGTCATCGACCACTGGTGGCAGACCGAGACCGGCTGGCCCATCGTCGCGAACCCCGCGGGCATCGAGCTGCTGCCCCTCAAGCCGGGCTCCCCGACGGTGCCCCTGCCGGGCTGGGACGTCCGGGTGCTCGACATCTCGGGCAGGCCCGTCGAGCCCGGGACGGACGGCGCGATCGTCGTCAAGCTGCCGATGCCGCCCGGGTCGCTGCCGACGCTGTGGAACGACGACGAGCGGTTCGTGCAGTCCTACATGTCCGCCTTCGACGGCTACTACCTCACCGGCGACGGCGGGCGCATCGACGCCGACGGCTACGTCTACGTCATGGGCCGCACCGACGACGTCATCAACGTCGCCGGGCACCGCCTGTCCACCGGCGGGATGGAGGAGGTGCTGGCGAGCCACCCGGACGTCGCCGAGTGCGCCGTCATCGGCGTCGCGGACCCGATGAAGGGCCAGATCCCGCGCGGGTTCGTCGTGCTCAAGGCCGGGGTGCAGCGCGACGAGACCGAGCTGCGCGCCGAGCTCGTGAAGCTGGTGCGCGAGCAGGTGGGCGCGGTGGCGTCGCTGAAGGACGTCGCCGTCGTCGCGGCGCTGCCGAAGACCCGGTCCGGGAAGATCCTCCGCAAGACGATGCGCGGGATCGCGGACGGCGTGGACGAGCCGGTGCCCTCGACCATCGAGAACGCGGACGTGCTCGACGCGCTGCGGCCGGTGCTGCGCCGCGACTGACCACTCCGCTCCAGCGAGCGAACGGCCCGTTCGGAAGAAGGACTCCCGAGCGGGCCGTTCGCGCGTGCCCGGGCACCCCGCCACACAGCCCGATACCGGTACTGCCCCATCCGTCGCAAGCCACACGACCGGGTGAAGCAACTTCACTCGCCTCGGTAACGAGGCGAGAACGCACCGTCGATTTCAGGATCAAGGCCGACGCTCCCCCCGCACCGGCCGCTCCCCGAAAGAGACGGAGAGATCTCCATGCCTGCTTCACCCCGTGTCATCGCGCTGTCCGCAGCGGCGGCGCTCGCCCTGTCGCTCGGTGTCGGTGGCGTCGCGCTCGCGTCCGGTGGCGACGAGGATTCCGTGCGCTCCTGCAAGGACTACTCGAAGCAGAAGGACGCGCAGGACGACTTCGACGGCAACCGGGTCAGGCTCGCGCACCTGGACACCGACGGCGGTGGCGACAAGAACGGCGTCGCCTGCGACAAGCCGAAGCGCCATGACGGCGACAAGGACCGCGACCACGACAAGGACGGCGACAAGGGCCGCGAGCACGACAAGGACGGCGACAAGGACTGGGCCGGCCACAAGAAGGACCGCGACGACTGCGACGACACCTGCGACGCGTCCTGGGAGCACAAGAAGAAGGACTGGAACGACTGCGACGACACCTGCGACGCAGGCTGGGAGCACAAGAAGAAGGACTGGGACGAGGACTGCGACTGCGAGGAGGACAAGAAGAAGGACTCGGACGACTGCGACAGCAGCTGCGACGACCCGAAGAAGGACGACAGCAGCAAGGACGACGACAGCGACGACAGCGATGACAACGGCGGCCAGGTGAAGGTCCACCCGAAGGGTGGCGTCGACACCGGCGGCTGGAGCCTGGAGACCGCCACCGCATGAGCCACCGCATCCGGCGGGCCGCGATCGTGCTCGCCATGACCGCCGCACTCGCCGGGTGCGGGACGGGGCCGACCCCGGTGCCGGGCAACGCACCGGAGTCGGCTCCCGTGACGCGTACGGTGATCCCGCCGCTGCCGACGTCGAAGCCGGTCGCGCTGGTCGTCCCTGCGCTCGGCCTCGACTCCGGGCCGCTGCTCGATCTCGGTCTGGAGCCGTCGGGCAAGCTCGAGGTGCCGCCCGACGCGAAGGACGTCGGCTGGTTCGACCTGAGCCCCACGCCCGGAGCGCTCGGACCGGCGATCCTTGCGGCCCATGTCGACTGGAAGGGCGTCGCAGGGCCGTTCCAGAAGCTCGACGAGTTGCAGCCGGGTGACGAGATCAGGGTCAGGCGCGCGGACGGCACCACCGCCGTCTTCGAGACCTACGACGTCATCCGCTACCCGAAGGACCAGTTCCCGACCGACGAGGTCTACGGCGACACCACCGACGCCGAGATCCGCCTGATCACGTGCGGGGGCGCCTTCGACGCGACGTCGGGGCACTACCAGGACAACGTCATCGCGTTCGCGCGGCTGGTGGCGTCCGCCTAGATCCGCCAGGACCCGATCGAGGGCCGGTACCCGGACGGGTGCCGGCCCTCGGTCGTGAACCGGGCGCGACCCGGCGTCGTGTGTGGGCCGGTGGGGGCCGACGGGGGCACCCGCACACGACTTGGGGGACTGCGGTGCGACTGCTCTTCACGACCTTTCCGGCGATCGGCCATCTCAACACGATCCTGCCGCTGGCCCGGGCCGCGCTGCGGGCCGGTCACGAGGTGGCGGTCGCGAGCGGCGCCGACCTCGCGGCCGAGATCACGCGGCACGGGTTCACCGCCTGGGACGTCGGCCCGACCCGCGCCGAGTCGGCCGCGCTGCGGGCCGCCGCGGCGGACGGGCCACAGGCGGGCTTCGAGACCGATCTGACGGCGATGTTCCTGCCCTCGGCGGCCAAGCGGGCCGTCGACCTGGTGCCTCGTGCGCTCGACTGGCGGCCGGACGTCGTCGTGCACGAGGTCTCGGAGGTCGCCGGGGCCGTCGCCGCGGCGCGCACCGGAGCCCGCCACGTCGTGCACGGTCTGGGGATCACCCCGCCCGCGCCGATGTGGGAGGCGCTGTTCGCGCCCGGCTTCGCGCGGCTGTGTGCCGAATGGGAGGTGCCCGCGCTCACCCGGAGCATCCTCGACGAGGCCGTCCACCTCGACATCCTCCCGCCCGCCCTGCACACCGAGCCGCCGGCGTGGCGACGGGTCCAGCCGATCCGGCCGGGCATCGGGGCGGCCGCGCCCGGCGAGTCGCTGCCGGCGGCGCTGGACGGGCTGCCGCACCCCGAGACGATCCACCTCACCCTCGGCACGATCTTCTTCGAAGCCCGCGACGTGCTGGAGGCGGCCGTCGCGGGCCTGCGCGACCTGCCGTTCAACCTGGTCGTCACCACCGGCCCGGGCACCGACCCGACCGCGTTCGGGCCGCAGCCACCGCACGTGCTGGTCGCGCCGTACCTGCCACACGCACTGCTGCTCCCGCGCTGCAGCCTGGTCGTCGCGCACGGCGGCGCCGGGATCATGCTGGGCGCGCTGGCGCACGGCCTGCCGCAGCTGATGCTGCCGCAGGGCGCCGATCAGTTCCTCAACGCCGAGCTGTGCCGCCGCGCCGGCCTCGCGCTGGCGCTGGCACCGGGCGAGGTCACGGCGGGCGCGGTCGCGGACGCCGCCCGGGAGCTGCTCGGCCGCGACGGCTACGGCCGCGCCGCTCAGCGGGTGCGCGCCGAGATCCTCGCGATGCCCGAGCCCGCCCGCGTGCTCGGCACGCTGACCGGCGGGCGGTGAGGTTGCGGCTCCGGCGCCCGACGGATGAGGATCGAATCCCCGCGAGCGGACAGGAGCATCCCGATGGCCTCGCCGACGATCTCGGTCTCGAACACCCCGTTGACCCCGCTGGCCTTCCTGCGCCGCTCGGCGGAGGTGTTCCCGGACAAGACCGCGATCGTCTACGGCACGCGCCGCCACACCTACCGGGAGTTCGCCGCGGAGGTCACCCGTGTCGCGCATGCGCTGCGTGGGTCCGGCATCGTGCCGGGCGACCGCGTCGCCTACCTGCTGCCCAACGTGCCGGAGATGCTCGTCGCGCACTTCGCGGTACCACTGGCCGGGGCGGTGCTCGTGGCGATCAACACGCGGCTGTCGACCGAGGAGGTGCGCTACATCCTCGACCACTCGGGTTCGAAGCTGCTGGTCGTGGACGCCGTCCTGCACCGGACGGTGGCCCCGGTCGCCGCGGAACTGAAGACCGTCGAGGAGATCATCACGGTCGTCGACCCGGCCGCGCCGGGGGACGGCGTCGGCAGCGGCGTGCGTTACGACGACCTCCTCGCCCGCGGGTCGGACGAGGCGCTCCCGTGGGCCGTCGAGGACGAGTACGCGATGATCTCGATCAACTACACGTCCGGCACGACCGGCAAGCCCAAGGGCGTCATGTACACCCACCGGGGGGCGTACCTGAACTGCTTCGGCGAGGTCGTCCACTCCCACCACAGCTCGGACAGCGTGTACCTGTGGACGCTGCCGATGTTCCACTGCAACGGCTGGTGCACGCCGTGGGCGGTGACGGCGGTCGGCGGCACGCACGTCTGCCTGCGCGAGGTGCGCGGGGAGGTGATCTGGGCCCTGATCAGGGAGCACCGGGTCACGCACCTCAACGGGGCGCCCACGGTCGTCACGACGATCATGCGGGCGCCCGAGCGCGAGGAACTGGACTACCGGATCGTGATCACGACGGCCGGAGCGCCGCCGAGCCCCACCACGATCCTCACGATGGAGAAGCTCGGCTTCCGGGTCGTGCACGTCTACGGCCTCACCGAGACCTACGGCCCGTACTCGGTCAACGAGTACCAGCGGGCCTGGGACGACGCGGCACCCGAGGAGCGGGCACGGCTGCAGGCCCGCCAGGGCGTCGGGATGGTGTGCGCGGAGTGGATGCGCGTCGTCGACACCGACATGAACGACGTCCCGGCCGACGGCGCCACGATGGGCGAGGTCGTCATGCGCGGCAACAACGTGATGGCCGGCTACTTCGAGGACCCCGCGGCCACGGAGAAGGCGTTCGCGGGCGGCTGGTTCCACTCCGGTGATCTCGGCGTGATGCATCCCGACGGCTACGTCGAGCTGCGGGACCGGGCGAAGGACGTCGTCGTCTCCGGCGGGGAGAACATCTCCACGATCGAGGTGGAGCAGGCGATCGTCTCGCACCCGGCGGTGCTGGAGGCCGCGGTGATCGGCATCCCGGACGAGAAGTGGGGCGAGCGGCCCAAGGCGTTCGTCATCCTCACCCCGGGTGAGAGCGCCTCGGAGGAGGAGCTCATCGAGCACGTCCGCTCGAAGATCGCCCGGTACAAGGCGCCGAAGGCCGTGGAGATCGTGGCCGAGCTGCCGAAGACGTCGACGGGCAAGGTGCAGAAGTTCGAGCTGCGCGAGAAGGAGTGGGGCGGGCACACGTCGCGCGTGCAGGGGTGATCCGTCGAGGACGGCCCCGTGCGGTGTGGGCGATATCGGCCCGCGCATCGTGCCTCGCGGCCGACCCGCACAGGTAGCATCGCTAAGCATGTCGGTCGTCCGCGGCACCGTCGCCGCCCTCGCCACCACGACCGTCACGGTGCTGCCTGTGTTCCTCACCGGGGGGCTCGCCGTCCAGATCGGCGGCGAGCTGGGGTTCGACCCGGCCGGGCTCGGCCTCGTCGTCGCCCTGTTCTTCGGGGTGAGCGCGCTCGCCTCGCTGCCCGGCGGCTGGCTCGTCGAGCGCTACGGCGCCGTCGTCACCAGCAGGCTCGGCGTCCTCGGCGCCGCGACGACGATGCTCTGCGTCGCGGCCTTCGCCCGCTCGTACGCCTCGTTCGTCGCGATCCTGCTGTGCGCGGCCTGGTGCAACGTCATCGGCCAGCTCGCCGCGAACCTCACCCTCGCGCACGTCATCCCGCCCGCGCGGCTGGGGATGTCGTTCGGGATCAAGCAGTGCGCCATCCCGCTCGCCACCCTGCTCGCCGGGGCCGCGGTGCCCGCGATCGCGCTCACCGCGGGCTGGCGGTGGGCCTACGTCGCCGGTGCCGCCCTCGCGCTCGGGGCGCTCGCCGTCGGACCGCGCGCGGCGGCCGCCGGCACCCGCGGCGGCCCCGTGCCCGGGGAACGGGCCACCGCCGCGCTCGCGGTGCTCGGGATCGCCGCCGGGCTCGCGGCCGCGTCGTCGTGCGCGCTCGGGATCTTCCTGGTCGCCTCCGCCGTGGACGACGGCGTCGATCCGGGCACCGCCGGGCTCGTCCTCACCCTCGGCAGCGTCGTCGGGCTCGCGATGCGCCTGCTCCACGGCTGGCTCGCCGATCGCCGCAGCGGCGGGCACATCGCCGTCGTCGCCGGGAGCCTGCTGCTCGGCGGGTTCGGCGTGGCCCTGCTCGCCGTGCCCGGCACGGTGCCGCTGATCGTCGGGACCGTCCTCGGCTACGGCCTGGGCTGGGCCTGGCCCGGGCTCCTGCAGTTCGCCGTGGTGCGGCTCAACCCGTCCGCGCCCGCGGCGGCCAGCGCGATCGTCCAGACCGGGGTGTACGCGGGCGGGTTCGGCGGGCCCGTCGGGTTCGGCCTGCTCGCCGCGCACATCGGGTTCACGACGGCGTGGCTGGTGGCCGCCGCCGTCATGGTCGGCGCCGCGGGCCTCATGGTCCTCGGACGGCGGATGCTCGTCGCTCACCGGGTGGCCCGGCGACCGGTACCGGCGGCGGCCCGCGCCGTAGGGTGACGCCCACCGAACCGCCGACCGGTCGAGGAGGCCCGTGGCCACGGTCGCCGACGCCCCGGCGCACGCCGCTCCCCCCTCACCCCGGGGCCGCCACCGGTCGGCGTACGCCGCGGCGGTCACCGGGCTCGTCGCCGTCGTCTGCGCCGTCCTGCTGCCGTTCGCACCGGTGCTGGTCGACGAACCGGTCGTCGAGTGGCCCCGCCCGGACGCACCCACGTCCACGCTGCTGCCGCTCACCGCCCAGCGCCCGCTGGAGATCGACGCCCGGTTCACGTGCGCCACCGCCGCCGCGGCAGGCCCGGACGGGGTCGTTCTGTCGACCATCCCGCCCATCGCCGCCGAGGCCGCGCACGACGGCCTGCTCGTCACCGCACGCGACGCGCGGCTCCAGGTCCGCGCCGCCGGTCAGGTCCTGCTGGACGAGCCGCTGCCGGCGGGACCGTGCGAGTACCGGATCACCGGCCACGACAGCGGGCGGCCACTGCTGGCCCCCGTCCCGCCGCGCCCGGCCACCGCCTTCGACCCCGGGGTGCCGCGGATCGGACCCGATCCCGACCCCGCCCGGTTCGCCCGGCCGGGTGATGCGGAGCTGGTGGTGCTGCGCGACGGGCACGAGGTGGCGAACGCCGCGCCCGCCCAACTCCCGCGCGTCGACGCGCTCGTCAGCTCTGCGGACCCGCCGCCGACGGTGCGGATGCGCCTGGACGACGAGTTCACCAGCCGCCCCGCACCGCTCAAGACCGCGCTGATCACGGCCCTGGTGGTGGCGCTGCTGGCCACGGGTGCGCTGCTCGCCGTCGCGACCACGCCCGTCCCGGGGCGAGCGACCCCGCGGCTCGTCCGCGCGGACCTCGTGGCGGACGCCGTCGTGGGCGCGGTGCTGCTCACCTGGCTCTTCGTCGCCCCTGCCACCGACGACGACGGCTGGTTCGGCGTCCAGGCCCGCGACGGCGCCGACGGCATCCGCAGCTACTTCCAGCTCTACGACCACTCCTTCACCCCGTTCACCTGGCCGTACGAGGCGCTGCACCGCTGGCAGGAGTTCGCGGGCACCGCACCGGCCGTGCAGCGGGTACCGGCGCTGGTCGCCGGGATGCTGACGTGGCTGATCGTGCGCCGCCTCGTCGCGGCGGCCGTCCACGAGTGGGACGGCCGCGTCCGGGCCCGCACGCCGGCCGTCGCCGCGGTGGCGTTCCTGGCCTGGTGGCTGCCCTACGGGATGGGCGTGCGCCCCGAGGCGCTCGTCGCGCTCGCCGCCGCGGGGGTGCTGCTCGCGGTGCTGGTCGCCCATCGCCGGTCCAGCCCCGCGGCAGCGTGGTGGGCGTGCGCCGCCGCCGGTGCCGGGGTCGCGACCCACCCGGCGGGCGCCGTGGCACTCGCCCCGCTCGTGGCCGGTGCGGGCCTGCTGTGGGGGGTCGTCGCGGTACCGGGCGAGCGGTGGGTGAGCGCCGCCCGGACGGTCGCCGTCGCCTCCGGACTGGCGGTGGCGCCATTGCTCGGGTTCGCCGACGGCGCCCTGCGCGACGTGCTGCGCACGGCGTTGATCGTCGGCTCGGTGCGTGGCCTGGAGGGGTGGGCCGACGAGCCGCAGCGCTACGCGTTTCTGCTCGACGCCATCCCGATGGGCAACTTCGCGCGCCGCGCCGCCCTGCTCGCCACCCTGCTCGCACTGCTCGCGTGCGCGCTGCTGGCCGCGGCAGCGGCGATGCGGCGGGTGGCGCTGCCCCCGACGCTGCGGCTGGCCGCGGTGAGCACCGCGCTCTGCCTCGTGGCGCTGGCCGTCACGACATCGAAGTGGACGCACCACTTCGGGGGGCTCGCGGGCGTCGGCGCGGTGTTCCTCGCCGCGGCGCTGCTACTGGTCGTGCCCCTGGCCCGGGTGCTCGTCGCGCGGCCGCCGTGGTGGCTCGTGACGGTGACCGGTGCCGCGGTGGCCGTGACACTGGGGCTGACCTGGCAGGGGCCCAACGCCTGGGCCTACGCGTGGCTCGCCGGGATGGCGTCGGCGTACGTCCCGCCCCGGATCGCCGGGATCGCGCTGGGTGACCCGCTGCTCTGGGCGGTCGCGACGGTCGCGGTCGCGGCGCTGCTCGTCGGGCTGGGGCGGGTGAGGTTCGGGCCGAGCGGGATCACGCTCCGCCCCGCCGGCCGCCGCGATCCCCGCTGGTCCGCCCTGGTGTCCGTGCCCGCCGTGATCACACTGTCACTGGCCACGGCCGTCGGGTTCGCCGTCACCACGTTCACCACCGCGGCGGCGAAGGGCCACCCCGCGGACTCACTGTGGGTGCGCACAGCCGCCGACCCCACGGGGTGCGGCATCGCCGACGGTGTCCGCGTGCTCGACCCGTTCACCGCCGTCCCGCTGGCCCCAGGGCCCGGCGCCCCCGTGACGGACGCCTTCGTCCGCGGCGGGTTCGTCCCCGGATACGGGCCGCAGGCCGCCGCGGGCGAGGTCTGGGGCAGCTTCGCGGGGCGCGACGGCCGAGGACCCGACGACACCGTCGGGCGCGTCTCCACCGGCTGGTTCGTGCTGCCCGCCGCGGGAAGTGTCGTGGTGACGGCGGCGGGCAGCCTCGGCGAGGGCAACAGCCTCACGGCCGTGTACGGCGCGGGTGGCGCGGCGCTGCCCGTCACCCAGGCGCTCGCCGACACCGCGCGCTCCCCGGCGTGGCGCACGTTCGTCCTGTTCCCGCCGCCGGGAGCGGACAGCGTGCGGCTCGACGCGGTCGACGGCTCCACCGGCGTCCACGGCTGGCTCGCCTTCACCACTCCGGCCGCCGCGCCGGCCGTCACGCTGCAGGAGTTCCTGCCCGCCGGGGAGCCCGTGGTGCTCGGCTGGCAACTCGCGTTCGGCTTGCCCTGCCAGCGCCCGCCGCGGCTGGCCGACGGCATCGCCGAGCCGCCGCGGTTCGCGGTGCTGCGCGGCTCCGGGCCGCTCGCCGGGCTCTACGACATCGGCTTCGGCGCCGCAGAGGGCGGCGCGTTCGCGCACGTCAGGCACACCGGGCCGGTCCTGCAACTGGCCACGGTCGGGCCGGTCGACCCGTACGTGCAGGTGTACGCGTTCGGCCCGGACCTCGCCCGCGACGGCTACACGCTCACCACCGGGGAGCGCGAACAACCGGGCGGTAGGGTCGGCTGATCCGCACCGGAACGGTCACGGAAGGAGCGCTGGTGAGCGCGCCGACGCTGCGTGGGCCGGTCCTCGCGAGCCTCGCCGGGAAGGCCGTCGAGGCGGTCACCCTCGTGCTGCTCGCCACGCTCGTCCCGCGACTGCTCGGGCCCGCGGACTACGGGGGTTTCGCCGTGGCGCTCACCGTCGTCGCGCTCGGGTCGCTCGCGATGACGATGGGCGGGGCCACCCTGCTGGCCCGCTACGTCCCCACCGCCGCCGATCCCGCCGGGGTGGCCGCCGCACTCACCCGCCGCCTGGCCCGCAACCGGGCCGCCGTGTTCGCGGGGCTGGTCCTCGTCGGGGCCGCGGCGTCGGCGGCGGGCTGGCTCCCGCCCGTCCAGACGGCGCTGGTGCTCGCGGCGCTCGGCTGCAACGTCGTCGCCACGCTCGCCCTGCAGGCCGATCTCGGCCTCGGCCGCGCGCTGGCCTGGTCCTTCCGCTACCCGCTGCAGAACCTTGTGCTGGTCGCCGGGGTGCTCCTGCTGCACGGGCACTTCGGCGCGACGGGGGCGGTCGTCGCGATCCTGGTGGCCGGAGCGGTCGCCGCCGTCCTCGCAGTGGCCGTCGCCGCCCCGCTGTGGGGGGCCACCGCACCGATCCCCGACGGCGCCCTGCGGTTCGGAGTGCTCCAGGCGGCGGGCGGTGTGCTCGCCCAGGCCACCCAGCGCGGCGGTGTGCTGGCGGTGGCGGTGCTCGCCGGATCCGCGGTCGAGACCGGGTACGCCGGTCTCGCCGTCGGGATCGCCCTCGCCGCGACCTACGCCGTGGTGCAGGTGTTCACCGTCACCCTGCCGGTGCTCGCGGGGCGGAGAGCGCTCGGCGCCCGCGCGCGGCCGGGTGGCGCCGCGGATGGCGGCAACCTCGGCGCACCCGACGCGCACATGCGCGCCGGTGGCACCCGGGACGGCCGGCCGGTCGCGGGCACCGACGCGTCAGATGCGCACATGCGCGACCGGATCGCGCACACGGAGGACGTAGATGCGCACATGCGCGACCGAAACGCGCATCATGCCGAGCTCACGTTGCGACGGATCGCCGGCTGGCTGCTCGCCGGGGTGCTCGCCGGCGCTCTGGCCGCGGTCCCGGCACTGCCTGTCGCGGTGCCCGCCGTGTTCGGCGCGGCGTACGCCGCCGCCGTCCCGGCGTTCGTTCCCGCGCTCGCGGCCGTCGTGCTCGCCCCGGTGAACGCGCTCGCGATCCAGTCCGCCGCACTGCGCCTGCGGCCGGACGCGACGGTGCGGGGCGCGCTCGCGGGGTTCGTCGCCTTCGTGGTCGTCGCGCTGTGCGCCGTCCCCGGCGGGGGCGCCGCGGGCGCCACCACCGCGGCGCTCGTCGGGGCCGGGGTGTCCGCGTTCGTGTCGATGCGGCTGCTGCCCGGGGCCGTCGGTGCGCGGATCGCCATCCTGTCGTTCGGCGGCGCGGCCGCCGTCGTGCTGCTGGGAGTGCTCTGAAATGACGTTCTCGACCACCCGGCCCCGGGAGGCCTCGCGATGACCGTCTCGATCGTGGTGCCCACCCGCGACCGGCCGGACCGGCTGGCACGCTGCCTCGCCGCCCTGCAGGCCCAGACCGTCGCGGACCTGGAGTGCGTCGTCGTCGACGACGCCTCGGTGGACGCCGACGCCGTCGCCGCCGCGGTGGCCGCCGCCCCGCGGGCCCGGCTGCTGCGCGGCGAGGGCCGCGGCCCGGCCGCCGCCCGCAACCTCGGCGTCCGCGCCGCGCGTGGGGAGATCGTCTGCCTCACCGACGACGACTGCGAGCCGGTCCCCGGGTGGGCGGCCGCGCTCGTCGCCCGCATCGAGGCAGGCGCCCAGGCCGCTGCGGGTCCCACCCGCAACGCCCGGCCCGCCGACCCGTTCGCCGCGGCCGCCCAGGCCGTCGCCTCGTACTGCGCCGAAGCCACGATCGACACGGCAACCGGGCGGATACGCTTCGCGCCCACCAGCAACATCGCCTGCCGCGCGGACGTCCTCGCGGCGCTGCCGTTCGACGAGCGCTACCCGCTGGCCGCCGGTGAGGACCGGGACTGGTGCGCCCGGCTCGTCGCGTCCGGGGCGGCGCTGGTGTTCGCACCCGAGGCCGTCGTCGCCCATCACCAGGAGCTGGACGCGCGCGGGTTCTGGCGCCAGCAGGTGCGCTACGGGCGGGGCGCACACCGGTTCCGGTCCGACCACGGGTCGCGGCTGGAGGCGCCGGGGTTCTACACGGGCCTCGTGCGGCGCGGGTTCGCCGAGGGTGCCCGTGCGGGCGCGCTCGTGTGCCTGGCACAGCTGGCGACGGCCGTGGGGATCGCGCAGGAAGCTGCCGCGGCGCGACGCTGACCGCACTCGTCCCGGCCAGATGCGCAACTCACCCTGACGAGACCCGCAACTCGCCGGGTCCCGCGCGAGTTGCGGCTTCCGCCGGCGCGAGTTGCGGCTTCCGCCGGCGCGAGTTGCGGCTTCCACCGGCGCGAGTTGCGGCTTCCACCGGCGCGAGTTGCGGGTTCCGCCAGGCCGACTTGCGGGTTCCGCCGGAGCCGCCGCGGGGCGGACCCCAACCCGCCCGCGGCAGGATCCACAACTCGCCCCGGTGAGATGCGCAACTCGCCGGGGTCCCCCGCGAGTTGCGGGTTCCGTCAGCGTGTCAGGAGCGGTTCGCCGGGCAGGGCCGCCGGGTCCAGACCGGCCAGGGCCCCCGCGGTGGCGGCGATGTCCACCAGGCGCGGCGGCCGGGACGTCTCCCGCACCGACGACGCCCCTGGGACGACGAGGGCCCAGGCGTCCCCGGCGGTGTGGTTGCCGGAGCGTCCGCTGCCCGCGCCCCGCCGCGCGACCTGCCCGAACTTCTCCGACCGGACGTGCGTGAGCCGGGTGGCCGGGGTGTCGGCCCAGCGGACGATGAGGTCGGGCAGCCGGTCCGAGTGCACGCCGGCCGGGAACGTGTCGACGATCCGCTCGACGGCCTTCACCGACGGCGTGCCGTCCGGGTCGGTGAACGTCATCAGCCCGGTGGCGATCTCGTCCATGAGCGCCTCGGCCTCGGCGGCCGTGACGATGCCGTCCCGCTCGCGCCCGGCCAGGTTGAGCCGGACGTAGCCCTGGTTGTCCGCGGGCTGGGCGAACGCCCGGGTGCCGGCCCAGTCCTGGCCGCGCAGTTCCAGGCGCTCGGTGAGCGCGAGCGCGACCCGGTCCGGCAGAGCCGCGGCGACCTGGGCACGCAGCCCCGTCGGCAGGGCGGCCCGCAACTTCCAGACGAACCCGGAGCCGGTGTCCTCCGACGCCGTCGCGCCACCGGACAGGACGGCCGCGAGCATCTCCGGCAGCAGGTCCGCCCGGCTCGTGTTGACGTCCATCCCGACCGGCGAGGTGACGATGACGTCGCCGCCCTCGGGCAGCGCCTCCAGCACGCGTCCGAACGCGGCGTCCACGCTCTGGTAGATCTCCTCCAGCGCCCCGTTCAGGACGTGGCGGGTGGCGGTGTCGGCGTCGTCGCCGAGCTGGGAGTCGTCCCAGAACTGGTGACCCGCGACGTGCCCGGCGCTGAACGTGAGCCACGCGAGGTCGAACGTCTCGCGGTGCAGCAGCAGCCGCGCAGCGTCCGCGGCGCGGCCCGAGGCGGCGAGCAAGTCCCGGCGCAGCGTCAGCAGGTCGCGCGCCGAGCTGCGCCCGAACACCTCCTCGACGGCGGCGGGCGGGCCGAAGAGGCGCTCCAGCCTGGCGTTGTACCCGGGCGGGGACGACCACGGCTGCAGCACGACGCGGTCGGTGAACTGCCAGCCGCTGATCACCGTGCCGGACGGAGCCTGCAGCGGCGGGCGGCTCTCGTAGGGGTCCATCGCGAGCGAGCGGATCGAGAGCCGCTCCCAGACCGGGGCCGGAGCCGGGAACGCCGTGGTGTAGCGGACGCGCTGGTCCGCCGCCGACCACTGGAACGGGTAGAACAGGCCGTGGTCGCCCAGCTCGGTGCCGCTGTAGAGGGTGTGGAAGGCGCCCGCGGCGAAGTGGGTGGCCGGGGTGTCGAGCTCGTGCCAGGTGCCGCGGCCGCGCAGGCCCGCGAGCACGGGCAGACGGCCCTCGCCGAGCATCCGGTCGAGCACCGCGAGGCTCGGCGAGTCGAACTGCAGGACCGTGAGCATGGTCATCCCCTCACACCGGCGGGCGCGGCGCGCGCCCGTACGGCCTCGATCACCGTCATCACCGCGACCCCGTCCGCCGCGGTGCCGAGCACGTCCTCCGGCTCGCCCCGCACGACCCGGGCGAACGCTTCCACCTGCGCCGTCAGCGATGCGACGAGCGCGTGCGGGCGCGGCAGCACCCGATCCCGGACGGCGACGAGCGGCCCGCCCTCCGTCCGCTGCCCGACGAGCCGCCCGTCACGGTGCCGCACGGCGTACCGCTCGCGGTAGGGCTGATCGGTGGCGCAGCGGATGCGGGCGCGGGCCGCGCCGAGCGCCAGGTCGAACTCCGCCCGCTCGGGCGCGACGTCCGCGCGGAGCACCTCGGTGACCTCGGCGGCGGTGGTCCAGCGGGCGAGGTCGACGAGGTGCGAGCCGAGATCGGCCAGCGCATCGTCGGCGACGGTGTGGGCGCCCCAGCCCGCGCGCCGGTAGCCGATCTCGAACACGAGCCCGACCTGCTCGCCGCGCGGCGTGGCGGCGCGCAACGCCGCGGCGCCCCGGGCGAAGCGGCGGTTGAACGCGATCCGCGGGGCCGGGTCGAGGGCGGCGAGCTCGGCCGCCTCGGCGGCGGTCGCGGCGGGCGGTTTCTCCACCAGCACCGGGACGCCGCACGCCGCGGCGAGCCGAGCGCCTGCGACGTGCGCCGATGCGGGGGTGGCGAGGATCAGCGCGTCCACGGCGGCGTCGGCGAGCAGGGACTCCGCGTCGGGGTGCGCGGACGCCTCGGCGTCGGCGGCGACGCGCGCCATGCGGGCGGGCTCGGGCTCGGCGACGGCCACCAGCCGGACGCCGGACGCCGCAGCGAGCGCTGGCAGGTAGCCCACCTCGGCCAGCCGGCCCGCCCCGACCAGCCCGATCCTCAGCTCCACCGCGCCGTCCCTCCGATCACCGGCCACCGCCGGCCGCGCAGCTCGCACCACCCCGCGCCCGCTCCACCGCGCTGCCCGGCCCGTCCGCCCGGCTCCACACCAGCGAGCGAACGGCACGTACGGGAAGACCTATTTCCCGTACGTGCCGTTCGCGCGGCCGGGAGCTGGGCGGCCAGGAGCTGGGCGGCCGGGAGCTGGGCGGCCGGGAGCTGGGCGGCCAGGAGCTGGGTCGCCGGGGGTAGCACCGCCCGGGTCACCGCCGTCGCTCCCGCAGGTGTGCCGCGATCCCGAACGGCACGGATGCGATCGCCGTCAGGTGGTGCAGCGCGTGCAGCCCCACCCCCAGCAGCGCCTCGCCCGGGCCGCGACGGCGGGCGAGCAGCCGGTAGAACTCCCGGTTGAGCCCGAGCAGCACGCCGAGCGCGGCCACCGACATCCCGGGGCGCCGGGCCGCCACCCCGAGCAGCGCCGCCAGGCTCGCGAGCGCGCTCACCCGGTGGCGCCAGCCGAGGTTCAGCACCGCGGACCCGTGGCCGCCCGAGCGCAGCTGCAGCGCCACCCACGGCACGCCGCGGCGGGCGAAGTCCGTCACGACCATCGAACGCAGCGTCCACGCCTTCAGGTGGGTGCCCTGGATCGCCGGGTCCAGCTCGATGCGGGCGCCCGCGGCGGTGAGCCGGGCGCCGAGGTCGATGTCCTCGACCGAGGGCAGCGGGAAGCGGGCGGCGTCGAAGCCGCCCGCGGCGAGGAACGCGTCGCGGCGCACCGCCCCCAGCCCGGACCAGAACGTCCGCGCCGGGCCGGGGGAGCTCTGGTGGACGTGGTGGTGCAGCAGGTTGCGGAACGCGGCGACCGGACCGCCGCGCGAGGGCGCGTCGTCGTAGGAGCCGAAGACGGCGGTGAGGCCGGGATCGGTGGCGAACGCCTCCCGGACGCGGTCCAGCGCGTCCGGGTGCACCTCGACGTCCGCGTCGACGAACACGACGACCTCCCCGCCCGCGCGCTCGGCCCCGGAGTTGCGCGCGTCGCAGACGGGGAGCCGGTGCGGGGAGTCCACGACGACGACCTCGTCCGCCCCGGCGGCACGCAGTGCGTCGAGGCAGCGCGGCAGCGTGGCGGGCCGGTCGGTCGCGGGGACGACCACGGAGAGTGAGGGCATCGAGCGGACCCTATCAGTCGGGTCAGCACAGCCTTGCCTCAGTCGGCCGGATCACGGGCACCCGATCGCGTAGACCGCCCAGCGGTCGCTGCGAGCCAGCGGCACCGCTCCGGGGGTGGCGACGAGCGCCGGTTCCCACGGCCCGCCGGCCTGGGCGAACGCGACGGCGGGGCCCGGCGGCAGGGTGTGCACCACGCCGCCGATCGGTAGCCCCAGCTTCCACGCGAGCCCGGGGCGCAGCTCGACGTTCGGCGCCGCGGTGTCGATCACGACGCTCCCGCACGCGAGGATCCGCTGCGGACCCGGCCGCGCGAGCACGCCGTCGAGATCCGTCTCCATGGCGGCCCGCGCGTCGGCCGCGTCCAGCTGCGCCGGCAGCCACGCCACCCGCTGCGTCGCGAAGGGCAGCGACGCCACCACCACCGCCACCACGACCAGCACCCGCACGACGCCACCCCGCACGGAAGCCGCGAGCCACCCGACCGCGACGCCCGCGAGCACGCACAGCACCGCCGACACGGGTGCGTAGAACCGGCCCAGCGCCGCGTACCCGAAGGCCCCGGCCATCACGACCACCTCGAGCACCCAGACCAGAGCGCCCGCGGCGAGCACCACCGGAACGGGACGGCGTCGCTGGGCGGCCCACACGACGGCGACGGCGGCGCCGATCCACACCGGCACGATGACGGCGGCCGCCGCGGCGTCCATCGCGACGACCACCCGCTGCGCCGGGCCTGCCTGCAGCACGCGCGCGACCTCGGCGCCGCCCAGCGCGTCCCCCGAGACGAGACGGTCGCCCCCGAACCACAGCACCGGCACGGCTGCCAGCACGAACGCCACCTGCCACCAGCGCCGCCGCCCCTCGGTGACCAGCAGGAACACCGCGTACGCCGTGAGCAGCGGCCAGACCTCGGGTCGCGTGAGCCCAGCCGCGCCGCCCAGGACGAGGGCCTGCCCGCGCCGCCCGTCGAGGTGACGGTGCACCGCCCACAGGCAGAGCATCACGGTGACCGGCTCGATGTTGCCCTGCAGCAGGTGGCGGATCCACCGCGACTCGGCGTCCGGGGTGAGCAGGAACGCAGCGGTGGCGAAGGCCCCCGCGAGCACCCCGATCAGCCCGGCGGTGGGCGGGCCCGCCAGCCGCGCGGCGAGCCGCCACAGCAGGACCAGGCCGAACAGGCCGGCCGCCCGGGAGATCACGAGCCAGAGCGCGGGCGCGGCGTCGCCGAACGGGGCGAGCCACACCGTCACGAGGACGGGCAGCGGCTTCCACGCGAGGCTGCCGTCGTTGGTGGGCAGGCCGTGGAGCAGCTCACGACCCCAGATCAGCCAGACCCACGGGTCGAACCCGAGCATCGCCGGGACCCGCAGCGACGCCACCGCGGCCAGTACGCACGCCGCCGGAGCGAGCCAGGCCCGGCTCCCGGGTCGCGCACGGGCCTGCTCGGCCACGGGGGCCGGTGCGCTCACGTGGGCGAGCCGGCCAACCGCTCCGGTCGCGCCGCCGCCGGGAGCACGACGACCTCGCCTGCGACCACCAGCCGCACCTGTTCGCCCGCTGCCCACGGCCGGCCCCCGGGGGCCCGGCAGCGCACCCGGGTGCCGGAGGGCAGCTCCAGGGTCACGACCTGGTCGGCCCCGAGATAGGTCCGGTGCGCGACGACCGCGGCAACGCCCGCGCCGTCCCGGGAGATCGTCACCCGCTCCGGACGGACCAGCACCTCCACCGCCCCGCGCAGGCCCGCGTCGGTGGGAAAGCGTCCCAGCTCGCTCTCGACCACACCGCCGCCCGCGCGGCCGGCGACTGTGTCCGCGTCCCCGAGGAACTCCGCCACCCAGCGGCTCACCGGCCGGTCGTAGAGCGCCTCCGGGGGTCCCACCTGCTCGATCCGGCCCGCCCGCATGACGGCCACGGTATCGGCCATCGACAACGCTTCCTGCTGGTTGTGCGTGACGAACAGCGCGCTGGCCCCCGCGGCCCGCAGGACGCGCACCACCTCGTCGCGCAGGCCCGCCCGCAGGTTCTCGTCGAGCGCGGCGAACGGCTCGTCGAGCAGCACCACCTCGGGGTCGACGGCGAGCGCACGGGCCAGCGCGATCCGCTGGCGCTCGCCGCCGGAGAGCTCGTGGGGGTAGGAGGACGCGCGGTCGGCGAGCCCGACCATCGCCAGGCACTCCTCGACCCGCCCGGGCTTCGGGCGGCCGAACGCGATGTTGCGGCCGACCGTGAGGTGCGGGAACAGCGCCCCGTCCTGGAACACCATCCCGATGCGCCTGCGGTCCGGCTCCTCGAACACCCCGTCCGCGGCGACCGTGCGGCCCCGGACGCGCACCGTGCCCTCGTCGGGCACCTCGAACCCTGCCAGCAGCCGCAGCAGCGTCGTCTTGCCCGACCCACTGGGCCCCAGGAGGGCGACGACCTCCCCGGCACCGACGCTCAGATCCGCGCTGTCGACCGCGCGGGAGCCGCCGAAGGCCTTGGTCACGGCTTCGGCGCAGATCGCAGGATCCGTCATCGTTTGGCTACCCTAGCCTAGGTTTTTACCCGATCGTGGACTCACGGCCGGGAGCTCGGCTCATTCCAGGGAGGCCTCGTGGCCGCGTCCTCCGGCCGCCGCAGGTGGCTGTTGCTGCTCGTGCCCGCCGTCGTGGTGGTGCTCGTCGTCGTCCTCGCGGTGGCGGTGCTGAGCACACCGGGCGACGAGGCGGCGGTGCCGGTCGCGACCGGCGGCGAAGGTCAGGAGATCGACACCGCCGGCATCGCCTTCGCGCCCACGCTCGTCGTCTACAACGGGCGGTCGCACTACGGCAGCGAGAAGGTCTTCGAGGAGTTCAGCGAGGCCACCGGCGTCGAGATCGAACTGCGCGGCGGCACCGGGCCCGAGCTGTTCGAGCGGCTCACAAGGGAGGGCAAGGACACGCCCGCGGACGTCTTCATCACCACCGACCTCGCGAACCTGTACCGGGCCGAGGAGGCCGGGGTGCTGCAGGGCGTCACGAGTCCGACGCTGCGCGCGCAGATCCCGGCCCGGCTGCACGACCCGGCGGGTCAGTGGTGGGCGCTCTCGACGCGGCTGCGGATCCCCGTGGTCTCCACCGAGCGGGTCCCGGCCGGGGCCGTCACCCGCTACGAGGACCTCGCGGACCCGCGCTGGAAGGGCCGCACCTGCCTGCGCACCTCGCGCAGCGAGTACAACCAGTCGCTGATCGCCGACATGATCGCCAAGCGCGGCCCGGTGGAGACCGAGGCGCTGGTCAAGTCCTGGATGGACAACCAGCCGAAGATCATCAACTCGGACGGCGAGATGCTCGCGACGATCGCGGCGGGCGGCTGCGACGTCGGCCTGGCCAACCACTACTACCTCGGGCGCACGCTCGCCGAGAACCCCGCCTTCCCGGTCGCCCCGGCCTGGCCGGACCAGGACGGGCGCGGCGCGCACGCGAACGTGTCGGGGGTCGGCGTGGTCGCAGGCTCGGACGCCGTGCCCACGGCGGTCGCGCTGATGGAGTGGCTCACCTCGCCGCCCGCGCAGACCGAGATCGTGTCCCGCAGCGAGTTCGCGGCGAACCCGGCCGTCCCGCCCGCGCCGCACATCGCCGCCTGGGCCACCGTCAAGACCGACCCGATCGACGGCGAGCAGGCGGGCCCGCTCATCGACGACGCCGTGGCGCTGATGCTCGAGTACGGATGGACCTGACCGGCGCGCGCAGGGCTCGCTCCGGCTGGGCGCTCGTCGGAGTCGTCGTCGCCCTGGCGATCGCCGGTCCGCTGCTCGCGCTGCCGCTGAGCTTCGTCGTCGGCGAGGAGTTCTTCGACCCGATCGCGCGCCTGCTGCTGCCCCGGGCGCTGGGCCGCAGCGTAGTGCTCGCCGTCGGCGTCGCCGTCGGCACGCTGGTCATCGGCGGAGGTCTGGCCCTGCTCGTGTCCTTCTACGACTTCCCCGGCCGCGGCTGGCTGGAATGGGCCCTCGTGCTGCCGCTCGCGGTGCCGGGCTACGTGCTGGTGTTCGTGATGCTCGGCCAGCTCGGCCTGGCCAACCCGCTGGCCACCAGCCTGCTCGGCGGTGGCCTCGCGCTGCCGGGGCTGCACGGCGCGGCAGGCGCGATCGGCGCCCTCGTCGCGGTGCTCTACCCGTACGTCTACGTGCTGGGCCGCAGTGCGTTCCTCGGGCAGTCCCGGTCCGCGCTGGAAGCCGCCCGCAGCCTCGGCCGCAGCCACGGGCAGGCGGTGCGCGGCGTCGCGCTGCCGCTGGCCCGCCCGGCCCTCGCGGCGGGCGCGGCGCTCGCCGTGATGGAGGCGCTCGCCGACTTCGGCGTGGTGAACCTGCTCGGCTACCAGACACTCACCGACACGATCTACCGCGTCTGGTACGACGCCTCCGCCTTCGACCCGGCCGCAGCCCTGCAGCTCGCGTCCGTGCTGGTCGGGCTCGCCCTGCTGATGGTCGTCGTCGAGCGCCTGATGCGCGGGCGCGCACGCTACGAGCAGGCGCTGTCGGCCGGGGACGCCGTCGTGCCGCGGCGGCTGCACGGCTGGCGGGCGGCGGCCGCGTGCGCCGTGCCGACGCTGCTGCTCGCCGTCGTGTTCGCGCTGCCCGTGCTGCAGCTCGTCGCGTGGTCGCTGGAGACGCTCGCCACGGACCGGCTCTCCGACGATCTCGGTCGGGCCGTCGTCTCCACGACGCTGCTCTCGGTCGCCGCCGCGGCCGTCGCCGTCTGCACCGCAACGCTGGTGAGCTACGGCCAGCGGGTCGCCCCCTCCCGGACGGGCCGCGCGGCCGCACGGCTCGCCACCGTCGGCTACGCCGTCCCCGGCGCCGTCATCGCGGTCGCCATCTACGTGCCGCTCGTGTGGCTGGACCGCCGGCTCATCGCCGTCGCGGACACCTGGTTCGACGCCTCCATCGGGCTGCTGTTCACCGGCACCGTCCTCGGCCTGATCGGTGCCTACGTCGTGCGTTTCCACGCCCAGGCCTACTTCGCCGTCGAGTCCCGGATGGGGCGCGTCGCGCCGAACCTGGACGACGCCGCACGCGCCCTCGGCGCGGACCGCTCGCGCGTCCTGCTCGACGTCCACCTGCCGCTGCTCTGGCCGGGTGTGCTGACCGGGGCGCTGCTGGTCGTCGTCGAGGTCGTGAAGGAGCTGCCCGCCACGGCGCTGCTGCGCCCGCTGGGCAGCGACACGCTCGCGATCGTCGCCTGGGAGGCCACGAAGGACTCCCGCTACGACGCCGCCGCGCTGCCCGCGCTGCTCATCGTCCTGGTCGGGCTGGTACCGGTGGTCATGCTGATCCGGCTGTCGCGGCGCGAGGCGTCCTCGGCGGAGATGCTGGTCGGCTAACGCGGCAGGACGGGCGCGTCCCGGCCGGTGCCCGCGACCGTGCGCTGCTCGTGGTAGTCGCCGTCCACGTTCACCGACCACGTGTCGTGCGCACCGTGGCCCAACACGTTCTCGACGGCGAGCATCGCGGTGAGCATCGAGTGGTCCTGGTTGTTGTAGCGGTGCATCCCGTTGCGCCCCACCGGATGCACGTTGACGGCGTGCTCCTCCAGGTAGGCGCGCAGGGTGGCGACCGCGGCGGCGAACCCCGGGTGGTAGACGGGATAGGCCTTCGGCATCCGGACGACGTAGCCCGCCTCCACCTGGCCCGCATCCGCGAGGCCGGTGGCCGCGAGCTCCCGGGTGGCGAGCGCGACGAGCTCGTCGTCCGGGCGGTCCCACAGCTCGTCACCCTCGAACACGAAGTACTCCATGCCGAGGCAGGTACGCCCCGGCTTCACCATGTCCGGCGACCAGGCCCCGAAGTTCTGGATCCGGCCCACCCGCACCTCGGGCGAGTGCACGTAGACCCAGTTGTCCGGCATCGCGCGCTCGCTCGGCACCACGAGCGCCACCGTGAGGAAGTCCCGGAAGCGCAGCTCGTCCGCCGCGGCCAGCACCTCGGCGGGCGGGGGCGGGTCCAGCGCGCGCACCAGCTCCGGCAGCGGCATCGACGAGATCACGGCGGTGCACGGGTACGACGTCACCGCACCCTCGAACGTGGCCTCGACCGCCACCGCCCGGCCGCCCTCGCAGCGGATCCGCGTCACCGGCTGGTCCACGTGCACCTTGCAGCCCGCCGCCTCGACCAGCTCGGTGCACCGCTCCCACATCATCCCCGGGCCCAGCCGCGGGTAGTGGAAGCGCTCGATCAGCGACACGATGCCCGTGCCCGCGCCGCCCCGCAGCGCGCTCGTGACGGCGTTGAGCAGCGACATGTTCTTGATCCGCTGCGCCGCCCAGTCCGCCTGGATCTCGGTGGCGGGGACCCCCCACACCTTCTCGTTGTAGCTGCGGAAGAAGTGCCGGTACAGCCGGTGGCCGAAGCGGGCCGACACCCAGCCCTCCAGGTGGCTCTGGTCGCGCGGGGGGCGCACGCGCGCCCACAGGAACGACCCGACGCAGCGGGCGGCCTCCACCGCGCCCAGCTCCCGCAGCGCCGCCCAGGGGCGCAGCGGGTAGTCGAAGTACGTGCCGCGGTAGAGGATGCGGCTGCGACGGGGCCGCACGAGGAAGTCCTCGGGCCCCAGCAGGCCGTGCCACATCCGTTCGACCCGGTCGACCTTGGTGAAGAAGCGGTGGCCGCCGATGTCGAACCGCCAGCCGTCCCGCTCGACCGTCCGGCTGATGCCGCCGACCACGTCGTCGGCCTCCAGGACCGTGGCCGGGACGCTCGCCAGGGCCAGCTCGTAGGCCGCCGTGAGGCCCGCGGGGCCCGCGCCTATCACGACGACGTCGTGGCGCACCGGCGGATCAGACGACACGGGACACGACCGGGTCGGCCGGTTCCGACCGGAACCAGCCCACCGTGCGGCGAAGTCCCTCCACCAGCCCCACCCGCGGCTCCCAGCCGAGCTCCGTGCGGGCCAGCGTGGTGTCCGGGCGGCGCACCGTCGGATCGTCCTCCGGCCGCTGCACGTGCACGATCGGGCTGGCGGACCCGCACAGCTCCCGGATCGTCAACGCCAGGTCGGTGATCGACACCTCGTCCGCGCTGCCGATGTTGACCGGCCCGGCGAGCCGCGAGTGGAGCAGCCGAAGGCAACCCTCGACCAGGTCGTCCACGTACTGGATCGAACGCGTCTGGCCGCCGTCCCCCGCCACGGTGAGGGGCTCGCCCGCCAGCGCCTGGCGGATGAACGTCGGCACCGCCCGCCCGTCGTCGGGGCGCATCCGCGGGCCGTGCGTGTTGAAGATCCGCACGATCGCCGTGTCCACGCCCTGCGCGCGGCGGTAGGCCATCGTCATCGCCTCGGCGAAGCGCTTCGCCTCGTCGTACACCCCGCGCGGGCCGACGGGGTTGACGTGGCCCCAGTACGTCTCCGGCTGCGGGTGCACCTGCGGGTCGCCGTAGGCCTCCGAGGTGGAGGCCAGCAGGAACCGCGCACCCTTCTCCTTGGCCAGGCCCAGCGTGTGCAGGGTGCCGATCGAGCCGACCTTGAGGGTCTCGATCGGCATCCGCAGGTAGTCGATCGGCGAGGCGGGCGAGGCGAAGTGCAGCACCACGTCCACGTCTCCGACGACGTGCACGAAGTCCGTGACGTCCGCCCGGATCAGCCGGAACGGCCCCGTTTCCGTCAGGTGCGCGACGTTGGCGGGCGAGCCGGTGGAGAAGTCGTCCAGGCAGACGACCGCGTACCCCTCACGCAGCAGGCGCTCGCACAGGTGCGAGCCGAGGAAACCTGCCCCACCCGTCACCACCGCCCGTCGGCGCACACCGCCTCCCGTACGTCCTCACTGGTGTCGTCAATGGTGCGGACAACCTACAGTAAGGAGATCCTTTCCTCATAGAGTCGAATCTTCAACCAACCCGCCGCCGGGGTCGTCACGGTCCAGCCGGGAGATCAGCTCCATCGCGTCGCGCGGTGCGTGCACCTTGGCGTCGTTGTCGAAGTAGACGAACACGTCGCGCCCGCCGTCGTGCCAGGCCCGCACCCGCGCAGCCCAGGCATCGAGCGCGGCCGGGGTGTAGCCGCTCGCGTAGAGCTCGTCGGCGCCGTGCAGCCGGACGTAGACGAACCCGGCCGTCACCTCGTCGAGCACCGGCCACGTCCCGGCGGAGTCGGCGAGCACGAGCGCCACGTCGTGGTGGCGCAGCACGGCGGCGACCGCGGGATCGCGGAAGCTCTCGTGGCGCACCTCCAGGGCGTGGCGCAGCGGGCGGTCCGCATCGGTCTCGACGAGCGCGCGGCCGTCGAGCCGCTCGTCGTGGCCGGCGGCCAGCGCCGCGGCCGCGGCGGTGGTATGGGGGAGCAGGTCGAGAAACGCCGCGAGCCGCTCCGCGTCGAACCGCAGGCGCGGCGGCAGCTGCCACAGCACCGGGCCGAGCTTCGGGCCCAGCGCGAGCACCCCGGAGGCAAGGAAGTTCGCCACCGGCACCCGGACGTCGCGCAGCTGCTTGAGGTGCGTGACGAACCGGGGGCCCTTGACCGCGAAGACGAACCCGTCCGGGGTCTGCGCCGCCCACTCGCGGTAGTACTCGGGCCGCTGCAGCGAGTAGAACGAGCCGTTGATCTCGATGCTCGTCACCCGGCGCGACAGGTACTCCAGCTCGCGGCGCTGCGGCAGCCCCGGTGGGTAGAACGCCCCGCGCCACGGCGGGTAGCGCCACCCGGAGGTGCCGACCCGGATCTCCGCCACGGCTCCAGTCTGGCCGTACCCGGGCCGCGCGCTCACCCGCTGCGACGGCGCCGCTCCCCGACACCACCCGCCCCGGGTGCGCCCGGCACGGCCGGTCACCGGGCAGGATGGGCCCGTGACCGCCGATACCTCCGATCACACGGCCGTCCTCATGACGGGTGCCGCGGGCGCCCTCGGGCACGCCGTCGTCGACGAGTTCCTGGGTGCGGGGCGGCCGGTCGTCGCCCTGGACCGGCCGGGCGAACGCCTCGAGGCGCTGGGTACGCGGGAGGGCGTGCACCCGGTCCCGGTGGACCTCGGCAGCCGGGCCGCGGTGCAGGCGGCGTTCGCCGCGGTGGACGCGCTGCCGGTGGAGCCGGGAGCGCTGGTCTGCCTGGCGGGCGGGTTCACCCCCGGCGCGCTCGCCGACGTGGACGAGGCGATGCTGGAGACGCTCTTCGGCTCGAACTTCGGCGCCGTCCTGTGGTGCGTGCAGGCGGCGGCGCCCCGGTTCGCGGCGCGCGGTGGCGGGGCGGTGGTGACCGTCGGGTCGAAGACGGCCGTGACCGGTCCGGGGCCGGTGGCGCACGCGACGAGCAAGGCGGCCGTCGTCCGGCTCACGTCGCTGCTCGCCGAGGAGCTGCGCCCGCAACGGATCCGGGTGAACGCCGTGCTGCCGTCGGTGATCGACACTCCGGCCAACCGCAGCTGGATGTCAGCGGATCTCGCCGCGCGGGCGGTGGCTCCGGCGGCGATCGCGAAGGTGATCGCGTTCCTGTGCGGGCCCGACTCCGGCCCGGTGAGCGGGGCGGCGATCCCGGTCTACGGCGATGCCTGACCTCAAGCAGGCGGCCGGGAAGGTCCTGGACTGGCCCGTCCCGCACGCGGCGTCGGCCGTCGTCGCCGCGGACGGCACGCTGCTGGGCGCAGCGGGTGAACAGGAGCGGATCTTCCGGCTGGCCTCGGTGACGAAGCTGCTCACCGCGTACGCCGTGCTGCTGGCCGTCGAGGAGGGCGCGGTCGAGTGGGACACCCCGGCCGGCCCGGAGGGTTCGACGGTGCGCCACCTCGCCGCGCACGCGTCCGGGTTGTCGTTCTCGGAGGCCGTGGTGCAGGCCGCGCCGGGGCGGCGGCGGATCTACTCCAACGCCGGGTTCGAGGTGCTGGGCGACACGGTGGCCGCCGCGGCGGGGATGGCGTTCGCGGACTACCTGCACGAGGGCGTGTGCGCGCCGCTGGGCATGGCGGCCACGCGGCTCGCGGGCTCGTGCGCCGCGGACGCGGTGGCCACGTGCGCGGACCTCGCCCGGTTCGCCGCGGAGCTGCAGGCCCCGACGCTGGTACACCCCTCGACGCTGGCCGAGGCGGTGACGGTCGCGTTCCCCGGCCTGGACGGGGTGCTGCCCGGCTACGGGCGGCAGAAGCCGTGCGACTGGGGCCTGGGCTTCGAGCTGCGGGACGGCAAGTCGCCGCACTGGACGGGCGCGGGCAGCTCACCGCGGACGTTCGGGCACTTCGGCCAGGCCGGGACGTTCCTGTGGGTCGATCCGGACGCCGGTGCGGCGTGCGTTGTGCTGACCGACCGGGACTTCGGCCCGTGGGCGGTCGATGCCTGGCCCCCGTTCACCGACGGCGTGCTCGAGGCCCTCGGACGGTGACGGGCGCGGCGGTGGACCTGCAGGGATGGGCCCGGAGCTGGCTGGAGTACGTCCTCGGGCTGGACCGTCCGCTCACCCCGGTGCTGGTGCAGGACGGCGAGTGGGTCGACCTGCTCGACGCCGAGGTGCCGCACCGGCTCGCCACGCTGGGCGGCAACCCGGACGGCACCCACGCGGTGGTGTGGCGCCGGCCGCTGCAGCAGCGGGACGCCCTGTGGATCGAAGCGGCGCAGGTCTCGGGGGGTCGCGTGCTGGCGCAGGTGACCGTGGCGCAGCCGGTGCAGGTCGACCCGACCACCGGCTACGGCGTCGCGGTGGCCGCGCCGGTCGAGATCTCGCGCACGCGTACCGGGCACTCCGCGACGGCCTGGCTGGCGGCGGCGGGGATCGGCGTGGTCGTCGGCCTGATGGCGGTGCTCGGGCTCGTGGTGCTGACCGACCGGTCCGGCGTGCCGGTCGGTCAGCCTCCCACCTCGACCCCGACACCGAGCTCGACCGCACCCGCCACGCCGGGTGTCCAGCTCGCGGCGCAGCAGGCGGGCGACGCGGCCACCGTGGAGACGCTGCTCGGGAAGTGGGTGCCGCAGGTGTCGGCGAAGTCGGTCGGCCTCGTGGTGGACGGCATCACCTTCGACGAGCAGCGGATCCTCGCGGACTTCCAGGCCACCGCGGCGCGCTACCCGGACGCCGTCCTGGTGCGCTCCGAGGACTTCACGAGCTTCCGGTCCCCCGGCTTCTGGGTGACGCTCGTGCCGGTCACGTTCGACACGGCCGGTGGCGCGAACGCGTGGTGCGAGCAGGAGCGGTTCGCCGCGGACGACTGTTTCGCGAAGCGGCTCTCGCGCACCGAGGGGCCGGAGGGCAACTCGCTGCCCCGCTGACGCCGGGGACGCGCGTTCCGGGAATTCCTCGGGCGGGGAGCCCGTTGTACAAGGCGTCCGAGCCGGGCGCACCGTGTCCCCGGGTCTCAAGTAGAAATGCCGCCGCGGACGATCGTTCGGCTGAAGCCGCGGTGTGCCACGCGCCGCGAGGCGACCGGCGCCTGGTTCGGACACCCATTCCCACCGTGATGGGCGAGCGAGGGGCGAGCCATGAAGGGCGACCGGGTAGAGATCGTCATCGACGCCGGCAGCGGCACCACCAAGACCTACGAGATCGCCGCGACCCGCGCGGGCCGCAAGGTGGTGATCACGCACGGCCGCGGCGTCGTCGAGGTCGCCGAGGTCACCCGCGGGGGGACGGCGGTCCGGACGGCCCGCTTCCTCGCCAACCGCGTGCTGGCGCTGGTGGAGCATCCGGCCGCGGACGAGCCGCGGCCGGACGAGATCACACCCACCCTGCGCTCGGCCTGACGCAGCCCGAAAGGCACACTCGTCAGCACGATGTCCACCACCGCGGCGCCTTCTCGCAGCCGTCGGCCGCGCCGCCGTGGCGCGCCGCGGGACGTCCCGGCCTTCTCCGAGGAGCAGATCCGCCGCCGTGCCGCCGCGGTACCTGCCGTCCGCTACCCGGCCGAACTGCCCGTCAGCGCCCGCCGCGAGGACATCGCGGCGGCGATCCGCGACCACCAGGTCGTGATCGTCGCGGGCGAGACCGGCTCGGGCAAGACGACGCAGATCCCGAAGATCTGCCTCGAGCTGGGCCGCGGCGTGCGCGGGATGATCGGGCACACCCAGCCGCGGCGGCTCGCGGCGCGCACCGTCGCCGCACGGATCGCCGAGGAGCTGGACACGCCGCTCGGAGACGCGGTGGGCTGGAAGGTCCGGTTCACCGATCACGTCGGCGAGAACACGCTGGTCAAGCTCATGACGGACGGCATCCTGCTGGCCGAGCTGGCGGGCGACCGGACGCTGCGCCGCTACGACACCCTCATCATCGACGAGGCCCACGAGCGCAGCCTCAACATCGACTTCATCCTCGGCTACCTCGCCCGGTTGCTCCCCCGCCGCCCCGACCTCAAGGTGATCATCACCTCGGCGACCATCGACTCGGCGCGCTTCGCCGCCCACTTCGACGCGCCGGTCGTCGAGATCTCCGGGCGGAGCTACCCGGTCGAGGTGCGCTACCGGCCCGTCGTCGATCCGGACGACGCCGACGCCGATCCGGACCGCGACGAGCTGGACGCCATCGCGGACGCCGTCGAGGAGCTGCGCCGCGAAGGTCCGGGGGACGTACTCGTGTTCCTGCCGGGCGAACGGGAGATCCGCGAGGCCGCCGAGGCGCTCACGGGCCTGTGGTCGGACACCGAGATCCTGCCGCTGTACTCGCGGCTGTCGGCGGCGGAGCAGCACCGGGTGTTCGCGCCGCATACGGGCCGGCGGATCGTGCTCGCCACGAACGTCGCCGAGACCTCGCTCACCGTCCCCGGCATCCGCTACGTCGTCGACACCGGCACCGCACGCATCTCCCGCTACTCGCGGCGGCTCAAGGTGCAGCGGCTGCCGATCGAGAAGATCAGCCAGGCGAGCGCGAACCAGCGCGCGGGCCGCTGCGGGCGCGTCGCGGACGGCGTGTGCATCCGCCTGTACGCGCAGGACGACTTCGACGCGCGTCCGGAGTTCACCGAGCCGGAGATCCTGCGGACGAACCTGGCGTCGGTCATCCTGCAGATGATCTCCCTCGGGCTGGGGGACGATCTCGCGACCTTCCCGTTCGTCGATCCGCCGGATCCGCGCAGTGTCGGCGACGGGCTCGCTCTGCTGCAGGAGCTGGGTGCGCTCGCACAGGAGCAGGGCGCGCGGACGGCCGGCCGGGCCAGGGCACTCACCTCGACCGGACGCGCGCTCGCGGCGCTGCCCGTCGATCCGCGGCTGGGCCGGATGCTCGTCGAGGCGGACCGGACGGGCTGCCTGCGCGAGGTGCTCGTCATCGCGGCCGCGCTGTCGGTGCAGGACCCGCGCGAGCGGCCTGCCGAGCAGCGGCAGGCGGCCGACGCGGCGCACGCGCGGTTCGCCGCGGGCATCCCCGATGCCGCACATGCGCGCACGAGAGACGCGGATGCGCACGCGAAAGACGCACATGTGCACGCGGGGGGCGCACACGGGTTCGATGCGTCGGCGTCGGACTTCCTCGCCCTGCACAACCTGTGGACCTACCTGGGTCGACGCCGGCAGGCGCTGTCGGGCAACCGCTTCAAGCGGATGTGCCGCGAGGAGTTCCTGCACTTCCTGCGCATCCGCGAGTGGCAGGACCTGCACGGCCAGCTCCGCCAGGCCGCACGCACCGCGGGCCTGTACGAGAACGACCCCCAGGCCGGCGCGGCCGCGGACCCCGACCGCATCCACCAGGCGCTGCTGTCGGGCCTGCTCTCCCAGGTGGGGCTCCTCGACGTCCCCGCCGAGAAGAAGGGCCGCGAGTATCTCGGCGCCCGCGGCGCCCGGTTCCTGATCTTCCCGGGCTCGCCGCTCGCGAAGCGCCCGCCGCGCTGGGTGATGGCCGCCGAGCTGGTGGAGACCTCGCGGCTGTACGCGCGCACGGTCGCGCGCATCCAGCCGGAGTGGATCGAGCCGCTCGCCGGGCACCTGGTGAAGCGGACGTACTCCGAGCCGCACTGGTCGCGCCGCCGCGCCGGGGCCGTCGCGACCGAACGCGTGACGCTGCACGGCATCCCGGTGGTCGTCGGGCGCACCGTCGATCTCGGCCGGATCGAGCCGGAGCTCGCGCGGGAGCTGTTCATCCGCCACGCGCTGGTGGAGGGCGACTGGGACACCCGCCACGGCTTCTTCCAGCGCAACCGGGAGCTGCTCGACGACGTCGAGGACCTGGAGCACCGGGCGCGGCGCCGCGATCTCGTCGTGGACGAGGAGGTCGTCGTCGCCTTCTACGACGAGCGGATCCCCGAGTCCGTGGTGTCGGGGCGGCACTTCGACTCGTGGTGGAAGCGCGAGTCGCGCCGCCACCCGCAGCTGCTGGACCTCACGCCCGAGCAGCTCGTCACGGACGCCGCCGCGGGCGTCGACCGCGCCGCCTACCCCGACCACGTCGAGGCGGGCGGGCTCACGCTGCCACTGTCGTACGCGTTCGAGCCGGGCCACCACACGGACGGCGTGACGGTGGACGTCCCGGTCGCGGCGCTGCACCAGGTCGATCCCACGCCGTTCACGTGGCAGGTGCCGGGGCTGCGCGAGGAGCTGGTCACGGCCCTGATCAAGACGCTGCCGAAGAACCTGCGCCGAGAGTTCGCACCCGCGCCGGACCACGCGAAGGCCGTGCTCACGCGGCTGCGGGCCGGGTCCTCGATCAACACCGAACCCCTGCTGGACGGCCTGGAGCGCGAGCTGGGCCGGATGCGCGGCGTGCACATCCCCCGCGACGCGTGGGAGCTGGAGCGGCTGCCCGAGCACCTCACCGTCACCTTCCGGGTGCTGGACGAGGCCGGCACGGAGATCGCCCGCGGCACGGACCTCACGGCGTTGCGGGAGAAGCTCGCGCCGCAGGTCCGCGACGAGATCGCGGCTGCCGGGCGGGACCTCGAGCGCACCGGGCTCACGTCGTGGACGATCGGGACGCTCCCGAGCGAGCACGCCGTCCGCCGCGGCGCGCACGTCGTCACCGGCTACCCGGGGCTCGTGGACCGCGGCGCCACCGTCGACGTCCGCGTGTTCCCCACCGCCGCCGAGCGCGACGTCGCACACCACGGGGGCGTGCGGCGCCTGCTGCTGCTCGCCACGCCGTCCCCGGCCAAACACGTGCAGCGTGGGCTGGACAACGCCGCGAAGCTGACGCTCTCACGCAACCCGCACGGCTCCGTCGCGGCCCTGGTCGAGGACTGCGTCACCGCCGCCGCGGACGCGCTGATCGCCGCGGCGGGCGGTCCGTGCCGGGACGACGCCGGCTTCGCGCGGCTGGCGAAGTTGTTCTCGATGCGGCTGCCGTCCACGACGCTGAAGGTGCTCGACGCCGTCCGCGCCGTGCTCGTCGTGTGGCACCGCGTGCAGGCCCAGCTCGCCGACCTGCGGGCGCCCGTCCTCGCCGCGGGCCGGGCGGACGTCACCGCGCAGGTGGACGCCCTGGTCGGGCCCGGCTTCGTCACCGCTGCCGGGGCCGCGCGGCTCGGCGACCTGGCCCGCTACCTGCAGGCGGTCGAGCACCGGATCGACAAACTGCGTGCCGATCCCGCCCGGGACGCCGCGTGGACCGCGCAGATCAGGGCCGTCGCCGACGAGTACGCCGCGGCGCTCACCGAGGTCCCGCCCGGCGCCGAGCCGCCCCCCGCGCTGCACGAGATCGGCTGGATGATCGAGGAGCTGCGGGTGTCGCTGTACGCCCACCCGATGCGGACGCGCTACCCGGTCTCGGTGCGGCGGGTCGAGAAGGCGCTCGACGAGCTCTGACGAGCGAGATGGCCATGACGCTCCTGAGTGGACGTGGCACGACGCTCACGTCGATCCTGTGGGTTGCCGGACGGTGAGGAAAGTGTCACCGCGGCGCCACGACCCACTCGCCGAAAAGCGATGTCGGCGCGTACCCGGACCGGGCCACGCTGGCGGCACCCAGGAAGGGAGCCTCCGATGACGACACCGACCGCGCCGACCACCCCGATCCGCTGGAACGCCGAGGGCGCCGCGCAGCGCTGCGACCGCTGCTTCGCCCGGGCCCAGGTGCGCGTCGTGTTCCCGTCCGGGAACGACCTGCTGTTCTGCGGCCACCACGCCCGCAAGCACCGCGACGGCCTCGTCGGCCTCACGATCGAGCCGATCATCGGTCGGTGATCCGGGTTCCGGCGAACGGGCCGCCACACCCTCCGGGCAGGGCCCCGTCCGCCGGATGATCCGAACGGACACGAAGCCCTGACACGGATCAACCGGCGCGTCGGCGGGGGCTCCCCAGTCCGCCGACGCGCCGGTTGACCGGTTCAACGGTCCAGTTCGGTCGGAGATGCGGCGCCGGGACCAGGTTGCTCCGAACGTCGTAGCGGGAGTCCGGCGGCCCGCCAGGCCCGGAATCCGCCGACGAGATCGGTGGCCCGGTGCAGGCCGAGGTCCTGCAGGGACGCGGCCGCGAGACTGGAGCTGTACCCCTCCGAGCAGGCGATGATCCAGGTCACGTCGTGGTCGACGGCCTGCGGGATGCGGGCGTCGGAGGCCGGGTCCAGGCGCCACTCGAGGTGGTTGCGTTCGATCACCAGCGCGTGCGCGAACTCGCCCTCCTCGGCCCGCTGCCACGCGGGCCGGGTGTCGACGAGGACGGCCCCTTCCGCGATCAGCGCGGCCGCCCGGTGCGCATCGACGCGGTCCAGCCGGGCCCGGGCGGCGGCGAGCAGTTCGTCGACGGTTCTCCTCGGTCGGGTCATCCCGGGGTCACCTCCGTGAGAACGGTGCGGGTGCGGCGCAGGCCCGCCGGCTCGACGGCGTAGTAGGACATCGCGGTGAGCGGCGGCGAGTAGGCGTGCACGCTCACCGCCGGTGCCGGGGCGTGGTTGACGACGTCGTGCACGTGGCCGGGGGCGAACGAGACGCTATGGCCCGCGTGGAGCGGCCGGGTGCGCAGCCGCCGGGTGAGGGGCGACCAGCGCTGCTCGGTGAGCGTGCCGGAGACGACGGTGAGCGCGCCCAGCGAGCCCGCGTGGTCGTGCAGCTCCGTGTTCTGGTCCGTCGCCCAGCCGATGAGCCAGATGTCGACGTAGTCGTCGAGCCGGACGTCGAGGTGCAGGCGCCGGTACCAGCGCTGCGTCGCATCGACCTCGATGGGATGGCGGCCGGCGCGCACCTCGGCGGCGATCCGGCGGGTCAGCTCGGTGAGGCTGCGCAGGGACGAGGGCGCGCCGCGGCGCGGGGCGTGCAGAAGCACGGGAACACTCCAGTGGACGTGAGCGGACCGGGTACTCGGGTCAGCTCGCGCGACAGCACTGGTCGAAATGATCGGCCCGGCGACGGCCCCAGAACGGGGTGAGGAACGCCGCGGATGCCACGGCAGGCATGGTGGCGCAGGTGGCCCGCACGCCGCCAGCCCGTCTCGCATCGTGGGATCATCCGCGATGGGCGGCGAGCCACTCCCGCAGATCACCCAGGGGCCCCTCGCGTTCGGGTTCGTGGAAGATCTCGTGCCACAGCCCGTCGTAGTAGCGCACGGTCCGGTCCGGCGAGCCGCATGTCTGCTCCAGCCGCCTGCTCCCGGCCGGATCGGTGAGCACGTCGTCGGTGCCGTGCAGGATCAGCACCGGCAGCCGCAGCTCGCGGGCCCGCTCCGGCAGGTCGTCGAACCGGCGCACCAGCGCCGCGGTCAGCCCGAGCGTGGCGTTGCCGTGGAAGACGTACGGGTCGGCGTGGTAGCCCGCGACGATCTCCGGATCCTTGCTGATCTTGTCCAGGTCCAGCACCTTCGGGCGCAGCGTCGGCGCGACCCGCGCCACCGCCTTCAGCGCCTGCTGCAACGGACGCGGCACCGAGGTGTTCGCGAGCGCGGGCGCCGAGAGCACCAGGCCCGCCAGCTCGTCCTGGTGCTCCAGCGCGTAGGCGAGCGCGATCTGACCGCCCATGCTGTGGCCCAGGAGGAACACCGGGAGGCCGGGATGGCGGGCCACGACGGCCCTGCGGAACGTGTCGAAGTCCGCGAGCCAGTGGTCGTAGTCCTCGACGTGCGCCCGCATCCCGCCCGAACGGCCGTGGCCGCGGTGGTCCAGCCCGTACACGGCCCAGCCGTCGGGCAGCAGCGCGTCCACCACCGTCCGGTAGCGCCCGGAGTGCTCCCCGAGCCCGTGTGCCACGAGCAGGATCGCCGTCGGCGAACCCTCGGGCAGCCACCCCTGCCAGAACAGCTCGACGCCGCCGACGCCCTGCAGGGACCCGTCGACGATCACGACGGGGGCGACGCGAGATCGACGTCGTGGGACAGGTCGGCCTCCTCCGGCACCGCGACCACCATCACCGTGGGCGGGCAACCGTCGGCGGCGACGGCCAGCGCGTACTCGCCGACCGTGAGGTCCGCGATCCGGAAACGGCCCGCGCGGTTCGCCTGCACCATGTCGACGACCTCGCCGTCCTGCACCAACGTGACCTGCGCGTGCGGCACCGGCTCGCCGTCCAGCCGGACGACGCCCGCGACCGAGGACGAGCGCACCAGCAGGACGTCCACGTCCACCGTGCCCCCGACGGCGTCCACCGCCGCCGCGCCCGGCTGGAACCCGGGCGCCGCCCCGACCAGGATGTACGGACCCGGCTGCTGCACGACGAACCGGCCGCGGCCGTCCGGGCCCGCGATGCCGTCGACCACCGTGACACCGCTGCGGTCCACGGCGGTGATCTCCGCCCCCGGCACGGGCTCGCCGTCCCGTCGCGTCGCGCGGTAGCGGACGGGCACCGGCGCGCCCACCAGCGTGCGGGGGGTGGGCCGTCGCGGCTTCCGGGTCGGGACCGGGACCGGGACCGGGACCGGTGCGCCGTCCTGCGTGATCTCGGGTGTGATCCCGGGTTCACTCTCGGGCACGGTTTCGGGCACGGTTTCGGGCACGGCCTGCGCCGGGGTCTCCGGGAGCACCGCGACCGCTGCCACCGGCCCGACGCCGGCGAGCGTCACCGGCCCCGGGTCCTGCGGCACGCCGAACGTACGGCGCAGCGCACGGGTCGCCGCCGCCTGTTCCGGGGTGGCGCTCGACCGGGGCTCGGCACCCATCAGCGCCGCGCGCACCCACGGCGGGGCGAGTGCGCCGGTCCGCACGGGCGGCGTCGGAGCCGGGCGCGTCGAGGCCGTCGTCATCGCGACGACCGACGGCTCGGGCTCGGCCTCCTCCGGTTCCGGATCCTCGCCGAGCGCCTCCCGCAGCTCCGCGTCGGAGAGCAGCGCGGGCACGGCCGACGGGCGGCGGGCGGCAGCCTCGACGCGGACGGGCGGCTCGCCGCGGACCGAGGCGCGCGGGAGCGCGCCACCGGCTACCAGGCCGGGGACGGCACCGGCCTCGGTGGCCAGGGCCGCCGAGTTCGCACCCGTGACCACGTTGATCGGGAAGGCGCCGGACTGCCGGGGCAGCGGAGCCGGGGCGGAGGTCCCGCCGGTGCCGGTCGTGGACGGCTCCACGGACCGCACCCGGCCGCCGTCCGCGCCGTCGGTTCCGTCGCCGTCGGCTCCGGCCGCGGCGGGCGCGCCGTTCCCGGCGGGCGCGGCGTCCCCGGCGTTCCCGGCGGGCGCGGCGTCCCCGGCAGGCGCGGCGGGCGCGGCGTC
>JBFWRR010000017.1:0-4258 GCA_050248815.1 Pseudonocardia sp. | reverse complement strand
CGTCCGCGCCGTCGGTTCCGTCGCCGTCGGCTCCGGCCGCGGCGGGCGCGCCGTTCCCGGCGGGCGCGGCGTCCCCGGCGTTCCCGGCGGGCGCGGCGTCCCCGGCAGGCGCGGCGGGCGCGGCGTCCCCGGCAGGCGCGGCCGGCGCGGCGTCCCCGGCAGGCGCGGCGGGCGCGGCGTCGACGGTGGGGCCGGCCGTGGACGCCGGTGTGGTCGGCGCGCTCCCGGCGCCGAACGCGAACTCGCCAGGCAGGGCGGGCACGATGCCAGGGTCGGGGCCGGGGTCGTCCGGCGCGGCATCCGCCGCGACCAGAGCGAGCCGCACCGTCGCACGATCCACGTCCGGATCCGTTGGCCCGTCCAGATCCGGCGAGGCGGGCGACACACCGGACACGACGACCGGGACGGTCGCCCGATCCCCGTCCGGACCCGCAGACCCGTCCGCGTCCGCCGAAAGGGCGTCCCGAGCCGTGCCGCGGTCGGTGCCCGGATCGGCCGGCTCCGCCGCGGCTGCCTCCGTTCCGTCGGCGTCGCTCCCCTCGCTGGTGCTCGCCCGAGTGTCCGGCTCGTGGGCACCGGCTGCCGCCCCGGACTCGACGTCCGCGTCGACGCCGCCGTCCCAGGCGACGACCGGGGCCACACCGTGCCTCGGGTCCGGTCCGTCCTCCGCACCCCAGCCGATGCGGGGCGCGACGCGGCGCGTCTCGGCGAGCCGCTGCGCGACCGGCGGAGACACGGCGGGCGTCACCACGGGGACGGGTACCGGGACCGGCGTATGCGACGCGGTGCGGACGGGGCCGGGGCCCGTCCCGTCATCCGGGGCCGGGACGGACGCGGCGCCCCCGTCTGCGGACGGTGGCGTGCCCGCCTCGTCGCCGTCCCCGGGCGATGGCGTGCCCGCCTCGTCGCCGTCCCCGGACGGTGGCGTGCCCGCCTCGTCGCCGTCCCCGGGCGAAGGTGTGCCCGCCTCGTCCCCGGTCGCGAACTCGGCCTCGGCCTGCTCCCGTTCCCGGACGAGATCGGCCACCGTCCGCACCGAGGCGGCGTTCGCCCGCCGCCGCGACGGCAGCAGGGCCGCGAGGGCCCGCGCGGCCAGACCTTGCTCACTCACGTGCCGCTCCCGCGTGCTCGGCGAAGTCGGGGGATCCCGGGAATCACGGACGCTAGCAGCAGAATCACCACGGCCGCCGCCAGTTGGACCCGTGTCGGGAACGGCCCGTCACAAGATCGTCCAGACTCCCCCGATCGGATGCCGCCGGTCCCCTCTGTCAGGGTGACGCCATGGTCAGCGACGGGCTGGATCCCGATCTCGCCGAGCTCGCCGCGGCACACGGGGTGGCGACGGCCTACCGGGACGGGCGGCGGCAGCTCGTGCGGGTCGCCGAGGACGTGGTGATCGGGGTGCTCGGGCTCCTCGACGTCGACGCCGCCACTCCCGGGGCACGCCGCGCGGAGCTCGCGCGAGCACGGGAGCACGTCCGGATGCCCGGCACGGTCGCCGTCCGCACGGACGTCCCGTACCCGCTGCCCGGCCCGGCCGTCCTCTTCGACGGTTCCGGTGCGAGCCGTCCCGTGGAGGGGGCGATCCCGGCCGGGCTCGAACCGGGTTGGTACCGGCTGGAGCTGGCGGACCGGGTCGTGACGGTGGTTGTCGCGCCGCCGTCGCTGCCCTCGCCCGATCGCGGCTGGGGCTGGATGCTGCAGCTCTACGCGCTGCACTCGGCGGCGTCGTGGGGCATCGGCGACCTGGGCGACCTGCGCGAGCTCGTCGGCTGGGCAGGCGCGGACGGCGCGGGCGCGGTGCTGCTGAACCCGCTGCACGCGATCACCCCCGTGCCGCCGGTGCAGCCCTCGCCGTACACGCCGTCGAGCCGCCGGTTCGGCACGCCGCTGGCGCTGCGCATCACCGATCTGGACGCCTACCATCGCGCCTGCGCCGAGGTCCGCGCCGAGGTGGACGCGCTGCGCCCGGTCACCCACGCCCGCATCGAGCACGACCGGGTGTGGGCGGCGAAGCGCGCGGCACTGGAGCTGATGTGGCACGCCGACGGTCGGCCGGCCCCGCGGGGCCCCGCGGACCTCGTCGAGTTCGCCACGTTCTGCGCACTCGCCGAGCGACACGGCGCCCGGTGGGGCACGTGGCCCGCCGGGTTGCGCCATCCCGGAGCCCCGGACGTCGCGACGGCGCGACGCGAGCTGGCCCCGCGGATCGCGTTCCACGCGTGGGTGCAGGAGCGGGTGCAGGAGCAGCTGGCCGCGGCGCGCGACGCCGGGCGCGCCGCGGGGGTGCGGGTGATCCACGACCTGGCCGTCGGCTGCGACCCCGAGGGCGCCGACGCGTGGGCGCTGCAGGACGTCCTCGCACTCGGGGTGAACGTCGGCGCGCCGCCCGACGACTTCTCCCGGCAGGGCCAGAACTGGGGCCTCCCCCCGTGGCGCCCGGACCGGCTCGACGCCACCGGCTACGCCGCCTACCGCGACCTGCTGCGTGCCCTGCTGCGCCAGGCGGACGGATTGCGGATCGACCACGTCGCCGGGCTGTGGCGGCTGTGGTGGGTGCCGCCGGGCGAGTCGCCGGAGCGCGGCACGTACGTGCACTACGACGCCGACGTCATGCTCGCCGTCCTCACGCTCGAGGCGTCCCGCGCGGGGGCGATGGTGATCGGCGAGGACCTGGGCACCGTGGAGGCGGAGGTCACCGAGGGGCTGGCACGGCGGAACATGCTGGGCTCGTCGGTGCTGTGGTTCACCCGGGACCTGGACGACCCGGCGCAGCCGCTGCTCCCGCCGGGCGCGTGGCCCGAGTCGTCGGTGGCGACGGTCTCCACCCACGACCTACCCACGGCGTCGGGATTCCTGCGCGGCGAGCACGTCCGGGTGCGGGCGGAGCTGGGCCTGCTGACCGACGTCCCGGCCGAGGAGGAGCGCGCCCGCGCCGAACGGGCCGAGATGGTGGCGGTGCTGCACGCCGAGGGTCTCGTCGAGGAGGGCCCCGACGAGGACGCGATCGTGCTCGCGATGCACGCGCTGCTGGCCCGGTCGCGGTCGCGGCTGGTGCTCGTCTCGCCGTACGACCTGGTCGGGGAGCCGCGCCAGCCGAACCTGCCCGGCACCGTCGACGAGTACCCGAACTGGCGGCTACCGCTGCCGGCGAGCCTGGAGGAGCTGCGCGCGGATCCGCGGGTCCGCGCGGTGGTGGCAGCGCTGCGCGACCGCTGACCAGCACCCACTCTCCTGATCAGCTCACATCGCGGGAGGCCTCAGCAGGGCTTCCAGGTCTTGCCGCCCGGGGCGTAGCAGCGTGGTCCGGTGTAGCCCGGGTAGGGATTCCCGCCGGAGCCCTGCGACTTCGCCTCAGGCTTCGAGGTCGTCTCGGGCTGGGGAGTGGGCTTGGGCGTCGCTGCCGCCTTCGGCTTCGGGGTGGTGGGAGTCGACGCCTTCGGCTTCGGCTTCGGCTTCGGCTCGGGCTCCGGCGACACTGCCGCAGCGCTGCGCTTCGCAGCCGCCGCGCGGGAGAGCCCTGTGGCCTCGTGCTCGGCGACGTTCTGGACACCGGCCAGCTGCGTGCGCAGGCCGGTTCTGCGGGAGTCGTCGAGGACGGACCAGATCACGCCCTTCGGTGTGCCGGCCAGGCGGGCGGTGAGCCGCTGTGCGACAGCCTTGACCGCCAGGGCGGCGGTCGCGGCCTCGGCGAGCTGCGTAGCTGTCGCGTCCGCCGACAGGCTGCTCGCGGTCGGCATCGACCGAAGCGCGGCCACCACGTTATCCACCTGCGCGGGCACGGTGCAGTCGATCTGCGGCGAGTAGAGACCGCGAGCAGCAGCGGCCGCCTCGGCGTTCGCGGCACGCACCTCGGGCGCGAACCGATCGTTCCCTCCGACGACAACCGGCATCGCGAGGCCGGCGCGGGCCATCTCTGCGTTCACGAGCAGGCCACCGTCGGTGAACACTCCGGCAAGAGTGCGTCCGTAGCCGTCGAGACGCGCCTCGTCGTACTCCAGGTCCACCGTCGACCCGACCGGGATGAGCTCGGCCAGGTGAGCGGCCGCCTCGGGGCCGAGGCACTGGACGTCCTCGTCGGGATCGACCGTTTCCGGGGTGTCGATGTTGAGCAACCGGACGCGCTCGACGCGGTCGTCGATCTCGACATCGATCGTGTCACCGTCCACGATCCTCGTCACGACGGCTCGGTCCGCGCCGGATGCCTTCGACACCCCGGCGACCACCGCCGTCGTCGTCCCCGCCACCACGAGCGCGG
>JBFWRR010000016.1:82255-86237 GCA_050248815.1 Pseudonocardia sp. | reverse complement strand
CGCACCCGTCGGCACCGCACCCGTCCCTGCGACGACCGCGGCCGCAGGGCGGAGCCCCTGGTTCCAGTCCTCCGAGCAGCCCACGCAGGCCATGCGGACCGGCACCCCCGCGGGGCCGTCGGCATCCCCGGTCGGCAGGCCCGGCGCCCTGTTCGAACCCACCGTGGAGCAGCCCACCGAGGTGATGCCGGCGATCACCGGCACGGCACCCACCGCCGTCGGCCTGGTCGACCCCCCGGCCCCGACGGACGCCGGCCCCGACACCGATACCGGTGCGGGGCCCGGACGGCGCAAGCCGTTGATCGTCGTCGCAGCGGTGGTGGGCCTGCTCGCGCTGCTCTACGTGGTCGACGTCGTGCTCAGTCTGGGCGCCGTGCCCCGCGGGGTCACCGTGGCCGGGGTCGCGGTCGGTGGCATGGACCACGCCGCGGCCGAACAGGAGCTGCGTTCGGAGATCGAGCCGCGCACGACGCGTCCCGTCCCGGTGACGGTCGGGCAGGTGACGAGCGAGATCGACCCCCGCACCGCGGGCCTGCACATCGACTGGGACGCCACCCTGGAGCGGGCCGGCAGCCAGCCGCTCAACCCGATCACCCGGATCACGTCCTTCTTCAGCGCGCGAGAGGTCGGCGTCACCACCGTCAGCGACGACGACGCCCTCATCGGCGCGCTCGAGCAGCTCGCGCCCGTCGTGGACCGCGCGCCGGTCGAGGGCACGGTGGCGTTCGAGGGCACCCGGGCGACCGCGGTGGACCCGGTCGCCGGTCAGCAGCTCGACGTTCGGGCCGCCGCCGAGGTGCTGCGCCGTGACTGGGCGAACGGCGAGCCCGTCGCGCTGCCGCTCACCGAGCTGCCGCCGATCACGACCCCCGCGGACGTGCAGACCGCGATCCAGAAGGTCGCCGCACCTGCGGTCTCGGGGCCCGTCACGATCCTCGGGGAGAAGGACACGAGCGCCACGGTCCAGCCGGAGACGATCGCCGCGGCCCTCACCTTCACCGCCGAGCAGGGCAAGGGCCTGGTGCCCGGGCTGAACCCGGAGGTCGTCGAGGAGGCGGTGCGCCCGCAGCTCGCATCCACGGAGACGCCGGGCCGGAACGCGGCGATCAGCTTCGCCTCCGGCGCCCCGGTCATCGTCCCTTCCCAGGACGGGCGGGGCATCGACTACCCGGCGACCCTCAAGGACATGCTGCAGGTGATCACCGGCACCGGTCCGCGCGAGCTCACCGCCGTCTACTCCGACCAGCCTGCCGAGCTCACCACCGAGGACCTCAAGGGGTTGGGCATCACCGGCCTGATCAGCGAGTTCACCACCGGCGGCTTCAAGCCGGACTCCGGCATCAACATCAAGCGGGCCGCCGAGCAGGTCAACGGCACCATCGTCAAGCCGGGCGAGACGTTCAGCCTGAACGCGGCGACATTGCCCCGCAACGCCGCGAACGGCTATGTCGAGGCGGGCGTCATCGACGACGGCGCCCCGTCGCGCGGCATCGGCGGCGGCACCTCGCAGGTCGCGACGACGCTGTACAACGCCGCGTACTTCGCCGGCATGGTCGACGTCGAGCACAAGGAGCACAGCTTCTACATCAGCCGCTACCCGGCCGGCCGCGAGGCCACCGTGGTCGCAGGCGCCATCGACCTGCGCTTCCGCAACGACAACCCGACCGGCGTGCTCATCCAGACCACCTGGACACCGTCGACGATCACCGTGCGGATGTACGGCACCAAGCGCTACGAGGTGACCTCCACCCCGGGCCCGCGGACCAACCCGACGCAGCCGCAGACGGTCACGATCCCCAAGGGCAAGCCGTGCAGCCCGACCCAGGGCGGCCCCGGTTTCACCATCACCGACACCCGCACGCTGCGGGAGATCAGCACCGGGCAGACCCGTACCGAAACTCGCACGGTGCGGTACAACCCGTCCCCGATCGTCGTATGCGAACAGTGACTCACCTGCGCTGATCGGGTCTCGGCCCTTCCGATCGCGCCCCGGCGGTTCGTACTCTCGGTGGCGACCCAAACTCACGATCGGGGGTTCGTCATGCACATCGCCGACGTCATTCGCGGGAAGGGCGCCGACGTGGTGACGATCGGGCCGTCCGCCACCGTGGGCGATCTGATCGCGCTGATCGCCGGACGCAACATCGGCGCGCTGCCGGTGGTGGACGACGGGCAGCTCGTCGGCATCGTCTCCGAGCGGGACGTGGTGCGGCAGCTGCACGAGAGCGGATCCGAGCTCTTGGCACAGCGGGTCTCGGAGATCATGACCACCCAGGTCACGACGTGCTCGCCCGGCGACAGCGTCGTGGACCTGGCCAGGGTGATGACCGAACGGCGCTTCCGACACCTGCCGGTGGTGGTGGACGGCGAGCTGCGCGGGATCGTCAGCATCGGCGACCTCGTGAAGGCGCGCATCGACATGCTGGAGGTCGAGCGCGAGCAGCTGGCGTCCTACATCGCGAGCTGAGGCGCGGCGCTCGCGCCGCTCCGCCCGCTTCATCCGCGCGAACGGCACGTGCGGGAAGTAGGTCTTCCTATTCGTGCCGTTCGCTCGGTCCCGCGGCGGTTCAGGACGGCAGGGCGCGGACGACGGGTGGCGGGAGGAGCACGGCGCGGGCGTGGTTCGTCCGCAGCTGCGAGCGCACGCCATCGGGGTCCCGGCGCAACGCGGAGGGCAGGGTCTGCATCACGACCACGCCGAGAGCCATGAGCGCAGCACGACGTTCCACGGTGCGCTCGTAGTCTCCGGGGAGCGAGTGGTACTCCCGGGAGTCGATCTCCCACGCCATTCCGGCTTCCTCGAACCACCCGTCGACCATCGCGACCCGCCTGCCCTCCAGATCGACGAGCGTGACGTTCCAGCGGGGCCGCGGGACGCCGCTGGACAGGGCGATCCGCCGAGCGTCGGCCTCGGCCACGGAGCGGACGCCGTCGATGATCTCCCGCAACACCTCCCGCGGGAGGGCACTGCCGCGCCCGCAGCCGAGCGCGAGCTCGGCACGCAACTCGGCCGGCGTGCATCGTCGACTCTGCACGGCCTCGGCGAGGACTGCGCGAACGACGTCGAGGTCGCGGCTGCGACGGCAGAAATCCAGCGCGGCGCGGGTGACGGGGGCGAGCGGCCAGCGCCCGGGCACAGGATCGGGCAGCCGCTCGGTGCGCTCGGCGAGGACGCGACCGCTGCCCGCCCGCCGGACCCCGGCCGGAACGAGCACGTGCACCGGGCCGGCAGGCGCCGGAAGGCGGCCCAGGCCGTACAGGTGCAGCGCGTCGAGCCCGGTGAGGACCGCGCGAGGTCCCGCATAGACGAGCGCGGCGCGGCGGTGGTCGTCCCTGGTCACGGGGCCGTTGTTCAGCCGGACCACGCCGGGAAGCATCCAGCGCCACGGGCCCCCGCTCCGGCAGCGATGTGCGGTCGTCCGCCGCCCCACACCGATTTCCTCCAGATCCGCGACCCGGACTACGTGGTCTCCGAAGAGATCGGCGAGGTCCGAGGTGCGCAAGCTGTTGCGTCGGAAAGGCATACCGTCGATGGTGGGGCGCCGCAAACCCCGAGGACGAACGAATCCGTCTTCTGTGGACAGGTCGCAGCGATGTGGACAACTGGGCGGCCGATCCGTCGCTCGCCTGTCCCGCCACCCGTCCGGACCCCCGTGCTCCCGGCCCCCGGCCCGAGCGAACGGCCCGTTTAGGAAGATCTACTTCCCGTACGTGCCGTTCGCGCAATCGGGAGCAGCGTGCTCGGCCCGACCCGGCCCACGGGCGTGCGGCGCGAGGCGCGAGACGCGAGGCGCGAGGCGCGTGCCCCGCCAGCGCGCGGCCCGGCCCGGCGAGTGGCGCGAACGGCCCGTTTAGGAAGGCCTACTTCCCGTACGTGCCGTTCGCGCAATCGGGAGCGCGGGACAAGCGGCGCGGCGGGAGCGCGGCGCGGCGAGGGCAGCGCGCGGGCGAGCGGCCCAGCGGAGCCGAGCCCGGGACGCGC
>JBFWRR010000016.1:15236-82155 GCA_050248815.1 Pseudonocardia sp. | reverse complement strand
GCGCGGGCAGCCGCGCGGGAGACGGCTGCCCACGCCCCGTCAGAACGCCGCTTCGGACAGCTCCATCAGGGAGTTGTCGGCGTTCTCGATCACGGCGCGCTGCGCGGTGAGCAGCGGCAGCACGGTGGCGGCGAAGAACCGCGCCGCGCCCAACTTGCCCTCGTAGAAGGCCTTGTCCTTCGCGGAGACGTCGCCCGCGAGGGCCGTGAGGGCGACCTCGGCCTGACGCAGCAGCAGCCACCCGACGACCAGGTCGCCCACGGCCATGAGGAACCGCACGCTGTGCTGGCCGACCTTGTACATGTTCGACGGGCCCTCGGCCGAGGCCATGAGGTAGCCGGTGAGGGCACCGAGCATCGCCTGGACGTCGGCGAGCGCGGTGGCGAGCGCCGCCCGCTCCTCCTTGAGCCGCCCGTTGCCGGCACCCGAGTCCAGGAGGCGCTGGATCTCGCCCGCGACGTGGGTGAGCGCTCGGCCGTTGTCCCGGACGATCTTGCGGAACAGGAAGTCCAACGACTGGATCGCCGTGGTGCCCTCGTAGAGCGAGTCGATCTTCGCGTCCCGGATGTACTGCTCGATGGGGTAGTCCTGCAGGTAACCCGAGCCGCCCAGGGTCTGCAGGGACAGCTGCAGCATCTCGCTGGCCCGCTCCGACCCGACGCCCTTGACGATCGGGAGCAGCAGGTCGTTGACCGACTCCTCCAGCGCGACGTCGGCTCCCGCCGCGCGGCCGGCGCGGATCGCGTCCTGGAACGTCGCGGTGTAGAGGTAGAGCGCCCGCATGCCCTCGGCGTAGGACTTCTGCAGCATCAGCATCCGGCGCACGTCCGGGTGGTGGGTGATCGTGACGCGCGGGGCCGTCTTGTCCAGCATCCGCGGAAGGTCCGCGCCCTGGACGCGCTCCTTCGCGTACTCCAGCGCCGCGAGGTAGCCGGCCGAGAGGGTGCCGATCGCCTTGGTGCCCACGAGCATCCGGGCGTGCTCGATGACCTCGAACATCTGCGCGATGCCGTCGTGCACCTCGCCGAGCAGCCAGCCGACCGCAGGCGTCCCGTGCTGGCCGAAGGTCAGCTCGCAGGTGGTGGAGGCCTTGAGGCCCATCTTGTGCTCGACGCCGGTGACGAACGCGCCGTTGCGCTCGCCGGGCTCGCCGGTCTCGGGGTCGAAGTGGAACTTGGGCACCAGGAACAGCGAGAGCCCCTTCGTCCCCGGCTTCGCACCCTCTGGGCGGGCCAGGACCAGGTGCATGATGTTCTCGGTCATGTCCTGCTCGGCCGAGGTGATGAAGCGCTTCACGCCGTCGATGTGCCAGGTGCCGTCCTCCTGACGGACGGCCTTGGTGCGGCCCGCGCCCACGTCGGACCCCGCGTCGGGCTCGGTGAGCACCATCGTGGCGCCCCAGCCCCGGTCGATCATCAGCTGCGCCCAGTGCTTCTGCTTCTCGGTGCCGTTGCGATGGACGACGGCGGCGAAGCTGGGACCCGCCAGGTACATGAAGGCGGCGGGGTTCGCGCCGAGCATGAGCTCGGCGGCCGCCCACTGCACCGACGGCGGCACGCCGTGCCCGCCCAGCTCCTCGGGCAGGCCGAGCCGCCACCACTCGCCGTCCCAGAGGACCGCGAACGAGTTCTTGAGCGACTGCGGCAGCGCGACGGAGAAGGTGGCGGGATCGAACACCGGCGGGTTGCGGTCCGCATCGACGAACGACGCGGCGAGCGGGCCACGGGCGACGCCGTCGAGCTCGCCGAGGATGTCGCGCACGGTCGCAGCGTCCATGCCGTCGAAGGGAGCGGAGCCGAGGCCGTCCTGGATGCGGAAGACCTCGAAGAGGTTGAACTCGAGGTCGCGGACGTTGCTCCTGAAGTGGCCCATCGGCTCCTCCTCGTCATCGCAGGTGTCGCTCGGTCGGGCGTTTACTCGCCGGTAACCCCAGCATATTACTGATCGGTAACTCCGGCAAGATGCACTCCGACCTGCGGATCGATTGATACGGGTGACCGTCACCCCACAGAGGGGGCATTGCCCTTGACATCGCCGGAGCGTGATCGTTGATCTCGCTCGACCGGGGGTTTCAGGGGGCGACGGCGATGGATGTTTACGGGGTGTCACGACGGGCGTTCCTCCTGGGCGCCACCGGTGGGGCCGCGCTCCTTCTCGGCGGCGGCCACGCCCGGGCCGCACCGGCGCCCCTGCCGGAGATCATCGACTGCGCGGGCTGGGGTGCGCGCCCGGCCTCGGCGCCGATCGCGACGCTCGACCGGCGGCCGATCCGGATCATCGTCCACCACACGGCCGATCCGAACGGCCGCGACGTCGGCCGCGACGCGGCGATCCGCCTCGCCCGATCCATCCAGAACCACCACATGGACCGGCAGGGGTGGATCGACTCGGGACAGCAGTTCACGATCACCCGCGGCGGCATCGTCCTCGAGGGCCGCCACCGCAGCCTCGAAGCCCTGCAGAGCGGGAAGTTCCACGTCGTCGGGGCGCACTGCACCGGGCAGAACGACGTGGCCGTCGGCATCGAGAACGAGGGCATCTACACCAGCGCCATCCCGCCGCGGCCCCAGCTCGACCGGCTGCGCGAGATGCTCGCCACCCTCTGCACCCGCTACGGCATCGCACCCGCCGAGATCCGCGGCCACCGCGAGTACCGGGACACCGCCTGCCCCGGTGACCAGCTCTACGGCCTGCTCCCGCAGCTGCGCACGGACGTCGGCACGCTCGTCGGCAAGCCGCTCGCCGCCGCGATGGCGCTGCAGCCGGTCTGGCCGCTGCTCTCGCCGGGAGATCGCGGCCCGGCCGTCACCGCCGCGCAGCACCTCCTGTGCGGCGCGGGGCACGCCGTCGAGCCCAGCGGCGAGTTCGGCCCCGGCACCGAGCAGGCCGTCCTCGCCTTCCAGACCGAGCACGCCACCGAGGGCCGCACCGGCCTCATCGGCGGGGAGACCTGGCCGCTGCTCACCCGTGACGTCCGCGTCGACCGTGGGCCGGGGGAGCAGGCCCTGCGCTGCATGCTCGGGGCCGCGCCCGGGCCGCACACCATCGCCGGCCCGCCGACCGGGCCGGTCGCCGTCGCCGGACGGGCGCTCGACGAGCTCACCTGGAAGCGGGTGCTGGGCACGCTGGGTTGATCGACACCCGAGCTGCATGCCCCCGGCGAGTGGTGCAGGCCGGGAGCCGCAGGGACCGGACCGCCACGGCGCTGCGGGAGCCGACCCACCCTCCGCGCCGGGGCGCTCGTCCGGTCGGGGTAGCTCGGCGGCCTCGGTACGCTCCGGGATCGTGGCGCAGACACCGGACCCCGCCGGGCCGCCGGACGCGCCGCTCACCGGCGCACCACCGCCGCGGCGGCTCGTGCGCGAGATCATGGCCGATCCGGCGCGCGTGCCGCGGCTCGACGTCGTCGGCCCTGGTGGGCACGGCAAGACCGTCCTGCTCGACGCGATCGCACGCGTGCACCGCGAGGCGGGCGCCACCGTGCAGCGCGAGGTTCCCGCGGACGCCGGTGGAGTCGTGGTGATCGACGACGCCCACCTGCTCCCGGACGCCGCGCTCGCCCACCTCACCGAGATCGCCGCGGCGCCGGGCGGCGTCGTCGTCGTGGCGCACCGGCCGTGGCCGCGCCGGCCCGCCCTCGCCGCGCTCGGCGCCCGGCTGGCTGCCGAGCGGCCTCCGCTGGTCCTGGAGCCGCTCGAACCGGGCGGGGTCGCGGCCCGCGCCGCCCGTCTGCTGCCGGACCGGCCGCGTCGCGATCTCGTCGAGTACGTCGTCGCTCGGACGGCAGGGGTCCCGCTGCTCGTGGACCGTCTGCTCGCCGCGTTGCTCCCGCTCGCGCCCGCGAAGGACCCGACGGCCGTACCGCTGCCCGAGCGGGCGCCCGCGGGTTTGCTCGCACAGCTCGGCTACTACCTCGCCGCGCTCGACGACGGCGTCCGCGGGCTGCTCCTGGCCCGGGCCGTCGCTGCCACGGCGGACGCGGACGTGCTGGCGGCGTTGCTCGCGCGCGGCGGGTCCGGGGGGTCCGGCGAGACCGGGCACGGGTTCGGCGGAGCCGGCGGGTTCGGCGGGCCCGGTGCAGGCGGCGGGTTCGGCGGGCCCGGCGCAGGCAGCGGGTTCGGCGGGGCAGGCGCATCGGGCGACGGGTTCGAGGTGACCACGGGCAGGTTCGCGACGGCCGCCGACGCCGCCGCCCCGCCGGGCTCCGGCGGTGTCGCGGGCCTGGGGGGCTCCGCCGGGTTCGGGGATCCTCCCATCGGCGCCCCCTCGGGCAGGGCACTCCCCCCGCCGCCACGGGTGTTCGACACCGCCGCGCCCGCGGCCCCGTCCGGGTTCACCGCCCCGCGGCCGTCCTCCGACGCCGCCGTCGACGACCTCCTCGACGCCGCTCGCGCCACGGGCCTGCTGGCAGCGGACGGCAGCCCGATCCCGCTGGTCTGCGAGGCGATCCTGGCCGCGACCCCGCCCCGCCAGGTGCTGGATCTGCGGCGCGAGCTCGCCGAGATCGAGCTGCGCCGCGGCGGCGACGTCGTCGGGGCCGCGCGGGGTCTGCTCGGTGCCGGGGTGGCCGGGCCGCGGATGGCGGAGCTGTTCGTCGCCGCAGGTGACGCCGCAGGTGACGCCGCAGGTGCGCAGGGATCCGCCGAGGCCGACGACTTCTACGCGGCCGCGGTCGCTGCGGGTACCCCACCGGCGGCCGTCGCGGCGCGGCGCGCGGAGGCGGCGATGCTCGGCGGCCGCATCGACGACGCCCTCGCCCGCGCCGACGAGGCCCTCGCCGCGGCGGGGCGGCTGGGCCCGGACGAGGTCGTGCGTGCGGGCAGGGTCGCCGCGGCCGCGCTCGCCCGGCGCGGCCTGCCGGCCCGCAGCGCCCAGCTGTACGGCTGGCTCGCCGAAGCCGGGGCGCCGGACGCGGCGCTGGCCGTCCCCGTCCTGCTCGGGGCCGGGGCGCTCGAGCAGGCGCGCGCAGCGTTGCAGCCGTCCGCCGGCGCCGGCCTGTCGACGGCGCTGTCGTCCGGTGTGGAGGAGCTGATCGCCCAGGGCACGCTGGACTCCGTGACGGGCGAGCCCGGTGGGGCGCTCTCCCAGCTCGCGCGGGCGTCGGCGCTCCTGACCTCGACGCGGCGGACGGCGCTGATGCCCGACACCCCGGCCGCGTACGCCACGCTCGTCGCCGTGCAGAGCGGGGAGATCGGCGTGGCCGCCTCGGTGCTGGACGGCGTGGTCGCGACCGGGCTGGGCGGGGCGCAGGTGACCGTTCGCCACCGACTGCTGCAGGCGTGGATCGCGGTGCAGCGCGGGGCCGTCCCGCGGGCGATGCTGGACGAGACACCCGCCGGGACGCTCGAGCCGCGCGAGGAGCTGCTCGCAGCGGTCCTGGAGGTGGCGCTCGCCCGCCGGGGCAGCGACCTCGCCTCGTTGCACGCCGTGTGGGGCCGGGCACGGGAGGCTGTCGTCCGGTACCCGGTGGACCTGTGGTCGCTGCCGATGCTCGGTGAGCTCCTGGTCGGCGCCGCACGGCTGCGGGAGCAGGCCTGGGTACGGCCGCAGCTGGAGCAGGCGTGGGCGATCCTCGGCCGGCTCGGGTCGCCGCCGTTGTGGTCGGCGCCGCTGCACTGGTCCTGCCTGCAGGCAGCGATCGCCGCCGGGGACGCGGCCGCCGCGGCGCGCCATGCCAGCGAGCTGGCCGAGGTGGCGGAGTCGAGCCGGTACGCGACGGCCATGTCCGTGGCCGCGACGGAGTGGCTGCGGGTGCTGGGCGGCGAGGTGGACGCCGGGGCCGTCGACGCCGCCGCGCGGGGCCTGCATGCCGTCGGTCTGACCTGGGAGGGCGGCCGGCTGGCCGGCCAGGCCGCGATCCGAACCGAGGACCGCCGCGACATGGCTGCCCTGCTGGGCTGCGCGCGGGCGTTGCAGGGCCCGACCACCCCGGTGGGTGGTCCCGACTCCGAGGCCCTTGTGCGACCCGCCCGCCGTCCCGCGCCCGAGACCGCCCTCGACGACAGTCCCGGGCCGCTCAGCGAGCGGGAGCGGGAGGTTGCGGTGCTCGTGCTGCAGGGCCTGACCTACAAGCAGATCGGCGAGCAGCTGTTCATCTCGGCGAAGACGGTGGAGCACCACGTGGCGCGGATGCGCCAGCGCCTCGGCTCGACGAGCCGGGGGGAGCTGTTCGCCCAGTTGCGTCAGGTGGTCGGGCAGAAGGGCTGAGCGCCGACGGCAGCCCTCGCCGCCACAGGATCCACAACTCGCCCAGGTGAAACCCGCGACTCGCGCGGGCAGGATGCGGAACTCGGCGCCGCAGGATGCGGAACTCGCGCCGCGAAACCCGCAACTCACGCGGGCGGGATGCGGAACTCGCGTCAGCCGCCCAGCCGGGCCAGCACGCCCTCGCAGGACCGGACGATCACCCGGGCCGCCTCCGCCGTCGATCGGCTCGCCAGCGGGCTCTCCGCACGCCGCCGCCAGCGGCCCAGCGCGTCCAGGGCCGCTGCGCGCAGCTCCCGGCCCGGCGCGTCCGGGGGCAGCCCGAGGCGGGTGGCGGCGGCGCCACCGTCCCCGCCGAGGAGCCGCTCGGCCTCCTCAACCAGGTCCTTCGGCAGCTTGACGACCTTGCTCCGCAGGTCCGACAGCAGGCGCAGCTCGGCGAACTCGTGGGCGCCCGCGAGGATCCGCTCCATCTCGGCCGCGACGGGCGCGGCCTGGGGCCGGGGTTCGTTGCGCAGCACCAGATCGACGGCGATGAGGGCGGAGCGGGCCTTGAGCAGGTCCCGGCGCTCGGTGAACTGGGCGGCGAGGACGCCGCGCAGGTCGTCCAGGCCGCTGCGGCGCACCAGCTCGGCCGAGAGCTTTCCGGGATCGGCGAGCCCCTGCCCGAGCAGCATCATCGACAGCCTCAGGCCGAACAGCCCGAAGCGGTCCAGCAGCCGCGCCCGCATCTCGCCGTCCGGCTGGTCCAGTGCCTCGGGCCGGACGAAGCGGTCCGCGGAGAGCAGGAGCCGGTCCAGCTGATCTCCGTCGAGCTCGCGCAGCGCGACGAGCGCGAGGTACTCGTCCTGGCGCATCGTGCGGCCGGTGTGGGCCAAGAGGCCCGCGACGGCGACGACCGTCTGGCACAGGCCGCGCAGCTTCTCGTCCGTGCGGTACCGGATGGCGATCCGGCGGGCCGACTGCAGCGCGTCCACGCGGCCCACGCCGATCTCGTCGGCCCGGGACAGCACCGCGATCGTGTTCACCGGCGCCGCCCGCGCGACCCCGCGGTCGTGGAACGACTCGAGGAACCCGACGTCCGTGGCGTGCAGGTGGCGCATGAGGTAGAGGACGGCGTCGGCCTGGGTGGGAGCGTCCTCCGGGGTGAGGAAACCCGCGGTGCGGGCGGAGACGTCGACCGAGAGCGACCCGATGCCCGGGGTGTCGATGAGGGTGGTGGTGCGCAGCGACGACGACGGCCACGTGACGACGAGCCGGTCGACCTTCTCCGCGGGCACCCCGCCCAGGTCGATCGCGAGGCCCCGCTCGCTGCGGCGGATCCGCAGCTGATGAGGGGTGCCGCCATCCGCGGGGTAGAGCGTGACGGTGGGGGCGTGCCCGTCCTGGTACCAGGTGACGAGCCGGGTGCACTCGCCGGCGTCCGTGGCGGCCAGGTCCTCGCCGACCAGCGCGTTGAGCAGCGTGGACTTGCCCGCCTTCACCTTGCCCGCGATCGCGAGGCGCAGCGGCTCGTCGAAGCGGCCGAGGTGGTGGCGCAGCCACCCGGACGCCTGCGGGCTGTCGGCGTAGACGTCGAGCGCGCGCCGCAGCAGCGCGCGTACGGCCAGGCCGAGCGAGGACTGCGAGGATTGCGTCATGCCGCGATGGCCAACCGCTTCGCGCGGCCCGCGAGACCCTCGACCCGCTCGATCTCGGCCTTGAGGTCCGCGATGCGCTTCTTGCGCTCGGCCTCGGTGGTGCGCAGCGCGCTCTGGGCGGCGGTGACCGAGTCGGTGATGGAGGTGTGCAACTCCTCGGCGATGGCCGTGTAGTGGTCGCGCAACGCCCGCTGGGTGCGCCGCAGCATGTCGCGGGAGTCCTTGCCGACCTGGAACTGCACCTCGTCGATGTGCTTGCGCACCGCGACCTTGACGTCGTTCTGGCGGCGCTGCTTCTCGCGCTTCTTGTCGTCGACGACCTGCTTGCGTCCGAGGGCGAGAGCCGCGGCGCCCGCCGCGAACGGCGCGACGGCACCCAGGCCCACGATCGTCAGCGGGAACAGGACCATCAGTCCGCCCATGTAGCCGCCGCGGAACACGCTGATCCCCCGGTCGACCTTCTTCGTCGCCTGCGTCTCCGGACGCTCCAGCGCCATGATGCGGGGCGGGCCGGCGCCGTCCGGCATGACCTTCAGCTCGGGCAGCACGGTGCCGCCCTCGGAGGCGAAGTGGTCCGCGACGACCTCGGCCAGCCAGTGCGCGCGCTCGGTGGCCCACTGGAAGTTGGCCCCGGCCGCGGTGGCGATCTCCTTGTGCAGCCAGGCCGCGTACTGGTCCCACACCTCGGCCGGGTCGGCGTCGTCGGCGAGGGCCTCGGCGTCGCGCAGGATGCCGCGCATGCGGTCGCGCAGGTCGTGGTCGATGTCCGACACGAGGTCGGCGATGCCGTCGTTGAGCGTGATCTGCCAGCGTGACGAGCGTTCCTTGAGCCGCGCGGCGCGCGCCTTCGCCGCCTCCAGGTCGCTGACGAGCCGCTGCACCTGCTCCGGGTTCTCCTGGGCCAGCAGCTCCGCCGACATCGTGGAGTTGAGCTGCTCGCACACGCCGAGGACCTCCTGGCGGGCCGAGTTGCGGTCCAGCCGGTCCGACTGCGCGACGATCTCGTCCCGCAGGTAGGTGACCAGCGCGGGGAACCCGGACTCCACGTTGAGGTCGTTGTCCTTGTCCTGCAGCGCCTGCAGCCGCAGCGTGGAGGACACCTCGAACAGCGGGGCCTGCACGCCCGCCTTCGTCAGGTGCCCGCGGTCGATCTCGGCGATGCGACGCCACTGCGGGTACAGGTCGGTCTTCGTCAGCACCCCGGCGACGTTCGGGCACAGCCGCATCGCGGCGTCGAGGAAGTCCAGCTCGGCCTTCGTGTACTCCTGCGCGGCGTCCGACACCAGCAGGACCGCGTCGGCGTTGGCCAGCGCCGCCATCGTGGCCGCGCCGTGGGCCGACCCGAGCCCGCCGACGCCGGGGGTGTCGATGAGGACGAGCCCACCCTGCAGGATCTTGCGCGGCAGGCCCACCTCGACGTAGGTGAGGCGCTGGCTGTTCCCCGGGTTGCCCGCCTCGGAGACGTGGTCGCGCAGCTTCGCGATCGGCACCTCGGTGCGCTGCGCCGGCCGCTCGAGATCGGGGTCCGCGGCATCGAGCGGCACCGGGGTCTCCCGGACCAGCACCGCCGAGGGCTTCTCCGCGTAGCGGACGGCCGTGGGCACGGCGGTGGCGATGTCGTCGTCGACGGGGCACACCTGTGCGGCGGCCAGCGCGTTCACCAGCTGGCTCTTGCCCTGCTTGAACTCGCCGACGACGAGCACGCGCACGGCCGGGTCGCCCAGCCGTTTGCGCGTCTGCCGCAGCCGGTGGGCGAGATCCGGCCTGCCGTAGGCGTCGCTGGCCTTCAGCGCCAGTTCGACGAGCTGGATCGCGTCGGGAACTGCCACGCCGAGGCCCCCTTCCGCGAGCGTTGCGCGCCCGGTTGCGCGCCGGACCTCCACGATAGGACGTGCGGTGATCGCCCGGACCGGGACCCGGACACGGAAGACGGCCCGTGCCCCCGGGTCCTCCACCGGGGGCACGGGCCGTCACGCTCGTGCGGGGTACTGCCGTCGATCAGCAGGGTCGATCAGAAGTGGATGTTCACGTCGTTGGTGTTGCCGGCGTCGCCACCGTCGCCACCGTCACCACCGGCGCTGGAGCCCGACGCGGCCGACGCGGCCGAGCTGTCGCCACCGTCGCCGCCGGCACCGCCGTCGCCACCGTCGCCGCCGCCGCCCAGGCCGATGAACGGGTCGCCGTCGATCCCGTCGCCACCGGCACCGCCGTGGGCGCCGGCGCCGCCCGCACCGCCGTCATCGGCGTTGGCGTCGGAGTCGATGTCCTGGTTCGAGGCGCCGCCCGCGCCGCCATCGGCGGAGTTGTCACCGGTGTTGGTGATGTCCACGTCGGCGTTCTGCTGGCGGTTGTCCACGTCGCCGTCGCCGAAGTTGAAGTTGGTGGCAGCCTGGCCGCCGTCGTCGGCGGAGGTGGAGACGTCGCCGGTGACGGCGTTGCCGTCCGAGTCGACCACGTTGCGGTCGCCGGTGACGATGTTCGAGTCGTCGACGTCCGAGTCGCGGATCAGGACACCGCCGTCGTCGGCGACGTTGGTGCTGTTGTCGATGTCGATGTCCTGGTTGACGTCGCCACCGGCGATGATCTGCTGGTTGAAGGAGTTGTCGGTGATGTTGTTCACCGTCGTGTAGTGCTGGTAGGTGTTGACCTCCTTGACGATGTACTCCTTCAGCGCCTTGTCCCCACCCCCGTGCGGCGGGTGCGACGGGTGGTAGTCGGTGTCGATGTCGTACTTGCGGCTGAAGTCGGCCGAGAAGTACGTGTTCCACGAATCCGAGATGTCGTCGACGGAGCAGCCGTGCGACTCGGCGAAGTCCTCGAGGTCGGCGTCCGGGTTGTTCTTGAGGTACGCCATCAGGTCGTCGAGCAGCTGGGCGAGTGCCTGGGCGTTGAGGGTGTCGGCCATGGTGGTCGTCTCCTGTGTGTGCGTCGGGTCTGCTTCCTGCGGCCTGCGGTTCGTGTGCCCCGCAGTTCGTCGATGCCGAGAAAGTTAGGGCCTCACCGACCCCGGGTCATCGGGGATGGACCAGAGTTCACCTTCCGGCCCCGGGGGCCTTGCGGGACCTCCCGGATTAGGGGGTACGGGGATCGCTCGGGGGAGCGCGATCGTCCGGACGCACCCACGACGAACGGGGGGTGTGCAGCATGCTGCACACCCCCCGTGGGTCGTCAAGCGCCTTCGGGCACCGTCAGTGGAACGGGGCATCGCCCCCGGCCGCGTCGTGCGGGTGGGAGCCCGGGTCGTGGTGATCGCCGGAGAGATCGCCGTCGAGGCCGGGCTGCACGTCGGTGGCCGGCCCGTCGCCCAGGTCGAACGGGTCGTCGAAGTCGACGTCGGGCGGCGTGCCGTGGTCGGCGACCCCGTCCGGTCCGTGGTCCGCGCCATCCGGCCCGGCGTCCGGCGATCCGCCGTCCTCGACACCTCCCAGACCGAACGACGCCGCCTCGTCGGGACCCGCCCCGGACATGTCGACGGCCGGCTGGTCCGACCCGTCCGGACCGGACTCGAACGGATCCCCGTCCAGGTCAGGGGTGCCGAACCCACCGAAGGAGACGACGTCGACCGTCCCGTCACCCACCTGCTGCGCCCACCCCTCCAGCCAGCGGGCGACGGCACCGGTGTCCGACCCGTCCGGGTGACCGGACGGCAGCTCGGCGGCCTCGTCGTAGCTGGTGGTGACGTTGTCCAGGAACAGCGGCAGCAGGTCCGTGACCTGCTCGATCGTGAAACCGTGGGCCTGCGCGATCCCGGCGGCGTCGCCGGGCGTGCCCAGGACGAGCCGGGTCACCTCCCACATCGACGCGGCCATGACCCCGTCCTCCTCCGCTCGCGGCCGGGCACCTCCCCGGCGTGTCGTCGTACGAATCTACGGACCGGTGGCATTCACGCCATCGGGGAACGGACCGCGCGGGCCCACTAGGGGATTGGGGGGTGCGGACCACGTCCGATCCCCCACGCGGGAGCATGTGCCCACGTCCGGCCCGGAGGAACCGCCATGACCTACCAGCTCGGGATCGACCTGGGGACCACCTTCACCGCGGCCGCCGTGGTCCGGGGCCCGGGGCAGCAGCCGGAGGTCGTCACCCTCGGTACCCGCAACGCGACGATCCCCTCCGTGCTCTTCCTCGGTGCGGAGGGCACCACTCTGGTGGGCGAGGCAGCCGAGCGGCGCGCCGTCACGGACCCGGACCGGGTCGTCCGCGAGTTCAAGCGCCGCATCGGCGACCCGACCCCGGTGATCGTCGGTGGGCGGCCGTGGGCGCCGCAGGACCTGTCGGCCCGGCTCGTGCGCTGGGTGGTGGACCGGGTGGCCGAGCGTGAGGGCGGGCCCGCCGCCCGGACCGCGCTCACCCACCCCGCCGCCTGGGGCCGGCACAAGCTGGACCTGCTCGCCGAGGCGTTCGGCCACCAGGGGCTGCAGGTCACGTTCCTGCCCGAGCCGTCGGCGGCGGCCGTCGCCTACGCGGCCAACCAGCGCGTCGAGCCGGAGTCGACGATCGCCGTGTACGACCTCGGCGGCGGCACCTTCGACGCGGCCGTCGTGCGTAAGACCGCCACCGGCGCGGGTTTCGACCTGCTCGGCCGCCCCGAGGGCATCGAGCGGCTCGGCGGCATCGACTTCGACCAGGTCGTCTTCGACCACGTCCGCGAGGGGCTGCCGGGCGCCTTCGACGACCTCGACGACACCGACCCCGAGGTGCTCTCCGCCGTCGCCCGCATCCGCCGCGAGTGCACCGAGGCGAAGGAAGCCCTGTCCAGCGACACCGAGACCACCATCCAGGTGCTGCTGCCGGGCACCCGCGGCACCGTCCGGATGCACCGCAGCGAGTTCGAGAACCGGATCGGCGCGCAGATCGGGGAGACGGTCGCGGCGCTGCGCCGGGCCGTGACGTCCGCAGGGTTGACGCCGCAGGGGCTCACCGCGGTGCTGCTGGTAGGCGGTTCCTCGCGGATCCCGCTGGTGTCGCAGATGGTGTCCGAGCAGTTGGACCGGCCGGTGGCCGTCGACGCCGACCCCAAGAACGCCATCGCCAAGGGCGCGGCGATCGCGGTGTCGCCGCAACCCCCGGCGCCCGGCCGGATCGCCGCCGGGGGGCGGGGGGCGGGCCCGGGCAGCGGGCCGCGGGCCGCGTTCGGCGCCGCGGCCGCAGGTGCTGCGGGCGCTGTTGCCGGGGCTGCAGGTGCCGCAGGTGTTGCCCGCGCTGCGGGTGCTGGGGGCGCTGCGGGTGCCGGGGGTGCCTCCGGTGCCGGCGGGCCGGCCTTCGGGCGCAGCGGCGCGCCGGGCCGCCCCGGTTCCGGCGGCCAGGGTGCCCCGCCCCGCCCGCCGCAGGGCCGCCTGCCCGGCGCGCCCGCCGCGCCGACGGGCGGGTCGGCCTCGGCGCCGTCCGGGCCGCGGACGCCACCCCCGATCCGGCCGCCCGACGGGGGCTTCGGCGCCTCCGCACGCGGCGCCGGCACGCCTCCGGGCGGGACGCGCCCGCTCCCGCCGTCGAGCACACCGCCGACACCACCATCGACACACTCGTCGACACCGGCCCGCCGCGCCGCCGCGCCCGTGCCGCACGACGTGCGTTACGCCGAGCCGCCCCGGCGCACCCAGACCGGCGTCTACGTCGGCATCGGCGCGCTGGTCGCACTCGTCGTCGTGATCGTCGCGCTGCTGGCCCGCGGCGGCGAGAACCCGGGTACCGCCTCCGAGGAGGTCCCGGTCGCGACGCAGACCTCGTCCGCCCCCGCCACCCGCCCGGCGACCACCACCCGCAACCCCGGCGGCGCAGCGACGACCACCCGTCCGCCCGCGACGACGACCCCGCCGCCGACGACGACCAGCCCCGAGCCGGAGCCCACGACCACCACGCCCGAGCCGGAACCGACGACGACCGCGCCCGAACCGACCGCCACGGAGACCGCCGCACCCTGACGGCGCCTCCGTTTCGTTCACGACACCGTCCCGCCCACGGGGCAGGATGATCAGCATGACCTGGGACGACGTGCTCGCGCTCGTGGCCGACCTGCCGGAGGTCGAGGAGTCGACCTGGTTCCGCACGCCGGCGTTGAAGGTGCACAGGAAGGGGTTCGCGCGGCTGCGCACCGAGGCCGAGGGCCTGCTGGTCGTGATGTGCGACCTGGACGAGAAGGAGGCGCTGCTCGCCTCGGGCGATCCCGCGTTCACCACCACGGCCCACTACGACGGCTACGGCGCGATCCTCGTCGACCTGGACCGCGTCGATCCCGCGCAGCTCGCCGAGCTCCTCACGGAGGCGTGGCGGCTCAAGGCGCCCGCCCGGCTGCGCAAGGCGTTCGACGGGGCATGATCGGCGCATGGCCACCTATGTGCTCGTCCACGGCGCGTGGAGCGGCGCGCACAGCTACCGCAAGGTCCGCCCGCTGCTCGCGCACCACGGGCACGCCGTGTTCACGCCGTGCCTCACCGGCCTCGGCGAGCGGGCGCACCTGGTGAGCCCGCAGGTCGGACTCGCGACGCACGTCGAGGACGTCGTCAACGTGGTCGTGTACGAGGACCTGCGCGACATCGTGCTGGTCGGGCACTCCTACGGCGGGGCGGTCGTCACCGGTGCTGTGGAGCACATCGGGGAGCGCGTGGGCCATCTCGTCTACCTGGACGCGTTCGTGCCCTGCGACGGCGAGTCGGTGTGGGGCCTGCTGGGCCTGCCGCCGGGCGAGCCGCCCGCCGTCGCCCCCGGGGAGTGGCTCGTCCCGCCCGCGGCGCGGGAGTACGCCACCCCGGAGGAGACGGCCTGGGCCACCCCGCGGCGACGCCCCCACCCGGTGCGGACCTTCCGCGATCCCGTCCGGCTCTCCCGGCCGCTGGCTGGGCACGCGTTCGGCCTCACGTACGTGAAGGCAACCGACGACGGCCGCGACGCCGTGGGCGGGCGCGCGTTCTGGGACGCCGCCGATCACGCCCGCGACGATCCCCGCTGGAGCTACCACGAGATCGCGACCAACCACATGATCCAGCACAACGTGCCGGAGAAGCTGGCGGACATCCTGCTCAGCCTGGCCTGAAGACCCGACGAGCTCGCGGGCGGCGTGGGCCCGTCCCCCTCGTGGAGTGGGACGAGGCCGCGGGGACTCCTCGGGGCGGGCCCCACCTGTCGTCCTCGTGCGCCGTGTCGTCGTCGAACCAGGGCAGGTGCTCGGGGACCGGGCGGTAATCGGCGTGCGCACGTCGCCGTGCCTCGCGCACCATCGGGCCCATGCGCGTCGAGTTCCGTATGCGGCCCGAGGGCGGGACGCTCGCCACCGTCGACCGCCCGGACGGCGTCCAGCTGCTCCTCACCTCCTACGACCGGACGGGCACCGTCCCCCACGATCTCGCCCACTTCGTCACGGAGCGGGCGCTCCGCATGGAAGGCGGTCTGTGGGGCAGCATCGCGGCGGGGGCGGAGTTCGGCAGCCTCACCGTCCTCGCGGGGCGCCGTCGGCACGACGCGGCGACGCGGTCGGCGGCGGTCCGGCGGGCGAACGCCGCGGACCTGGGGCTCGCCGAGGTCCTCGTCGGGGCGGTGCTGCACGGCGTCGCGTCCGGGGACGCCGCGGGGCACGTCGCACGTGCATGGGCGAGCGTGCGGGAGGGGCCGTGCCCGTTTCCCCCCGAACTGTGCGACGCCGCGGCCGACGAGCTGCGGCGCCTCGCCGCGGAGCTCGCTGCGAAGGGCTCGACCACATTGCAGTGGCCCGGTAGCGGGGGCAGGGCGGACGGGCGGCCCGAGGCCGGGTCCGGTCGTGGGCGGGGCGCGCGCCGCGGGAACGCCGGCGGTCGCGCGGGGCGCCGCCGGTCGCGCTGACTCGCGCACCTCCCGGCCGCATCGCCGGGTGTGCGCTCCGTCCGGTCGCCGCCCGACTCAGCGCACGGTCGACGCCCGGTCGCGTCGCCGACCCTCCCCGCCGCGAAGCCTCCGCACCGCCGGCTACTCCACCACGGGATCGGGGACCGCGGCAACGCCGGGGCGACGGACGAGCCAGAGGCAGACGACGACCCCGATGGCGGCGATCACCGTCACGGCGAGGAAAGCGGTCGCATAGCCGATGGCGGCCGCCTCGCGTGCGGGCGTCAGGTAGTCGGCGAGGGCCGGATCGAACTGGGCGGGGTGCAGGCCGGTCTGCTCGGCGGCCTCGAGATCCGCGCGCAGGGTCTGGTACTGGCTGTCCGACAGGTCGGGGAGCGGGCCGTTGTCCACCCGTTCGTGGAGCTGGCCGACGTAGGCCGCGTGGAACATCGCGTAGAGGACCGCGATGCCGATCGCGCCGCCACCCTGCTCCGCGGTCGCTGCGACGCCGGAGGCCTGGCCGTGGTCGGTCTCGGGTATCGAGTCGAGGCTGACGGGGTCGTTCACGGTCAGGACGAGCGCGAGCCCGACGCCGTAGAGCAGCAGGCCCGGCAGGATCGCGGGGTAGCTGTGCAGGAGCGCCCCGGCGGCGAGCGCGACGCCGGCGATCGCGAGGACACCGAACCCGAGCGCCAGCGGCGGCCGTCCCCCGGCCCGGTCGTACCAGCGTCCCGCCAACGGTGCGAGGAGGATCATCGGCAGCGTGGCGGGGGCGAGGGCGACCCCGGCCAGCGCCGGGCTCATCTCCAGGTTCAGGATCAGCAGCAGAGGGAAGATCACGCCGAGACCCATCTCGGCCATCCCCGCGAGCGCCTGGCTGACCGTCGCCCCGAGATAGTTCCGGTGGTGGCGCAGCATCGGGAGGCTCATCAGCGGGTTGCGAGCCCTATGCTCGCGCGCCAGGAAGAACGCACCGGCGACGACGGCCCCGGCGACCGGGAGCAACACCTGCCACGAGCCGACGGCCGAGCCCTGCGTCTGGGCGAGACCGAAGACGAGGCCGAGCAGCGTGAGGCTCAGCAGCGCGGTGCCGGTGACGTCGATGTGCTTGCGTTCCGCGCTCGGCTCGTCCGCGGCGACCGCCCGCAGCGTCAGATAGACGCACACCACCGCGAGCGGGACGTTGACCAGCAGGACCGCGCGCCAGCTGACCGTGACGAGCAGCCCGCCGATGGTCGGTCCGAGGGCACCGGCGACGGCCGCGATCCCGCCCATCGTGCCCAGCGCACTCCCGCGCTTCTCCGGCGGGAACGCCGCACTGAGCAGCGCGATCGATCCCGGGAGCATCAGTGCCCCGCCGACGCCCTGCGCCACCCGTGCGGCCAGGAGCAGGGAGAACGTCGGCGCCAGACCACCGACGGCGGAGGCGCCTGCGAACAGCGCCGACCCGATGACGAACACGCGCCGCCTGCCGAGGAGATCGCCGAGGCGGCCGCCGAACACGAGCAGGGCCGCCAGCGGGAGCAGGGTCGCGTTGAGGACCCACTGCGCCGGCTGAGACCGGATGTCGAACTCCTGCATGATCGCGGGCAACGCGAGCGGGACCGCGGTCTGGTCGACCAGCAGCATGCTGTTCGCCAGCGTCATCGCCACCAGAACGACCCGCGCCGTTGCCGGGTCCGTCCGACGCACCATTGGACGACCATAGTTCTCCGGCCGGTCCGGCCGGGCGATTCTGATCGCAGATCCCGCGCCGACTCGACCGGCCGTCCTCCTCCATGATCCGGCCGGGGACTCGCCTGAGGGAAGCCCGCTTCTACGGCCGCCGTCCCCGGGCGGAGATCAGCGGTACGGTGCCGATCGTGATGGTTCCGTCAGCCATCGCGCGAAGGTGGCCGTCCACTTCGTCCTCGGTGGCAAGCTCCCGAGCGACGAGCGCCTCCCGCAGCTGCGCGACGTTGGCGATGCCCAGTGCGTTGCCGGCGGGTGCGGTGAGGGAGTACAGGCATCGGCACCCATTTCGCACAGTCCGGCCTCGTGGAGGACGCGCGGCGGGCTTCGGGCGTCCTCCAGATCCAGCCCCGTGCGGCTTGTGCGCTGACGAGCGGGCGATCATGCCGACCATGTGGTCGCGCGAGCGGGTACGGGAGGGCCTGGCCGCCATCGCGAACGGCCGATCCCGCGCGAGCAACGACGACGACGGCGCCGCGGGCCCGCTCGCCCCGAGCACGTAGTTGCTGCTGCGCTGTTGCTGGCGCCGGTCGTCGGCTCCCGACACGACGAAGGCCCAGGACCGGCGGATCATGCCGCTGACCTGGGCCTTCTCGGGTGGAGCGGATGACGGGAATCGAACCCGCGTTCTCAGCTTGGGAAGCTGATGTTCTACCATTGAACTACATCCGCAGTGCGTGATCCGAGCCTAGCATCTCTCACCCACCTGCGATCACCGGCCGAAAACGCACGGCCGAACGGCCTCTTACCGACCAGTAGGGTCCAGGATCTGGGACCCTGCCTCGACGCCCGATGACATCCGGTCGAGACTGACCGCGCCGACCAGCTGCCCAGCTGCCCAGCTGCTAAGGATCTTCACTCGATGACCGAGCACGACCCCGTCCGGGGTGCGCTCCCGGTTCCCGAACACGACGACGACGTCCTGCTGATCGCGGGAAGTCGCGCCGAGGTCGCGCGCCTGGCACCGGTCGCCACGGCGTTCGCCATCGCGAACAGGATCCACCCGCTCACCGTCGCGACCGGGGTCAACCCGATGTCGGTGCACGAGGCGTTCGAGGATCTCGCCAGGCCCGCGGATGTCACGGTGCTGCTCACCGGGCCGCCGGGCGTCGATCCGGCGGCGATCGTGGCGACGTTGACGCCGCGGCTGGACGAACTGCTGGTGGACCTGGACCCGTCCGCGATCATGGTGCACGGCGGGGGAATGACGGCCCTGGTGGCCGCGCAGGTCGCGTTCTGGCGGCAGATCCCGGTCGTGCACCTGCAGGCAGGCGTGGCGAGCGACGACCTGCTGTGCCCGTTCCCGCAGGAGGCGAACCGGCGGGTGATCGGGCAGCTCGCGTCGCTGTTCCTCACCACGGGCGGGGCGGCGCTCGGATCGCCGATCGGGCCGAACACGATTCCGGTGGGCGACACGATGACGTCCAACCCGCCGTCGGAGGACCTGCAGTTCGCACCGGTGCTGCGGCGGGTGCGGGAGGGGTTGTCGCGGCTGGTGACGGTCGCGTTGGACCGCAGGGACTCCCTCGGCGTCATGGCGAGCCTGCCGGAGCTGCTCGATCGCGAACCGGCCGTCGAGGTCGTGCTGTTCGGCGAGCTCGGCGCGCACGGGGCGGCGCACCCGCTGGCCCGCCACGAGCGCGCCGTCGTGGTGCGCGAGGTGCCGTTCGCCGAGCTCGTCGGGCTGCTCGCGGCGAGCACCGTGCTCGTGTCCGACGATCTCGAGACGGTCGCCGACGCGCCCGGATTCGGGACGCCCGCGGTGTTCGTGGACGGGAACCGGGTCGCCGAGCTGGGCGACTCGATCCGCAGCATCGGAAGCCCGTCCGTCCTCACGACGGTGCGGCAACTGCTCGCAGGCCCGGCAGAGCTCCCGGAGCCCGTGGACGGGCTGGCGGCGGCCCGGGCCGAGCAGGCGGTGGCGTGGATGTTCGGTCTCGCGGACACCCCCGCCCTCGGTGCGGACATCGACCTGCCTGCCCCCCGCGACCCGTTCGACGAGCCGTTGGACCACCCCCGCGGCCAGGACGTGCACCCGGACGCCTAGGGTCCGGGGGATGCTCCTGTCCGACGGCGACCTGCGCAAGGAGATCGAGTCCGGTCGGCTGGTCCTGGATCCGTGGGACACAGCGATGCTCCAGCCGTCCAGCGTCGACGTGCGGCTGGACCGCTTCTTCCGGGTGTTCCAGAACTCGCGCTACACCCACATCGATCCGCGCGAGCAGCAGGACGAGCTGACCTCGCTCATCGAGGCGGCGGGCGAGGAGCCCTTCGTGCTGCACCCGGGCGAGTTCGTGCTCGGGTCGACGTTCGAGTCGGTGGGCCTGCCGGACGACCTGGCGGGGCGGCTGGAGGGGAAGGCCCTGGCGGTCGACACTCCGATCCCCACGCCGGCGGGCTGGCGTTCGATGGGCGAGCTTCGGGTCGGCGACCAGGTGTTCGGGATGGACGGCGAGCCGGTGCCGGTCGTCGCCGCCACCGAGGTGATGCTCGGCAGGCCGTGCTACGAGGTGTGCTTCTCGGACGGCCGGTCGATCGTCGCCGACGCGGAGCACCGGTGGCTCACGACGACCAGGAGCGCGCGGAAGGGCCGGCGGCCCGCCGCCGTCGTCACCACCACGGAGATCGCCGCGAGTCTGCGCGCCGGCGAGGAATGGAACCACCGGATCGCGCCGGCCCAGCCGGTCCGCTATCCGGCGCAGGAGCAACCGGTCGACCCCTACACCCTCGGGGTGTGGCTCGGCGCCGGCGTCGGCACGGAGGCCGAGATCACCTGCGGCGAAGGCGACGATCAGATCCTCGACGAGATCCGCGCCGCCGGGTATCAGGTCCGGCCCGCGTCGGGGGCGCGGGCGTTCCGGATCGACGGTCTCCGGCGCGGCCAGGCCGGACGGGAGCGCGACCAGCACGGCCGGTTCCGTGCGGACGCCTCCTCGTCGAGCGCGCTGCGGTCGCTCGGCGTGCTCCCCGACAAGCACGTTCCCGCCATCTACCTGTGCGGTTCGGTACCGCAGCGGCTCGCCCTGCTGCAGGGGTTGATGGACTCCGGCGGGCACATCGACGAGTTCGGCCGGTGCGAGTTCGTCAACCTCCGGGAGTGCTTGGCCGACGCGGTGGTCGAGCTCGCCGCCGGTCTCGGGCTGCGCCCGGCCAAGCGCAAGAAGAACCTGACCGTCCAGGGCATCGACCACGGCGTGGCCTACGAGGTGAAGTTCGCCCCGTGGCATGGCGTCTTCCGGCTCGAGCACAAGCTCGCCCGGATGACGGCCGGGCCCCACCACCGCCACCACACGATCGTGGGCGTCCGACCCGTGCCGACGCGCGCCGTCCGGTGCATCCAGGTCGGTGCCGCCGACGGCATGTTCCTGGCCGGCCCCACGTTCATGCCCACGCACAACTCCTCGCTCGGGCGGCTGGGTCTGCTCACCCACTCGACGGCCGGCTTCATCGATCCCGGATTCACCGGGCACATCACGCTGGAACTGTCGAACGTCGCGAACCTGCCGATCACCCTGTGGCCGGGGATGAAGATCGGGCAGCTCTGTCTGTTCCGGCTGTCCAGCCCGGCCGAGCGGCCCTACGGCAGCCACGGCGTCGGCTCCCGCTACCAGGGGCAGCGCGGGCCGACCCCGTCGCGGGCGTATCTGAACTTCCACCAGGCGGACACCCGCCGCTAGGCGGATCGCTTCGACGGCGGCCTGCCCCGTCGCTGGTTGCGTTGGGCGATGTACTCGTCAACGTTCGCGCGACTGCTCTGCCACTGGTCAGCGAGCGCGCCGACCTCGCCGCCGTCCGCTCGGCTCAACCTGTAGTTCGAGCGGAGCATTTAGCCACCCACGAACTGCATCATCGCCCTCGCGCTCGCGACGTCGATGCTGCGGCAGGTGCAGGAGGACATCCGCGACGCCGAGGACGCGGACGCGGCCTGACACGCCTGGGCCCTGCGACGGCTGCCGTGCCCGCCGCAGGGCCGGTCGGCTTCACGCACTACTCCGGGCTAGCCGCCGACGGTGTCCTCGCCTCGGGCGGCGGCGATGTGCTTGGCCGTGTCGAGGTAGTGGCGGAAGCGCACGACCTTGCCGGTGTCGTCGAACGTCCAGAGGTGCAGTTCCTCCTCGACGAACCGGCCGCCGTTCGGCAGCGTGAACCCCGCCCGGACCTCGGCGACCACCTGCCGCCCGGTGCCGATCACGTCCAGGACAGCGAACTCCTCCGGCGTCCACTCCGCGAGCAAGGCAAAGAACTCGGCGACCTCGGCGGGTCCGCGACGGCGCTGCATGTGCGCCACGCCGGCGTTCTGGGCTGTGTTGTCGGCCCAGTCCTCCCAGGTCACGTCCTCCGCGAGCGCATCGGGGATCGCGGCGAGGTCACCGCGCGCGAACGCCTCGTAGATCGCGACGACGGTGGCGGCGTTCGTGCTGGTCAGCGTGGTCATGGTGGCAAGAGTGATGGCCGGGCCGGCCGGCCACATCGGTTGTTCGACCTACGGCACCAGGCGGTGCTCCATGGCGAACACCGCGGCCCCGGCGCGGGTGCGCCGCCCCGTCTTGTCGTAGACGTGGGCGAGGTGGTGGCCGACGGTGCGCTCGGAGACACCCAGGCATGCGGCGATCTTGCGGTTCGTGAGGCCCCGGGCGGCGTACCGCAGGACGTCGACCTCGCGGTCGGTGAGCCCGGCGGGCCATGCGGCGCGCGGCCTCGGCAGCCCCGCCCCCTCGACGACCGCGGCGCAGGCGCCCGGGTCGAGACGGCCGGCGGCGGCCTCGGCGTCGAGCAGCGCCGCCGCGTCCCGGACGGTCAGCGCCGGGCGGTGGGCCCGGATCTCGGTGGCCGCGGCGAACACGTCCGCCGCCGCGAGCAGGCGCGCCGTGAACGGCAGGTCCGTGGCCCGCACACCGCGGTGGTAGCCCGATCCGTCGCAGCGTTCGTGGTGCCCGGCCGCGATCTCGGCGAACGGCGCGAGACCGGGGCAGCGGCGCAGGATGCGGTCGGTCCAGTAGGGATGCAGGCGCACGCGTTCGAGGTCGGCCGCGCCGAGCGGGCCCGGACTGTCCCAGATCCGGCTGGACACGGCCGCGCGGCCCAGGTCGTGCAGGAGCGCCGCACAGCGCAGGGTCGTGCGCTCGGAATCGGTGAGCCCGGCCGGTCCCGCAGCGGCGTCCGCGACCGCCTCGACGTGCGCCGAGTGACCCGCGAGGTACAACCCCTTGAGATCGACGACGACGGCGAGCGCCGCGCACAGCTCCTCCAGCTCGCCGGGCCCGACCCGTGCCCCCGCGCCCGGCTCCGCGTCGACGACGGCCGCGACGAGATCCGGCGCGGCGAGCGCCGCCAGCACGGCGTCGGCCTCGGCGACGAACGCGGCGGCGAGATCCGGGTCCAGGTGCCCGCCCGCGCGGCGGCGCACCTCGGCGACCGCGCCGGCCACGCCGCCGTCCGCGTGGGCGAACACGGCCTGCTCCGCGACGTGGACGATCCGCGCCACCGCCGAGATCTGCTCACCGCGGCGGCCGCCCGGGATCCCGAGTCCGTCCCAGCGCTCGTAGACGTCGTCCAGCGCGTCGACCGCCGGTGCCGGGAGCCCGATCCGGGTCCCCAGGGCCCTGCTGACCTCGCAGCCTGCGGCCGCGGCCCGCGGCCCCTCGGTCGGCGCGATCTCCGCGAACCGCCGGGCGAGCTCCGGGGCCTGCGCCCCCGCCCACGCGCCGAACTGCGCGAGCTGCGTCCCGAACACCGCCGGGTCGCCCGGGTCGAGCCGTTTGAGCACCGCCTGGAACGCCGTGTCGTCGACGAACAGCGCCGCGTTCTCCGGCGCGTGTGCAGTGCAGCCGACCGCCCGGAGCAAGGACGCGTGGAAGGTCGCCGTCCGGTCCGCCTCGTCCAGGCCGAGCGCGGTCGCGAACGCCGTGGCGACCACGCACGTACGCAGGCCCTTCTCCACCGGCACCCCCGACGCGAGGTCGGTGGTCAGTGACAGCGCGGCGAACACCTCCGCGACCCTGATCGACGCCACCAGCGGATCGTAGAGCCGCACGTCGGCAGGCCTCGTGATCGGACGGGCCGGTCAGTAGCATCGGCGCATGCTCGATCCGGACCGCGTGGATCTCGACGAGCTGTGCTTCGCCCGCGACGACCGGACCGTCGGCATCACCTGGTGGATCGACCCCGCAACCGGCGAACTGCTGGCGCGGGGGCTCGACACCGAGCACGACCACGTCCCCGACGGCTGGATCGAGATCACGCCCACCGAACCCTCGGAGGGCTACCGCGACATGGCGGACTTCGTCGCCACCGTCTCGCACCCGCGGGCGTCGGACCTGCTCGAACGGGCCATCGCCGGGCGCGGCGCGTTTCGCCGGTTCAAGAACACGCTGCACGAGTTCCCCGAGCTGCGGGACCGCTGGTTCCGGTTCCGCGACGCCCGGTCGCGCCGCAACGCGCTGCACTGGCTCGCCGGCCGCGGCCTCATCAGCGCCGAGGCCGCCGAGGCGGCGTGCGCCCACCACCTGGATCCGGTCACCGAGGACGCGGACGTCCCCGGCAGCGTCGTCGCGGACCTGCGGGAGCTCTACGGCGACCGGTTGCGGCAGGTGCTCATGTTCGGGCCCCGGGCGCACGGTGAGAGCGGCCCCGAGACCGACGTCGAGCTGCTCGTGGTGCTGCGCGACGTCGAGTGCCCGTGGTCGGAGCTGGCGCGCATGGACGAGGTGCTGTGGCGGCACACCGAGCGCACCGGCGTCACGGTCACGGCGCTGCCGGTGAGCCGCGCCGAGTTCGGCCAGCCCACGACACCTGCGGTGCTGCGGGCCCGGTCGGAGGCGGTGCGGGTGGGATGAGGACCGGACCGACCCGCGGGGCGCGCCGATGAGCCCCGCGCTGAAGCGTGCCCGCACCGATCTCGCCGCCGCCGGGCAGCTCGCCACGGCGGGGTTCGCCCTCCAGGCGGTGGCCTGCGCGTTCCGGGCGGCCCGGCACGCCGCGGACGCCGCGCTGCTGGCGATCGGCGAGACCCGCGCCACGGACGCCGGCACCGTGGGCGCGTTCGTCCAGCGTGTCGTGCGCCATCGCGGCCTCGATCCGAAGGCCGGACAGCTCCTGCGCTCGCTGCACAACCGGGCGCTGCTCGCGTACGTCTCCTACGACCAGGCGCCCCCGGACGAGGCCGACACGGCCGTGCGGGACGCAACGGCGGTCGTGGACGCGGTGGCGGCGTGGCTGGAGGAGCCGGTGCGCACAGCGAACGGGCACGTCACGCGGCGTGCGGCGCCCGTCCGCCCCAGGGAGCGGCCGGCGCGCAGACGCCGCTGACTCCGCGCGAACGGCCCAGATGGGAGCTCTGATTTCCCATTCGTGCCGTTCGCTCGCCCCTCCGACCCCCGATCAGGCGACCACGTTCACCAGCCGCCCGGGCACGACGATCACCTTGCGCGGCTCCTTGCCCGCCAGCGCCGCCACGACCTTCTCGTCGGCCAGCGCCGCCGCCTCCACCACATCGGGGCCGGCGCCGGCGTCCACGGTGACCCGCGAACGCACCTTGCCGTTGATCTGGATCGGGTACTCGACGGTCTCCGCGACCAGCCACTGCTCGTCCGCCACCGGGAACGGGCCGTACGCCAGCGACTCCGTGTGGCCCAGCTTCGCCCACAGCTCCTCGGCGATGTGCGGGGTCAGCGGCGCCATCATCAGCACCAGCTGCTCGGCGACCGACCGCGGGACGCCACCGCCCGCGTACTGCTTGGTCAGGTGGTTGTTCAGCTCGATCAGCTTCGCCGCGGCCGTGTTGTAGTGCAGCGCGCGGAAGTCCTGGTGCACCCCGGCGATGGCCTTGTGCAGGGCCCGCATCGTCTCGGGCTCGACGGTGCCGGTCTCCGCGACCCGCACCTCACCGGTCTGCTCGTCGACCAGGTTGCGCCACACCCGCTGCAGGAACCGCTGCGACCCGACGACGTCGCGCGTCGCCCAGGGCCGCGAGACGTCCATCGGGCCGGTGGACATCTCGTACAGGCGGAACGTGTCGGCGCCGTAGCGCTCGCACATCTCGTCCGGGGTCACCACGTTGCGCAGCGACTTGCCCATCTTCCCGTACTCACGGCGAACGGGTTCACCGTTCCACGTGAAACCACCGTCAGGCCCCTCGGTGACCTCCTCGGCGGGGACGTACACGCCGCGCGAGTCCGTGTACGCGAAGGCCTGGATGTAGCCCTGGTTGAACAGCCGCCGGAACGGCTCCTCGGACGAGACGTGCCCCAGGTCGTAGAGGACCTTGTGCCAGAACCGCGCGTACAGCAGGTGCAGCACCGCGTGCTCGACCCCGCCGACGTACAGGTCCACCCCACCCGGGTCGGTCGTCCCGGGCACCGCGCGGGCGGGATCGGGCCCCAGCCAGTACCGCTCGATCGCCGGATCGACCATCTCGTCGTGGTTGATCGGGTCCAGGTAGCGCAGGTAGTACCAGCACGAGCCGGCCCACTGCGGCATCGTGTTCGTCTCGCGCCGGTAGTGCTGCGTGCCGCCACCCAGGTCCAGGTCGGCCTCGACCCACTCCGACGCGCGCGACAGCGGCGGCTCCGGCTCGGTGTCCGCGGCGTCCGGCGGGTACGTCTTGGGCGAGTAGTCGTCGACGTCCGGCAGCTCGACGGGCAGCGCCGACTCCGGCAGCGCGACCGGCAGGCCGGCCGGGTCGTCGCTGTAGTCCCACACGATCGGGAACGGCTCGCCCCAGTACCGCTGGCGGGAGAACAGCCAGTCCCGCAGCTTGTACTGCACCTTCGCCTCGCCGTCACCGCGCGCGGCCAGCCACTCGGTGATCGCGGCCTTGGCCTCGGCGATGCCCAGCCCGTTCAGGCTGATCTCGTCGTTGGCGGAGTTGATCGCCGCGCCCTCGCCGACGTACGCCTCGCCGTCCCAATCCTGCGGGGGCTGCACCGTCCGGACGATGGGCAGGCCGAACGCTGTGGCGAAGTCCCAGTCCCGCTGGTCCTGCCCCGGCACGGCCATGATCGCGCCGGTGCCGTAGCCCATCAGCACGTAGTCCGCGACGAACACCGGGATCGCGGCACCGTTGACCGGGTTCACCGCGTGCGCCCCGGTGAAGACGCCGGTCTTGTCCTTGTTCTCCTGGCGGTCCAGCTCGGACTTGCGCGCCGCGGCCGCGCGGTACGCCTCGACCGCCTCGGCAGGGGTGGCGGCCCCGCCCGTCCAGCGTTCGTCCGTGCCCTCGGGCCAGGCGGCCGGGGTGATCGCGACCGCCAGCGGGTGCTCGGGAGCCAGAACCATGTACGTGGCGCCGAACAGGGTGTCCGGCCGGGTGGTGAAGACCTCGATCGCGTCGTGGCCCGGCACGGCGAACCGCACCTGGGCACCCGTCGAGCGGCCGATCCAGTTGCGCTGCATCGACTTGACCGAGTCCGGCCAGTCCAGGCGGTCCAGATCCGCGGCCAGGCGGTCCGCGTACACGGTGATCCGCATCATCCACTGCTTGAGGTTGCGCCGGAACACCGGGAAGTTGCCGCGCTCGCTGCGGCCTTCCGCGGTGACCTCCTCGTTCGCCAGCACCGTGCCCAGACCCGGGCACCAGTTGACGGCGGCCTCGGAGACGTACGCCAGGCGGTAGGAGTCGATCACCTTGCGCTGCTCGACGGAGGTCAGCTCGCACCAGCCGCGGCCGTCCGGCGTGCGGCGCTTGTCCATCGCGAACTCGCGCTCCAGCTCGGCGATCGGCCGCGCGCGCTCCCCGTCGTACCAGGAGTTGTAGATCTTCAGGAAGATCCACTGCGTCCAGCGGTAGAACTCGACGTCCGTGGTGGCGACGCTGCGGCGCTCGTCGTGGGCCAGGCCCAGCTGGCGCAGCTGCGCCTTGTAGCGCCCGATGTTCTCCTCGGTGGTCTTGCGCGGGTGCGTGCCCGTCTGCACCGCGTACTGCTCCGCGGGCAGGCCGAAGGCGTCGAAGCCCATCGCGTGCAGCACGTTGTGGCCGGTCATCCGCAGGTAGCGGCCCAGCACGTCCGTGCCGATGAAGCCCAGCGGGTGCCCGACGTGCAGGCCCGCGCCCGACGGGTACGGGAACATGTCCAGCAGGTAGACCTTCGCCGCCGGGTCCGCCGTGCGCGCCGGGTCCGCCCACGGGCCCACCGGGTTCGGGGTGTGGAACGTGCCCTCGGCCTCCCAGAGGTCCTGCCAGCGCCGCTCGATCTCGGCGGCCAGCGCGGCGCCGTAGCGGAAGGGCGGGACGGCCGGGCCGCCGCTCGCGTCGGTACCCGCCGCACTCGGCGCGGTGCTGGTGTCGGTGCTCATGTCCGTTCCCTGGTTCGTGAAGGTGGCCGTCGGACGAGCCCTCAAGACGAGAAAACCCCTCCGCCTTCCGGGCGTGAGGGGCTACCGTGCCGGTCGAGCCGGGGGCTCAGACCTGCACGGCCTCGGGAAGAAGTCGCGGGCCCACGGGTCCAGGGTAACGCCGGGTCGCGCCGGGTCGCGACGGGGTTGGCCCCCGTCAGCAGGCCGCCCGCACCGCGGCGGCCCGCTGCGCGACGTCGCGGACCACCTGGCGCTCGTCGAGCGTCTGCACCTCTCCGCCGCGGACGACGACCGCGCCGCCGACGAGCACGGTGTCGACGTCGCTGCCCCGGGCGCTGTAGACGAGGGCGGCCAGGGGATCGTGCAGCGGGGTCATGTGCGGCCCCCGCGCGTCGACGAGGACGACGTCGGCGAGGTATCCCGGCGCGAGCAGGCCGAGCCGGTCGCCGAGCCCGATCGCCGTGGCCCCGCCGTGCGTGGCCATCCGGAAGACGTCCTGCGCGACCACGACGTCGGCCCGGCGGCTCACCGCCTTCTGCAGCAACGCGGCGTACTTCATGTTCTCGATCATGTCCTGGCCGTTGTTGCAGGCCGGACCGTCGCAGCCCAGACCGATCGGTACCCCGGCGGCGCGCAGCGCCGGGATCGGCGCGACACCGGAGGCGAGCAGCATGTTGCTGGTCGGGTCGTGGATCACCGGCGAGCCGGCCTCGGCGATCAGCGCGATGTCGCGCTCCGACAGGTGCACGCAGTGGTTGAGCATCACCGCGGGCCCGAGCGACCCGACGTCCGCGAGCATCTCGACGTTGCTGCGGCCGGTGCGCTCGCGGACGAGGTCGTTGTACTCCGGGGTCTCCGCGGTGTGCAGGTGCAGCGGCATCCCGCGGTCGGCGGAGAGCTCCACGAGGTCGCGGAACGAGCCCTCGCTCGAACCCCAGGGGATCAGCGGGCCCGCGCCGATCCGCGTGCGGCCGTCCTTCGGCCAGCGGTCGTGCAGCGCGCTCACCCGCCGGACGATGTCGTCCCGGTCCTCGACGAACCCGTCGAAGAAGGACTCGTCGTTGGTGCAGCGGAAGAGCACCGACCGGATCCCGGAGTCGTCAAGGGCCTGTGCGGCCACCTCGTCGACCGCGGCGTCGTAGTGCGGGGAGAAGAACACCTCGCAGACGGTCGTGTTGCCCGCCTTCAGGTTCTCGACGGCGCCGAGCGTCATGCTGAGGGCGTAGTCGCGCGGCTCGAGTCCGTACATGACCGGGATCTGCGCCTCGCCGAGCCAGTGCAGCAGATCGCGGTCCGTGCCGAGGGACCGGCCGTAGATCATGCAGAGGTGGGTGTGCGCGTTGACGAACCCGGGGATCACGAGCATCCCGGACGCGTCGATCTCCTCGTCCGCGGTGGGTGGGTCGCCGTCCCCCACGGCCGCGACGACCTCGCCGTCGACGAGCACCCAGCCGTTCTCGACGGGCGCGCGGCCGTCCTCGCCGGTGAGAACGGTTCCGCCCCGCACGAGGATGGTGGCCATGCGAACGCCCTCCCGGTGGTCGCCGTGGCGCCGACCCTGACGGCGATCGCGACCCGCGGCAACGCCGCCGTCCGGCCGGGCGGGACGGCGCTCAGCCCAGTTGGACGGTCATGTCGACCTCGACGGCGAAGCCGAGCGGCAGGTTCTGCACGCCGATCGCGGTGCGGGCGTGCGGGCCCCGCGCGCCGAAGACGGCGAGGAACAGGTCCGAGGCCCCGTTGACGACCTGGGGGATCTCGGTGAACTCCTCGGTGCACGTCACGAAGCCCCGGACCTGCACGACCTGGCGGACCGCGCCGAGCCCGCCGGTGGCGTCGTGGATCTGCGCGAGCAGGTTCAGCCCGCACGCCCGCGCGGCGCGGTAGCCGTCGTCGCGGGTCAGCGTGTCGCCGACCCGGCCGGTGAAGCCGTCGGCCCCCTGACCGGACAGGACCAGCAGATCGCCCGCCCGCACCCAGCCCACGTAGTTGCCCGCCTTGGGGCGCAGGGGCGGGAGCTCCAGCCCGAGTGCGGCCAGCCGCTCGTACTCGACGCCGGTCACCGGCCGATCACCACAGCGCCCGCGGCGTGCGGAACACGCGCCGGGCCGGGACGGCCGCGGGCAGACCGAGCGACGCCGCGATCCGGTCCATCGAGCCGGGCGCGTCGCGGACGTCGAACAGCTGGGTTCGCATCCCGATCGCGGCCGCGCCGTCGAGGTTCGCGGCGAGGTCGTCGACGAACAGGCAGCGCCGCGGGTCCTCGCCGAGCGCCTGCGCGGCGGCGCGGAACGCCGCCGGATCGGGTTTCAGCACACCGAGCACCGAGGCCTCCAGGATCGTGTCGAACTCGCGCAGCACCGGGAACCGGGCGGGCCAGTCCGGGCCGAACCAGTGCGCCATGTCGTTGGTGAAGGCCGTCACGCGCACCCGCCCGCCGATGCGCCGCAGCAGCCCCGTCATCTCCTCGCGCACCACGGAGCAGTCCCGCCACAGCGCCCCGACGTCGAGCTCGGGGTGGCGCGCCGCGAGCCGCGCCCAGTAGTCCCGCTCCTGCATCTCACCCTTCTCCACCAACGCGTACTCGGCGTCGGGACGGGCGGTGTCGGAGAAGGGGCCGGACGGGAAGGACGGGAACCGGACCCGTTCGAACAGCGTCGGGATGACGACGCCGCCCATGTCGAGGACGATCGTGGTGACGGCGGGCCGCGTCCGGCGCAACGCCTGGCGGCGCAGGGCCCGTGCGCTCCCGGGGGCCGGGGACGTCACCTGCCGGCCTCCGCGGGCACCACCGCGGGCCGGGCGGGCTCCGACACCAGCGCGACGACGGCCGCGTCCACGGTGGCCGCTCCGGCGGCGGCGGCAGCGGCCTCGTCGGTCGCGACGAGGACCAGGTCGCCCGGCCCGGCGTCGACGAGGTCGACGGCGACCTCCCGGCGGTCCGAGCCGATCTCGGCGACCAGCACCAGCCTGCGCCCGTCATAGCTCGGGAGCTGGCGGTCCGACCACACCTGGCGCACGACGGTGCCGAGCATCATGGCGAGCCGCCCGACTCCAGCGCCGCGATCCCGCTCTGCAGCCGCGCGCTCGTGCCGTTGTCCAGCAGCGCGCCGGCCTCGGCGTGCGGTTTGGGGTAGACCTGCGCGGCACGCAGCTCCCCGTACTGGCGGACGGCCTGCGAGCCGGCCTCGACCGCCGAGCGCACCGCGGCGAGGCTGCCCTGCACCGCGGCGGCGAGATAGCCGCTGCTCACCCGCTCGACGGCGATCGTGCGCACGTCGGAGGTCTTCATCATCGCCTCGATGCCGGCGGTCAGGGCGACGACGCCGCGGGTCTCGATGATGCCGATCGCCCGGTCCGTGGATGCCATGTCGTCCTCAGCTCCCGATGATGGTGACGTCGCCCGCGATCGCGAGGATCGGCTCGGCGGGGCTCGCGAAGACGATCGACTTCACGTTGCGCCCGGAGATGGCCCGGGCAGTCTCCTCACCGATCTCGACGGCCTCCTCGACCGTCGCGAGCTCGCCGGACACCGCCACGGCGACCAGGCCGCCGCCGAGCCGGACGGTGCCCCGGACGTCGACCTCGGTGGCCTTGGTCATCGCGTCGACGGCGTCGAAGATGGGTACGAAGCCCTCGGCCTCGATGAACCCGACCGCTGTACGGGCCACTGTCTCCTCCTGGTCCGATCGTCACTGCCAGTTGACGACTGCCGCGCCGGTACCCCAGATCGGGCCGTACTCGAGCAGCTCGCACGACTCCAGCGCGCCCACGCCCGCCCCGGTGAGGAACGGGTAGACCCGCAGCTGGCTGTCGGCCCGGGCCGCGCGTGCGTACTCCTCGCGCAGGTCCAGGACGTCGTCGTGCTTGCGGTCGACGATCAGGTCCAGCATCCGGCGGTCCCACGGCTCGTGGCCGTCGGCGATGCGGTCCTCCTGCGGGGAGATCCAGCGCTGGATCAGTCCCGAGGACAGGCCGCTCACGACGACGACGCCGATGCGCCTGCCCAGGCCGGCCGCGGCGGAGGCGGCAGCCTCGCCGAGCACGCTCATCGCGTCGGCGCCCGCGTAGAGGTTGCACGACACCAGGGCCAGCGCGAAGCCGTGCCCGGGATCGAGCAGGTTCATCGCGGTGATCGTGCCGTTGTCGACGGGGAAGCCCTCGTAGCGCGTGCGGCGGGCCTGCAGGCCGCGGGCGTCGACGGCGTCCGCCCAGGCCAGCGCGAGGTCGGTGTCGACGGTGAGGTCGTAGCGCTGGCGGCCGTAGTCGAAGCGGTACCAGTTCTCGTCGCAGTGCTCGCCCACGAGGTGCGGGTCGGTCTGCACCTGGTGGCCCAGCACGGTGAACCACTGCGTCGAGACCATGACGACGGTCTGCACGCCGGCAGCGCGCAGCCGGTCCCCGGTCGTGCGCACGGCGTCGGCGAGCCGTCTCCAGCTCGGCGCCGGGTCGGCCGCCAGCAGCTGCGGCATCCCGGGCACGAGGGCGGCCATCGCGAGCTCAGCCACGGCGATCCCGCCATTCGACGATCGCGTTTCCGGTGCCGATGATCGTGCCGAAGGCGAGCACCTCGCCCACCACGTCCGGCCAGCCCATCGCGGAGAGCAGCCAGCTGAGGCTCCCGGACTTGGTCTCCGAGGCGGTCTCCTCGATGTGGCGGGGGATCAGCTCGCGCAGCCGCGACGTCGGCCCCTCGCGGATCGCCGCGAGCAGCCGCATGTCCCACTCGTACTGGTGCTGGCTGTACGGGTGCTCGCGGGACATGTCCTCGGGCAGCTCCGGCTCGACGTCCCAGTGCAGGTGCGACAGCGAGTTCGACGCCAGCAGCACGGCCCGCCGCCCCGTCGCCTCGACGGCCCGGCGGGTGGCCTCGCCGAGCGTCTCCATCTCGTCGAGGGCGGCGTCGGAGTAGAAGTACGGGTTGTTGTTCGCCGAGATCGACACGACCGGCAGGTCCCAGGCCGGGTTGGCCAGGTGCAGCGCGCCGATCGTCGCGTAGTCGACCCGCACGTCGGGCTCGCGCATGGCGCTCGTGACCAGACCCAGCCCGTCCGCCTCGGCGAGGATCGCCTCGGCGAGCTCCACGTCGGTGCGGAAGTCGTAGTGGTAGCGGAACAGGTTCGGGAAGATCGGCTCCACCGAGACGCCGCGCGGGTGGGGCACGCAGTTGACGTGGTGGCCGACCATCGTGATCCAGTGCGGGGCGTGCACGACGAGCACGTCCGGCCGGTCCGGCCCGGCGAGCCTGCGGCGCACCTCCTCGTACCCCCAGCGCAGCACCTCCCAGCCACCCCGCGAGCGGGGCTCGTTCTGCTCGGGGTTCTCCGCGTAGATCAGGTGCGGCGGGTGGGGGGCGAGGTAGCCCGCGACGATCCTCCCGCCCGCCGGGCCGGGACCGCAGACCGCCGGGGCGTCGGGTGCGGGCAGCTCCGGTGCCGGGCCCTCGCGACGCGCCCGCGACACCGGCGTACCGGCTCGGACGTGGAAGACGCGGCTCATGGCTGCGATGGTGAGTGGCGGCAGGCGCCCGATCCACGGGCCCGTCCCGTGGGGTTGGACAGCTGCGGGGGCGGGGCGCCGCCCACGACCGACAATCCGACGGGGGCGTGCGGAGAGGAGCGACCGTGAGCGCATCCGTGGGCAAGGCCACCACGATCCTGCGCGCGTTCGGCCCGACGGTGGAGGTGCTCTCGGTCCGCGGACTCGCCGAGCGCACCGGGCTGCCCCGCTCGACCGTCCACCACCTGTGCCGGGCGCTCTGCGAGACCGGGCTGCTGGAGGCCGTGCCGCGGGCCGGCTACCGGCTCGGGCCGCTGCTGCTCGAGCTCGGCGGCCTGGTCATCGAGCGCACCGGCCTGGTCGAGGCCGTCGAGGGCTCGACGAGCGGCCTGCGCCGGGTGCCCGGCCAGGAGCTGCACGTCGGCCAGCTGGTCGAGGGCTGGATCGTCTACCTGCACCGCGAGTCCGGCCCGACCAGGGTGACCATGGTGAACCGGGTGGGCATGCGCGCCCCCGCGTTCCGGTCCGGCTGCGGCAAGAGCGCGCTCGCCGCCCTCGACCCCGTCGACGCCGACCAGCGGGTGCGCAGGCTGTGCCGCGACGAGGAGCTGTCGCTGCCCGACATGGCCGCCCTCGACGACGAGTTCGCCGCGATCCGCTCGTCCGGCTACTGCGTCTGCCGCTCCTTCCAGCCGGGGCGCACCTCGGTCGCCGCGGCGGTGCTGGGCGCGGACGGGCAGCCGGTGGGCGCGCTGTCGCTCGCCGGGCCGAGCTCGACGTTCCCGCCCGCCCGGTTGGGCGAGATCGGCGCGGCGGTCACCGGGTCCGCGCGGGTGGCGAGCAGGCGCCTGCAGGTCGCCTGCACCGGGCCCAACGGCGGGTCGCAGGCGACCGGGGTGCGGACGGCGCTGCGGGTGCTATCCCGCTGAGGTCGCGCCGGTTCCGCGGGTCGGTTCGGCCGGGCGCCGGTTCGGGCCGGGTGTCCGGTTCAGCCGGGTGTCGGTTCGGGCCGGGCGCCGGTTCAGCCGGGCGCCGGTTCAGCCGGGCGCCGGTTCAGCCGGGCGCCGGTTCAGCCGGGCGCCGGTTCAGCCGGGCGCCGTTGGCGACCGAGGCAGCCCTCGACCGCCACCCTCGCCGACCAGCCGAGCCGAACCGTCCCCGGGCAACCGGGCCTCGCAGACCATGGCCACGCCCCGCAGACCCTGCAGCATCTGCGACGCGCACCGAGCCCTTGCGACGGCGCGAGCAAACCCCTGCGACGCGCGTCGGAGCCCTGCGGAGCCAGCGCGCGAACGCACAGGTCACCCGCCGCGACAGATCACTGCTGCCCTCCACGCCGCCGACAGCACCGACGCAGCCCCCGACTGCACTACGCCCGCCGAACCCGTCGCGGGCAGCCCGGCCTCGCAGACCCATGGCCACGCGTCGGAGGCGTCGAACCCCTGCGAAGGCACCTGCGCGCCCGTGCGACGCGCATCGAACCTTGCGAAGCGGCATGTGGCCCTGTGCGCGGCGACCTCACCACCAGCCCCGCCGACCCGATCCCGGGCAGCCCGCCCTCGCAGACCTCGGGTACGCCTCGCAGACCCTGCAGCATCTGCGACGCGCACCGAACCCCTGCGAAGGCGCCAGCCACCCCCTGCGAAGCGTGCCGGGCCCCTGCGAGACGGCTCGCGCCCCGCCGAGGCCGCCCTGCCCGCCCGTCCGCCCGCCGTCCGAACGGCGGTGACGTCCGGCGGGCCCCTACGCGGGCCTCAGCGGCTTGTCCCAGGCTGCGACGTGCACCTCGGCGATCTCGTTCTCACCGACCTTCCAGCTCGGATGGCGGTCGAAGACGAGCGTGTCGTGACCCGGGACGATCCGGTCCACCTCGCCGCGCAGGTACTCGTAGATCTGCCCGTAGGTCATGAGCATGTTGTAGGTGTTGCCGTTGGTGTAACCGCTGGGCCACATCTCCTCGACGTTCGAGTACCACATCACCGCGTCCCCGGCGACGACGTACGGGCCGCCGGAGGTGTCGACGGAGATCCACTGGGTGCCGAACGTGTGCCCGTCCTTCGAGAGGTGCCCGCGGATGCCCGGCGCGAGCTCCTCGTCGTCACGGACGAACTTCAGCCGGTGGTCGCGGGCGAGCTCGCCGAAGACGCGGGCGTCGTCGCGGTCGAACGACGAGGTGATCCAGCTCTGCTCGCCCAGCGGCGTGTAGAGGTCGGGCAGCGCGAGTGCGGTGAGCCAGCCGCGGTACTCCTCCCACTGCACGTAGACGTCGGCGTTCGGGAAGGCGCCGACGTTGTTGGCGTGGTCGAAGTGCATGTGGGTCAGGAAGACCTTCTCGATGTCGGACGGCTGCACGCCGACCTTGGCGAGCACCGCGTCGGGCGGCTCCCAGTCGTAGAAGCCGAAGCGGTGGATCCACTTGTCGGCGTGGAACCCCGCATCGACGAGGTAGTGGTGGACGATCCCGTCGTCGCCCTGCCCGGAGAGCAGGACGTAGATCATCGGCGAGGTCGACACCCCCTCCCCGCTGTGGATCGGGACCCCGCCGAAGAACTCGCGGGGGAGGTCGACGTGCGAGTAGCACAGGGGACGGATCGAGTAGTCCATCGTGGTGCCTCCGTATCGGACCGGGTCGGGATCAGTCGAGAAGCGTGACGACGCCGGAGTTGCCGTCCACGCGCAGCATCTGGCCGGTCCGGATGGTGGCGACGGCGTTGCCGGTGCCGACCACGGCGGGCATCCCGTACTCGCGGCAGACGATCGCGGTGTGGCTCATGATCCCGCCGACGTCGGAGACCGTGGCCGCGATGCGGGTGAAGATCGGCGCCCACGCAGGCGACGTCGCCGGGCAGACGAGGACCTCCCCCGGCTGTACCGAGCCCAGCTGGTTGACGTGGGTGAGCACCCGGGCGGGCCCCTCCACCACGCCGGGCGAGGCGCCGAGGCCGCGCAGGGTGGCCGGGCCGTCGCCGTCGTCCGCGGCGAGCCACCCGGCCACCGAGGAGGTGGTGATGCCCCACAGCATCACGGTGAACGGCTCGTTGACCTCCGCGGGCGGCGGGCCGAGCGCGGGCGGGGGCTCCCACGCCTTGAGCGCCTCGTAGATGCGCCTGCGCTCGGCGATGATCGGCCGCCAGTAGTCCGCGCCGCGCGATCGGCTGCCGACCGACCAGCCGACCACACAGTCGTAGATCGCCTCCGAGACCTCGCCGCGGCGCAGGAAGAACATGTCCTCCGGCTCGTCGAGCTCGCCCATGGCGGCGAGCGCGCGCGAGAGCTCCTTGGACTTCGACCAGAACGTCGCCCACATCCAGTGCTCGATGTAGAGCACGTGCTCCTCGATGTAGCGGAACACCAGCCGGGCGAGCTCGACGGCCTGGTCGAAGCTCGCGTGGTCCTCGGCCGACATCAGCTCGCGGTACTCGGTGGTGATGCGGTCGCGCTCGCGCAGCACCCCGGCGGTGTCGCGCTCGATGTCCGCGCCCTCCCGGTGGCGGCGCAGGTACTCGCGCACCGACACGAGCGGGACGTCCGGGGCGTCGGCCCAGGTGTCGTAGTGGTGGTAGCCGCCGGGATGGCCCGGGTCGGTGTTGATGACGAACCACGGGTCGGCCGTCGCGTTCCAGTCCTCGACCCAGGCCTTGCCGTTCGGGTCGCCGGACAGGCGCTCGAAGAGGTCGGCGGCCGCGAGGGAGTCGTCGAGCACGGCGTCGGCGATGCCGAGCCGCTCGGCCTCCTTCGCCAGCCGGCGAAGCTCGTCGTCGGGGCGGTAGAGGTCCACCCGCAGCCCGCCGACCATCCGGGAGATCGACTGGTCGGTGATGCCCGGGAAGGCCGTCTTGCAGAGCTGGAAGAAGTTCAGGTAGGCCGCGTAGCCGATGTTGAGCAGCTCGAAGTGGTACTGGTAGGTCTCGTACATCGTGACGACGAGGCGCTCGAAGTCGCGCACCATCCGGAACCCGGCCGAGTGGCCGACGTGGTTCTCGACGGTCTCGATCGGCTCCAGGTCGGGCAGCGGGGCGAACTCGATCGCGCGGATCTCGTCGAGCTTCGCGGTGACCTTGCCCTTCCACTCCTCGTAGATCGCGTCCCAGTTCTCGTAGTAGTGCGACGCGCGCGCGACGAACTCGGTCGCCCGGGCCGCGACGTCCTCCGGCGGCGCCGGGACCGGCGTCACGTAGAGCCGCCCGTTGAGGATGCGCTGGTCGACGCCGAACGCGGGCGGCATCGAGAAGATGCGGGTGTTGAACGCCCCCAGCGCCTGCCACCAGCACTCGCACTGGATCTCGTCGTAGGGCGGGAGGACGTCGGGATGGTGCAGCCGGTCCGCGAACCAGAACCGCTGCTCGTCCTGCTCGCGGCGCTCGTCGCCGAACAGGTGGTACCAGTTGTACATCCGCTCCCAGCCCTCGGCACCGGGCGGCGTCTCGATCTCGAACGGGCTCGGGAACTTGCTCTCGGTCATGTCGCCTCCTGCGGGAGTGGGACGGGCGGCACCACGTCGCTACGTGGTGTCGCGCTTGGGCACGAGGTGGGAGAGGATCGAGTCCATGAGGCTCGCGCCGGTGGATGCCTTCGTCACGGCCCGTCGCGACCACACCGTCTCCGGGCGGGACTGGACCAGGTAGACGTTGTCGGGGGCGCTCCCCGGCCCGATCGCGAACTCGCCGTCCTGCGGGCAGCCGAAGTGCCGCTCGACGAGCCGGGCCAGGCGCAACAGCTCGGCGAGCTCACCATCGGTGAGCGAGGGGCTGCGACGGCGGTCGGCCGCGACGTCGGCGGTGGCCGTCCCGACGCCGTGCGGGGCGCGGACCAGCTCGGTCGGCTTGTCGACGACGGACCGGTGCACGACCTCGCCGGTGACCTTGTCGAGGTGGAAGCCGTCGGGGGTCACCGCGCCGGACACCAGCGGCTCCCCCAGGCCCCACACCGACTCGACGGCGACCTTGGAGCGATCGCCGTTCTCGGGGTTGAGCGTCATGAACACCCCGGCCGCGCGCGCCGGGACCATCTCCTGGACCACGACCGCCATCGCGTCACCCGCCGCGGCCAGGCCCGCCGCGCGGCGGTACTCCATGGCGCGGGTGGTGAACAGGCTCGCCCAGCAGTCGCGGACCCGGGCGAGCACCTCGTCGGCGCCGCGCACCCACAGGTAGGTGTCGTGCTCACCGGCGAAGCTGTGCTCGGCGGAGTCCTCGGCGGCCGACGACGACCGCACCGCGACGGCGACCCCCGCGTCGGCTCCGCCGAGGGCGTCGTACGCCGCGCGGATCTCGTCGGCCAGCGCCGCGTCCGGGTCGACGGCCGCGACGAGCGCGCGCACCCCGGCGGCGGCCGCGTCCAGCTCGTCGGCCGGTGCGTCCGGGGGGACGTCCGCGAGCGCGGCGTCGAGCGCGTCACCGATGGCCCCGAGCACCGCGTGCCGGTACGCCGGGGTCGTGACGACGAACCCGGGCGGCACGCGCAGGCCGGCGGCGCAGAGCCGGGCCAGGCTCGCGCCCTTGCCCCCGAGCCGGTCGGCGCCCGCGTCGCCTGCGCGGTCGATGGGAACGATGCGCGGACCGGTCACCTGCGGCTCCGGTCGGGATCGCGGCCCGCGCCGGGCGGGGGGACGACAACGCGCACGGTCACTCGACCTCCTGGTCGAACGGCTCCGGTCCGGTCCGAAGGCGACGGCGGCTCTCGCGCAACACCAGCAGTGCGGGCCGGTGCGGTCCAGCAGGGTGTCCGGCGGAGCCGGACACACGGCGTCGCAAGCCGCCCCGGCGGCGGGCCGGAGCCCGCCGGGATGCGGCAACTACCCTGACGGCATGGCTGATCCGCTGCGCCTCGCCGTCGCCGCACTGCTCGCCGTGTCGGGCACGGCGCTGGTGACGGTCGCCGTGCTGGGCGCGCGCGGGCGGCTGCCGCGCAACCGGTTCGCCGGGGTGCGCACCGCCGCCACGCTGCGCTCGGAGGCGGGCTTCGCCCTGGCCCACCGGGTCGCGGCCGCACCGCTCGCGGCCGCGGGCGGCGTCGCCCTGCTCGGCGCGGCGGCCGCGGCGTTCGCAGGCGGCGGCACCGCCGGCTGGGTGCTGGCGGCGCTCGCCGCGCTCGGGACGGTGCTGCTCGCCGGGATCGGCGGCACGCTCGGGGACCGTGCGGCCCAGCGGCTCGCGGCGCAGGACCCTGCGCCGTCGGCGTGCACCGGGACGTGCGCCGGCTGCTCGCTCGTCGCCGGATGTGGCACGCCCGCCGAGGAGGCCCGGTGAAGTACCTCATGCTGATCTACGGCAACGAGAAGGTGTGGAGCAGCCTTCCCGCCGCCGAGCTCACCTCCCTCATCGCCGACGTGGAGGCGTTCAACGCGCGGCTGCGCGCGTCCGGCGAGCTGGTCGACACCCAGGGGCTCGTGACGCGGCCGCACTCGGTGCGCCTCGACGGCGACACCCCCGTCGTGACCGACGGGCCGTACCTGGAGGCGAAGGAGTACGTCGGCTCCTACTTCGTGGTGGACGTCGACAGCGAGGACCGGGCGCTGGAGATCGCCCGCTCCTACCCGGGGATCCGCTGGGACGGCGCCGGTGGCGGCCTGGAGATGTGGCCGCTGATGGCCCGGGGTGGCGACCTCTGAACCGGTGACCGAGGTCGGCGGGCTGCTGCGCGAGCTCGCGCCGCAGGTCCTTGGCGGGCTCGTGCGCCGCTACGGCGACTTCACCCGCGCCGAGGACGCCGTCGCCGACGCCGTGGTGGACGCGGTGGCGGCCTGGACCCGCGACGGTGTGCCGGAGCATCCGGCGGGCTGGCTGCGCACGGTGGCCACCCGCCGCTACGTCGACGCGGTGCGCGCCGACGCCGCCCGGCGCCGGCGCGAGGACGCCGTCCACGACGCGACACCGCGCGACGTGCTCGTCGCCGCGGCCCCGGATGCCGAACCCGCCCGCGACGACGTCCTGGAACTGCTCGTGCTCTGCTGCCACCCCGCGCTCGGCCCGTCCGCCCAGGTCGCGCTGACGCTGCGGGCGGTCGGCGGGCTCACGACCGCGGAGATCGCGGCCGCGTTCCTCGTGCCGGAGCCGACGATGGCGCAGCGGATCGTCCGGGCCAAGCACCGTCTGCGGGAGGCGGGCGCCCGGTTCACGACGGCGCCGGTCGGGCGGCGTCTCGGCGCCGTGCTGCACGTGCTCTACCTCGTCTTCAACGAGGGCTACACCGCCAGCGGCGGCGCCGAGCTGCGCCGCGTCGACCTCACCGGGCAGGCGATCCGGCTCACGCGCCGCCTGCACGCGCTCGTCCCGGACGAGGGGGAGGTCGCCGGGCTGCTCGCGCTGATGCTGCTGACCGAGGCGCGCGGCCCGGCCCGCACCGGCCCCGGCGGCGAGCTGGTCCCGCTGGCCGAGCAGGACCGCAGCCGCTGGGACCGCGCCGCGATCGCCGAGGGCACCGCGCTGATCACCGCGAGCCTCGCGGACTCGGAGATCGGGCCCTATCAGGTGCAGGCGGCCATCGCCGCGGTGCACGCGGAGGCCCCGTCGACGGACGGGACGGACTGGCCGCAGGTGCTCGCGCTCTACGACCTGCTCGAACGGCTCGCGCCGGGGCCCGCCGTCACCCTGAACCGGGCCGTCGCGGTGGGGATGGTGCACGGCCCGCTGGCGGGGCTGGCGTTGCTGGACGGGCTGGACCGGCGGCTAGCCGGGCACCATCGGCTGCACGCGGTCCGGGCGCACCTGCACGAGCGGGCCGGGGAGCCGGATGCGGCCGCCCGGGAGTGGCGCGAGGCGGCGCGGCTGGCGGGGAGCCTGCCGGAGCGGCGGTTCCTCCTCGGCCGGGCGGCCCGGCTGGAGTGACCGGCGTCACGTTCCGGCCCGGTCGAAGCGGCGTGCCCGGCTCCGATCCCTCCGCGCACCACCCCGAGCGGAGGAGAGAACACATGAGCAAGGTGACCGCGCAGATGTCGGTGTCCCTGGACGGGTGCTACGCGGGCCCACGGTTCGAGGGCCCGGGCGCCTGGATGGAGTCGGCCGAGGCCGCCGGGTTCTTCCGGGTCACCCGCTGGGCGACCGAGGCGATGGCCTGGCGGCAGCGGCAGGGCTTCGCGGGCGGCGACCAGGGCGTCGACTCCGAGATCATGGCGGAGATGTTCGCCTCGGCGGGCGCGTACGTGATGGGAAGGCGGATGTTCGACGGCGGGGAGGCACCCTGGGGTGCGGAACCGCCGTTCCGGGCACCGGTGTTCGTCGTGACCCACCGCCCGCGCGAGGTCCTGCACCGCGACGGGGGGACCAGCTTCACCTTCGTCACCGACGGGCCGGCGAGCGCGATCGCGCAGGCACGGGGGGCAGCGGGCGGGAAGGACGTCGCGGTGGCGGGGGGCGGCTCGTTCCTGCGGTCCGTGCTGGCCGCGGGCCTGGTCGACGAGCTGGAGCTGCACATCGCACCGGTGGTGCTCGGCGCGGGGATGCGGCTGCTCGACGAGGGCCTGGGCCTGGACGCGACCGAGGGCATCGAGCTGGAGCCGCTGCGGCTGGTGCAGGGACCCGCGGTGCTGCACGTCCGCTACCGGCTGCTGGGTCGCGCACCCCTGCTGCTCGACGACCGCGGCGCCGGCGGCGGACGGACGGTCGTGCGGGCCTGACCGTCCGGGCCGCGGGGGCGGCGGCGACCCGGTGCGGGCGGGCGCGGCGGCACCGCGAAGCGGTCGGGCTCAGGAGCCCGGCACGCCCAGCGCGGCGGGCGCCTGCGGGTCGGAGTCGGCGAGGAAGGCCGCGCACCGGTCCGCCTCGTCGACCTCCCCGATCGTGGCGGCCGCCCGCTGCAGCGCGGCCAGCGCGCGCAGGAACCCGCGGTTCGGCTCGTGGGACCACGGCACCGGGCCGTGGCCCTTCCAGCCGTTGCGGCGCAGCTGGTCCAGGCCGCGGTGGTAGCCGGTGCGCGCGTAGGCGTAGCCGGCGATCGTCTCCCCCCCGGCGAGGGCGTTCTCGGCCAGCACGGCCCACGCGATGCTCGACGTGGGGTGTGCGGCAGCCACCTCCGCGGGATCGGCGCCGGCATCGAGCTCGGCCGCCGCCGGATCGGCGGGCAGGAGCGTGGGGTCGGGCCCGAGGAGGTTGCCGAACGAGGTCATGGCGCCATCCTGCCTGCGCCCCCGGACTCCGTTCGCGCGGGAGGGTGGGAGGACGCCGCGTCGATGGGGCACGATGACCGGCGACGACGGCGGCGGCGACGACGGCGAGCCGCCGACGACCACCGCAGCACCGACAGGCACCGACGGCGACGAGGACGGGATGCAACCGTGACGAACCGCGAGCAGCTGGAGAAGGTCTCGAGCGGGGAGGGCTTCATCGCCGCGCTCGACCAGAGCGGCGGGAGCACACCGAAGGCACTCAAGCTCTACGGCATCGGCGAGGACGCCTACTCGAACGACGAGGAGATGTTCACGCGCATGCACGAGATGCGCACCCGCATCATGACGAGCCCGGTGTTCACCGGCGAGCGGATCCTCGGGGCGATCCTGTTCGAGAACACGATGGACCGCCAGGTCGAGGGCCGCCAGACCGGCGACTACCTCTGGTCGGTCAAGGGCATCGTGCCGTTCATCAAGGTCGACAAGGGACTCGCGGCCGAGGACAAGGGCGTCCAGCTCATGAAGGCCATCCCCGGCCTGGAGGAGCTGCTGGCCCGCAGCGTCGAGCTGGGGATGTTCGGCACCAAGATGCGCTCGGTGATCAAGAACGCGGACCGCGGCGGCGTGGACGCGATCGTCGACCAGCAGTTCGAGATCGGCCACCAGATCCTCGACGCCGGCCTGTGCCCGATCATCGAGCCCGAGGTCGACATCCACTCCCCGACGAAGGCGGAGGCCGAGGAGCTGCTCAAGGCCGCCATCACCAAGCACCTCGACCAGCTGCCCGAGGACCGCCCGGTGATGCTCAAGCTCACCCTGCCCAGCGAGGACGGGTTCTACGCCGACCTGGTCGCGCACCCGCGCGTCGTCCGGGTCGTGGCGCTGTCCGGCGGCTACAGCCGTGAGGAGGCGAACGAGTTGTTGGCCCGCAACCACGGCGTCATCGCGAGCTTCTCCCGGGCGCTCACTGAGGGCCTGCACGCGGACCAGAGCGACGCCGAGTTCAACTCCACCTTGGACAGCACGATCGCGGGCGTCTTCGCCGCGTCCCGGACCTGACGCGCGGGCGCAGGGCCGGGGGTCATACGCTCTGCTCATGAGTGTCGGGCACGAGTCCCCTGTCGAGCAGACGCTCACGAAGCTGCGGCGTATCGACTCCCGGCCCGCGCCGGACCCCTCCGTCCCGCGCACCCTGGCCGACCTCTACCGCGACCACCGGGCCCGGATGGTGCGCCTCGCCGTGCTGCTCGTGGACGATCCGGGCACCGCGGAGGACGTCGTCCAGGAGGCGTTCACGGGGCTGCACCGGCACTGGGCCACGCTGCGTGACGAGGCGGCCGCCATCGGCTACCTGCGCACCGCGGTGATCAACGGGTCACGCTCGGTCCTGCGGCGCCGTCGCACCGCACGGGACTACGTGATGCCGCACGGCGTCAACTCGCGGTCGGCCGAGTCGCTCGCGATGCTCTCCGCGGAGCACCAGGCGGTCGTGGACGCCCTGAGCACGCTGCCGCCCCGCCAGCGCGAGGTGCTCGTCCTGCGCTACTACGGCGGGCTCTCCGAGCAGGAGATCGCCGATGCGACCGGCATCAGCAAGGGCACGGTGAAATCGACGGCCAGCCGCGCGCTGGACGCCGTCAGCCGGGTGATGGCCGAGCGCTCGCGGGGAGGGTGAGCATGGAGGGGACCGGGGCCGCCGAGCAGCGGCTCGCCGACGCGCTCCGTGCGCGCGCCGTGAGCGGCGGATACGCATCCCCGGTGGCCGCACCACCCACCGTCACGCCCGCCATGCCTGCCAGGCCCGCCACGTCCGTCGGACCCGCCCGGACCGCAGCCAAGGCCGCCACGGCGCGGGCGATGCGCCGCCAGATCGCCATCGGGCTGGCGGTCGCCCTCGCGGCCGGTGTCGCGCTGGGCATCGTCCTGGCCCTGATCTCACTGTTCGTGCCCGGCGTGCTCCCGCTCATCGGCTGACCGGGTGTACACCGGAGCCGGACCCGGCCCGGACACGCGGTTCGGTAACCTCCTTGGGTGCTCCATCGCCTCGCGCTCGGCCCCGAGTGGCTCCAGCCGGACACGATCATCCAGTGGCTCGGCCCCTGGGCGCTCGTGGGGCTGGCGTTCATCGTGTTCGCCGAGTGCGGCCTGCTGCTCGGGTTCTTCCTGCCCGGGGACTCGCTGCTGTTCACGGCGGGCCTCTTCGTCGCCAGCGGCGCGATCGAGAGCCCGCTGTGGGTGGTCTGCCTGGTCCTGGTCGCCGCGGCGCTGATCGGCAACATGGTGGGCTACTGGATCGGACGCGCGGCGGGCCCGGCGGTGTTCGACCGGCCGAGATCGCGGCTGTTCAAACCCGAGCACGTCGTCCGCACGCAGGGGTTCTTCGACAAGTACGGCAACCGCGCCATCGTCCTGGGCCGGTTCGTGCCGATCGTGCGCACCTTCATCACGGTGATGGCGGGCGTCGGGCAGATGGACCCGCGCCGCTACTTCACCTACTCGCTCATCGGCGGTGTCGCCTGGGCCGCGGGGGTGACGGTGCTGGGCTACTTCCTCGGCCAGATCCCGTGGGTGCGGGAGAACATCGAACTGATGCTCATCCTGATCGTCTTCGTGTCGATCCTGCCGATCGTCGTCGAGGTCGTGAAGGCGCGCTGGGAGGCGCGACGGGCCGTCTGACCACTCCGACCTGTCCCGCTCCGGGTGGCTGGATCCGAGGGTTACCCGTCATTGACGCCACCGTCGGTCCCGGCGCACCGTAGGGACGTGCACGACGTCCTCATCCCGCTCATTCCCGGTTTCCAGCCGCTCGACGTCGTCGGTCCGCACGAGGTCTTCCAGGCCGCAACGTACCTGCTCCGCCGCAGAGGCGACGCCGACGGCTACACCGTCACCCTCGCCGGTCCGGCGCCCGGACCCGTCGCCGCGGACTCGGGGCTCGACCTCCTCGCAGCCGCCGCCCTGCCCGAGCGCGGCCCCATCGGCACGCTGCTCGTCCCAGGTGGGCTGGGCGTGCGGCGGGCGGCGAAGGAGCGGCCGGGCTTCGTCGCCTGGCTGAGCAGGGCCGCACCCCGCGCCGAGCGCGTGGCCTCCGTGTGCACCGGCGCGTTCCCGCTGGCCGCCGCGGGCCTGCTCGACGGCAGGCGCGCCACCACCCACTGGCGCTTCGCGCGCCGCCTCGCCTGCGAACACCCGTCCGTGGACGTCCACAGCGACGCCATCTGGCTGCGGGCAGGCAACGTGTGGACCTCCGGTGGCGTCACCGCCGGCATCGATCTCGCGCTCGCGCTCGTCGAGGCCGACCACGGTCCCGACCTCGCCCAGCACATCGCCCGCGAGCTCGTCGTCTTCAGCCGGCGGCCGGGCGGGCAGAGCCAGTTCGCCGCCCCCGTCTGGTCCGATCCCGCGCCGCGCCCGTCCGTGCGCGCCGCGCAGGATCACATCCACGCCGAACCGGCCGCCGACCTGCGCGTTCCGGTGCTCGCCGCCCGCGTCGGCATGAGTGAGCGCCATTTCAGCCGCGAGTTCACCCGGCTGCTCGGCGCCACCCCCGCCGAGTACGTCGAGCAGGTCCGCGTCGAGGCCGCGCGGCGGCTCCTCGAGACCGAACAGGTCGCCGTCTCCCGCGTCGCCTCCCGCTGCGGCTTCGGCTCGCCGGAGACGATGCGCCGGGCGTTCCTGCGCAGGCTCGGCGTCCCGCCCGACCAGTACCGCCGCAGCTTCGCCACCATCGACCGCTGAGGAGCGCGATGAGTACCCAGCCGACCGCAGGCGCGTCCGCCACGGCGCCCATCAGCGTGACCGCAGCGCTGCGATCGCGTGCCTTCCTCGTCCACTACCTGCAGATGATCGCCGCGATGCTGGCCGGAATGTTCCTGCTCGGCCCGCTCGCGATGCTGGTGTTCGGCCACCCCGGCCCGGAGGCCCACGCGCTGCTCATGGCCACCGAGATGAGCATCGGCATGGCGGTGTGGATGGCGTGGAAGCGTCATTCGTGGATCGCGATCGCGGAGATGAGCCTCGCGATGTACGCCTCGTTCGCGGTCCTGTTCCCGCTGCTGTGGGTCGGGCTGCTCTCCGGGGGCGCGGTGATGGTCGCCGGGCACGTCCTGATGCTGCCCGCGATGGCACTCGTGATGCTCCGCCGCCGCGGCGAGTACTGCGGCGCCTGACGGCCGGCGGGCCAGAATGGCCCGATGTGGGTCTGGCTTGCCGTCGCGATCGTTGCGGAGGTGACGGCAACGGTGTCGTTGCGCTTCTCCGATGGGTTCAGCCGGCTGGTCCCGTCACTGATCGTGACGGCTGGCTACGCGCTCGCGTTCTACTCGCTGTCCAAGGCTCTGCAGCGCGGGATGGCCCTCGGGGTGGCGTACGGGGTCTGGGCCGCGCTCGGGGTCACGCTGGTCGCGCTGATCGGGGCGTTCTTCCTCGGTGAGTCGCTCACCTGGGTGCAGGTGTGCGGGATCGTGCTCGTCGTGGGCGGGGTGCTCGCACTGGAGATGGGCGCGGCGCACGCGTGAGCGTCACCAGGCCCGGGAAAGATCCGCGTGCCTGCGGATCCAGGCGTGCATCGCCACCCCCGCAGCCACCCCCGCGTTGATCGAACGCGTCGAGCCGAACTGGGCGATCGAGACGGCCAGGTCCGCGGCCGCGCGGGCCTCGTCGGTGAGCCCCGGGCCTTCCTGGCCGAACAGGAGTACGCACGCGCGGGGCAGGTCCGCGGCCTCCAGGCGCAGCGCGCCCGGGGTGTTGTCGACCGCCACCAGCGCAAGGTGCTCGGCCCGGGCGAAGGCGACGAGGCCCGCGACGTCGGCATGGTGGTGGACGGCGAGATAGCGGTCGGTGACCATCGCGCCGCGGCGGTTCCAGCGGCGCCGGCCGACGATGTGCACGCCTGCGGCCGCGAAGGCGTTCGCCGTCCGCACCACCGTGCCGATGTTGTGGTCGTGGCCGAAGTTCTCGATCGCGACGTGGAACGGGTGCGCGCGGGCCGCCAGGTCCGCGGCGACGGCCTCGCGCCGCCAGTACCGGTACGCGTCGACGACGTTGCGGGTATCGCCGTGGGCGAGCAGCTCCGGGTCGTACCGGGGGCCCCTCGGCCAGGAGTCCCGACCGCCCGGCCACGGGCCCACGCCGACCTGGCCGGCGGCCGTCCACTCCGAGGGACCGACCGCCTCGCCGGCGTCCGGGGCATCGGTGCTCACCCCGCCGATGATGCCCGGCCGCCGGCCGGTGCCCGGACGGGGGCCGCCCGCGAGTTGCGTGGCACGGTGAATCGACCGGACCGATCCACACATCCGCTCCGGCCAGCACACCCGCTCCGGCCAGCACAGACGCGGCGAATGACGGTAAGTCACCGAGATCTGACCGAAATCTGAGAGCCATCGGGGCGGACGGCGTAGTCGATTAGACTGAACGGCCTAAGGTGGTGCCGTTCGTCGCGTCCGGGCGGTTATCCGTCCCACTGGGGTTTCAGCTTCGCAACCTCTGACCGGCCCGCTTCCCTAACGTCCCCGGCCATGGAACAGCGGATCGCCCGCACGGCGTGGCTCGTCACCTTCGGTGCCGTGCTCGTGCTCCCGGTATTGCTGTACCTCGCGATCACACCCGCCGGGCCGATGTGGAACCAGCTCTCGACCGTGACCGGGCTGCTCGCACTCTCGGCACTCGTGTGCGCCACCATCTTGCCCTCCCGGGTGCGCTCGATCACACGCGCCTTCGGTATCGAGAACGTCCTGGACGTCCACCGGTTCCTCGGCTGCTCGACCGCCATCCTCACGCTGCTGCACCTCGCCTGCGTGATCGCGGCGGACCCGGCCAAGGTCGCACTGCTCGACGTCACGCACGCGGGCCCCGCGCCGCTGTCGGCCACCGCATCCACCGTCGCGATGCTCGCGCTCATCGTCCTCGCGATGCTGCGCTCGCGGCTGCGCCTGGCCTACGAGGCGTTCCGCTGGAGCCACGTCGGGCTCGCCGGCGCTTCCATCCTGTTCGCCGGGCTGCACGTGTGGTTCCTCAACAAGCTCGTCACCCACCCCGTCATGGACGGCATGTTCGCCGCGATCACGGCCCTGCTCATCGCGGTGCTCGGCTACCGCTGGGTCTGGCGCACCGTGCTCGACCCGACGGCCGAGTTCGTCGTCCAGCAGGTCCGCGCCGAGACCCAGACCGTCAGCACGTTGGTGCTCAAGGCGCGCACCCGCCATTCCGGCGAGGTCTTCGACTTCGAGCCCGGCCAGTTCGCCTGGATCCGCCTGGACCGATCGCCCGCGGCGCAGGAGCACCCGTTCACGATCGCGTCCGCCGCCCGCCGCGACCACACCGTCGAGTTCACGATCCGCCACGCGGGCGACTTCACCAAGGCCCTGCCCGGCCTGCACCCCGGCAGCCCGGTCTGGGTGGACGGTCCGCACGGCGCCTTCACCCCGGGCGTGGGCCGCACGGGCGTCGTCATGATCGCCGGTGGCGTCGGCGTCACGCCGATGATGAGCATGCTGCGCACCGCGGCCCACCGCGGCGACCAGCGCCCCTACCGGCTCGTCGTCGTCGCGGGCCGCCGCGAGGAGCTGCTCTTCCGCGACGAGCTCGCCGTGCTGCGCGCCCAGCTCGACCTCGAGGTCACCGAGGTGCTGCGCAGGCCCGTCCCGGACTGGGACGGTCACACCGGCGACATCGGCGTCGGGCTGCTCACCGCGGTCCTCGCCGCCGAGGAACGCCTCGGAGACCTCGACTACTTCCTCTGCGGGCCCCCCGGCCTCGTCACCGACGCCCTGGACGCCCTGTCCGTCCTCGACGTCCCGCTCGACCGCATCCACACCGAACAGTTCGACATGGTCTGACCGCTCCCCAGCAAACGCCCGGTTCCCCGACCGGCCCCCAGGGTGCGCACGCTCCCCCCTCGCGCGCACCGGTACCACGCAAGGAAGGCCCTCATGCTGCGCCGCGTTCCCCGAAATCTCCGCCGCGCCGTCGTCGCCGCCGTGCTTCTCGCCGTGATGTTCTCGGTCTGGTCGTCCTGGTCCTCCGGGACACCCGGCGTCGGCGGTTGGGTGCAGACCCCGTACGGCCCGCTCGGGCCCGCCGACCGGGACCTGCTCATCAAGGTCCGGCTCGCCGGCCTGTGGGAAGGCCCCACCGGTCAGCAGGCCGAGCAGCAGGCGCTCGCCCCCGCCGTGAAGGTGGTGGGCGGGAACCTCGCCGCCGAGCACAGCGAGCTCGACCGCCGCGTCCGCGACGTCGCCGACAAGCTCGGCGTCCTGCTGCCCAGCGCACCCACCTCCCAGCAGATGGCGTGGATGGCCGAGATCTCCTCGAAGACCGGCTCGGACTACGACCGGGCGTTCACCCAGCGCCTCCGCGAGGCCCACGGCTCGGTCCTTCCGCTGATCGCCGAGGTGCGCGCGAGCACCCGCAACGAGCTCGTGCGCCAGTTCGCCGCCGAGTCCGACACGTTCGTGAGCCGCCACATCCAGTACCTCGAGAGCACCGGGCTCGTCGATTACCAGGCGTTGCCCGCCGCACCCTCGCCGGGCCTGCTCTCCGGCGGCCGCAGCATCGGTGACCTCATCGTTCCCATCCTGGTGTTCGGCGCCGCCATGCTCGGTGCGGTCGGTCTCGCCGTCGCGCTGCGCAACCGGGACGCGGGTCGGCGTCCCACCCCGGCCGCTCCCGCGCCGCCGCGTACCCGGCGCCGCGACCCCGTCCCCCCACTCATCCAGATCCCCGCACCACGAGCGACCGACGCCCGGTCCCGCCACGCCCTGCGCAGCTAGCCCTCGGCTCCCCCTGCTGCGACCCGCGCCGGCCCATCCCGGACCGCCGCTCCCCGACACATCGATCTGAGGCATCTCCCCATGGCAGCATCACCCCGAGCAGCCCGCGTACGGCGCGCCCTGGCGATCTCGTCCACGGCCGCGGCCCTGGTCGTCGTCGCGGCCGCGTGCGGCACCGCCGCTGCGAGCCCCCAGGACGGCGGCCGGAGTACCGAGGCGGGCCACTCCCACCACGGCGGCGACCCCGCCGCCGCGCAGGACGACGGCGACCGCGGCAACGGCCGCGACGGCGACCGCGGAGACAACCGTGGAAACGGAAACGCTGACGGAAGCGACCGCGGCAACGGCCGCAACGGCGACCGTGAGAACGGCGACGGAAACGGCCGCGAGGGTGACCGCGGAAACGGTGGCGGTCGCAACGGCGACCGCAACGAGGTCGAGAACAACGGCAACAACAACGGGAACGGGAACAACGGCAACGGCAACGGCAACGGGAACGGGAACAACAACGGAAACGGCAACGGCAACGGGAACGGCAACGCGTCGGGGCTCGACATCCTCGGGACGGACTGCTCCAACAGCGACCTCGAGCCCCACGACGGCTTCCAGAAGGCGCCGCGCTGCGTCGAGACGTCCTTCGGCGAGGTGACCTCGGCGGACAAGAGCCCGTCGCTGCTCATCACGGAGGCCCCGAACGAGGTGCAGGTCGACCAGGACTTCCAGCTCGTCGTCAGCACCCGCAACCTCAAGCGTGACCGCTTCCTCGGCGCAGCCGTCGGCGGCTACTACGCCGAGGCGTCCTTCCTCGACGAGAACGGCATCCAGCGCGGGCACTTCCACACCGCCTGCCGCTTCCTGCCCAGCACCGACGAGGCCCCCGACGCCGCTCCCGAACCGGCGTTCTTCCTCGCCACCCAGGACAACCAGGGCGGCGCGGGCGAGGACAAGGTGACCATCGACGTCCCGGGCCAGGACCAGGCGGGCACGCTGCAGTGCGCCGTCTGGGCGGGTGACGGGTCGCACCGCGTGCCGATGATGGAGCGCGCGAACCAGACCCCGGCGTTCGACGTGGTCCGGATCGCCGTGCAGTAGGAGACGTGTTCCGCGGGCCGGCTTCCCCTCCGTCTCGGCCGGCCCGCGGATGCCCGGCCTCGGGCGTCGATGACACGGCGACGTCCTCGGCCCTGCAGGGAACGGAAGGCCGTGTCCGGCGAAGGTGGTGTCGCCGGACGCGGCCTTCCGGCATTCCCGCAGCGCCCGGCAGGGAATCAGCCCAGACCGAGATCGGCGAGCCCCAGCAGCGCACGGTACGACGCGCCCTCCGCCTCGATGGCCTCGCGGGCGCCCGTGTCCCGGTCCACGACCGTCGCGACGCCGACGACCTCCGCGCCCGCGTCCCGCACCGCACGCACCGCGGTGAGCACCGACGACCCGGTGGTCGAGGTGTCCTCGACCACGAGCACACGGCGCCCCGCGACGTCCGGACCCTCGACGAGCCGTTGCATCCCGTGCTGCTTGGTCGACTTGCGCACCACGAAGGCGTCCACGGCGGCGCCCTCGGCCGCCGCCGCGTGCAGCACGGCGGTGGCGACCGGATCGGCTCCGAGGGTGAGCCCGCCGACGGCGTCGTAGGCCCAGTCCGCGGTGAGCACCCGCACCAGCCGCCCGATCAGCGGGGCGGCGCGGTGGTGCAGCGTGACGCGACGCAGGTCGACGTAGTAGTCCGCCTGCGCGCCCGAGGACAGCGTGACCCGGCCGTGGACCACGCCCAGCTCCCGGACCAGGGCGGCCAGCTCGTCGCGTTCGACATCGGCGGTGGTCATCGCTCTCCTTCGGGGGGTCGGACGTCACGGTCCGCGGGGTCGCGGGAGCCACGGCGGGCGGCGAACCCGCCGGTGAGGCGGCGCTGCAACGGGCGCGGCGCCACGTCCAGGAGTGCGACGAGCGCCTTGTACTGCAGGCTCGGGACCGAGACCACACGCCCGCGCGCGAGGTCGGTGAGGCAGTCCGCGACGACCCGGTCCGCGTCCAGCCACAGCGGCCCGACGCGGCGGCCGGGATCGATCCCGGCGCGGGCGTGGAACTCGGTGCGCACGTAGCCGGGGCACAGCGCCATCGCGCGCACGCCGGTGCCGGCCAGGCTCGCCGCGAGCGCCTCGGTGAACGTGGTGACCCACGCCTTGTCCGCGCCGTAGACCGAGCTGCCGGCGAGGAACCCGGCGACGCTGGAGACGTTGACGATGGCACCGCGCCCGCGGCTCACCATGCCGGGCGCCGCGGCGCGGCAGAGGCGCAGAACGGCGCGGACGTTGACGTCGAGCTGACGTTCCAGATCGGCGGGATCGGCCACGGTCACGGCCGCATGCATGCTGAAGCCCGCGTTGTTGACCAGCAGGTCGACGGGGACGGCGTCCGGATCCGCGAGGCGGCGCGCCACCCGTTCCCGGTCCCGGTGCACGGCCAGGTCCGCGACCAGCACCTCCGCCGTGACCCCGGCGGCCCGGGCGGCCGTGGCGGCCTGCTCGAGGCGCTGCTCGTCGCGGGCCACCAGGACGACGTCGCGGCCGTCGCGGACGAGCCTGCGGACGAACGCGGCCCCGATGCCGGAGCTCGCCCCGGTGATCAGCGCTGTGGGCACGCGGCGAGGCTATGCGGTGCGCTCGGGGCGTTCCAGCCGGACCCGCTCACGCCGGGGTGGCCCAGGCGTCGTCCCACTGGACCTGGCCGTTGCAGTCGCGCTTCGCCGCCGCGGCGGGATCGAACGCCATCTCGATCGTCACCGGGCTGTCGGGCGAGATCGACGGCAGTCCGGCGGGCATCTCCAGCGGGAACCCGGCGCCGATCAGCTTCTCGGCCCGCCCCGAGCCTGCGGTGAGGACGACACGCGCCGCGCAGTTCGCGACCAGCTCGATGCGCCCGCCCAGCGTGGCGCGCGCGACGCCCGCCGGGAGGGTGAGGACGGAGCGCGCGGTCGGCTTCTCGGCACCCAGGTTCCAGACGAAGCTGAACGTGTTGAACTGGTCGGTTCCGGAGAACGGCTCGTTCGGCCCGCCGTCGGCGAGGACGAGCTGCACCGGGCCGGACGGGGCAGGGGCGCTCGTCGTCACCTCGCTGGTGCTCGTGGCCGGCGGGAGGGCGGCCTCGGTCGTGCCGGTCGTGCCGGTCGTGCCGGTCGATCCGGGGGCGCCGGTGCCGGTGCGGTCGAGCAGCGCGACCGCACCCGCAACCGCCGCGACCGCGACCACCGCCGCCAGCACGGCGAGCGCGACCGGGCGGCGCCGCGAGGTGGGGCCGCCCGCACCGGTACGCGAGGCGGGCGGCCACGGGGGTGGCGGCGGGCCCGAGCCGCGGGCACGGTCCGGGCGCGGGCCCGGCTGCGGGCCCGGGTACGACGGCGCCGCGGAGTGTGGCGTCGCCCCCGGGTACGACGGTGCGGGGACGTGGGCGACCGCGCCGGTGCGCGGTCGCGGGAGCACCGGCGCCGTCGGCTCCGGCGGGGTGATCTCCGTGGCGGCGTTCCCTGCGAAGGGTGCGAGCGCCGCCCGGGCCGCCGCGGCGAGCTCGCCCGCGCTCCGGTAGCGGTCCCCGGGCCGCTTCGCCATCCCCGTCGTCACGACGCCGTCCAGCGCCGCGGCGCCCGCCACCCGCGCGGACGGCCGTGGCGGTGGCTGGTTGAGGTGCGCGTTCAGCAGCGAAGGCAGGGTGTGCCCGGGGAACGGTGGCTGCCCGGTCAGGCACTCGTGGAGCAGGCACGCCAGCGAGTAGACGTCGGCGCGGGCGTCCACGGGGCCTTCGGTGAACCGCTCCGGGGCCATGTACTCGAGGGTCCCGATGGTGGCGCCGGTGACGGTGAGCCGGGCGCCGGTGCTCGCCGCCACGGAGCGGGCGATGCCGAAGTCCGCGAGGTAGCCGAAGTCCGAGGCCGTGAGCAGCACGTTCGACGGCTTGACGTCGCGGTGGACGAGCCCGCTCGCGTGCGCGGCGTCCAGCGCGGCCGCGACCTGCTCGACGATCGCGACGGCCCGCGACGACGGCAGTGGGCCGGTGCGGGCGAGGACCGCGGCGAGATCCTCACCGACGACCAGCCGCATGTCGAGGAAGAGCCTGCCGTCGATCTCCCCGTAGCTGTGGATCGGGATGACGTGCGGCTCGTGCAGCGTCGCGACCGTCTTCGCCTCGCGCCGGAACCGGGCCCGGTACTCCTCGTCCGAGGTGGCGGACTCGGGCAGCAGCTTCAGCGCGACCGTGCGCTCGTGGACGGTGTCGTAGGCCTCGTAGACCTCGCCCATCCCACCGCGGCCCAGCAACCGGTCGAGCCGGTACGGCCCGAACATGCTCGCCACGGGCAGACGGTACAACCGCCCGCCGCAGGGTCAGCCGTTGACCGCCTGCCGCAGGCGCGGCCCGGCCTCCAGCGCGGTGGCGACCTCGGCGAGGTCGGCCAGCAGGTCCTGCACCCGGTCCGGCGACGAGCCCAGCGGCGCCGACGCGAGGACCCACGCGTCCTCGGCCCAGAGCAGCTCGACATCCTCGCCGATCGCGTCGCTCGCCGTGGCCAGCCGCGGGGTGAGCAGGGGACGCACCGCCTCGGCGTCCGTGACGAAGGCGTACCGCTCACCGACCGGCTCCAGCAGGTCCAGACCGGCGTCGTCCGGCAGCGGCGCGGACGGCAGCCGCAGCTCGACGGCCGCGGGGAGCTGGCCCTGCACGGCCACCGCGGCGACGGTGGAGGTCAGCTTGCCGTTCTGCTCGTGGTCGAACACGTAGGCCTGGCGCGGTCCGCTTGGGGTGGGCACATCCCCGGTGATGAGGTTCTTCGCGGCCCCCGGCCCACCCTGGTGGAAGATGCCGTAGCGCCAGCGGCTCGGCAGGACGGGGTCGGAGTCGAGCCACTCCCAGTCCCGGAGGTCGGCCCAGCGGCGGCGGTCCCGGTTGCCCTTGCCGGAGCGCGAGCTGTCGACGAACAGCAGGGCCGCACCGAGCACGAGTGCGATCACGGCGATGATGAACCACGTCGACGGATTTCCCACGCCGCGAGAGTAGCTCCGCGTCGCGCTCCGGCCGGGACGCCACGCGGAGCCGAAACACGCCCGACACCCGGGTGGTCGATGATGCCCGGCATGCGGTTCGACCTCGTCCTGCGGGCCCCCCGGGTGATCACCGCGCACGGCGAGGTGGCCCGCTGCGTGGGAGTGCGGGCCGGCCGCATCGCCGCGATCACCCCGCTCGACGCCGCACCGGAGGCCGACGAGATCGTCGAGCTCGGGCCGGACGAGGTGCTGCTGCCGGGCCTGGTCGACACGCACGTGCACGTCAACGAGCCGGGGCGCACCGAGTGGGAGGGCTTCACCACGGCGACGCGGGCGGCCGCCCTCGGGGGCGTGACCACGATCGTCGACATGCCGCTCAACTCGATCCCGCCGACCGTGGACGTCGACGCGCTGGAGTGCAAACGCAGGGCCGCCCGCGACCGGGCGTTCGTCGACGTCGCGTTCTGGGGCGGGGCGGTGCCCGGCAACATCGGCGAGCTGCGCGGCCTGCACGACGCCGGGGTGCTCGGCTTCAAGTGCTTCCTGCTGCACTCCGGGGTGGACGAGTTCCCGCCGCTGCCGCCGGACGAGCTCGAACCGGTGCTCGCCGAGATCGCCGCGTTCGGGAGCAGGCTGATCGTGCACGCCGAGGACTCCCACGCCATCGACCGCGCGCCCACGCCGCACGGGGAGCGCTACGCGGACTTCCTCGCCTCGCGGCCCCGCGGCGCGGAGAACCTGGCGATCGCCTGGCTGATCGAGCGGGCCCGCTGGACCGGTGCCCGGGTGCACGTCCTGCACCTGTCCAGCTCCGACGCGCTGCCGATGATCGCCTCCGCGCGCCGCGACGGCGTCGCGGTGACCGTCGAGACCTGCCCGCACTACCTCACCTTCACCGCCGAGGAGGTGCCGGACGGCGCCACCGAGTTCAAGTGCTGCCCGCCCGTGCGGGAGGCCGCGAACCGGGAGCTGCTCTGGCAGGGGCTCGCCGACGGCGTGATCGACATGGTCGCCACGGACCATTCCCCGTGCCCTGCCGCGCTGAAGACCCCGGAGACCGGCGACTTCGGCACCGCCTGGGGTGGGATCGCCTCGCTGCAGCTCGGGCTCGCCGCGGTCTGGACGGGGGCGCGGGTGCGCGGCCACGCCCTCGCCGACGTCGTCTCCTGGATGGCCGACGTCCCCGCGCGGCTCGCCGGGCTGGACCGCAAGGGCCGCATCGCGCTCGGCTTCGACGCCGACCTGGCCGCCTTCGCCCCGGACGAGGCCTTCGTCGTGGACCGCCACCGGCTCGCCCACCGCCACCCCGTCTCCGCCTACGACGGTCGGGCCCTGTCCGGGGTGGTGCGCCAGGTGTGGCTGCGGGGGGCCAGACTCGACCTCGACGCCCCGCCCCGCGGGCAGCTGCTGACGAGAGGGGGATGACGGTGCGCCTGCCGCACTCCGGGAGCGGTCCGGACTCGGACGCCGAGTTCACCCTGCTGCCCGATCTCGCGTCGCGCCGGCTCGGCGGCGCCGTGGTCGACGCCAATGACGACTTCTTCGCCGATCGGGCCGCGCTGGTCATGCCGGGCCCCGTGCAGCCACGGACCGAGTTCGGCTACCGCGGCAAGGTCTACGACGGCTGGGAGACCCGCAGGCGCCGCTCGCCGGGGTCGGACCACGCGATCGTCCGGCTCGGGATTCCGGGGATCGTGCACTGCGTCGTGGTGGACACGGCCTATTTCCGTGGCAACTACCCGCCGGAGATCTCCGTACAGGCCACGGCGCTGGAGGACTACCCCGGCCCGGCCGAGCTCGCCGCCGCCGAGTGGACGGATCTGGTGGCGCGCTCGCCCGCGAAGGGCGACACCGCCAACGTCTACGACGTGACCGACCGCCATCGGTGGACGCACGTCCGGCTCACCATCCACCCGGACGGCGGGGTCGCCCGCTTCCGCGTGCACGGCGAGGCCGTCGTCGATCCGCGCCACCTGCACGGCACCGTCGATCTCGCCGCGCAGGGCAACGGCGGGCGGCTCGTCGGCTGCTCGGACATGTTCTTCTCGTCCCCGCAGAACCTGCTGCTGCCCGGGCCCGCGCGCTCGATGGGCGAGGGGTGGGAGACGGCGCGTCGCCGCGACGGCGGCAACGACTGGGTCGTCGTCGCCCTCGCCGGGCCGTCCCGGCTGCGCGACGTCGTCTTCGACACCGGCCACTTCCTGGGCAACGCCCCCGGGGAGGTGCAGATCAGCGGCACGTCCGTGGACCCGGCGGACGCCGCGGGGCTCGGCGAGCACCTCACCGACCACCTCGTGAAGCGGCTGTGGTCACCGCTCGTGCCGCGGCGACCCGTCCGGCCCGACACCCCCCACCGGTTCAACATCGGCCCCGCGGCGCCGACGGTCACGCACCTGCGGGTCGACATCCATCCCGACGGCGGGTTCGCCCGGCTCCGCGCGCACGGCGCGCTCACCGCGCCCGCGTACGACGCCGCCGTGCAGCGCTGGCTCGACGCCCTCCCGGCCACTCACCTGCAGGACGTGCTCACCCGGGCCGGGCTGGAACCCCCCGTCGTGGCGGGGGCACTGGGCTCGCGGGGGCGCCGGGATTGGCCCGCGGAGGTGCTGGCGGCGTTCGCCCCCGCCTGACCGGCCCGGGCCGGCAGTTCGCCGATTCCGCCCCGGAACCGGCCGGTCGCTGGCTAGCCTCGTGTCCATGACGAGCAACGAGGTCGCCCGGTTGCACGTGCGGGTCGATGCCCATGACGAGACCCTCCGCGCCATCGGCGACACCGTGCTCGACATCAAGGAGGTGGTCGACGGCCACACCGGGCAGCTCGACACGCTCCTCCGGACCGTCGACGGGCACACGGCAACCCTCGCCGGGCTCCTCCGGACCGTCGACGGGCACACGGCAACCCTCGCCGGGCTCCTCCGGACCGTCGACGGGCACACGGCAACCCTCGCCGATCACACGGCAACTCTCGACCAACACACCGCGACCCTCGCCGAGCACGGCCTGATGCTCACCGAGATCCTCCGTCGCCTCCCCGAGCCGGGCTGACCGGGGGCCCCTGCGCCAGCCGCCACATCCGGTCGCGCGTCATCGGCAGCGTGTGCGGCCGCACACCCAACGCGTCGCGCACCGCGTTCGCAACCGCCGGGGCCACCGGGTTGTAGGGCGCCTCGCTCATCGACTTGGCACCGCACGGGCCGAGGGCGTCGGTCGTGTCGGCGAACAGGACCTCGGTGCGGGGGACGTCCGCGACCTGGGGGACGTGGTAGTTGCGCAGCACAGCCGTGGTGACCCGGCCCGTCCGGTCGACGATCAGCTCCTCGTACAGCGCGGAACCGAGTGCCTGGACCACGCCGCCCTCCACCTGCCCGCGAAGCTGCGCGGGGTTGAGCACGACGCCCGCGTCGACGGCCTGGACCGAGCGCAGGATGCGCACCTCGCCCGTCCCCGGGTCGACCGCGACCCGCACCGCGTGCACGTTGAACGCCACCGACCGCGGGCTGCCCGGGCGGCTGGCCCGCGCCGAGAGCCCGGCGAGCGCGGTGAGGGGGACGACCCGGTCCCCGCAGCGCACCCCGTCCGGCGTGAGGACGTGCGCTGCAGCGCCGGAGCAGCCACAGACGAGGTGCTCCGCAGCCGCCGCACGCAGCCGGTCCGCGAGCGCCAGCGCAGCGTCCTGCACCGCGAGGCCCGCCACGACGCTGCCCGCCGAACCGAACGCGCCGGTGTCGTGGCCGACGGCATCGGTGTCGGACTGGTGCAACCGCACCTGGCCCGGTTGCGCGCCGAGCGCGGCGGCGGCGAGCTGCACGTGCACCGTCGACGTCCCGTTGCCGAACTCGGCGGTCCCGACCCGCACGAGGTAGCCGCCCTCCGCCTCGACGCGGACCGACGCCTCCGCGTGGTGCCCGCGCGGCGGGATCGTGGCGATCATGGCGACGGCCATGCCCTCGCCACGCGGCCAGGCCGCGGGCGCGGTGGCGTCGTCCGGCACGCGGAGCGCCCGTTCGGCCAGGTCCAGGCACTGGTCGAGGCCGTAGCTGCCGAACTCGAGATCGTCGGACGGGTCGTGGCCGAGCACGTCGCCCGGCCGCACGACGTTGCGGCGCCGCAGCTCGAACGGGTCCATGCCCAGCTCGCGGGCCAGCTCGTCCAGCGCCGACTCGATCGCGAACTGCACCTGCCCGAGCCCGTAACCGCGAAACGCGCCGGAGGGCAGGTTGTTGGTGTAGACCGACCGGGCGTCCACCCGGATGTTCGGGCAGCGGTAGAGGATCGTGGACTCGTGGCAGCCGTGGAACATCACACCGGGTGAGTGGTTGCCGTACGCGCCCGCGTCGGCGAGGACGTCCACGGCGAGGCCGGTGAGCACCCCGTCCGCGCCCGCCCCGACCCGGACGGACACCCGCACGGGGTGGCGGCACGGGGCGGCGGTCAGGGACTCGGTGCGGGTGGTCTCGTACTGGACCGGCCTGCCGGTGCGCAGCACCGCCACCGCCACGAGGTCCTCGACCAGCATCTCCTGCTTGCCGCCGAACCCGCCGCCGACGCGTGCGGTGTGGACGCGGACCCGCTCACGGGGCAGGCCGAGGATGCGGGCGAGCTCGTCGCGGACGAGGAACGGCACCTGGGTGCTGGAGCGCACGACCAGCCGCCCGTCCTCGTCGAGGTGTCCGATCGCCGCGTGGGTCTCGAGGGTGACGTGCGCGACGCGACCGGTGCGCCACGTGCCCTCGACGGTGGCCGCCGCGGCGGCGAGACCGGCGTCGACGTCGCCGCGCGCGACGTGCAGTTCGGCGACGAGATTGCGGTCGGGATCGGCGATCCGGGCGTCGGCCCTGCCGGGGTGCAACGGCGGTCCCTCGGCGGCGCGCTCGGGGTCGAACACCGCGGGGAGCAACTCGTAGTCGACGGCGATCGCCGCGCAGGCCCGCTGCGCGAGGGCCGCGGACTCCGCGACGACGGCCGCGACCCGCTGCCCGACGAAGCGGACGACGGGATCGAGGATGAGGGTGTCGTCCGGATCGTCGTGGCGGTCGTGGTGGCGGGCCGTCGAGAACCGGACCGCCGGGACGTCGCGGTGGGTGAGGACGAGGTGCACGCCGGGCATCGACCCGGCGGCGGTGGTGTCGATCGCGGTGATCCGGGCGTGGGCGTGCGGGCTGCGCAGCACCGCGATGTGGAGCAGCCCCGGGGGAGCGGGCCCGTCCAGGGTGAACGCCTCGCGACCGGTGACGATCCGCGGGCCGGCGGGAGCGGGCAGCGACCCCCCGACCCCGAGCGAACGGCCCGTTCGGGAGCTAGGTCTTCCCAGATGGGCCGTTCGCGCGACTGGACCGGGGGCGGCGGGGGACGACTCGCCTGCGGAAGCGGCCAGCGCATCGGTGATCGCCCGGTACCCGGTGCACCGGCAGAGATTGCCCTTGAGCGCGCGGCCGAGGTCGGTGTCGGGCGGCAGTGCGGCGCCCGTCACCACCATCCCGGCGGTACAGAACCCGCACTGGAACGCGCCCGCCGCGACGAACCGCCGCTGCACCGGGTGCAGAGCCGCCGGGGAGCCGAGCCCGGCCGCGGTGGTGACCTCCCGCCCGACCGCGCGGAACGCCGGCACCACGCACGAGTGCACCGGCGCGCCGTCGAGCAGGACGGTGCAGGCGCCGCAGTCGCCGGAGTCGCAGCCCTTCTTCACCGTGGTGTTCCCGGCCGCACGCAGGTACGTCCGCAGGCAGGCGCCCGGCTCGGGCTCGCCCGCGACCTCGACCCCGTCGACCCTCACGCCAGCTCCTCGCGGATCTCCAGCGCCGCCACCTCCGTGACGGCCCGGCGCCAGTCCGGCGCCCCGTGCGGGTCGTCGAACCAGCGCTCCACCCCGTCCAGGGCCCTGACCAGCTCCGATGCGGCCGGGACCCGCGGGAACACGAACCGGTACGGCCGCTCGACGGCAGCCGTGACGGTGAGGACGAACGCGCCGCCGGTATCCACCCGCCCGATGACGACGGAGCCCGAGCGGCCCTCGGCCGAGAGCGCCGCCCGCCGGAACGCCGTGCGCGCCGACAGGGCGGCGGCGGGGAGCTCGATCGCGCGCAGCACCTCGCCCGGGGCCAGGGCGGTGCGCCGGTCGCCGAGCACGAACCGCGCGACCGGTATCCGGCGCTCCCCATCGCCGCGCGTCCAGATCACGGCGGCGCCGTCCAGCGCCGCCGCCAGCGCGATGACGGGCCCCGCCGGCAGCCCGAGGCAGACGTTGCCACCCGCGGTGGCGGTGTTCCAGATCTTGAACGAGCCCGCGAGCGCAGCGCAGCACTCGGCGGCCAGCGGGATCCCGGAGGCGGCGAGCTCGGCCAGCGTGCACGTGGCGGCGACCGTGACCCCCTCGCCGCGCACCAACGGCGCCCAGCCCAGCCCGGTGACGTCGACGAGCGTGTGCAGGTGATCCTGCGGTTCGGAGTAGAGCCAGGTGCCGCCGGCCAGTAGCGCCACGCCCGGGCCGAGCTCACCCAGCTCGGCCCGCGAGCGGGGCCGGCGCACGTCGGTGACGAAGGCGAGGTCCACTAGTAGGCGGTCCGGTCCGCGGCGGCGAGCCATGCATCGAAGGGCGCGGCGGCGCCCGCGAGCGCGACCGGTTCGACCCGTACCCCCCACTCGGAGCGGTCGGTGGCGAACAGGTCGTAGAAGACGCGGTCGTCGAACCCGCCGCGGGCGGCGTCGTGGCGGTCCGCGGCGTAGACGATCCGGTCAAGACGCGACCAGAGCGCCGCGGCCAGGCACATCGGGCACGGCTCGCAGGAGGTGTAGAGCACGCATCCGGCGAGCGCGAAGTGACCGCGGGTCGCGCAGGCCGCGCGGATGGCGACCACCTCGGCGTGCGCGGTGGGGTCGTGGTCGCGGGTGACCCGGTTGACGCCCTCGCCGACCACCATTCCCTCCGCGACGACCACGGCGCCGAACGGACCGCCACCCGTGTGCACGTTCGCGGTGGCGAGATCCACGGCGCGGTGCAGCCACAGCTCGTCGGACATCAGCTCCCCCGGTAGGTCGAGTAGGCATAGGGCGCGAGCAGGAGCGGGACATGGTAGTGAGCACGGTCCGCGCGTGCCTGGAACACGATCAGCACCTCGGGGTGGAAGCCCTCCTGGCCGGTGGCGGCGAAGTAGGTGGCCGTGTCGAAGCGCAGCACGTGCCGGCCGGGGACGACCCGCGCCACCAGCGTGGCCACCCGCCCGTCCGCATCGGTGACGGCGGTGTGCTCCACGCCGTCGGGCGTGGTGAGGGTGACGGGGACGTCCGCCGCGGGGCAGCCGAGCGCGGCGTCCAGGACATGGGTGGAGATCATGCGTCCTCCAGGAGTCGTTCGAGGCGCAGGCGGTTGATCCGCCGCAGCTCCTCGCGGAGTACCCGCCGCTCGGTGGCCGGATCGTTGCCCAGCCGCATCCGCAGCACGGCGAGCAGCTCGTCCGCGGAGCGCCCGTCGGCACACACGAGGTAGACGTGGCCGAAGCGTTCCTCGTAGGCCCGGTTGCCCTCGCGGAGAGCGGTGCGCACGTCCGCGCCCGCGGATGCGACCCCGGCCTGCTCCCGCTGCGAGGACGCGTGCTCCGAACGCTCGCCGATGCGGGGGTGCCCGGCGAGCGCGAGGTCGATCTCGTCCTCGGGCAGGTCCGCGAGCGCGGCGTCGGCCTCGGCGGCGAGCGCGGCCCGGCAGCGGTGCGGGCGCGCCCGGACGAGCCGGTGCGCCCATCGCGGCGAGCTGCACACCCGCTCCAGGACGGCACGCGCCTCGTCCTCGGGGAGGGCGTCGAACCTGCTCACGAGCATGAGCGACGGTAGCGGGGTGCACTCCACCGGGTCGACGGCGGCGGGCACGCGGGCACCGTACGGGTGGTCGTGGCACCCTCGGTGATCGTCCGTGAGACGGAAGGGGCTCGCAGTGGGCATCTCGCTCGGTCGGCACCGGTACGGCAAGGCCGAGGTGCGCCTGGTGCACGTCGACCGGTCGACCCCGGTCCACCGCATCAAGGACATCAGCGTCACCAGCCAGCTGATCGGCGACTTCTCGGCCACCCACCTCACCGGTGACAACAGCGCCGTCATCCCGACCGACACCCAGAAGAACACCGCGTACGCCCTCGCCCGCCTCGGCGGCGTCGGCGCGATCGAGGACTTCGCCCTGCGGATGGCGCGCAACTTCGTCGAGAAGTACGAGCAGGTGACCGGCGCCCGCCAGGCGGTCGAGGAGTACTCCTGGTCCCGGATCGAGACCTCCGACGGCCCGCACGACCACGCCTTCGTCCGGGCAGGCACCGAGGTGCGCACCACCGTCGTGGGCAAGCACGCCGACGGCGAGACCGTGATCTCCGGGCTCACCGGCCTCGTCGTGCTCAAGAGCACCGGCAGCGAGTTCCACGGCTTCCCCGAGGTCGAGTACACGACGCTCGTGGAGACCACCGACCGGATCCTCGCCACCGCCGTCACGGCACGCTGGCGCTACACCGGCACGGACGTCGACTGGGACGAGACGTACGCCGACGTCCGCCGGATCCTGCTCGAACGCTTCGCCCGCACCCACAGCCTTTCGCTGCAGCAGACCCTGTACGCGATGGGCGAGGGTGTGCTCGCCGCCCGTCCGGAGATCGCCGAGATCCGCCTCTCGATGCCCAACAGGCACCACTTCCTCGTCGACATGTCGTCCTGGGGCCTCGAGAATCCCCACGAGGTCTGGTACGCGGCGGACCGTCCGTACGGCCTGATCGAGGCCTCCGTCATCCGGGACGACGCACCGCCGCCCGGGAACGCCTGGGAGGAAATCGCGGGCTTCGTGTGAGCGCGGACCCGGTCAGCGGGCGCGGCGGGCGAGCACCGCCAGCGCCGCGCGGTCCGCGCCCGCGGTGGCGGCGACCTCGGCGTCGTCCAGGGCACCGCAGTCCAGGCCACCCCGCAGGAAACCCGCCAGCGCGACGGCGGTGGCGGGCTCGTCGAGGAACCCCGCGTCGCGGCGCTCCCGGTAGGCCAGCAGCCGGGCGGCCGCCGCCGGGAAGCCCTCGCGGTAGAACGCGGCACACGCGACATGGCGGCTGGGCAGCTGGGCCGGGTGCAGGTCCCAGCCCTGGTAGAAGCCCCGTTCCAGGGAGCGGCGCACCAACCGGCCGTGCAGCCGCCACGCCGCGCGCACCGCGTCCCGGCCGCCGACCGGGAGCACGTTCGTCGACCCGTCCGAGAGGCGCACCCCGGTACCGGCCGCGGCCACCTGCATGACGGCCTTCGCGTGGTCGGCCGCCGGGTGCTCCATGCTCTGGTACGCGGCGGCGATCCCGAGGGACGCCGAGTAGTCGTAGGTGCCGTAGTGCAGGCCCGTGCAGCGACCCTCCGCGGCGGCGATCATCCGGGGCAGCGGGCACACCCCGTCCGGGCCGATCACCGACTGGGGGGTCTCGACCTGGATCTCGAACCGCAGCGCCCCCGCCGTCAACCCGTGCGCGCGCTCCAGCTCCCCCAGCACCGTGACCAGCGCTGCCACCTGCTCGACCGCGGTGACCTTCGGCAAGGTGAGCACGAACCCGTCCGGCAGCCGCGGGGCCAGCGCCCCGACGACGAGCGCGAGCGTCCGCAGCCCGCGCCGGCGCGTCGGCGCCTCGAAGGAGCGCAAGCGCACCCCGCAGAACGGGGTGACGCCGAGCGCCGCCACGGACCGCACGGCGTCCGAGTCCTCCTGCGCGTCCGGACGGGCGCCGTAGCCGTCCTCCAGGTCGATCCGGACGTCCTCGACCGGCTCGACGGCGAGCTTGCGCACCACCCGCTCGCGGACGGCACCGGCCAGCGCCGGGTCGAGCTCCCAGATCTCCGCCACGTCCGCGGCGGTGGGGGCGTGCTCGTCGAACGCCGCCCGCGCCGCCTGCCCCCACGCAGCGAGCGTGCCCGCGTCGAAGCGGTCCGCCGGCACGTAGACGGTGTGCACGGGCCGACGGCCCGCCGGATCACCGGGATAGGTGGCGGCGAGCCGGGCATCGACGCCGGCCAGCACCGCGTCGACCCGGTCGGCGAGGGCATCGGTCTGTGCGGGGGAGCTGTTCTCGGCGGAGCCGTCCACCCGGATCATCGTGCCGCAATCCCGGCGAGGCACCGGGGAACCGTGACCGATGCCCGGTCACAGGGGCTCCCAGCCCGGCACGGTCGTCCACGTCGGGGTGTCGACGGGACGGCGACGGGCCCGCACCCGGGAGGACCAGCTCCCGACGACGAGCAGGCCGTAGACGATGCACGGGATCCAGAAGAACGCCACGCCGAGCAACGCGACCGGTCCGTCCTGGCCGGTGGCGACCCGCCACAGGCCGAGGGCGCCCACGGCGAACGCCAGCGGGCCACCCAGCACCCTGCGCACGGTGCGCGGGGTCACCGGGCGGTAGTACCCCGTACGGGCCGGCTGCTCCGGTGGAGACTCGTCGACGGGCGGTGCGGCCCGCAGGGTCCATCGGACGTGCTCCAGGGCCGTGGCGACGTCCTGCGCCGAGTCGACCGGGAGGACCCACTGCTCGCCGCCGCGGCCGCGGACGAGCACGACCTCGCCCATCGTGTACTCGGCCTCGACGCCGGGCGCCACCCGGAACCGGGCCAGCGGCGTGTCGACCCGGCCCGGGCGCACTTCCGCGACCTGTGACCAGGGCAGCCGGACGGGCCGGCCCCCGGCCCGGCTGCGCAACGGCACGAGGACTAGCGCCTTCTCCCCGAGCCACAGCTTCCAGTGCCCGCCGCGCAGGGACACCGAGGAGACCGCCGGCTTCCCGGCACCCGACGCCTTTCTGGTGCCTCTCCGGGAACGCTCCGGCGCCCGGGGAGCCGCCGTGGTCCGGGGCGCCGGAGCCGCACTCGGGGAGGCCCCGGCAGCCCGCGCGGCTGCGGCACCTCGCGCGAGCCCGCCCTCCGCCCGGCGCCGCGAGACGCGCACCAGGAGTCCCGGAGCACCGGCGGACAGCACGGCGAGCAGCGCAACGGTGCCCGGACCACCGCCGGTCGCCTCGGTGATGCCCGCGCTCGATCCGAGGATCGCGACCACTCCCGAGGCACCGGACCAGTACGCGCTCTCCGGCCAGCCGGACGGCTGCCGGCGGCGGCGGCACAGCAGCACCGCGGCGATCAGCGCGCCGACGACGGCGACGGCGACCGGCCACCACGGCCGCACGGGCACGACCGTCCCGAAACCCGGGACGCCCCGGAGCACGCCCGCCGGCACCCGCCAGGCGGCGATGGTGAGCGCCGGTGCCAGTACCACGGCAAGCACGAGCAGGATGCCCGCCTGCCATCTCCCGGCAGCCAGCCCGGCCCGCCCGCTCCTGCGGACGGGCCCGCTCATTTCGCCTTCTCGTCGGCGGACGCGGGCTGCCAGCCGGTCGACGTGGCGTTCTTCTGGTACTCGATCGTCGGTTCGGCGCCCTTCACGATGTGCTTGACCTGGTAGTCGAGCAGGGGATGGCGGCCAGGGGTGGGCTGGCCCCGCTCGGGGGCCGGGAACTCCTCGCGGAACCGCTCGGCGAAGGCCGCGCGACCGGCGCCCAGGTCGGCCTCGCCCGCGGAGAGCTCCCCGGCCCGCTCCTCCCAGCGGGCTCCGGCGGCGGCGAACTCGTCGGACTTCCTGGCCAGTCCCTGTGCGGCGTCGTCGGCCCCGGCGGCGACATGGTGGGCCGCCACCGGGTAGTAGGGCAGCGCCCCGTCCGCGCCCGGAGTGCCGGACGGCGCCACGTCGACCGCCGGCCGCGCCGCCACCGGGCCATCGACCGGCCGCAGCACCGCCGGCCCGTCGACGCCCGACCCGCCGGTACCCGGGGCGTCGACGCGCAGGGCGTCGAGGTCCGGGGCGTCGAGGTCCGG
>JBFWRR010000016.1:0-15136 GCA_050248815.1 Pseudonocardia sp. | reverse complement strand
GGGCGTCGAGGTCCGGGGCGTCGAGGTCCGGCCCACCCGGAACGCCCCGACCGGCACGCGGCAGCCCGTGGAGCGCGTCGCGGGCGAGGCCGTCCGTCCGCTTGCTGAGCGTGCGCGCGAGATCGTCGAGCCCGCCGACGAGTGTCGCCAGGTGCCGGGCCGCACCGCCGAGCCGCTTGAGCAGGGTCGCGATGACATCGGCGATCGCAGCGGCCGTCTTCGCCGCGTACGCGACCGTCCAGGCCAGGAACCCGGCCACCGAGCCGCCTGCGGTGAACACCGCCGCGAGGCCCGCGGTGATGGCCGCGGCGATCAGGTCGCCGACGACCCCCGCGATCACGTCGCGGACCAGCGCCCGCACGGTGGCGACCGTGACCCCGGACTCGAGCACGACGGACGCGGCCTCGTCGGCCCGCTCGGCGGTCCGGTCGAGCGCGAACGCGAGGGCGTACGCGGACTCGCGGTAGGCGTCGGCCGCGGCGCCCTGCCAGTCGGCGACCGCCACCAACCCGCTGACGTGGCGGCTCCCGACCTCCTGCAGGCGCGCCGCGACGGCCTCCCAGGTCCGGGCCTCGTCCTCGATCCGGATCGGGTCGCCCGCGAGCGCGTCGAGCCCCTCGTGCAGGAACGAGACGTGCTCGATCAGCCAGCCGACCCCCGCGCCGGCCAGCTCGCCGAGCGGGTCCATCGCGGCGCCTATGGTGTCGAGGGTCGCACCGGCGAGCGCCCAGTTGAACGCGCCGAAGTTGCCGTCGCCCACCGCCTCCGCGACGTCGTGCCAGCTCGACACCACCCCGGCACCCTCGGACCACTTGTCGGCGACCGTGTGGTCCCGGGGCACCGGCAGACCCGAGTGCGGCGCCTCGCCCAGGTACGCGGTCACCGGGGACCTCCGAACCCGGCAGCCGCCGCCTGCTCCATCCTGCGGTAGTCCTCCGCCGTGCGGCGCAGGGCGTCGGGGACGGCGTCGAGGGCATTCGCGATCCTCGCCACGGCCGCGTCGGCACGGGCGGCCGCGTCGATCGCGTCCCCGGCGAAGACCCGCCCGACCAGGCCGTAGGCGTCCGGGCCGAGCGGGCGGGCCGCATCCGAGGTGCCCCGCAGCACCGCGGCGAGCTCGGCGACCCGCGCCGCGTGCGCGGTCAGCGCATCCGGTGTGATCTCGAAGCCGCTCACCGGTGGCTCCCGTCCGTCCGGGCGCGGACGTACGCCATCGCCGCGGACCGCTCGCCCAGCAGGGGTGCGACCGCGTCCGCGGCCGCGCGGCCCGCCTCCGCCCGTGCCCTGGCCACGCTCGCCACGACGGCCTCCGCGAGCTGGATGCGCGACAGCCGCTGTGCGGCCTCGTGGATGACCAACCCGCTCAGCGCGCCACCGGCCCCGACCGTGACGGTGACCGATCCGTCCGGGCTGGTGACGTTGGCGGTGACGGCCCCGATCCGCTCCTGCGCATCACGGGCCTGCCTGCCGATCTCGAAGATGCGCTGGCGGTAGTCGTCCAGCCACGCCTGTGCGTCCATGATCGCGGACAGTACGGGAACGCGGTCCACTGTGGGCCGGAACGGCGAAACCGACCGCACCCGGATGGCGGCATTCCGGCATCCGGGTGCGGTCGGGCGGTGCGGTCGGGCGGGTCAGCCCGCGGTGGCGGGCACCGCCCGTCCGACGACCAGGCCGCCCGTGCCGCCTTCGGCGCTCGGGTCGAGATCGACGCGCACGGTGTCGCCCTCGCGCACCTCGCCGGAGAGCAGCTCGCGCGCGAGCTGGTCGCCGATCGAGGACTGCACGAGCCTGCGCAGCGGGCGCGCCCCGTACACCGGGTCGAACCCGTTCATCGCGAGCCACTCGCGCGCGGCGTCCGTGACGTCCAGGGTGAGCCTGCGCTTCGCCAGGCGGCGACCCAGCACGCCGAGCTGGATGTCGACGATGTGCGTGAGCTCCTCGGTCGAGAGTGCGTGGAAGACCACCACGTCGTCGAGCCGGTTGAGGAACTCCGGCTTGAAGTGCGCGCGCACGATCGCCATCACGGCGTCGCGGCGGCCGCGGTCGTCCAGCGACGGGTCCGCGATGGCCTGCGAACCGAGGTTCGAGGTGAGCACGAGGATCGTGTTGCGGAAGTCCACCGTGCGGCCCTGGCCGTCCGTGAGCCTGCCGTCGTCGAGGACCTGCAGCAGCGTGTCGAAGACGTCCGAGTGGGCCTTCTCGACCTCGTCGAACAGCACGACCGAGTACGGGCGGCGCCGCACGGCCTCGGTGAGCTGCCCGCCCTGGTCGTAGCCGACGTACCCGGGCGGGGCACCGACGAGGCGGGCCACCGAGTGCTTCTCGGAGTACTCGCTCATGTCGATGCGGATCATCGCCCGCTCGTCGTCGAACAGGAACTCGGCGAGCGCCTTGGCCAGCTCCGTCTTGCCGACACCGGTGGGGCCGAGGAACAGGAACGACCCGAGCGGGCGGTTCTCGTCCGCGATCCCGGCGCGGGCGCGGCGGACGGCGTCCGAAACGGCACGCACGGCCTCGGCCTGGCCGACGACGCGGCGGCCGAGCTCGTCCTCCATCCGCAGCAGCTTCGCGGTCTCGCCCTCGAGCATCTTGCCCGCGGGGATGCCGGTCCAGGCGGAGACGACGTCCGCGACGTCGTCCGGGCCGACCTCCTCCTTGAGCATCTGCTCGCCCTCGGTGACGACCGTGGCCTCGGCCAGCTGCTTCTCCAGCGCCGGGATCCGGCCGTAGCGCAGCTCGGCGGCCTTGCCCAGGTCGCCGTCGCGCTCGGCGCGCTCGGACTCCCCGCGCAGCGTCTCCAGCTGCTCCTTCAGTTCCCGGACGCCCTCGATCGCGCCCTTCTCGTTCTGCCACCGGGCGGTGAGCGCCGCGAGCTCCTCCTTCTTCTCGGCGAGCTCGGCGCGCAGCGCGACGAGGCGGTCGCGGGAGGCGTCGTCGGACTCCTTGGCCAGGGCCATCTCCTCGATCTCCAGGCGGCGCACGGCGCGCTCGACGGTGTCGATCTCGACGGGACGCGAGTCGATCTCCATCCGCAGCCGCGACGCGGCCTCGTCCACCAGGTCGATGGCCTTGTCCGGCAGGAACCGGGCGGTGATGTAGCGGTCCGAGAGCGCGGCGGCGGCGACCAGCGCGGCGTCGGTGATCCGGACGCCGTGGTGCACCTCGTAGCGCTCCTTGAGCCCGCGCAGGATGCCGATCGTGTCCTCGACCGACGGCTCGCCGACGAGCACCTGCTGGAAGCGGCGCTCCAGGGCCGGGTCCTTCTCGATGTGCTTGCGGTACTCGTCGAGCGTGGTGGCGCCGACCATCCGCAGCTCGCCCCGGGCGAGCAACGGCTTGATCATGTTGCCGGCGTCCATCGCGCCCTCGCCGGTGGCCCCGGCGCCGACGATCGTGTGCAGCTCGTCGATGAAGGTGATGATCTCGCCCGCGGAGTCCGCGATCTCCTTGAGAACGGCCTTGAGCCGCTCCTCGAACTCGCCGCGGTACTTCGCGCCCGCCACCATCGACCCGAGGTCCAGGGCGACGACGCGCTTGCCGCGCAGCGACTCCGGGACGTCCCCGGCGACGATGCGCTGGGCCAGCCCTTCGACGATGGCGGTCTTGCCGACGCCGGGCTCGCCGATCAGGACGGGGTTGTTCTTGGTGCGCCGGGACAGCACCTGCACGACCCGGCGGATCTCGGTGTCGCGACCGATGACGGGGTCGAGCTTGCCCTCGCGGGCGCGCGCGGTGAGGTCCTGGCCGTACTTCTCCAGGGCCTGGTAGGTGCCTTCAGGATCCGCGCTCGTGACGCGCGAGGATCCGCGCACCTTGGTGAACGCGTCGCGCAGGGCATCCGGGGTGGCGCCGTGGCGGCGCAGGAGCTGCGCGACCGATCCGCCCTTGTCGGCGAGGCCGACGAGCAGGTGCTCGGTGGAGACGTACTCGTCGCCCATCTCCGTCGCGAGCTGCTGGGCGGCTGTGATGGCGGCCAGGGCCTCGCGGGAGAGCTGCGGCGCCGCGACCGACGACCCGGAGGCCGACGGCAGCCGGTTGCCCAGCTGGGTGTTCTCGGTACGCACCGCCGCGGGATCGGCCCCGACGGCGGTGAGCAGCGGGGCGGCGATGCCGTCGCCCTGCGCGAGCAGGGCGCCGAGCAGGTGCGTGGGACCGACGTCGGGGTTGCCGGCCAGGGATGCGGCCTGGGCGGCCGCGGAGATCGCCTGCTGTGTGCGCGTAGTCGGGTTGAAGGAGTCCATCCGGGGGTTTCCTCCGTGGGTGTGGTGCGGTGGGGCTCGTTGTGCTCAACGCCGGCAAAGTTGAGTCTGTTCCGCTCAGGTTCGGATTCCTCACGGAGATGCGGCCCACCCCATACTGGCCCCGCGCCGGAGCGCCCATCCTGCTCCTCACGGCCACCGGCCGTCGACGGTCGCCGGACGGCATACCGACCGGGCGGGCGGTGAGCTGCTGGTCGCGTGGGGCGAACGGCGAGGCCTGTCCGGACGGCCAGTCGTCGGCGGGCCGTCGGCGCAGCGAACCGACCACGCGGCGCCATCACCGGGACTGGTGAGTACCCCCGAGCGGCAGGGCCGGTAGCCTCGCCCACCGAAGATCCGAGCGTGAACAGCGCGTGACGACCGTCCCCGAACGGATGAACTACTGATGGTTGCTGAACCCCTGCTCGCCACCGAACCGCCCCCGCCCGGGCGTCCACAGGGCGCGGCATCCGGGATGGTCGAGACGATCCGGTCCAGCTTCGCACGCGTCGAACCGCAGGCCGAGGATCTCGGTCGTCACTTCTACGGCGTCCTGTTCAGCCGCGCCCCCGAGACGCGCGACCTCTTCCCGGTCAACATGGAGGTGCAGCGCAGCCGCCTGCTGCGTGCCTTGGTGCACGTCGTGCAGATGGTCGATCAGCCCGAGGATCTCATCCCGTTCCTCGAACAGCTGGGTCGCGACCACCGCAAGTTCGGCGTCCTGGCCCAGCACTACGACGCGGTCGGCTACGCCCTGCTGAGCGCTATCGCCGCCTTCTCCGGGGACGACTGGCAGCCGCCGGTGGCGAAGGCGTGGCGGGACGCCTACGGCATCGTCGCGGGCGCCATGCGGGCCGCCGCGGACGCCGAGCGCGGCCCGGCCTCCTGGCTCGGCCGGGTGGTCGGCCACCGGCGCGTCGGCTGGGACGTGGCGGTCGTCACCCTGCAGACCAGCTCTCCGGTGCAGTACCGGGCCGGGCAGTACATCAGCGTCGAGACCCCGCACCGACCACGCCTGTGGCGCTATCTCTCGCCCGCCAACGCACCTCGTCCGGACGGTGTCCTGGAGTTCCACGTCCGCGCCGTCCCGGGCGGCTGGGTCAGCAGGGCGATCGTCGCGCACACCCGCGTCGGCGACACCTGGCGCATCGGGCCCCCGATGGGCCGCATGACCGCATCCGTGTCGGACAACGGCCTGCTCATGATCGCGGGCGGCACCGGTGTGGCGCCCATGAAGGCGATCCTCGAGGATCTCGCGCGCCACAAGCAGCCGCCCCGCACCCAGGTGTTCCTCGGCGGCCGCATCTGGGAGGACCTCTACGACCTCGACGCCGTCCGCAGGATGTCCTACGCCCACCCGTGGCTCGACGTCCTCCCGGTCGTCGAGACCGCAGAGGCGGGCTCCGGAGCCGAGCGGGGCACGCTCGCCGAGGTCGTCACGAGCTATGGCGCATGGGCCGACCACGACGTGCTCGTCTGCGGGTCGCCCGCGATGATCCGCGCCACGGTCTCCCGGATGCTCGTGGCGGGCACCCCGCTGGACCGGATCACCTACGACCCGTTCACCCTGGACTGAGCCGGTGCCAGCCGGTGTCGAACGGTGACACACACCGGCGGACGGTCACACACATCGCCCGCGGCATGTGTGAGCAGCACGGGGTGCGTGCAAGCAGCAGGACACAACGCGGCCGGGGTGAGGCGCGTGCGGGGGCTCACTCGTCGCGGGAAGCCGGCCGCCACACCACGATCGCCTGGCGGCGGTCGACCGGCACGAGGTCGCGCCGGTAGGAGGCGTGCACGGCCTGGGCGGCCTGTTCGGCGGCCGCGCGGGCGGCGTCCAGCTCGGCGGACACCTCCGCGAGCCGTTCGCGCAGCTCGTCCACCAGCTGTTCGAGCTCGATGATCCGCTTGATGCCCGCGAGGTTCACGCCCTCGTCCTGGGAGAGGCGCTGCACCTCGCGCAGCAGGGCGATGTCGCGCTCCGAGTAGCGCCGCCCACCGCCCGCCGACCGGCCCGGGCTCACGAGCCCGAGCCGGTCGTAGCTGCGCAGCGTCTGGGCGTGCAGCCCGGCGAGCTCGGCGGCGATCGAGATGACGAACACCGGGGTGTCCGGCAAGCCCTGGTCGATGTGCGGGCCGACCCGGCCGGGCCGGTGTTCCCGGCGACTCACCGGGTACCCCGGAGCAGGTCGGCGCGCGGGTCCAGGTCCTTCGTGGCCGCGGCGTAGGCCTCAAGGGCCTCCTTGGCCGTGCCGTCGACTCGGGCCGGCACCGCCACCTCGACGGTGACGAGCAGGTCGCCCGCCTTGCCGGTACGGCGTTGCACCCCGCGGCCCCGGACGCGGAACGTGCGCCCGCTCGCCGTGCCCGCCGGGACCTTGAGCGTCACGGTGCCGTCCAGCGTCGGGACGGTGATCGTGCCGCCGAGGGCGAGCTCGGCGAAGGTGACCGGGACCGTCAGCGTGATGTCGTCGGAGTTGCGCGGCGACCGCCCGAACAGCCGGTGCGGCGTGACGTGCACCTTGACGTACAGGTCGCCTGCCGGCGCACCACCCCGCCCGGGCTCGCCCTGCCCGGCCAGGCGGATGCGCTGGCCGTCGTCCACCCCCGCGGGGACGCGGACGGTGAGCGACCGGGTGCGCGTGGTGGTACCGTCCCCGCCGCACTCCGGGCACGGGTCGTCGATGATCCGGCCCGTGCCGCGGCAGTCCCGGCACGGCTCGGAGAAGCCGAAGGAACCCTGGTTGTGGCTCACCAGACCCATGCCGTCGCACGTGGGGCAGGGGCGCGGCGGGCTGCCGGGCCGGGCGCCGGTGCCGCCGCACCGCTCGCACCGGCCCGGCGACGTGAGCCGGATCGGCACCTCGGCGCCCTTGACGGCCTGGACGAAGTCGATCCGCAGCTCGCTCTCGGCGTCCGCGCCGCGCTGGCTGCGCGTGCTCGTGCGGCCGGTGCCCCCGCCGCCGAACATGCCGAACAGATCGCCGAGCCCCGGCCCGGCGCCCGAACCCGCGGAGGCCCGGCCGAACAGGTCGCCCAGGTCTCCGACGTCGAAGCCCTGCGTGCCGGCACGGCCGTAGCCGCCGCCGAACCCGCCACCCGGCATCCGCGGACCGCCGCCCGCGAACAGTGCCCTGGTCTCGTCGTACTCGCGGCGCTTCTCCGTGTCAGAGAGCACGCCGTAGGCCTCCGACACGCTCTTGAACCGTGCCTCGGCCTGCGCATCGCCCGGGTTGGCGTCCGGGTGCAGCTCACGCGCGAGCTTGCGGTACGCCTTCTTGATCTCGTCCGCGGTGGCGGTGGAGGAGACACCCAGCTCGCGGTAGAAGTCCTTCTCGATCCAGTCGCGCTGGGTCATCCGCCCCCCTTCCGGTGGTGGTCGTGGAAGAAATGGAAGAAATGTGTGCTCAGGTGGAGTCCGCGCCGGTGCGGGGCGCCTCGTCGGACGCGTCGGGTTCGGCGGGGCGGTCGGTCACGAAGACCATCGCCGGGCGGAGCACGCGGTCGGCCATCCGGTAGCCCTTGCGGAGCACCGTGCTGACCACGGTGACCGACGGCCCGGCGACGTCCGACTCCTGGTGCTGGACGGCCTCGTGCAGCGCCGGGTCGAACAGCTCCCCGACGTCGCCGTAGGACTCCAGGCCGAGCTTGCCGACCACGGTGACGATCTTGTCCGCGACCGACTTGAACGCGCCGGTCAGGTCGCCGTGCGCCTCCGCCCGGTCCAGATCGTCCAGCACGGTGAACATCTCTCCGACGAACTGGGCGCGGGCCGAGGCGAGGACCGCCTCGCGGTCGCGGTCCACGCGGCGGCGGTAGTTCGCGTACTCGGCGGTGACCCGCTGCAGGTCCGCGGTGCGCTCCTCGACCTGGGCGGTCAGCTCGGCCACGCGGGCGTCGGTGGCCGCGGCCCCCGGGGCCGGGCCGGGGCCCGCCCCGGACGGCTGCTCGCCGGCCGGGACGCGCACCTCACCCGTGACGGGGTCGATCCGGCGCCGGTCCCGCACCACGACCCGCTCCTGCTCGTGCTCCTCGGGGGAGTTGGCGGAGTTGCGGTCGCTCAACAGAGCCTCCTCTACAAGCGGTGGTCGGCGGGACTACTTGCGGTCCTTGTCGTCGTCGACGATCTCGGCGTCCACGACGTCGTCCGCCTGCTGCCCGGCCGAGGAGCCCGGCGCCTCCGCACCCGGGGCACCACCCTCGGCGCCCGGCTGCTGGTACAGCGCGGCACCCATCTTCTGGGACTCGGTGGCGAGCTTCTCGACGGCGGCCTTGATCGCGGCGCTGTCGGTGCCCTTCAGTGCCTCCTGCGCCTCGCCGAGCGCGGCGTTCACGCCGTCCTTGACGTCGCCCGGCAGCTTCTCGTCGTTCTCCTTGACGAACTTCTCCGTCTGGTAGACGAGCGTCTCGGCCTGGTTGCGGACCTCGGCCTCCTCGCGGCGCTTCTTGTCCTCCTCGGCGTGCTGCTCGGCCTCGCGCATCATCCGGTCGATCTCGTCCTTCGACAGGGCCGAGCCACCGGTGATCGTCATGGCCTGGCTCTTGCCGGTACCGAGGTCCTTGGCCGACACGTTCACGATGCCGTTGGCGTCGATGTCGAAGCTGACCTCGATCTGCGGCACACCCCGGGGGGCGGGCGGCAGGCCCGTCAGCTCGAACATGCCGAGCTTCTTGTTGTAGGCCGCGATCTCGCGCTCGCCCTGGAACACCTGGATCTGCACGGACGGCTGGTTGTCGTCGGCCGTCGTGAAGATCTCCGACCGCTTGGTGGGGATCGTGGTGTTGCGCTCGATGAGCTTGGTCATCACGCCGCCCTTGGTCTCGATGCCGAGGGAGAGCGGGGTGACGTCGAGCAGCAGGACGTCCTTGACCTCACCGCGCAGCACCCCGGCCTGCAGGGCGGCGCCGACGGCGACGACCTCGTCCGGGTTGACGCCCTTGTTGGGCTCCTTGCCGCCGGTGAGCTCCTTCACCAGCTCCGTGACCGCGGGCATGCGGGTGGAGCCGCCGACGAGCACGACGTGGTCGATCTGGCCGACCGAGATGCCGGCGTCCTTGATGACCTGGTTGAACGGCGCACGGGTGCGGTCCAGCAGGTCGGACGTGATCCGCTGGAACTCCGCGCGGGAGAGCGTCTCGTCCAGGAACAGCGGGTTCTTGTCCGCGTCGACGGTGATGTAGGGCAGGTTGATCGTCGCCGTGTTCTGGCTGGACAGCTCGATCTTCGCCTTCTCCGCGGCCTCGCGCAGGCGCTGCATGGCCATCTTGTCGCGCGTGAGGTCGATGCCCTGGGCGGCCTTGAACTTCTCGACGAGCCAGCTGATGATCCGCTCGTCCCAGTCGTCCCCACCGAGGTGGTTGTCGCCGTTCGTGGCCTTGACCTCGACGACGCCCTCGCCGATCTCCAGCAGCGACACGTCGAACGTGCCACCGCCGAGGTCGAAGACCAGGATCGTCTGCTCCTTCTCGCCCTTGTCCAGGCCGTACGCGAGCGCGGCCGCGGTGGGCTCGTTCACGATGCGGAGCACGTTGAGGCCCGCGATCTGGCCGGCCTCCTTGGTGGCCTGGCGCTGCGCGTCCTCGAAGTAGGCCGGGACGGTGATCACCGCATCGGTGATCTCCTCGCCAAGGTAGGCCTCGGCGTCGCGCTTGAGCTTCTGCAGCACCCGCGCGCTGATCTCCTGCGCGGTGTACTTCTTGCCGTCGACCTCCGTGGTGGTCCACGACGAGCCGATGTGCCGCTTCACCGACCGGAACGTGCGGTCGACGTTCGTGACGGCCTGGTTCTTCGCGGACTGGCCGACGAGCACCTCGCCGTTGCGCGCGAACGCCACGACCGAGGGGGTGGTACGCGAACCCTCGGAGTTCGCGATGACCGTCGGCTCGCCGCCCTCGAGGACGGCGACGACGGAGTTGGTGGTCCCGAGGTCGATGCCGACCGCACGAGCCATGGTTGTTGCCTCCGACTGATTTCGAGCGTCTTGAGTGGAACTCGCTCAAGTCTGCCACGGGCCGGTACTCGGGGTTGAGCCGGGCCCGCTCAACTTGTTCGTGACCTCTGCAACGCGGCGGGGACGGGTGTTGTTCCCGGATCAGAGCGGTGTCGCCGGCCGGGGTTCGACCCGGCCGGCCGCCATGTCCGGCAGGGGGTCGGCGACCGGGGCGAGCACCTGCAGCGTCTCCGGATCCTCGACCGGGCGGTCCTCGGAGTCGCGGTACTCCAGCTCGCCCTGCGCGCCGATCTCGGCGACGTAACCAGCGGCGGCGAGCTGCTCCTCGTCGAGGTCGGTGAGCCGTTCCCAACGGCTGGGGACGACGCGGTACTCCGGCCACTCCAGGTCGCCGTACGCGTCGTGCAGGTCCGCGAGCATCCCGACGAAGAGCTGCTGCCAGCGCAGCGGCATGGACTGCGCGAGGGAGCGGGGCACGACCAGGTAACCCTCCGTCGCTCCGGGCGCGGGCCGGGACAGGTAGTCGTGCAGGGGTGTAGTCGACGCCGGTGTCGACGCAGGCGCGGACGGGTCGGACGACATGGTGACCACTGTCCCACCGGGACACCGCGGCCACCGACCGGGCCGGTTCATTGCACCCTCCTGCAATGAACCACACCCCCCGTACACACTTTCACTGCATGACGTTGCAGCGAAAAGGAGCATCGACCGTGACGCGGACCTACGACAGCCCGGTCCGGCGCGAGCGGGCCGCGGCCACCCGCCGGGCGATCCTCGAGGCGTTCGCCGAGCAGTTCGGCAGGCCCGGGACCACGGACGTCTCCATCCCGGAGGCCGCCGAGCGGGCCGGGGTGTCGGTGCGCACCGTCTATCACCACTTTCCGGACCGGCAGGCGCGCGTGGAGGGTCTCGCGGCGTGGGCCGAGGAGGTGTTCGGGCCGATCCCGGAGGAGATCCACGGCCCCGACGACCTGCCCGGCTACGCCCGCCTCGCCTACGCCCGCGCGGGTCGCCACCTGGAGCTCACCCGCGCCATGTACGCGGCCGGGTTCGCGAACGACGTGCGCCTGGCCCGCCTGCGGGCCCGCAGGCGGCGCATCGCCGACGCGCTCGCCGCGATCGGCGCCCCCGCCGGGCCGACGCGGCGCGCCGCCGCCACCGTCTCGCTGCTGTGCTCCAGCGAGGCGGGAGTCCCGCTGCTCGACGTCCACGGCCTGACGGTGCAGGAGGCGGGCGAGGCCGCGGCGGCGGCCGTCCGGGCGATCGTGGCGGACCTGCGCGCTCAGGCGCGGTAGTTCGGCGTGGTGCCCGGGCGGGTGGCCAGCGGCACCAGCTCCTCGTAGTCCCACGGCACCGGCCGCACCCGGACGAACTCGCCGGTGTAGGGCGCCTCCACCATGTTGCCGCCGCCGACGTACATGGCGACGTGGTGGATGGTGTCGGGGTCGCGGGTGTCCGTGGCGTAGAACAGCAGGTCGCCGGGCTGCATCTCGCGCACCGGGACGTGCCCGCCCGCGTAGAACTGCTGGCGCGACACCCGCGGCAGGTTGATCCCCGCGGACTGGAACGCACGCAGCAGCAGCCCGGAGCAGTCGTAGCGGTCCGGGCCGGTGCCGCCCCACAGGTAGGGCTTGCCCACCTCGCCGAGGGCGAAGGAGATCGCGGCGCTCGCCGCACCGTCGGGGAGCAGCGCCGCGGGGGAGCAGCCGTTGGGCAGCACGACGTCGGCGAGCTGCGCGACGAGGTCGGTCGCGAGCGTCTCCCACTTCGCGTACGCGTCGGGGAACGCCGAGCGCTGCACCGTCTGCGCGGCGACGGTGACGGGGAGCTCGTCCCAGCGCGGGACCTGGATCAGCTTGTCGATGAAGATCGACGTCGAGTAGACGGGGTCGAGCACCTGCGCGGGCGACCCCCAGCCCTGCGAGGGCCGCTGCTGGAACAGGCCGAGGGAGTCGCGGTCGCCGTAGGCGATGTTGCGCAGCGTCGACTCCTGCATCGCGGTGGCCAGCGCGATCACCCACGCCCGCGGGGGCGCCTGCCGCTCCCGGGCGACGGCGATGATCGTCGCGGCGTTGCGGCGCTGCTCGTCGGAGAGATCGGCGGCGGTCGTGCCGGCGTCGTCGCCGCGGCCGTAGGCGATTCCCGCACCCGCGTCGCAGTAGCGGGTGGTGGGTGGCGGGCCGCTGCTCAGGGTGAAGGCGACGAACCCGAGCGCGAGGAACACCGCGAGCGCGGCCGCGATCGCCACGAACGGGACGAGCAGCCGCAGCGGGCGCAGGGTGCGGGCACCGGGGATCACCGCGTCCTCACTCCCCGCGCGGACGGCACGTCCGGGAGGCCCAGTTACCCGTACGCGCCGTTCGCAGGGTCGGGACGGGGGGCCCGGGCAGGGACGGCGGGGCGGGCGGCATCGGGGCTCACACCCTCTCGTACCCGGCCACGCGCCACCCCTGCTCGGTGTCCACCACCAGCACGCGCAGCGTCAGGGCGTCCATGGGCACGTCGACCTGCAGCGATCGCGGCGACACCCGCACCGGTCGCGGCTCCCCGGTCACCCGGTGGGCCGGGATGTTGGCCGGGTCGACGGCCGCGAGCACACCCAGGTACTCCTCCGAGGTGTACGGGCGCAGGCCGTCCAGCCACTGCTCCGCGGTGACGCCCGGGGCCGGCCGCACCCAGGCGAGGGACCAGCGCGACGCCACCTGCAGCGCCTCCTGCGGAGCCCGGGAGGCCGGCAGCGTCGTGGGCGTCAGCGCCGGGACGGGCGGCAGGGCCGTCGGGGTCGCGGCGGCGGTGGGCCGGCCCGAGGTCGCGGCGCCCGACCCCGCGGGGGAGCCGAGCGGCGCCCGCTCGGTCCGCAGCGATCCGAGGCCGATGCTCACCGCGACGACCGCGGCGACGACCAGCACCACCGTGACGGCCAGCCGCGCCGGGGACCGCAACGGCCACTGCCACAGCGACCGGTAGGCGGCGGACCGACCGTGGGGACTCCTAACGGGCACCGTCGGCTCCCGGCACCCGACGATCGCTACTCACGGTCGTACACCGTCGGCTGCACAACCGTGCGCGGCCGGTAGATCCGGTACACCGGCACGCCGTCCACCAGCTCGGGGTGGACGGGGCGGGCCCCTCCCGGAGTCGAGCCCGGGCGCAGCGGCACGGACTCCGCCCGCCGGTAGATGACGCGGTCGTCGGAGTCGGCGGCGTCGCCCCAGCTCGGGCCGGTTCCCCCGGCGGGCTGCGGATCCGGTGCCCCCGGCAGCGACCGCCGCACCGGTGCGACGACCGCGGGCACGGGAGCGGGCTCCGCGGGCGCCCGCCGGGACGTGCCGTCGACGACGGGTGCCGCCTCGGGACGGCCTCCCTCGGCGGGATCGACTTCGCGGCTGCCGGTGCGGCGATCGTCCCACCAGCGGGACTGGCGGTCCGGGCCGTCGTCGGCGCCGCGCAGCCTGCCCCACATCCGCGAGACGGGCCCGGCACCGACACCGGGGACGATCCCCCCGAACTGGTCGCGGGTGAGCGACACCATCGACACGAGCCGCCGGAACGGCCGGGCCACCGCCCACAGCACGATCGTCACGACGCCGGTGACGAGCAGCGCGAGCCACAGGTCGACGGGTGAGCCGGGCCGGAAGAGCGACACGACCATGAGCGCGTGCAGCCCGGCGAGGGCCCCGACGACGAGCGTGTTCACGACGGCGGCGCCGCCGATGCGCAGCAGCGCGGGCAGCACCTCGGGTTTCAGGACGGCGAGCACGGCGATGGCGGGCGCCGTCATCACCATGAGCCGCAGGATCAGCATCGCGACCAGCACGAGGACCTTCGACAGCAGCTGGAACAGCGCGATGCACACCGCCTCCACCACGGCGAGCAGACCCGCACCGACGCGGCTGCCCGACTTGCCGGTGAAGTAGGGGTAGCGGTCGCCCATCTGGCCGGCGAGCACGGTGAAGTCGGCCTTCTTCTGCTCGGCGAGCTCGGCGGTGTCGCGGCCCTCCGCGACCTCCTGCTTGGTGAACGTCTGCGCCCGCAGCACGTCCCGGCCCAGCTCCTGGGCCTGCGGCGCCTCGGGCGAGCCGAACATGCCGCGCTCCCAGTTGCTGTAGACGACCTGGTCCACGAGCAGCGTGGGCAGCGTGTCGCGGTCGCCGAGGCCGACCTGGCCGAGGAAGCCCTCCTGCATCTGCGTCACGCCGTCGAGCAGCAGGGTGTCCGCGGCGCGCGTCCAGTTCAGCGGTGCCAGGTACGCCGCCGACGCGACGAGCAGTGCGAGGACGGCGAACACCGCCCGCTGCGTCTGGCGGGCGAGGTCGCCGCGCAGGGCCAGCACCAGCAGGATCACGGCGAGGACCATCAGCGCCGGCCCGATCCAGGTGGTGAACACCGCTTCGTACATCGCGGTGGTGCCGGCCCGGATGATGTCGTCGAGCGGGGCGAGCAGCTCCGCGCCGTCCGCGATCAGGTAGTGCGACCAGTTGACGCCCGCCACGACGAACTTCGCGACGTTGAACGTCTGGTTGCCCAGCCAGGTGTCGGTGCTGGTGGCGGGGTTGAACGCGGCGCCGCAGCCGATGTCGTAGTTGTGCCAGACCAGGCCCGCGTAGCCGACCTCGTGGTACACGCTGCCGGGTGTGCCCTGGCCGTACGTGGGCGGGTCGAGCGAGCCGACGAGGCCGGTGCCGGGACGGTCCGGTTCGGGCGGCGTCTTGCAGTCGAACCCGGACGGCAGCGGGGACCCGGGGACGCCCGTCGTCCCCGGCACGCCCGGGACGACGGGTCCGGCGGGCACGGTCCCGGTCGGTGTCCCGGTCGTCCCGGGCGTCCCGGTCGTCCCGCTCGGCACGGGCGGGTCCGGGGACGGGTCCGGCGGCGCAGGCAGCGCCGGAGCCTCGTACCCGACCGTGACGACCTGCTCCGGGACGACCCACTCCGGGACGACCC
>JBFWRR010000015.1:86565-90350 GCA_050248815.1 Pseudonocardia sp. | reverse complement strand
CTACGTCACGAAGGCCGTGGAGATGCTCAAGGCCGAGGGCGTGGACGTGGTCGGTGCGAGCTACACGCCGCAGACGGTGACGCTGAACCCGGGCGGCAACTGATCGGCGGGGCCCGGTCGCGCTGCCGCTCGGCGGTCGACCGGGCCCGTCCCGTCGTCAGTCCGGCTCGCCGACGCCGAGCGCCGCGCGACCCGCCTCCAGGCGCGCCACCGGCACCCGGAACGGCGAGCACGAGACGTAGTCCAGCCCGGCATGGTGGAAGAAGTGCACCGAGTCGGGGTCGCCGCCGTGCTCGCCGCAGACGCCGAGCTTGAGGTCCGGGCGGGTCGCCCGGCCCTCCTCGGTGGCGATCGTGATGAGCCGCCCGACCCCGTCGACGTCGAGGGACTCGAACGGGGACACCCCGAACACGCCGCGCTGCAGGTAGTTGGTGAAGAACGAGCCCTCCACGTCGTCGCGGGAGAAGCCCCACGTCGTCTGGGTGAGGTCGTTGGTGCCGAAGGAGAAGAACTGCGCGGCCTCGGCGATCTGCCCGGCCGTGAGCGCCGCCCGCGGCAGCTCGATCATCGTCCCGACCAGGGCGTCGAGCTCGACGCCCGCTCTCTGCGACTCCTCGGCGAGGACGACGTCGATCTCCTCGACGATCGCCTGCAGCTCCTGCACGGCCCCGACGAGCGGCACCATGATCTCGGGCTGCACGTCCACGCCCTGCGCGCGAAGCGCCGCGGCCGCCTGCGCGATCGCGCGGACCTGCATCGCGAACAGCCCGGGCACCACGATCCCCAGCCGCACCCCGCGCAGCCCCAGCATCGGGTTCTGCTCGTGCAGCCGCTGCACCGCCGCGAGCAGCTGCTCGTCGGCCGCGACCGGCTCGCCGCGCTCCTTCGCGACCGCCACCCGCACCGAGAGGTCGGTGAGATCGGGCAGGAACTCGTGCAGCGGCGGGTCGAGCAGCCGGATCGTCACCGGCAGGCCGCGCATCGCGGCGAGGATCTCGGTGAAGTCCGCGCGCTGCAACGGCAGCAGCTCGGCGAGCGCCGCCTCGCGCTCCTCGTCGGTGTCGGCGAGCACGAGCTGCTCGACGTGGCGGCGCCGCTCGCCCAGGAACATGTGCTCGGTGCGGCACAGCCCGATGCCCTCGCCGCCGAACCGGCGGGCGCGCGCGGCGTCCTCCTCGGTATCGGCGTTCGCGCGGACCTTGAGCCTGCGCGTCGAGTCCGCGTGCTGCATCACCCGGTGCACGGCGCGGACGAGATCGTCGGCGTCGGCCGAGTACGGGTCGAGCGCGCCCTCGAAGTACTCCACCACCGGCGAGGACACGACCGGCACCTCACCGAGGAACACCTCGCCCGTCGTCCCGTCGATGGAGATCATGTCGCCCTCGGTGACCGCCGTGCCGTCCGCTGCGACGAACCGCTTCGCCGCGACGTCCACCTCCAGCTCCTCGGCGCCGCACACGCAGGTCTTGCCCATCCCGCGGGCCACCACCGCGGCGTGGCTCGTCCGCCCGCCGCGGCTGGTGAGCACGCCCTGGGCGGCGATCATCCCGTCGAGGTCGTCGGGATTGGTCTCGCGGCGCACGAGGATCACCCGCTCCCCGGTCGCGGCCCGGCGCACGGCGGTGGCGGAGTCGAACACCGCCGCGCCCGTCGCTGCGCCGGGGGAGGCGTTCATCGCGGTCGTGAGCAGCGGGGCGTCCGATCCGGTGTCGAATCGGGGGAACATCAGCCGGGCCAGCTGCTGGCCGCCCAGCCGGCGCACGGCGGTGTCCATGTCGATGAGGCCCTCGTCGGCCAGGTGCACCGCCACGATGAACGCCGCGGCGGCCGTCCGCTTGCCCACGCGCGTCTGCAGCATCCACAGCTTGCCGCGCTCGATCGTGAACTCGATGTCGCAGAGATCCTGGTAGTGGCGCTCGAGCCGGGCCATGTAGTCCAGCAGCTCGGCGTAGGACTTCGGGTCGAGCTTCTCCAGCTCGGTCAGCGGCAGCGTGTTGCGGATGCCCGCCACGACGTCCTCGCCCTGCGCGTTGGCGAGGTAGTCGCCGTACACGCCCTGGACGCCCGAGGCGGGGTCGCGGGTGAAGCACACCCCGGTGCCCGAGGTCGGGCCGAGGTTGCCGAACACCATCGCCACGATGCTCACGGCGGTGCCCAGGTCGTCCGGGATCCGCTCCTGGCGGCGGTAGGTGCGCGCGCGCTTGGTGTTCCACGACGAGAACACCGCGCGGACGGCCAGGTCCAGCTGCTCGCGCGGGTCCTGCGGGAACTCCCGCCCGGCGTGCTGCGCCACCACCGCCTTGAACCGGTCGACGATCTCGCGCAGGTCCTCCGTGCCGAGATCGAGGTCCGGGCGGCCCGCGGCGACCTCCTCGAACGCGTCGTCGAAGTGCTCCCCGTCGATGTGCAGCACCGTCTTGCCGAACATCTGGACCAGCCGGCGGTAGGAGTCCCACGCGAACCGGTCGTCGTCCGCGATCCGGGCCAGGCCCGCCACCGACGCGTCGTTGAGCCCGACGTTGAGGACCGTCTCCATCATCCCCGGCATCGAGAACTTCGCTCCCGAACGGACGGACACCAGCAGCGGGTCCCCGGCGTCGCCGAGCCGTTTGCCCATCGCGTCCTGGAGCGTCTCCAGGTGGGCCGTGATCTCGCCCGCCAGCTCGTCGGGTTCCTTCCCGTCGCGCAGGAAGGCGCGGCACGCCTCGGTGGAGATGACGAAGCCCGGTGGTACCGGTAGGCCGAGGTGCGTCATCTCGGCGAGGTTGGCGCCCTTTCCGCCGAGCAGGTCCTTCTGGTCCTTGTCGCCCTCGGCGAAGTCGAAGACGTACTGGGTCATGGCGGCCTCCTGCTCCGGGTCACGCTGATCCTGTGACAGAGAGACGGCCAGGGTAGGTCGGGAAGCCACCGGATCGGGTGGGTGATCTCAGGTTGAGAACACCTCTCGGTAGTTGCGGCCCGGCCGGGGCTGGGACACGGTGTCCGGGTCACGGGCGCTCCCCGGCCCGCCACCCCGACGGAGAAGCGAGATGAGCCCCGACCACCGCGCGCGTGCACCCCGGCACGGCCCCCTGCGTGCCCTGCTCCCGGCGACGCTCCTCACCGCCCTCGGTGTAGCCGCCGTCCTCGTCGGTGTCGTGCTGCTCACCCGGCTCACGGGCGAGCCCTACGCCTACTTCGACACGCCCCCCGCCGAGTCCCTCGCCGAGCCGCGCTACGTCGGGTGGGCCGCCCATGTCGCGGTCCTCGTCGGCGCCGCGGGTGCGGCCGCCGCCGTGTTCGCCGGGCTGCTCGTACGCCGTCGCGCGGGCCGCCAGACCCGCGAGGGCGGTTTCCTGCTCGGGATGGGCGCCATCGCCTGGGTGCTCGTGTGTGACGACCTGCTCCAGCTCCACGACTGGTGGTTGCCCCGCGTCGTGCCGCTGCCCGGGGAGCGGGCACCCGTGATCGTCTGCGCGATCGTGTACGTGCTCCTGCTCGCGGCCGTCCTCTGGCGCTCGGGGCGGGGCGTTCTCGCCCGCACGGACCTGCCGATCCTCCTGCTCGCCGGGGCCGGGCTCGGGGTGTCGCTGTTCGTGGACCTTTCCGTGCGGCCCGGGCTCGCCCACTATCACCTGATCGAGGACGGTTCACGGCTCTTCGGGATCGCCATGCTCACGCTCTACCTCACGCGGACGGGGCTGCGGTTCGCGCAGGAGGCGTCCGCGCGGGCCGCGCACGACGCCGCGGCGCCGGTGCCGTACCCGCGGACCGTCGCCGATCTGACCGGGCAGTCGCCGTCCGTG
>JBFWRR010000015.1:67893-86465 GCA_050248815.1 Pseudonocardia sp. | reverse complement strand
GTCGCCGTCCGTGTCATCGACCGGGCAGCGGCCGGCCCCGCCGCGGACCGGGCGTCGGGCGCACCGCCGTACGGTCGGGGCGCCGCCCCCGCCCCGGGTGGCCCGCACGGTCGCGGACCTGACCGCGGGGTTGCCCCGGCCCCGGCCTGCGGCGCCGCCCGCGGACACCCGGCGGGGGCAGGCCGGCGAGGGCGCGGGTGCGCACGGCTCGGGTGCGCATCGGCGCGGTGAGCCCCGGGCATCGCGAGTGGGAGCCCCGTCCGGAGACCGGGGGTGGATGTCGGCGGGAGACCCGGGAGACACCCGAGTGCCGCAACCGCGACCGCGTACGGGCGAGGCGGGCCCGGTGCCGCGCCGGGAACCGGTGGGTGCGCCCGGCGGCGAGCTCGCGTCGACGACGCGGCAGGACCCGCAGGAGGGCGCGCCGCCGCAGCCGTACCGGGACCGGCCGGAGACCGAACCGCCGGGCGTACCCGCCGCGCCGCTGCCGCAGGCGCACGCCGGGGCGGGGCAGCCGGTGGTGGGGTACGCCGTCGACCCGTCCGTGGTGGGGTACGAGGGGGCGGAGCGGCCGGTGGCCGTGGAGCTCCCGCCCGGGTTCGGCGCCGAGCCCGATCCCGACATCCCGGCGGTGCCGCGGCCCCGCAGCGAGATCACCCTGGAGCCCCCCGGGACGACGGCGGAGCCGGCTGCTCTGCCCCGACAGTGGCCCGCCGTCGTCCCAGCCGCATTCGAAGCCCGCTCGCCCGGCTCACCGGACGCTGCACCGCAGCCCTGATCGCGGCCTCGGATCCGACGACCCGCACCCGTCGGCGCGCCCGGGTGACGGCCGTGTAGAGCAGCTCGCGGGTGAGCAGCGGCGACTCCGCGGGCGGCACGACCACCGTCACGGCGGCGAACTGGCTGCCCTGCGCCCGGTGGACCGTCATCGCGTGCACCGTCTGCACGTCGGCGAGCCGCGCCGGGGACACGAGGACGGGGCCGCGTCCCCGGCCGAACGCCACCCGCAGGCCGTCCGCGGTGCGCAGGACGACACCCGTGTCGCCGTTGGACAGGCCCGTGTCCGGGTCGTTCGCCGTGACGAGCACGGGGCGGCCCGGGTACCAGACCTCACCCGGTGCGGGGGCGACGGGGCGGCCGGCGGCAACGTGGCGGCGCTCGATCTCCGCGCCCCACCACGCGGCCCCGTACGGGCCCTGGCGATGCCCGCACAGCACGCGGTGGGCGTCCAGTGCGGCCAGCGCCACCGCCGCGTCCCCCGCCAGGGCGGCCTCGGCGAGGCGGTGGGCGGTGGCGTCCACGTCCGCCCGGACGGGGGCGGGGAGCGTCACGGACTCCGCCGGGGTGTCGGGGCACTCGACGAACTCCACGGTGCCCTCGCCGCCCGTGTCGCCGCGGCCGGTGTCCCCGGAGCGGAGCACCGCGAGCGCGGCGTCGGCGTCGCCGGCCTGGATCGCGCGGGCCAGCGCGGCGATCGCCCCGCCGAACCGGTACGTGTGGCGCAGCGTGACGACCCCGTTGACCACCTCGTCCCCGCCGTCGGCGCCGAGCTCGGCGACCGCGGCCGCGAGGGCCGGTTCGGCTGCGCCGCAGGCGCGGGTGAGGTCACCGAGGACGGCGCCCGCCTCGACGGACGCGAGCTGGTCCGGGTCCCCGACGAGCACCAGCCGCGCGTCCGGGCGCAGCGCGGCCAGCAGCCGGGCCATCAGTGGCAGCGAGACCATCGACGTCTCGTCCACGACGACGACGTCGTGCGGCAGCCGGTTCGTGGCGTCGTGGCCCAGGTGCGGCGCACCCGGCACCAGGCCGAGCAGCCGGTGCATCGTGGATGCGTGCAGCGTCGCGAGGAACCCCCGTTCCTCGGCGGCCAGCGCATCCACGTGCTCGTGGACGGCCTCCTCCAGCCGGGCGGCCGCCTTGCCGGTGGGCGCGGCGAGCGCGATCCGCACCGGCGGGCGGCCCGCGGGGCGGCTCGCGGCGAGCACCGCCAGCAGCCGCGCGACCGTGGTCGTCTTGCCGGTGCCGGGTCCGCCGGCGAGCACGCTCACCCGTCGGACCACTCCGACGGCCGCCGCGAGCCGCTGGCGGGCGGCCGCCGCCCGGACGTCGGCGCCGCCGTCCGCAGGGTCGGGGGGTGCCGGGAAGTGGCGCTCGAGCGCGGCGCGGACGCGTGCGGCGTCGTAGTCGTCGCGGTCGACCGGGACGGCCCGGGCCTCCAGGTCGCGGCGCACCTGTTCCTCCTGGCGCCAGTAGCGCTCCAGGTACAGCAGTCCGCCCACGAGCCGCGCCGGGGATCCCGGCGGCGCCTCCGCGCCGTCCGCGACGAGCGGGCCCGCGGTGCACGCCGCCGCCCAGGCCGCTGGCTCGGGCCACGGCAGCGCGGCGACGGCCGCCGGGTCGTCCGACTCGCCGAGCACCGTGCGGTGCTGCGTCGCGAGCTCGACGCACACCGAGCCCGTCCGGATCCCGCGCACCGCGAGCGCGATCGCGAGCAGCACGCGCTCGTCGGCCTCACCGCCGAGCCTGCCCAGCCGCGTGGCGACGTGGACGTCCGCCGCATGCAGCACGCCCGCGGCGTTGAACGCGTCGAGCAGGCCCCTGGCGCGCAGGACCCGGCGGTGGTCGAACGGATCGCCGGCCCTCGCCGCAACCGTCGCGGTCACCGTGGCTCCCCGGCGAGCAGCTCGGACAGCTCCACCACCAACGCCGCGGGGGGCCGCCAGGAGAAGACCCCGGCGGGCACGCCGTCTCGCTGCGGGGTGTCGGGCCCGCACATGCCCCGCACGAACAGGTAGAGCACGCCGCCGAGATGCCGTTGCGGTTCGTAGCCGGGCAGGCGCCAGCGCAGGTAGCGGTGCAGCGCGACGGCGTAGATCAGCGCCTGCAGCGGGTAGTGGGCGCCGATCATCGCTGCGGCGGTGGCGTCCGGGTCGTAGTGCGCGGTGGTCAGAAGGGCGGCGGTGTCCGGGCCCAGCCAGTTCGTCTTGTAGTCCACGACGGTGAAGCGGGGACCGTCCGGGCCGGGCAGCCGCAGCACGGCGTCGATGCTGCCCGTGAGATAGCCGCGCAACGCCTGGCCGCCGAGGGCCGGGTCGGCGAGGGCGTCGGGGTAGGCGGCCAGCGGATCATCCGCGCCGAGGTGGCGGCGCAGCAACGGGACGAGGCGGTCGAGGGTGACGGGGGCATCGTCGCGCCGGGCCGCGTCGCCGCCCGCGAGCGGAAACTCGAACGTGAGCTCGCTGAGCCGGTCCCCGGGGGCGACGTCGCGCAGCCGCGCGCCGTCCGCGAGCGGGCCGAGCGGCGTCTCGACGGCCGCCGCCAGGGCGACGACGAGTGTCTCGGGGTCCACCCCCGGGATCGGGGTGCGGCCGAGCTCGTCGGCGACCCGCGCCGCGATCTCGGCGCCGAGATCGGGTGCGGTGGTGTCCGCGACCTCCAGCACGGCGTGCACCAGCGTGCCGAACGAGGCGCCGACGGGCAGCGTCGCCCACGGTGACGGGACGGCGGGCGGGGCGGGTGCGGCGCCCGCTGCGGCGGGATCGGCGGGATCGCCCCCGGCCGCGCCGGGGGCGGTGGTGGGTGCGGCGGCGGGGTCGGGTGTGCCGGGGGCGGTGGTGTGTGCGGCGGCGGGGTCCTCGCCGCCGGGAGTCGGTGCGCCACCCCCGGCCGCGCCGTCGGCGTCGTCCGGCCCGGGAACCGGGCCCCCGCCCGGCGCCGCCGGGCCGGTGGGCAGCCCCGTCGCCGCCTGCCCGGCCGGGAGCCCCGGCGCCGCGGTCTCGTCGTCCAGCCCCGGCTCCTCCGGCTCGCTGCCTGTCGCAGGTGCCGCACCGTGGGCCGCCGCGGTGAGCGCGCTGTAGGACGTGCGCCGCCACGCGGTGTCGATGCGGCGGGTGAACTCGGCCGCCTGCAGCTGCGGCGGCGCCTCCGCCGGGGGCCGCCACGCCGCGACCTCCCGCGCCGCGACCTCCTCGACCGCGAGCGCCTGCGACGCGAGCCCGTGCAGGGCGGCGAGCGCCTGCGCCTGCCCCGGCACGCGGTAACGGGGGCGAACCTCCCCGCCCGGTGCGGGGCGCCCGATCAGCAGCCGGTGCAGCGGCGACGCGGACGTGGTGGTGGCGGGCGCCCACCACGTGACCAGCTGGCAGCGTGCCCGCGTCATCGCGACGTAGAGCAGCCGCAGGTCCTCGCCCGCCTCCTCCGCGCGGTGGCGCCCGCAGCGCCGCTCCCACCCGCCGCCCGTCGGGCCGCCCACGTCGAGGATGCGGCGGCCGTCCTCGTGCAGGAGCGCGACGTCCGGGTCCGGCGCCCACCGGTCCCATGCGAACGGCACGTGCACCACGGGGAACTCGAGACCCTTGCTGCGGTGCACGGTGATGATCTGCACGGCCTCGGCGTCCGACTCCAGCCGCCTGCTGCGTTCGACGCCGGTGTCCTGCCCGGCCTCGGCGATGCGTCGGCGCAGCCACTCGACCAGCTCCGCCGGGCCGAGGTGCTCGCGGACCGCGGCGTGGTGCAGCGCCTGCCCGACGTGGCGGACGTCGGTGAGCCGCCGCTCGCCCTCGGCCTCGCCGAGCAGCCTGGCGGGCAGCCCGGTGCCGACGGTGACGGCCTCGACCAGCGCGGCCACCCCGCGCTCGCGCAGCAGGGCGGCCCAGCCGCGGACGGTGGCGCCGAGCTCGTCCAGGATCGCATCGGCATCGGGGCCGCACAGTGCGGCGACGTCGGTGACGACGCCGCCGAGGAAGCACGTGAGCGCCGCCGCCCGCATCCGGGCCGGCCGCGCGGGCTGCTCGACGGCCTCCAGCAGTGTGAGCCACTGCGTCGCGACGTCGCCGCCGAACACACTCGCCGTGCCCGCGAGCACGCCGGGGATCCCCGCGCGCGCCAAGGCGTCCCGGACCAGGGTGCCCTGCTGGTTCGTGCGGACCAGCACCGCCACGTCACCGGGCCGCACGGGCCGCTCACCCGACGGCGCCGCCAGCCGCGCCGGGCTCGCGAGCAGGGCCGCGACGTCCGCCGCGAGATCGCGCACCACGACTTCCCGCACCGCTGCCGCGGGGGCGAGCTGCTTGCCCGGCGGCGGTGGCACGAGATCGTGGGGCACCACCCGCAGCCGCACCGGTGCGCCGGACGGGGCGCCGGTGAGCCTGCGGCCGGGATGCGCGGCGTCGACAGGCCGCACGACGATCCGCTCGTCGCCGAGCGCGGCACCGGCGAACACGGTGTCCAGTGCGGCGAGCAGCGGCCCGTCGCTGCGGTGGTTCGTGCCCAGCGTGGCGTGCGCGTCCGCGCGCCGCGACGCCGTGAGGTAGCTCGCCACGTCCGCGCCCCGGAACGCGTAGATGGCCTGCTTCGGGTCGCCGATCAGGACGAGGGTCGTGTGGCCGTGGAAGGCACGTTCCACGATCCGCCACTGGACGGGGTCGGTGTCCTGGAACTCGTCCACGAGCACCACCCGGTGCCGTTCGCGCAGCCACGCGCACGCGGTGGGGCCCGCCACCGGGTCCTCCAGGGTGTCGCGCAGCCGGACGAGCAGGTCGTCGTAGGTGATGCGCCGCTGCACGCGCAGGCGTCGGGCGACCTCGCCACGCACGGCCGTCGCGAACGCGAACCGCACAGCCGCGGCCGAGCGCGGATCGGCGTCGGCCGGCTCCAGGCGCGCCTGCGGATCGCCGACCGCGGACCTGGCGAGCATCAGCGCGACCGCCCGGGAGAACGCGGGTGGCTCCGCACCCGCGCGGCCCCACTTGCGGACGTAGAAGTCGTCGACGACCTCGGTCACCAGGTCCTCGATGCGCTCGACGAACTCGGCGTCGGGGTCGATGTCCGCCGCCGTGCCCAGGCCCGCCAGCACCTGGCGGCAGAACTGGTGGACGGTGGCGATCGTGGCGGCGTCGAAGCGGGAGAGCGCGTCGGCGAGCCTTCGGCGGCGGCCGGCCACCGCGGCCGCGTCCCCGTCGGCGAGGTGGGCGAGCAGCGGATCACCCGACGTGAGCGCGGCACCCGGGTCGCGCAATGCCCGCTCGGCGCCCACCAGCCGTTCCCGCACCCGTTCGCGCAGTTCCTGGGTGGCCTCCCGGCCGAACGTGACGAGCAGCAGCTCGGGCAGCTGGGCGCGGCCCTCCGCGACGAAGCGGGTGGTGAGCGTCGCGATCGTCCACGTCTTGCCGGTACCCGCGCTGGCCTCCAGCACGGTGGTGCCGGTGGGGAGCTCGCCGAGCACGTCGAACACGCGGGGGCCCAACAGCAGGGGTGTGCTCACCCGGTCCTCGCTCACGGTGTCGATGGTTCGCTGCGGACCGGGTTGCGCTCCTCGCTCGCCGGGGCTCGCTGCGATGCTCACCCGGTCCTCGCTCACGGTGTCGATGGTTCGCTGCGGACCGGGTTGCGCTCCTCGCTCGCCGGGGCTCGCTGCGATGCTCACCCGGTCCTCGCTCACGGTGTCGATGGTTCGCTGCGGACCGGGTTGCGCTCCTCGCTCGCCGGGGCTCGCTGCGATGCTCACCCGGTCCTCGCTCACAGGCGCTCCACGCGTTCGAAGGTGAACAGCGGCCGCCACAGCCGCACGGCCAGCGCCCCGAAGCGGGTGCGCTCGTCCGGCACCGGGGGGTCGTCCGGGCCCGGTGGCGCCTCCAGCAACGCGGCGAGCGGTGCGCCCGCCCCCCAGACCAGCCGGTGTGCCGGGTCGTCGCGGCCCTGGCGATCCTTGCGCCAATCCTGCTCGGCGCGTGCCGCGGCGTCCGGGACGCCCGCGCCGCTCGTGCGCCCGAACGCGTATGCGTACGAGGCCCCTGTGACCAGCGGCAACGCCTCCCGGCGCCCGCCGAGGAAGAGCGCCACGACCATCGCCAGCTCCTCCGCGGCCCGCTGCGGTGGGACCGGTCCGAGCGTGGCGCGGACCAGCGACGACACCGTGCCGCGCCCGATCGTCACCGCCCGCCAGGCCCGTTCCGGGCGGGCGAGGGTGACCGCCAGCAGTTCCACCCACGCGCGCAGCCGGTGCTTCGGGGCGAGCCGGGAGAACTCGACGCGAGCGATCCGGCCTGCCGACGGACCGTCCGCCGTCGCGGGACCGTCCTGGATCCCCCCGACCGTGCCCACCACCCGCGCCCCCAGAGCCGGATCCATCCCACGGTCGAGGGCAGGGTCGCGGACGGGATCGACGGCGGCGGCGAGGTCCACGGCGAGGTCGACGTCCACGGCGCCCGGCGCCCGCCCGCCGCGCAGCTCCTCGGCGAGCCCCACCAGGACCTCGACGTCCTCGACGACCTCGGCGAGCATGCGCCGGCCGAGTGCCCCCGGTGGCAGCTCACCACGCCGCCACTCCGCCTCCTGGCAGGTGGCGAGATCGACACCGGCGAGCCGGTCCCGCAGCAGCCGGTCCCCGATCGCCCAGCGGCGCAGCCCGTCCGGCTCCACGGGGATGGTGTCGCCGGGGCCGTCGTCGGCGTCCGGGAAGCGCAACCCCACGGCACGGCGCAGGAACGACCGCGCAGGGTGCCGGACGAAGGTCACGAGATCGGCGAGCGCCACGGCGTGAGGCCCGCCCGTCCCGCCCGTTGCGGGAAGCGGCCCGCGCACGGGCGGTGCGGGCGGCCGCTTCGGGCCCGACGCGGCCCGCGCTCCGGCCAGCTCGGCGCGGTCGAAGCTGAACGGGCCGTCCGTGCCCAGCGCACCGGCCGTGAAGTTGCGGGCGTCGAACGGCTGCAGCGGGTGCCGGACGACGACGTGCTCGCGCACCGGGCGCCCGTCCGGTGTACGGGCGGTGAGGTCCAGGGCGTCGAGCAGCTCCCCGAGCGGGACGGCCGGCGGGCGGCGGGCGCCGGTGCGCTCGTCCGCACCGGAGTAGAGGACGACGAGGTGCTCGGTGGCCGCGCACACGGCGTCCAGCAGCAGCTGACGATCCTCGGCGCGCACGTCGCGTTCCCCGGCCAGCGGATCGCGGGCGAGCACGTCGTCCCCGTCCGGGAGCCCGGCCCGGGGGAAGAGCCCGTCGTCCATCCCCAGCAGGCACACCACGCGATGCGGGACGGCGCGCATCGGCACCAGCGTGGCGACGGTGAGGGTCCCGGTGCGGAAGTTCGCCCGCGTGGGGCGCCCCCGCATCCGGACCGCGAGCAGACTGCGGACGTCGGGGAGCCCCAGTGGCACCCCCGCGGCCGCGGGGCCCGCAGCCGCGGCCACCTCGGCCAGCTCGGCGCGGGCCTGCGTGGCCTGCCAGGCGTCCGCGGGCGCGGTGTCGGTGAGCGTGTCCAGCGCCGCCGTGAGGGCGGTGATCCAGGCCGGCAGTGGCTTCTCGCCCGCGAGCGCCGTGAGGACGGCACCGACCCGCTCCACCAGCTCTGCCAGGCGCCCGACCCGGTCCACGTCGCTGGGTTCGACGTCCAGCGGCAGGGCGGTCCCGAGCCACTCCGTGCCGCCGGTGGCCACCCCGAGCAGCAGCCGGTCCAGCCCGGCCGACCAGGTGTTCTGGCCGAACCGCTCCAGCCCGAAGGGTGCGCGGTGCGCGGCGTCGAGGCCCCAGCGGACGCCCGCGGCGCCGGTGAGGTCGCGCAGCCGGTCCAGATCCTCGTCGGTGAGCCGGAACCGTCGCCGGACGGGCGGCGAGCCCGCGAGATCGAGCAGTTGCGAGGCGGTGAGGCGGGCGCCGGCCAGTTCGAGCAGCTGCGCGAGCGTGCCGAGCACCGGGTTGACCTGCCGCAGCGCCCGGTCGGCCAGCCGCACCTGCAGGCGGTGCGCGGGATGGGTGTCCGGGCCCTCCCCGCCCAGGCCGAACGCCGCGGAGATCAGCGGTGCGAACGTCTCCACGTCCGGGCACATGACGAGCACGTCCCGCGGTTCGAGTGTCGGATCGGCCGCGAGCAGCCCGAGCACCGCCTCGCGCAGCACCTCGACCTGGCGGTGCGCGCCGTGGCAGGCGTGCACGGTGACCGAACGGTCGCCCGCGGGCAGCAGCGGCGGCTGCGCGGCGACCCGGTCGGTCCGCAGGTCGGCCTGCAGCATCCCGAGCAGCGTGGGCTGCGGGGGATCGGCGGGATGGTGGTGCGCCACGGCGTCGGGCGCGACGGCGGCGATCCGGGCGCCCATCTCGTGCAGATCGCGCCCCAGCGAGGCGAGCAGGGGATGGCGCGCCGGGGTGCCGAACTCCCCGCGGCGGACGGCCGTCCCGGGCGGGACCGGGCCCTGGCGCCGCCAGAGCGCGGGCGAGGGGTGCGGCAGCCACAGGTGCACCTCCCGGTGCCGGGCGAGCGCGACGAGCACCTCGAGGTGTGCCGCGGGCAGCCGGGTGGGCCCGAACACCGACACCCGCGATGGCAGCGCCACGGATTCCCCGCACTGCCCGAGCACCTCGCAGGCCTGCGCCCACCGCTGCGCCGGATCCGGCCCGCCCACCCGCGCCCGGACCCGCCGCCACAGCTCGGCCTGCCAGCGCAGGTCCTCCGGCGTGGACCCGTCACGGCCCGCGCGCCAGTCCGCCAGCAGTTGCGGGCGGTGGACGGCGTAGGCGGCGTAGAGGCCCGCGAGGCGGCGGGCCGCGCCGAACCGGCGCCCGCGCCGTGAGGGGTCGCCGGCCCCGTCCCCGTTCCCGCTGCCGGCGCCGCGGCGCCCCAGGTGCGCGGCGAGCGTGGCGCACCACGGCTCGTCCAGCGCGGCGTCCAGCTCGGTGAGCAGCGGCCACACCAGGCGCTCGGGGCGCCAGGGGTCGGTGTCCGCGCCGACCCCGGTCGCGGCCTCGACGACCTCCCCGACCAGCGCCGCGGGCGAGGGGAACCGCACCGCGGCGCACACGCCGTCCTGCCCGGACGGACCGGTGCCGAGCCGGTGGGCGAGCCGCTGGGCCAGCCAGCGCTCCATGCCCGGCGCGGAGACGGCCACCACCTCGGCGGCGAACGGATCCGGAAGCGGTGCCGCCAGCAGCTCGGCCAGGGCGGCCGCGAGCGCATCCGCCCGTTCGCCGCGGTGGACGTGCACGCCGCCCCCGGAGTCCGTCATGCGGGGCACCGTAGAGGCACGCTCCGACAACCCGGCCACCCCGTCTCGCGGCGGCCCTGCCTGTGGCGGTTCCGCGGCGAATGCCACCCCTCGAACATGTGTTCCCGGTCATCCTCACCTGCGGACCGGCACCAGGGGGCTGCCGCATGTCGGACCTGTAGGACTCGGTGCGGCGGCTGGTGCGGCCGCGCCGCGCCATTTCGCAGGGTCGGGGTGCGCTTCGCAGGGTCGGGCGCGCGTCCTCGCAGGGTGGGGGTGCGCTTCGCAGGTGCTGCAGCCTCTGCGAGGCGTGTGCAGCCTCTGCGAGGCAGCCGTGAACCAGCGGGGCGCGGAACGGTCACGCACCGTAGGAACCGGGCCCCGACGGCTACCCAGCGTCAGAGGTTGCCTCGAACCACACGATCGAGCGATCCCGCGGATCGGGAGCTAACGGTTGGGTACGACGAGCGCGATCCCCGGGCATCAGCACGGACCCGGGATCACCCGGGCGGGCCGAACGGGAGGACGGGATGGGCGAGAACGTGAACAACCAGCCGCGGTGGGTGCGCGACGTGGCCCGTGGCGAGGTTCTGCACCGCCACGCCCGCCTCACCCGCGGCGGCCGCCCGATCTTCTGCGCCCCGAGCCAGGCCGAGATCCGCGGCGCGGTGATCCCCCGCCAGACGCGCGGCACCGACGGCAAGGTCATCTACCCGTCCCGGGAGGCCGCCGAGGCCGCGGCGCGCGAGCTGGAGCAACTCGGCTCCCGGCCGCTGCGCGCCTACCTGTGCGGCCGGTCCCGCCACGGCCACTTCCACCTCACCACCGACGGTGCCAGGGTCCGCACGCTGCACGAGCTGATCCCGCAGCAGCGCCGTCCCCTGTCCGCCTGAGGCGCGGGGCGTCCGCGGGTGGAAGGCTGAGCGGCGACCGGAACCCCGCCGCCGAGGAGCGTCCACCGTGGCCGAACCCCAGATCCACCCCCGCGCCGGCACCCCCGCGAGGCCGGAGGACCTCGTCGACGTCGACGCCCTCCTCGCCGCCTACCACGAGCGCCATCCCGACCCGGCGGACCCGGCCCAGGCCGTCGCGTTCGGCACGTCCGGTCACCGTGGCTCGTCGGTCGCGACGACCTTCAACGACGACCACATCGCCGCCACCAGCCAGGCGATCTGCGAGTACCGCGCGGCGCAGGGCACCACGGGCCCGCTGTTCATCGGCCGCGACACCCACGCGCTGTCCGAACCCGCGTTCGTCACCGCGTGCGAGGTGTTCCTCGCCAACTCCGTGCACGTGCTCGCCGACTCGGGTGAGGGCCTGGGCGGCTACACCCCCACCCCAGCGGTCAGCCACGCGATCCTGCAGCACAACCGCGGCCTGGTCGGCGGCCGCGCGGACGGCGTCGTCGTCACCCCGTCGCACAACCCGCCGCAGGACGGCGGCTTCAAGTACAACCCGCCCGACGGCGGCCCCGCGGGGACGGAGGCCACGAGCTGGATCGCGCGGCGTGCCAACGAGCTGCTCGCGAACGGGCTGGACGGCGTGCGGCGCAAGCCGCTGGAGCCGTCCGCGCTCGGCCGCTACGACTTCCTCGGCGCGTACGTCGCGGACCTGCCGTCGGTCGTCGATCTCGACGCGATCCGGGCCGCGGGCGTGCACATCGGTGCGGACCCCCTGGGCGGGGCGAGCGTGGCGTACTGGGCCGCGATCGCCGAGCGGCACAAGCTCGACCTCACCGTCGTCAACCCCGTCGTCGACCCCACCTTCGGCTTCATGACGCTGGACTGGGACGGCAAGATCCGGATGGACTGCTCGTCGCCGTACGCGATGGCCTCGCTGGTGGACCGCCGCGGCGAGTTCCAGGTCGCCACCGGCAACGACGCCGACTCCGACCGCCACGGCATCGTCACCGCGGACGGGCTGATGAACCCCAACCACTTCCTCGCGGTCGCGATCGCCCACCTCGTCGAGCACCGGCCGGGCTGGCCCTCCGGCGCGGGCATCGGCAAGACGGCGGTGAGCTCGTCGATGATCGACCGGGTGGTGGCCGATCTCGGTCGCCGGCTCGTCGAGACCCCCGTCGGGTTCAAGTGGTTCGTGCCGGGCCTGATCTCCGGGGAGATCGCGTTCGGCGGCGAGGAGAGCGCCGGGGCGTCGTTCCTGCGGACCGACGGCGGGGTGTGGACCACCGACAAGGACGGCATCATCCTCGCGCTGCTCGCCTCGGAGATCGTCGCGGTGACGGGGGAGACGCCCAGCGAGCGCTACCGGCGGCTCACCGCCCGCTTCGGCGCGCCCGCGTACGCCCGCATCGACGTCGCGACGACACCGGAGGCCAAGAAGCGGCTGGGCCGCCTGTCCGGGGACGACGTGACCGCCACCGAGCTCGACGGCGAGCCGATCACAGCCAGGCTCACGACCGCACCGGGCAACGGCGAGCCGCTCGGCGGGCTCAAGGTCGCCACGGAGTCGGGCTGGTTCGCCGCGCGCCCGTCGGGCACCGAGGACGTCTACAAGATCTATGCCGAGAGCTTCCGCGGGCCGGAGCACCTGGCGCGGATCCAGGCCGAGGCCCAGGAGGTCGTGGACGCCGCGTTGCAGTGCTGAGCGGTGCGCCGCGCACGGTCGGCGGCAGCCGCGCGGGGCCCGACGGCGTGGGCCGACCCGGCGTACCGTGCGAGGACGGACACGTGCCGCCCGTCGTACGTCACACCGTGGTCTCACCGTGGCCTGTGCGACGCTTACGGGCGACGGATCGGATGACCGCGGCGGAGGTGCGCATGGCGCCCGACGACGACGTCCGCGCGGCTCAGCTCGCGCAGATCGAGCACCACCTCGTACGCGAGGAGCCGGAGCTGGCCGCAGCGCTGGCGCAGATGCGTCCGCCGGAGCGGCGACGCCCACCCCGGCGGGCGTGGCTCCTGCTCGTCGGCGGCGTGCTCGCGGTGGTGGTGTCGCTGCTTTTCGGCAGCGTGGGGTGGGCCATCCTCGCGGTGATCGTGGCGGGCTGCGGCTGGTGCATCGCGCACGGGCTGGAGAACGAGTCGCGTCCGCGGCGCTGAGCCGCGACCGCGTCAGGCCGTGCGGGGCCGTTCGTCCGGGGAACCCACCTGGGCGAGCGCGTCGAGGGCGAGTGCACGGTGCTCCGGGACGTCGGTGCGCTCCACGAAGCGGGCCAGCTCGTCCGCGGCGGTCTCGGGGTCGCGCGCCCGCACCCATGCGGTGAGCTCGGCGCGGGCGATCTCGGGATGAGCGCCCATCCGCACGCAGACGAACTCGATGTCCTCGCCGGCGAGCTCTCCCACGACCGGCGCGGAGATGCCCTGCTCCCGCAGCGTCTCGTGCACCGCCCACAGCCCGATCGGGGTGAGTGTGACGAGGGTGGGGTCGGGGTCGTCGCGGCCGGCGAGCTCGACGAGCTCGTCGTGGGTCTCGGAGTGGTCCGGGCTCTCGGTGAGCCGAACCGCCCCCAGCAGCTCCAACGCGTCCAGCAGCGCGGCGACGTCGCGGCGCCACATCCGGTGCTCGACGTCGCCCGCGAGATCGTCGACCGGGCAGCCGAACCGCTCGTCCACCGCCTCCCGGACGGCGCGGTGGAACAGCTCCACCGGCATCGGCTGCCCGCCCGCAAGGTACAGGTGCAGCGTGAGCAGCGGGAACGCCTCCGACAGCGACATCCCGAACAGCGACGGCGCCCCGAACACGTCCGTGCCGCCGAGGTGGTCGCCGAGGGCCCCGAGCGCGTCGAAGGCCCGCCGCCACAGCTCGATGGGCCGGCCGAGCACGGGAGCAGCGCTCTTGACGGGCAGGAGCCGCCCCCGCACGACCCGCACCAGGCGGGCGTGCACGGCCCAGTGCAGGACGAGCGTGGTCTCGGGGAGGTCGGCGGCCCCGCGGGCCGAGTTCCGGTAGAAGCGGTCGAGGTCGAGCTCCTCGGCCGCCGCGCGGGCGTCGGCGGGCTGCAGGCGCCCGTCGCGGGTGAGCCGTCGCCCGGCGCGGACCCAGCGGGTGAACGTGCGCAGGCGTTCCAGGCCCTCGCTCGCGCGGGCGGTCTCCAGGAGCTGCGCGGCCCCGGGCAGCAGGACGGGTGCCAGCTCCGGGGCGCTCGGGATCGTCCTGGCCCGGGCCTCGCGCTCCTCGATGACCGCGAGCGCGGCGCGGTCCACGGCGATCTCGCCCGACGCGACCTGCCGGAGGAACCGCGACACGGCGCCCGGATCCCCCGGTTCGACTCCGTGGCGCAGCATCTGCACCGCCCAGAACGTGCCGACGTCGTGGTTGCGCTCGTCGGCCAGCGCCGCGTACAGGGCGGGGGTGGCGGCCTCGATGCGGGCGCGCAGGGCGGCCGGGGTGTCCGAGCGGGAGTCGAGCCACTCGTGCGCGGCGAGGAAGCCGACGACGGCGTCCAGCGCGGCGGGGACGCCCGCCCAGTCGTCGCGGGGCAGGGCGGTGGTGCGCGGCAGCCGCACGGTGAGGACCTCCTCGACCAGCGCGGCCGTCCAGTGGCCGAGGCGCCCGTCGACGGCGTGCTTGTGGTCCAGGACGGCGGCGACCAGGGCGGGGAGCAGGTCGGTGCCGCGCCGCCGGGCCCAGGCCACGACGAGCAGCCGCAGCCGCTCGCGGGCGGCTGCGTACTCCTCGTGGTCGTCGGGACCGAAGACGAGACGCATGACCGTCCACCCTGGCAGGCCGGGCGGGCGGGGCGGAGGCGGGGGTCACCCTGTCGAGGACGACGTCGTGCTGATCGACAGGGTTCTGCGGCACGTCGTTCTCGACGGCGGCGCCCTCGGGGTCACGGCTCCGCGATCGCCCGCAGCAGCGGCTCCAGCCGGTGCTCCACGAGTCGGCGCATCACCAGCGACGTCGTCGTCCGCTCCACCCCGTCGATGGCCAGCAGCCGCCCGGCGATGCGGTAGAGGTCGTCGGCGTCGCGGGCGACGACCTGCACGAGCAGGTCCACATCGCCCGACAGCCCCAGCACCTCGACGACCTCGGGCACGTCCCGCAATGCCGCCGACACCTCCGACAGCATCCGCTGTACGACCTTGACCTGCACGAACGCGGTGAGCGGGTACCCGAGGGCCGCGGGGTCGATACGGCGTTCGAACGAGCCGAGCACGCCGCGGGCCTCCAGCCCGGCCAGGCGCGCGGCGACGGTGTTGCGCGACAGGCCCAGCTCCTCGGCCAGCGCCAGCACGGACGCCCGCGGGCTGCGGGTGAGTGCGCGCAGCAGCGCGGCGTCGGTGCGGTCCATCCCCTCGGCGCGGTGCATCCTGCTCCCTCGGACGACCCCGGAGCCGTATGCGCTGTGCAGTCTGCACGGTTGGATCGGCTCCGGTTGTGCTGACATGATCCTGATGCTGCACTGGACGCGCAACATGTGCGGTCGAAGGGGTGCAGGCTGATGTCGGAGGTCAAGGCGCTGCGGGAGATCGAGCAGCGGGTGCTGTGGCTCGCGACCGCGATCGTCCATCACGCGAACCGGGTGCGGCCCAACCCGTCCGGGCTGAAGGTGGGGGGCCACCAGGCGTCCAGCGCGTCGATTGTGACGGTCATGACGGCGCTGTGGTTCGCGCACCTGCGCGCGCAGGACCGGGTGAGCGTCAAGCCGCACGCCTCGCCGGTGCTGCACGCCGTCAACTACCTGCTCGGCGAGCTGGACGAGCGCTACCTCACGACCCTGCGTGAGTTCGGCGGCCTGCAGAGCTACCCGAGCCGCTCCAAGGACCCGGACCCCGTCGACTACTCGACGGGTTCGGTCGGCATCGGCGCCACCGCACCGATCTGGGGGGCGCTCGCGCGCCGCTACGTCAACTCCGTCGGCGGCGGGTCCGGCACCGGGCGGCAGTACTCGCTGCTCGGGGACGCGGAGCTCGACGAGGGCGCCTGCTGGGAGGCGATCCTCGACCCGATGGTGGCCGAGCTGGGGGAGGTCGTCTGGATCGTCGACCTCAACCGTCAGTCCCTCGACCGCGTCGTCCCGATCATCGGCGCCACCCGGCTGCAGGGGATGTTCGACGCCGCGGGCTGGCAGGTGCTCACCGTGAAGTACGGCGAGCTGCTCGGGGAGCTGTTCGCCCGCCCGGGCGGGGCGGCGTTGCGGCGTCGCATCGACGAGATGTCCAACCCCGAGTACCAGCGCCTGCTGCGTTGCGACGACGCCCAGCTGCGCGAACGGCTGCCCGCGGGCGACCCGGAGCTGGCCGGGCTCGTCGCCCAGCTCGACGACGCCACGCTGCACGCCGCGATCCGCAACCTCGGCGGCCATGACCTCGCCGCGCTGGCCGATGCGTTCGACCGCATCGACGACACCCGTCCGACGGTGATCTTCGCCTACACCGTGAAGGGGTACGGGCTCGCGAGCGAAGGGCACCCGCAGAACCACTCGTCGCTGCTCACGAACGCGCAACTGGCCGAGCTGGCGACGAAGGTGGGCGCGGACGTGGACGACCCGTGGGCGCGGTTCGCCGACGGCACCCCGGCGGCCGAGCTGTGCGCCGAGGTCGCCGCGCGGCTGCGCCGCGACCCCGTCCCCGCGCCGCCCGCGGTGAAGCTCCCCGAGGACATCGGACGCACCCCCGGCGGCACCGCCACCACGCAGGCCGCGCTCGGCCGTACCCTGCTCGACCTCACCCGCTCCGCCCCGCAGGCCGCGCGCCGCGTCGTCACGCTCTGCCCGGACGTCGCGTCCAGCACGAACCTCGGCGGCTGGGTGAACAAGGTCGGGGTGTGGTCGGCGCGGGAGAAGGTGGACTGGTTCTCCGACGACCCCGAGACGATCCTGCACTGGCGCGAGCGCCCCGACGGACAGCACCTGGAACTGGGCATCGCCGAGACGAACCTCGTCGGGCTGCTCGGCGAGCTGGGTGCCACCTGGAGCCGCTGGGGCGAGCCGCTGCTGCCGATCGGGGTGCTCTACGACCCGTTCGTCGAGCGGGCCCTGGAGCCGTGGTCGTTCGGGATCTACGCGGGCGGGCAGTCGATCCTCGTCGGCACGCCCTCGGGCGTGACGCTCGCCCCCGAGGGCGGGGCGCACCAGTCGATCAGCACGCCCTCGGTGGGGTTGGAGCAGCCGGGCTGCGTGATGTACGAGCCCGCGTTCGCGATCGACGTCGAGTGGACGCTGCTCGCCTCGCTCGCCCGGCTGGGCCGCCCGGACGGGTCGTCGGCCTACCTGCGGCTGTCCACCCGTCCGGTGGACCAGACGCTCGCCGACGTGCCGACCGACCCCGCGGCGCGCGAACGCCGGCGTCGTCAGGTCGTCGCTGGGGCGTACCCGTTGGTCAGGGCGCCCGGGACGCCCGCGGTGACGATCGCCGCGATGGGCGCGGTCCTGCCCGAGGCGCTCGCGGCCGCTGCCCGGCTCACCGAGGCCGGCCGTCCGGCGGACGTCGTGTGCGTGACGAGTCCGGGGCTGGTCTTCGACGCGCTCCAGGCCCGCGGGGGTCGCGGGGACGCCGAGAGCTGGGTGCTCGACTCCGTGTTCCCGGCCCGGCGGGCCGCGCCGCTGGTCACCGTCCTCGACGGGCACCCGCACGCGCTCGCGTTCCTGGCCGGGATCACCCAGGTGCCGGGCCGCCACCTGGGCGTGACCCGGTTCGGCCAGTCCGGTGATCTCGACGAGGTCTACCGCTACCACGGGCTGGATGCGGACTCGATCGTGCGGGCGGCGTTGGATCTCGCCGACTGACCCACCTGGGGGTGAGTACGGTGTTCCGGTCGTGACCTGCGACGCGGACGGGAGTTGGGCCGGACAGCCACGGTGATCCCGCGGCGTGCCCCGCTCCCTACCGTGAGGAACCCCGATGCGTACGGCCCGCCTGGCCCTCGTCGGTGTCATGGTCGCGGCTGCGACCGCGCTCGCCACCGGCCCCGCGTCCGCTGCCACGAGTTCGACCGTCGTCACGCCCGAGGAACTGCACGGCTGGTCGGTCGACACGCCCGCGCCCGCGTTCGACTTCGTCGAGGGCCCGAAGACCCTCGGCGTCGGCAGCCTGCAGTTCGAGACGATCGACAACGCCCCCGCGCCCGCCGAGAAGATGTTCGTCAAGCATTCGGAGTCCATCGCGCAGGGCACGTTCGAGGGCGTCGCGTTCGACTACTTCATCGCGCCCACGGCGACCAACACGACGCCCGCGCAGTGGTACCTCAACGTCTACGTCGACGACGGGAGCATCCCCGGACCGCCGGCGAACTTCTACGACTGCAAGTACGACTACGTCGCCACCGCGGGCGGTGACGGCTGGCACACGCTGTCCGTGACAGGCACGACGGCGGCCACGAACGTCACCCCGCGCGGCGCCGCCACCTGCGGCACCTCCCCGGAGGGCGCGCCTGCGGGCAGCTCGATCTTCCTGATCGCGCTCAACGCCGGGGACACCAGCGCGTCCGACACCGGCGTGCAGGGCGGGTTCGACAACGTGCGGGTGTCGGCGGCGGGCCACACCACCGTCTACGATTTCGAGCCGCCCCGCTCGGCCTGCCCGACCACGACGATCGCCGGCACGACCGGTCCCGACGCGCTGCGCGGCACGCCGGGTGCGGACGGCATCGACGGCAAGGCGGGCGACGACTCGATCGACGCCGAGGACGGCGCGGAC
>JBFWRR010000015.1:66973-67883 GCA_050248815.1 Pseudonocardia sp. | reverse complement strand
GACGGCGCGGACCGGATCAGCGGCGGCCCGGGCCGCGACGGCGTGCGCGGCGGGGCCGGGGACGACGTGATCGACGTGAAGGATGGCGAGATCGACCTGGTCGACTGCGGCCCCGGTCGCGACGAGGTCGTCGCGGACCTGCTGGACGTGGTGGCGAACTGCGAGAACGTCACGTACTGACGCGCTGACCGGATGAGCGCCTGACGAATGGCTTCGCGGCCCGGGGACATGGCCCGTCCCGGGCCGCGCGGTCATGATCGGGTCATGACGTTCACGGGAGTGGTGGTCGGGATCCTGGTGGTCGGGTCGGCGCTGGTGGCGGGCGTGATGCTCGCCTTCTCCGCCGCGGTGATGCCGGCGCTGGCCCGCCGTCCGCCCACCGAGGGTGCGGCCGCGATGCAGGAGGTCGACCGGGTGATCCTCAACCCGGTGTTCCTGGGGGTCTACCTGCTCACGGCGGTGGCGTCCGTGGCGGCGCTCGTCGTCGGGCCGTGGCCGGTGCGGATCGCCGGGCTGCTGTACCTGCTGGGGGTCTTCGTCGTCACGACGGTGGCGAACGTCCCGCTCAACAACCGTCTCGACGACGCCGACGTCGCGAGCGCCGACGGGCAGCGGTTCTGGGCCCACTATCTGCGGCGCTGGACGGCCTGGAACCACGTGCGGGCCGTGGCGGGGACGGCGGCCGCGGTGCTCGCGTTCCTCTGAGCGCGAGTTGCCGTTCTCATCAGGCCGTCCTGCGAGTCTCGTCCGTGAATCTCGGCATCGCGGCCTAAGGAGATGCGCAACTCGCGGGACGGGGTGGGCGCACGCGGCCTGATGGGATGCGCAACTCGCGCCGGTAAGGTGCGCCGCTCGCGCCGGGCGGTGGGGGGTGCTCCACTCGCGCCGGGCGGCGGTGGGCCGTGCACAG
>JBFWRR010000015.1:37938-66963 GCA_050248815.1 Pseudonocardia sp. | reverse complement strand
AACTCGCGGGACGGGGTGGGCGCACGCGGCCTGATGGGATGCGCAACTCGCGCCGGTAAGGTGCGCCGCTCGCGCCGGGCGGTGGGGGGTGCTCCACTCGCGCCGGGCGGCGGTGGGCCGTGCACAGCGTGCTTCGCCGTGCACAGGGTGGTGTGGCCGTGCACACGGTGTGGGGTGTGCACGGGAGCGGTGGGGTGTGCACGGGGCCGCGCGGTGTGCACGGGAGCGCGGCAGGTGCCCCGGCGGCGTGCGTCCGGCCGACCTGCGCGACCGGCCCCGGGATTCGGCAACTCGCGCCGGTGGGATGCGGAACTCGCGGATCAGGAGCGGGGGTCGTCGGGCGCGCCGGGTGGTCCGGGCTCCGGGAAGCCCGGGCCGTCCGGCTCGTGGCCGGCCAGGAACCGCTCCACCTCGGCGGCCAGCTCGTCCGCGCTGGGCAGCTCGCCACCCAGCCCACCCGCGGGCCGCTCGCCCCGCCCGGCCGCGACGGCGTCGTACTGCTTCTCCAGTGCCGCCACCACCTGTGCCACCTCGTCGGACTGCGCCATCTGCTCGGCGATGTCGGCCTCCGACCGTTCCGCGGCCCGCGAGAGCGTCTCGGTGGGCAGGAACAGCCCGCCCGCGAGGCCGACGTGGTCCAGTAGCACGCGCGCGGCCTGCGGGTAGTCCAGCCGTGCGAGATAGTGGGGCACGTGGACGGCGAAGCCCATCGCGTCCAGGCCGCGCTCGCCGAACCGGTACTCCAGCAGGCCGGCCGCGCTGCCGGGTACCTCGGCCGTGGTGAACCACGCCTGGTGGCCCTCGGTGAGCTCGGAGCGGGTGCCGTGGGCGGTCACGCCGATCGGGCGGGTGTGCGGCACGGCCAGCGGGATGGCCGTCATCCCGACCGTGAGGCGCACCCCGAACCGCTCGACGAGCTGCGCGGTGGCGGCGATGAACCGCTCCCACTGGGTGTCCGGCTCGGGGCCGGAGAGCAGCAGGAAGTCCGTGCCGCCGGTGTCGCGCAGCGCCACGATCTCCAGCGTGGGCGCGGTGTAGCCCGCCCAGCGGTCCGTGTCGAACTGCAGCGGCGGGCGCCGCGAACGATAGTCCAGGAGCTGGTCGATGTCGAAGCGGGCCAACGGCCGCGGCTCCTGGCCCTCCAGCAGCGCGGCCACCGCGAGTCCGGTGGCGTTGCCCGCGTCCACGAACCCGTCCAGGCCCAACAGCATCACCGGCTCGTCCAGTGCAGGGGCGTCCGCCGCCACCTCGTACAGCTCGGCCGGCTCGAGCACCGTCGGCCACCTCCCCCGTCTCGATGGCGGCATCGGGGTGATGCCGCCCCCATAGCATCCCGGTCGGCCCCGGACACGACGCAAGATGGGTGGATGTGAGCATCCCGCAGGACTCCCCGCCGGTCGGCCGCCGCGTGTACCTGGTGTGGGCGGTCGGCCTGCTGGCCTACACCGTCGGCGTCATGCAGCGGACGTCCTTCGGCGTCGCGGGCCTGGACGCGGCGCAGCGGTTCTCCGCCGGGCCTGCGGCGCTGTCGTGGTTCGTGGTGCTGCAGCTCCTGGTCTACGCGGCGCTGCAGGTCCCGGCAGGTCTGCTGCTGGACCGTTTCGGGGCCCGGGCGCTGATCGTCACGGGGGCCCTGACGATGGCCGCCGGGCAGGGCCTGCTCGCGGTCGCCGAGACGCTGCCGCTCGCGATCGCGGCCCGGGTGCTGGTCGGGGCGGGTGATGCGCTGACGTTCCTGTCGGTGCTCTCGGTGCTGGTGGCCTGGTTCCCGGCCCGGCGGGTGCCGCTGATGACGCAGCTCACGGGCCTGCTCGGGCAGCTGGGGCAGGTGCTCTCGGCGATCCCGCTCGCGGCGCTGCTGCACGGCCCGGGCTGGACGGTGGCGTTCGGCTCGGCCGCGGCGCTCGGCGTCGCGGTCGCGATCGCCGTGTTCGCGGTCGTGCGCGACCGCCCGCCGCACGTGGCGGCGCCCCCGCCGCCGCCCGCGCTGTCCGAGGTGCTGGCCGGGCTGAAGGCGGCGTGGAAGCAGCCGGGCACCCGCCTCGGGCTCTACTCCCACGCGGGCACGCAGTTCTCCGGCACGGTGTTCGCGTTGCTGTGGGGCGTGCCCTACCTCGTCGCGGGGCAGGGCTTCACCGCGCGCCAGGCGAGCGCGTTGCTCACCGTGATGGTGCTCGTCGGCATCGTGATCGGCCCTCTGTTCGGGGAGTTCACGGCACGCCACCCCCTGCGGCGCTCCTCGCTCGTGCTCGGCGTGATCGTGACGACGACGCTGCTGTGGACGGCGGTGCTGCTCGTGCCCCCGCCCGCGCCGGGCTGGCTGCTGGTGCTGCTCGTGGCCGTGCTGGCCGCGGGCGCGCCCGGCTCGATGGTCGGGTTCGACTACGCCCGCACGTTCAACGCGGCGCACCGGCAGGGGGCCGCGGTCGGGATCGTCAATGTGGGCGGGTTCTTCGCCTCGCTGAGCGTCGCGCTCGCCATCGGGATCGTGCTCGGCCTGATCAGCCCGCACGCCTACACCCCGGAGGCGTTCCGGGTGGCGTGGACGGTGCAGTACGTGGTCTGGGGGCTCGCGCTCGCCGGCATCCTCGCCAGCCGTGGCCGGGCCCGGCGCAACCTCGCCGCGGAGGGGGTCGTCGTGCGTCCGCTGCGGGAGCTCCTGGCCGAGCGCCGGGCCCGCCGCCGGTGATGGCTCAGGCGGGCCGCGCGCGGACCAGGTGGATCTCGAAGGGCAGTGCGAGCGCCCCGGAGGCGTCGCAGAACGGGGCGAGCCCGGCGCGGGCGTCGGCCCGGATCCCGGCGTGCGCTGCGGCGTCGAGCCGCTCGGCCAGCGGGGTGCTCCCGATCTCGGTCGTGACGTAGGCGTCCACGGACGGTGCGTGCAGCGTCACCTCGGAGGTCTCGACGCCCGTCACGGCCAGGCCCGCGTCGGCGCACCGCTGTACAAGGGCGTCGAGGTCGCCGAGTCGGAAGTAGGTGGAGACGAGGTCGACGGCGTCCGCACCGGCGTGGCGGGTGACGGCCTGCGCCAGTGGCCGGAATCCGCGCTGGCGCTCGGGCGAGCCCCAGACCTGGACGGCGACGGTCCCGTCCGGGGCCGTCACGCGCGCCATCTCACGCAGCGCGGCCGCGGGCTCCGGCACGAACATGAGGACGGACTGGCACACGGTCACGTCGAAGGACCTGTCGGGGAACGGGAGCTCCGCCGCGTCGCCGCGGTGCCAGTCGAGTTCCGGGCGCAGCCGCCCGGCCACCTCGAGCATGGCCTCGTTGAGATCGAGGCCGGTCGCGACCGCGCCGCGGTCGGCGGCCGTGCGCGCGACGATGCCGGTGCCGCAGCCCACGTCGAGCACGCGGTCGCCCTCGGTGATCCCGGCGAAGGCGACCAGCCGGGCGGCCAGGGGCGCGAACAGGGACGGCACGAACTCCGCCTCGTAGCGCTGCGCGACCTCGGCAGGGATCTGGAACGTGTCCGGTCGGGTGCTCACGGTGGACGATGATGGGCGCTGTACCGGGGTCGAAACATCGGTCGATCGCCCCATTCGACCCCCCGTTCCCGGCGCATAATCGCGGGATGGCCGGGGCACTCCTGGACGCCGGGACGGCCGCTCTCGCGGACGGCCGGTGGGCGCGGGCGCGGTCGGCCTTCGAGGCGGTGCTCTCCGCCGAGGATCAGGCGGATCTGCCGGAGGCGCACGACGGGCTGGCCGAGGCGTTGTGGTGGCTCGGCCGGCCGGACGCGTCGCTCGCCCACCGCGAGCGGGCGTTCGTCGGGTTCCGGCGGGCCGGGCGGGACGCGCCCGCGGCGGCCGCGGCGTTCGAGGCATGCGTCGTCCAGCTGATCGACTTCGGCAACGGCGCGGCCGCGAGCGGGTGGCTTGCGCGAGCGGAGTCGCTCGGTGGCGCCGAGCTGGCGGGCTGGATCGGGTTGCTGCGCGCCCTCATGGTCGCCGACACCGACGAGGCGTGCGCGGGGATGCGCCGCTGCATCGAGACGGGCCGGGCCTGCGGCGATGTCGACCTGGAGCTGTCCGCCCGTGCCGACCTGGGCGGGCGGCTGGTCGCCGCCGGGCGCGCCGCCGAGGGGCTGTGCCTGATCGACGAGGCGTTGGCGGGGGCGCTCGCGGGGGAGTGCCGCAGGCGGTCCACGGTGGTGTGGGCGTGCTGCACGATGCTCGGGGCCTGCGAGACGGCAGGCGACCTGGAGCGGGCGACGCAGTGGCTGCGGGTCGTCGACGACTACTCGCAGCGCTACGGCTGCCCGTTCCTGCACACCACGTGCCGGACCCACTTCGGTGGCCTGCTCGTCGCGACGGGGCGATGGGAGCAGGCGGACCGGGAGCTCGACACGGCGATCCGGATGTCGGCGCGGACCGGGCCGGTGCCGCGGGCGATGGCGCGCACCGCGCTCGCGGAGCTGCGCCTGCTGCAGGGGCGGATCGACGAGGCGGACGCCCTGCTGTGCGACGGCGGCGACGACGTCGTCCGCGCGCGGCTGTGCCTGGCCCGCGGCGAGGGCGACGCCGCGGTCGAGCTGCTGGCGGGGATCGACGCCTGCGCCGGGCCCGCCCGCGCGGCCTGCGCCCTCGCGCTGCTGGTCGAGGCGCTGCTGGAGCTCGGCAGGCTTGACGAGGCCGCCGCGGCGGCGGGTCGTCTCGGTGTCCTCGGCGCCGCGGAACCCGCGGGCCGCGCGGCCGCGTTCGCCGCGGTGGCCGCCGGGCGCGTCGCCGCCGCCCGGGGTGACGTCGCGGGTGCCGTCGACCAGCTTCGGGCAGCGCTGCCTGTCCTGGACCGGCTGGACCTGGTGTTCGAGGCGGCGCGAACCCGACTCGCCCTGTCGCACGCGCTCGCGCCCGGCTCGCCGCGGGCGGCGACGGTCGAGGCGCGGGCCGCGCTGGCCGTCCTCGACCGGCTGGGGGCCGCCGCGGTCGCGGACGCAGCGGCGGAGCTGCTGCGCTCGCTCGGCGACCGGGGGCGCGCGGTGCCCCGCGTCCCGGGGCCGCTGACCCGCCGCGAGCGTGAGGTGGCCGACCTGGTCGGCCAGGGGCTGTCCAACCCGGAGATCGCCCGCCGCCTGCACCTGAGCCCGAAGACCGTCGGGCACCACGTGAGCCGTGTACTCGCCAAGTTGGGGCTGCGCAACCGGGTCGAGGTGGCCGCCCGGCTCGCGGTCGGGGACCCCCGCTGAGCCCATCTATTGAAAACGACTATCGTTTGTCGCTCCTGTGGAAGAACGGAGTGATCGCGTGCGCATCGCGTTCGTCGGGAAGGGCGGCAGCGGCAAGACCACCGCCGCCGCGCTCTTCAGCCGCCACCTCGCCGAGCGTGGCCTGCCCGTCCTCGCCGTCGACGCCGACGTCAACCAGCACCTCGCCCAGGCGCTCGGCGACGAGAGTGCGCCGCCGCCCGCGCTCGGAGCGGACCCGGCGTGGCTCAAGGAGCACCTGCGCGGGGACAATCCGCGCCTCGCATCGTCCACGACGATGATCAAGACGACGCCGCCCGGGCGCGGTTCCCGCCTCGTCTCCCTGGCCGCGGACGACGCCGTGCTGCGACGCTGCGCCCGCTCGGCGGGCGGGGTGCGCTACCTCGTCGCGGGCGCGTTCGACGAGGCCGACATCGGCGTCTCCTGCTTCCACGCCAAGACCGGCGCGGTGGAGCTGTGGCTCAACCACCTCGTCGACGGCCCGGGGGAGTACGTCGTCGTCGACATGACGGCGGGTGCGGACGCGTTCGCGTCGGGCCTGTTCACCCGCTTCGACCTGACGGTGCTGGTCAGCGAGCCGACGCGGCGCGGCGTCGGGGTGTACCGCCAGTACGCGGGCTACGCGCGTGGTCACGGCGTCGCGCTGCGGGTGCTGGGCAACAAGGTCGACGACGACACGGACGTCGACTACCTGCGCGCCGAGGTGGGCGACGCCCTCGCCGGCTCGCTGCGCCGGTCCGCGTGGGTGCGGGCTGCGGAGCGGGGAGCGTGCGCCCGGTCGCCGAGCTCGAACCCGAGAACCTCGCCGTCCTCGACACGCTGCTCGCGGCCCTCGACGCCCGCGAGCGGGACTGGGCCGCGTACCAGCGCGGCACGCTCGAGTTCCACCGGCGCAACGCACTCGCCTGGGCGAACACGGCCGCGGGGATCGACCTCACCGCCCAGATCGACCCGGATTTCGTTCCCGGCCCGGCGCTGGCCGGGATCTGACCCTGCCGTCCGGGCGCCCGGTCCGAGACGACGAACGGCGCGTTCGTCCAACCCAGTTGGACGAACGCGCCGTTCGTTGCGGGGCCGGTTACTCGGCGAGCAGCCGGTAGATCGTCTTGCGCGCCTCGGTGATCGCGGCCGTCGCGGACTCGATCTGCTCGGGCGTGCCCGCGCTCATGACCTGGCCGGCGGCGGCGTGCAGGGCTCCGAGCTGCTCCCACAGCTCGGCGGCGCCCTCGTCGGAGTCCGCGGTGGCGCTCGCCCAGACGGCGTCCAGCTCGGCCCGGTGCTCCTCGACGTAGGCCGTGCCGGCCTCGGTCAGCTCGACGATCCGGCGACCGGCCGTCTTCTCGACCGTGACCAGGCCCTCGTCCTGCAGCTGCGACAGGGTCGGGTATACCGAGCCGGGGCTGGGGCGCCACGCCCCGCCGGTGCGCTCGGCGATCTCCTGGATGATCTCGTAGCCGTGCCGCGGCTGCTCCGCGACCAGCGCGAGGACGGCCAGGCGGACGTCTCCGCGGGCGCTGCGCCGTCCGCGGCCGCGGCCGAAGCCGCGCGGCGGGGGCCCGAAGCCGAAGCCGGAGCCGAAGCCGGGGCCGCCGTGGCGGTGCCCGCGGCGGTGGGCGCGCAGGCGCCGGACGCGCGGGTCGTCGTGCTCTCCGGCGTCGCCGCCGGGGCCTGCTCCTCGGCCGGGATGGGCGAAGGGGGGTCGGCCGAAGCCGCCCCAGGGGGTGTCCATGTGCTTCATGGTGGTGTCTCCTCGATGTGTCGTGTCGGTGTTCGTAGCGAGCCTCCTGTGTAGCTCGTGTGCCATCACGATATATCGTTAGCGTGCACGAAAGCCACATCCGATAGTGTGATCCGGGTCTCAGTCCTCGTGCCAGCGGGGGGACGTCGAACGCGGCGGATGCAGCCGCGCGGGGACCCGCACGAGGTGCGGCGCCCCGGACCGGACGGCCGCCGCGAGCGCGGGCTCCAGCCCCTCGACGGCGCCGACGCCGGTGAACGGCAGCCCGAACGCGCCCGCCAGCGCACCGAAGTCCGGGGTCACGAGATCGGTGCCGACGGGAGCGTGTCCCGCGCGCTCCTGGTCGTAGCGCAGCATCCCGTAGCCGCCGTCGTCCACCACCAGCACCGTGACGGGCAGTTGCTGCTGCACCAGTGTCGCGAGCTCGCCGAGCGCCATCGCGATGCCGCCGTCCCCGCACACCGCGAGTACGGGGCGCCCGGTGGCCGCGGCGCCGATCGCGGCCGGCAGGCCGAATCCGAGCGTCCCCCAGCCCACGGGGTAGGCGAGTGAACGCGGGCCCGCGGCGGCCGCATAGCCGCCCACCCAGTACCCGGCGACGGCCATGTCGCAGACCAGCACGGTGAGCGCGGTGCGCGCCGCGTCCACCGCGTCCACCAGCGCGACCGCCTCGGCCGTCGCCGGATCCGCTCGCAACCTGCCGAGCACCGCCTCGCGCAGGCCCTCGGGTGCCCAGGGCTTGAGGTCGCCGCCGCCGAGCCGGGCGAGCAGGCCGTCCAGTGCCGCCGCGAGCGAGCCGTGCACCGCGGCGTCCGCGGGCCACTCCGGCGGATCGGGCGGCGCCGCCTCGTCCACCGTCGCGAGCCGGGGCGGACGCGGCATCGTCCAGTTGCGGGTGTTCATGCCGTCCAGATCACCGCCGACGGCGAGCAGCACGTCCGCCTCCCCGATGAGCGCCGCGACCTCGGGCTCGTGCGGTGGGAGCCCCACCGCCAGCGGATGGTCCGTTGGCGGGCAGCCGCGCCCGCCGTAGCTGCTCACGACCGGGGCGCCCAGCCGGGTGGCGAGCGCGCCGATCCGGTCGGGTTCGTCGACCGCGCCCGTTCCGGTCCACAGCACGACGCGGCGCTCCCGCACCAACCCGGCCACCGCGTCCAGGTCCGCCGCCGGGGGCGGGTCGAGGTGGCCGCGGTCCGCCCGCTGTGCCTTCGCCGCGGGCAGGCCGAGCACGTCCGCGGGGACATCGACGTACACCGGGCCGCGCGGGGGGCGCAGGGCCGCGGCCGCGGCCGCTTCGAGGGCCGTGGCCACCTCCATCGGCGCGCGGGGGGTGAACACCGCCTTCGCCAGCGGCCGGAACAGCCCCGCCTGGTCGCGCGACTCGTGCAGCACGCCCCGTACCCGCCCGGTCCGGCGCTGCGCCTGCGGGATCTCCGAGGCCACGAGTACCACCGGCGAACCGGCCGCTGCCGCCTCGCCGAACGCGGCCACCGCGTTCGCCGCACCCGGACCGGTGGTGACGACGGCCGCGCCCAGCCTGCCCGTCGTGCGCGCCCAGCCGTCCGCGGCGTACACGGCGGCCTGCTCGTGGCGGACGACCACCGGGTGCCGCGTGCCCTCCCAGAACGCAAGGTTGTGCACGCCCGGCAGGCCGAAGACGACCTCGGCGCCACGGGCCCGTAGGAGGGCGAGGATCCACCGGGCGACGGTCACCACCCGCTCGACACTACGTGCCGCGGCGCCCGTTCAGGCGTGGGCGAGCCGGTAGAAACGGAAGAAGTCGTTCTCCACGTCCAGCACGTCGACACCGGCGTACCCGGCCCCGACGGCGTAGTCGCGCAGCGTCGACGGCCGCATCACCGTGCCCGTCCCGACCGAGTGCTCGTGCGCCATGCCGTCCGCGAGGCAGCACACGAGGCTGTACCCGTACATGAGCCGCTCGATGTCGTCGCCGGGAGCGGAGAACGTCTCGGCCACCCGCTCGTCCATCACGATCACCGGTGCCGCTTGCCCCGCCAGCGCGCGCATGGACGTGAGCACCGCGACGGGGTCGGGCAGGTCGTGGATGCACTCGAAGGCGAACACGGCGTCGTAGCGTTCGCCCGCGGCCGCCGCGACGGCCGGATCGGTGAGGTGGAAGCGGACCCGGTCGCCCACCCCGGCCTCCGCGGCGTTGCGGCGGGCCTGCGCGATCGACGGTGCGTCGGTGTCGTAGCCGTCGACCGTCACGGCCGGGTAGGCCAGCGCGATCCCGACGGCCGACCAGCCGTGCCCGCAGCCGACGTCGGCCACGCGGCCGCCGGCGCGCAGCACGTCGTCGACCTCCCCGACCGACGGCAGGATGTCCCGGCCGAGCTCGCCGAGGAACAGCGGGCGGTTCGCCGCGGCCTGGGCTTCGCGGACGTCGTCGCCGTGCTCGGCCCAGCTCACGCCGCCGCCGCTGCGGTAGGCCGCGGCGAGGGCGTCGAGGCGCTTGCCCGCGCTCGCGACGAACTTCGCCAGCGGAAGGACGAAGTTGGGGCTCAGCTCGTCGGTGAGCGCCTCGGCGTGACCCGCGGGCAGCGCGTAGCGGCGCCGGGCGCCGTCCGACTCGTCGTCGCAGGTCAGGATGCCGCTGACGGCCTGCTGTTCGAGCCACTCGCGGGTGTAGCGCTCGGCGGTGCCGGTGCGCTCGGCGAGCTGGGCCGAGGTGAGCGGCCCGCCCTCGGCGAGGGCGCGGTAGTAGCCGAGGCGCTCGCCGAGGTAGGCGGCCTGGACGTCCATCGCGGCGAGCACGGCGGTGAAGAGCCGCTCGACGAGGGCGTCGCAGGTGTGGGTGTTCTCGACGGTGGTCATCTGTTCTCCCGGTCGGTCAGGGGTCGGGCAGGGTCGGTCAGGGTCGGTGGAGGTGCCACAACGTGTGGCGCAGGACGGGGACGAAGCCGATCCGCTCGGCGCCGGGACGGCTCGTGTCGGCGAACACGCCCGCGTGCCAGAGGTCGGGCTCGGTGCGCAGCCGGGCGGCGGCGTGGCGGTACCAGTGGCCGCTGCGGCGCGCGCCGGGCAGCGTGACGCCGAGGGCGAACGAGGCGATCCCGTGCGCGACGAACTGCGCGGAGATCGCCTCGACGGGCTCGCCGCTCGACCAGAACCGGATGCGGTCGTCGTCGAGCAGCGCCGGGCCGACGAGCCGTCCGGGCCGGGCGGGCGCGGCGTCGGGCACGGGGTAGCCGTCCACGAGCACCCGCTCCCATTCCGCGAGGGCTCCGGGGGTGCGCACCCGCGCGGGCGCAGGTCCCGGCGGCGGGGCGGGCGCGGGCTGCACCGCGAGCGGGGGGCGCACGCAGAGCGGCGGATGGCCGTCCAGCTCCCAGCCGCGCGGGCGCAGGTCCGGCGTCGGCCAGAGGCTCCACAGGTACACGTCCCCGGTGCCACCCGCGACCCGCGCCTCGATCTCGTCGAGCAGGCCGGGCAGGTCCTCGACCGGTGCGAGCAGGACCGCGGCGTTGAAGAACGATGCGGGCCGCCCGGCGTCGGCCAGCAGGTGGCGTTCGTCGCGCACGACGGTGCCGCCGATCGCGCCGACGAACGCGGCGCACGTGGCCGACCAGTGCCGCAGCCAGCGCAGGGCGAGCGTGTCGGAGTCGGCGAGATCGGCTTCCCAGCCGGTGGTGAGCGGCGCGGTGGCGGTCATGGCCACGACGCTAGGAACGGTTGCTGCCAACTCGGTGTCGTCTCGCTGTCACCCGCTCGCCGGGCGGGCGGGCGGACGTCGGTACGGGACGGCTGTGCCGGCGGCCTCGTCGCCGACGTCCCCGGCTGCGACGATGTCGGCGTGTCCGCGGTGGAGGTGCTCGGGCCGCTGCAGGTGCACGGCCCGGGCGGGCCCGTCCGGATCGGGTCGGTACGGCAGCGGCGGCTGCTCGTGGCGCTCGCCGCCCACGCGGGCCACGTCGTCGCGACGGACGTGCTGGTCGAGCTGCTATGGGCCGACCCGCCCCGGGATCCCGCGGGCGCGGTGCAGACGAACGTGTCGCGGCTGCGCCGGCTCCTGCCCCCGGGCGTGCGCATCGAGACGGCCGCCGACGGGTACCGGCTCGTCGCCGATCCGGGCGTGCTGGACGTCGCCGCGTTCGCCGACCACCTCGCCGCCGCGGCCGAGGACCCGCGCCGCTACGCGGAGGCGCTGCGGCTCTGGCGCGGCACGCCGTTCGCCGACCTGGACCATCCCGCGCTGCAGCCGGAGGTGGCCCGGCTCGTCGAGCTGCGCGCGGTGGCGACCGAGCGGCACGCGGCCGCGTTGCTCGCCACCGGACGGCCGGGTGAGGCCGTGGCGGCGCTGGAGGCGTTGGTGCTCGCCGAGCCGCTGCGCGAGGGCGCGGTGGCACTGCTGATGCGGTCGCTCGTCGCGGCGGGCCGCCAGGCCGAGGCGCTGGCGGTGTTCGCGCGGTTGCGGACGCGGCTCGCGGACGAGCTCGGCCTGGACCCGGCCCCGGAGCTGCGCGAACTGGAACGCCAGGTGCTGCACCAGGAACTGGCTCTGCAACCCGCCCAGCCCGTCCGGCCGACCCGTCCCTGCGGGCCGGGCCTGCCCGTCAGCTCGTTCGTCGGTCGTGACCGCGAGGTCGCCGAGATCTCCGCGATGCTCGCGGCGCAGCGCGTCGTGACGCTGTGCGGACCCGGTGGCGTCGGCAAGACCCGGTTGGCGTTGCACGCTGCCGCGGCCGTCGCGGACCGCTACGGCGACGGGGTGCTCGTCGTCGAGCTGGGCGAGACGCTGCCTGCGGACGTGGAGACGGTCCTCGCCGGTGCGCTGCGGCTGTCCGACGACGGTGCGGGTGCCGCCCCGTCGGGGCGCGCCGACCGCCTCGTCGACGTCCTGGCCGTGCGCCGGCAGCTGCTCCTGCTCGACAACTGCGAGCACGTCGCCGACGAGGTCGCCCGGCTCGTCGAGGCGATCACCTGCGGCGCCCCGGGGGTGGACGTGCTGCTCACCAGCCGGGAGCCGCTGCGGGCCGACGGCGAGCGGCTGGTTCCGGTGACCCCGCTGGCCCCGGCGGCGGCCGCCGAACTCCTCGCGGACCGGCTCGGGGCGGCGGGCGGCGCGGCCGAGCCGGACGCGGACGGCGTCGTCTCCGAGGTGTGCCGTCGGCTCGACGGACTGCCGCTCGCGCTGGAGCTGGCCGCCGCCCGGGCCGCGGCGCTGGGTCTGCGCGGGCTGCTCGAAGCTCTCGACGCGGACGAGACGTTCGAGGTCCTCCGTGGTGGGCGGCGCACCGCCGCCCCGCGGCACCGGTCGCTCGCCGACGTCGTCGCGTGGTCCCACGGGCTGCTCGACGGTCCGCAGCGCACGCTGTTCGAGCGCCTGTCCGCGTTCGCGGGGCCTGTCGACCGGGCCGCGGTCGCCACGGTGTGCGGCGATGCGGGGGCGTTGCCCGATCTCGTCGAGCGGTCCCTCGTCGTGCGCCATCCGGGGACGCCCGACCGGTTCGGCATGCTCGAGACCCTCCGGGCCTTCGGTCGTGCCCGGCTGGCCCGCGACCCGGCCGCGGCGGCCCTGCGCGCCCGGCACGCGGCGTGGGCGGTCGCGCTGGTCGAGGAGATCGCCGCCGCCCGCCGCGGCGCGGGAGAGCCGGACGCCGTGCGCCGCTTCGACGAGCATCTCGGCGACGTGCGCCGGGCGCACGCCTGGTTGTGCGCGCACGGGCCGGTGGACGAGCTGCTGCGTCTGTCGGTGCCCGTCGGTGAGCTGGCCGAGGTGCGCGGCCGGATCGACCTGGTCCGGCTCGTGGAGGACGCGGTGGCGGCCGCCGGAGTCCCACCGCCGGGGACGCCGCCCGCCGTCGCGCACCCGCTCGCCGCCCGGCTCGCCGGGGTCGTCGCGGCGTCGGGCTGGCAGCGCGGCGACCTCGCGACCGCCGAGGCGTGGGGCCGGCACGCCGTGGTGCTCGCCGAGGCGGCCGGGGATCCGGCGGCGGCCCGGTTCGGTTACGAGGCCCTGCACAACGCGATCAGCTTCGGCGGCGATCTCGAGGGGTCGGTGGAGTACGCGCGGCTGGCCCGTGACCTCGCCCGGGCCGCGGGTGACGCCGCCGCGCAGGTCGTCGCCCAGGTCGACCTCGTCGTCGTCGCCGGGTACGCCGGCCGCGACACCACGGCGCTGGAGGCCGAGCTGCTCGCCATCGACGCCCCGGACCCGACCTCGCGGGCGTGGGTCGAGTACGCGCTGGGAGAGGTCCGGGCCGAGCGGGGCGACCCGTCGGCCGCGGGGCATCTGGCCGCGGCCGTCGAGGCGGCCGAGCAGGCCGACTCCGGCTTCGTCGCCGGGGTCGCACGGCACACGCTGCTCACCTCGGCCGCCCGCTCCGGAGACCCGGCGGCGTCGCTGGCCGCGTTCGGGCCGCTGCTCGACCACTGGCACGGCTTCGGCGCGTGGACGCAGCTGTGGATCGCCGTGCGCGCCCTCGTGGGTGCGCTCTCCCGGCTGGGCCGCCACCGCGATGCCGCCGTCCTCCTCGGTGCGATGGCCGCGAGTCCCCGGGCGACCAGCGTCCACGGCACGGATTCCGCCCGCCTCGCCGCCGTCCGGGACGCGGCGCGCGCGGCCCTCGGGCCGGAGTTCGCGGTCGCGCAGGCCGAGGGCGCGCGGCTGGGTGACCGGGACGCCGTCGCGCTCGCCCGCCGTCTCACCCGGCCGTGAGGCGCGCGCCCGCCTGCCTCGCCCGCGTCCCGCGCCCCGTGCCCCGTGCCCCGTGCCCGCGAGTTGCGCATCCCGCCGCGGCGAGTTGCGGGTTTCGCCAGGGCGAGTGGGCGGAATGTGCGGCGTCGGCCCGTCGAGTGTGCGCTCAGTCCGCCGTCGGCCTGAGTGGGTGCACACTCGCGGCGGCTGCTGCTGCGGCCGACCCGGCCGGGCCACGACGGCCGCCTCGACCGGACCACAGCGCGGCGGACCCGGACCCGTGTCCCGCCGAGCGGAACGACCCCCTTCCCCGGACGGCGTGGACGGGTCAGGCTCGCGGTCATGGGTCGAGCGAGCTCCACCATCCCAGCCGCCATCGTCGGGCCGGGCAACATCGGTACCGACCTGCTGGCCAAGCTGCGCCGCAGCCCCACGATCGACGTCGCGTACATGGTGGGGGTCGTCGAGTCCGACGGCCTCGCCCGCGCCCGCGACCAGGGCGTCGCCGCCTCCGCGGACGGCGTGGACTGGCTGCTGCGCCAGGATCCGTTGCCGCAGATCGTGTTCGAGGCGACGTCCGCGGGCGCCCACAAGGCGAACGCGCCCCGCTACGCCGAGGCGGGCATCCAGGCCGTCGACCTCACCCCCGCCCACCTGGGCCCCATGGTCTGCCCACCGGTGAACCTGCGCGAGCATCTGGACGCCCCGAACATCAACATGATCACCTGCGGCGGTCAGGCGACGATCCCGATCGTGCACGCGGTCTCCCGGGTCACCCCCGTCCCGTACGCCGAGATCGTCGCCTCGGTGGCCTCGCGCTCCGCGGGCCCGGGGACGCGCGCCAACATCGACGAGTTCACCCACACCACGTCGGGCGCCGTGGCGGCGGTCGGCGGCGCGGACCGCGGCAAGGCGATCATCATCCTCAACCCGGTCGACCCACCGATGATCATGCGTGACACGGTGTTCTGCGCGATCGGCCCGGACACCGACCGGGAGGCCGTCGCCACCTCGATCCACGAGATGGTGCTCGACGTGCAGCAGTACGTTCCCGGCTACACGCTGCGCGCCGAACCACAGTTCGACGATCCCCGCCCGAACTGGGACGGCAACGGCCGGGTGGCCGTGTTCCTCGAGGTCAAGGGCAACGGCGACTACCTGCCCGAGTACGCGGGCAACCTGGACATCATGACCGCCGCCGCCGCCCGCGTGGGGGAGCTGCTGGCCGAGGCGAAGCTGGGGGTGCCCGCATGAGCGACCTGCCCGACATGCCGGAGATCCGCCACGACCTGCGGATCACCGACACGACGCTGCGCGACGGCAGCCACGCGATGGCCCACCAGTTCACCGAGGAGCAGGTGCGCGCCACGGTGCACGCCCTGGACCGGTCGAACGTCGAGGTCATCGAGGTCACCCACGGCGACGGGCTGGGCGGCTCGTCGTTCAACTACGGCTTCTCCGCCGTCGACGAGATCCGGCTCATCGAGGCCGCGGTCGAGGAGGCCACCCAGGCCGCGATCGCGGTGCTGCTCGTCCCCGGCATCGGGACGATGGACGATCTGCAGAAGGCCCACGGCGCCGGGGCGCGGGTCGCCCGGATCGCCACCCACTGCACCGAGGCCGACGTGTCCGTGCAGCACTTCGGGCTGGCCCGCAGCCTCGGCATGGAGACGGTGGGCTTCCTGATGATGGCCCACAAGACCACGCCCGAGGAGCTGGCGCGGCAGGCCCGGATCATGGTCGACGCGGGCGCCCAGTGCGTCTACTGCGTGGACTCCGCGGGCGCGCTGGTGCTCGCCACCGCGCAGGAGCGGGTGGAGGCGATCGCGCGCGAGATCGGCCACCAGGCCCACGTCGGCTTCCACGGCCACCAGAACCTCTCGATGGGCGTGGCGAACTCGGTGCTCGCGTACAACAACGGCGCGAAGCAGATCGACGGGGCGCTGTGCGCGCTTGGCGCGGGCGCCGGCAACTCGCCCACCGAGGTGCTGGCCGCGACGTTCGACCGGCTCGACATCGCCACCGGCGTCGACGTCGGGGGAGTGCTGGCCGCGGCCGAGGAGGTCGTGAAGCCGTACCTGCCGCGCTGGCCGTCGATGGACCGCAACGCGGTGGTGCAGGGCTGGGCGGGGGTGTACTCGTCGTTCCTGCTGCACGCCGAGCGGGCCGCCGAGCGCTACGACGTCCCGGGCCACGAGATCCTGGCCAAGGTCGGCGAGCTCGGCTACGTCGGCGGGCAGGAGGACATGATCATCGACGTGGCGATCGACCTCGCCGCGAAGAAGGAGTCCTGAGTGATCAAGCACCTGATCGACGGCGCCGAGGTGGCGGGCGCCGACGTGTTCGAGACCGTCGATCCCTGGACGCGCGAGGCCTACGACACGGTCGCGCTCGGCGGGCCCGCCGAGGCCGATCTCGCGGTGACCGCCGCGCGCCGTGCGTTCGACGAGGGCTCGTGGCCGCGGATGGGCTTCGCCGAGCGCGGCGCGCTGATCCACAAGCTGGCGGACCTGATCGAGGCGCACGCCGACGAGCTGGGCATGGCCGACACCCGCGACATGGGCAAGCCGATCACCGACGCGCTGGCGAGGGACGTCCCGCGCACCGCGCAGAACTTCCGGTTCTTCGCCGACCACGCGCGCCTGTCGACGGCCGAGACCCTGCCCATGGACACCGGCCACCACGCGTACACCCGCTACGAACCCGCGGGCGTCGTGGCGGCGATCGCGCCGTGGAACTTCCCGCTGATGCTGGAGTCCTGGAAGGTCGCCCCGGCCCTGGCCTGGGGAAACACAGTCGTCCTCAAGCCCGCCGAGGACACTCCGGCCTCCGCCACGATCCTCGGAAGGCTCGCCCTCGAGGCCGGCATCCCGCCGGGGGTGTTCAACGTGCTGCACGGCTTCGGGCCGGACTCGGCGGGCGCGGCGCTCACCGCGGACCGCCGCGTGGACCGCATCACGTTCACCGGCGAGTCCGGCACCGGCCGGGTCATCACCGGCGCCGCCGCGCGCAACCTCACCCCGGTCAGCCTGGAGCTCGGCGGCAAGGGCGCCAACCTCGTGTTCGCCGACGCCGATCTCGACAACGCCGTGGACTGGTCGATCAAGGCGATCTTCACCAACGCCGGCCAGGTCTGCCTGGCGGGTTCGCGGCTCTACGTCGAGCGGTCGGTGCTCGACGAGTTCCTCGCCCGCTTCGTCGCCGCGGCCGAGGCCCTGCGTATCGGCGACCCGAAGGACCCGGCCACCCAGATCGGGCCGCTCGCGTCGCAGACGCACTTCGAGAAGGTCCGTGGGTACGTCGAGAACGCGGCGGGCAAGGTCCTGACCGGCGGGATCGGCGACGGCTGGACCGTGCGGCCCACCGTCGTCGCGGACCCGCCCGCGGACTCGCCGGTGCAGTGCGAGGAGATCTTCGGGCCGGTCGTCACCGTCACCCCGTTCGACACCGAGGACGAGGCCGTGCAGGCCGCCAACGACAGCCCGTACGGGCTCAACGCGATGCTCTTCACCGAGAACCTCTCCCGCGCCCACCGGGTGGGTGCCCGGCTGCGGGCCGGGACGATCTGGGTGAACTGCTTCTTCATCCGCGACCTGCGCGCCCCGTTCGGCGGGTTCGGCGACTCCGGGTGGGGCCGCGAGGGAGGCAACTTCAGCCGCGAGTTCTTCACCGAGCCGAAGGCGGTGGTGATGGCGATCCGCGGGTAGCGCCTGCGGAGCCGGAGCGACCAGGGGCCGCACTACGCTGCGGGTGTGTGCGAGGTCGCCGCCACGGTGGTGCACCCCGGCGCCGCGTCGTGAGCCGTCGCGCGGTCCGGGTCCGTGTGATGCTGGTGGCGCTGATGGCGCTCGCCGTCGCCGCCTGCACCCCCGCCCCGGCCCGCCATCCCGTCGTGCGGGTACCGGGCGTCGCGAGCGTCGAGCTGCCCGGCGGGTTCGAGGCCTACGACCGGCCGCTCGCGCCCTACGCCTCGCGAAACCCGGTGCACGTCGACACCGCGTACTTCGAACGCGGCGGGTCCGACGGCCCGGGCGGGCACCACTGCCGGGCCCAGGTCACGGTGTCGCCGTACGACCCGGCCGTGACGGCGCCCCCCGCCTACGTCGAGCTGCTGTCCACCAGGCTGTGCGATCCCGCGTGGTTCGTGTCGGGCAACGCCACCTGGCGGGAGCGCGAGCGTGGGCTCTGGACGGCCGATCTGAGCTACCAGGACGTCGGTTGGTTCGGCGTCGACACATTGCCGGCCACCGGGGTGGTGCTCCTGGCGCCGGAACGGGGCCTGGTCGTCGGGGTCTGGGCCGTCGAGGACCAGTACTCCCCGGGCCAGGCCGTCAAGGTCGCCCGCGACGTCCTCGCGAGCGCGCGGTAGCCCCGGCGCGCTCAGCTGCACCCGGTGCGGGTGTAGTCCTGCACGCGCTGCAGCGCCGCCGCCGACTCCCGCGCCTTGGCCGCGTAGTCGGGGTCGGTGGCCACGGCCGTCGCGTCGCCCGAGGTGCGCTCGTAGATGTCGAGCTGCATCTGGGCCAGCTCGTACGCGCGTTCCGCATCGGGGCGCAGCTGCGTGGGCGCGGCGTCGAGCACCGCCCGGTACGAGGTGCGCAGCGGCACGACGGCCGCCGCGACGTCGGCGGCCGGATGCGGCGCGGGGCCCTTCGCGTTGAGCGCGTTGAGGGGCTTGGCCGCCTCGACATTGGCGCGCACCGCGTCGCAGAACGCCTGCCGCGAGGGCACAGGGGTCTCGACGCGGGCGGCGGTGGGAGTGGGCATCGGGGTGGCGGCGCACGCCGCGAGAGCGGCGGCCAGCACGGTGGACGCAACGGTGCAACGGACGATCCGATGCATGGACGATCCTCCTGCGACGGACGGACGGTGCTGCGGTGAGGGTCACCCTAGGCAGCTCCACCTGCCGTGGAACGCCGGGGCCTGTGGGTGCGTTGTACGCAACGTGGCGACGAAGCTCTCGGCTCGGCGGATCGCGGCGTTCACGGCGCTGTGGCGGTCCCTCACGCAGGCACGGCGGCCCGGCGCTCCCGGGCTCGCGGAGCGGATGCGCGCGCTGCCGCGGTTGATCGGTCACACGTTCTCGGGTCGGTACCCGGGTCTCGGACGTGGCAGGCTCGCGATGCTGGGAGTCGCGGTGGCCTACCTGGTCTCGCCGATCGACCTGGTACCGGAGGCGTTCCTCGCCGTCCTCGGCCTCACCGACGACGCCATCGTCGCGCTGTGGCTGAGCGGGGCGTTCCTGGCCGAGACCGACCGGTTCCTGGACTGGGAGCGGGCCAAGCCGGTGGTCATCGACCAGCCCGTGACCGCGTCCCGGAAACTCCGCTGAACCATCTGCGCGCCGGATGCGTGCCTGGGGTAGGCGAGCTCGCCCCCGAGCTCCGCTCCCCCTGGAGAACAGATGCAGCAAGGCACGGCACAGCGCAGCGGCCTCGTCGTGCTCGTGGCGTTCGTCCTGAGCTTCGCGGTGATCTACGGGCTCGTGAGGCTCGCCTCGCCGCAGGATGAGGCGTCGGCCATCCCGACGCCCGTCGGCGAGGCGCCTGTCGCCGAGGTGCCGGTGGGCTTCGGCACCGGGATGACGTCCATCGGCACGGTCGTCACCTCGGAGGGCCGCACGCTCTACCGCTTCGACGAGGACACCCCGAAACCGCCGGAGTCGAGCTGCGAGGACCGGTGCGCGGTCATGTGGCCGCCCGTGGTCGCCCCGGACGGCTCGGCACCGGAGATCCCCGGCGTGGACCGCTCGATCGTCGGCACGCTCGTGCGCCCGGACGGCACGGTGCAGGTCACACTCAAGGGCTGGCCGCTCTACACGTACTCCGGCGACGGCGAGCCGGGCGAGGCCGACGGCGAGGGCGTGAGCGGGGTGTGGCACGCGGTCGGGGTGGACGGCAAGCCCGCCGTCGCGGGTGCGGGTGTGCGGGTGCCCGCCCAGGACCCCGTGCAGCCCGACCCCGCGCCTGCGGACGAGCAGGTGCCGGGCGCGGGCTACTGAGCAGGCCGCTGGGCCGTTCCACGGCCCGCGTCCCGACGCGGGGTGACGTGAGCGCCGCTCGGCACCGGCGCCGTGCGGGGTACCCCTTCCCGTCCAGGTGCCCCGCGCACGGGCGGGGCGGCCGACCGACCGCGGCCGCCCCGCCGCCGGTGCGCCGTCCGGAACGATCCGTCGACCGGGCGGCGCGCCGGCGCCTAGCGTGACGGCATGCCGATCCTGAACGTCCACCTCGTGGAGGGCCTGCACACCCCCGAGCAGCACCGGACGCTGCTGGAGGTGATGAGCACCGCCTACGCCGAGGTGCTCGGCTCCCCGCTGGACCGGGTACGCGCGTACCTCACCCTGCACCGCCCCGAGCACTGGGTGACGGCCGCCGTCACCGCGGCGGAGCAACCGCTGTCGGCGCCGTACTTCACGGCGGTCGTGCTGGCCGGGCGGCCTGCCGAGCAGCGGGCGCGACTGCTCGCCGAGCTCACCGGCGCGCTGGTGGACGTGCTCGGTGTGGAGCGCGGCCTCGTGCGGGGCCGGATCGTCCAGGTCGACCCGGCGGACTGGGGGATCGGCGGGGTGCCCGCCGCTGCGGTGCGGCGTGACGAGATCGCGGCCCGCGCGGCCGGGGCGGCCCGGTAGCGCGGGCGTCCGGGTCGGCCCGGGCGGCCTCGCCCAGCGAGCGGCGGCCTGGGCCGAGCCGCAACCCGCCCGGGTGGGATGCGCAACTCGCCCGGGTGGGATGCGCAACTCGCCCTGGTGGGATGCGCAACTCGCCCTGGTGGAATGCGGAACTCGCGGCGGGTAGATGCGCAACTCGGGCTGATGAGATGCGGAACTCGCCCTGGTGGGATGCGGAACTCGCGGTCAGAAGAGGCTGCGGCGGGCGCCCATGTCGAGGCCGAGGGTGGAGCCGTGCAGGGCGTCCGCCTCGGGGTCGAGCAGCAGCGCGACGGCCCAGGCCACCTGTTCCGGCGTGACGAACCGGCCCAGCGGCGACTCGGCGGCCCGCTCGGCGAGCACCGTCGAGACGTCCACCCCCCGCTGCGCGGCGGCGCGCTCCAGCAGGCCCCGCAGGCGCGGGGTGTCGGCCGGGCCGGGGGCGACGAGGTGCACCGTGACCCCACGCGGGCCGTAGACGTCGGCGAGCTGGCGGACGAGGTTGGCCAGCCCGGCGTTGGTGACCCCGGCCGCGGGCGCGTAGGGCGCCGGTTCGATCCCGTAGTGCCCGCCGAGGGCGACGATGCGCGAGCCCGCGACCAGCCGGTCCTCCACGGCGCGCACGAGGCGCAGGAGTCCGCCCACCTTGAGTGCGACGGCGGCGCCGAGCGCCTGCGGGTCGATCTCCCGCAGCGGCCCCGCGGCGGGCAGCCCGGCGGCCTGGACGACCATCCGCACCGGTCCGTCGAGCGTCGCGAGGGTCGCGCGGATGGCGTCCACCGCGCCGTCCGAGCCGATGTCGGCCGTGCACGGGACGAACGACGCAGGCGGGGTGCGGGCCACCGCCACGACCGTGAGACCTGCCTTCTGCAGCCGGGCGGCGATGGGCCCGCCCAGCGCCCCCGATGCACCGACGACGACGGCGATACCCGTGCCGGTCGGGTCCACGGTGCCTGCGGTGCGCCCGGTGCTGTCCGTGTCCGCGGTACCCGCGGTGCGCCCGGTGCTGTCCGGGTCGGCGGTGCCGCCGGTGCGCCCGGTGCCGCCCGGATCAGCGGTGCCGCCCGGGCCGCTCGCCCCGGACCCGGGCTCGCCCGCCCCGCCGGCGCTCACGCCGCCCTCCGCTCCAGCCCGACCGCCGTGCGGGCCGCGTCGAACGCCGCGTCGGGGTCGCGGTAGTCCAGCAGCAACGCCACCATGCCCGCCCGGCGCGCGCCCTCGACGTTCCAGGGCATGTCGTCGACGAAGACGATCTCGTCCGCCGGCAGGCCCAGGCGCTGCGCGGCGAGGGCGTACGCCCGCGGGTCGGGCTTGAGCACGCCGGTGACGGAGCCGTCCACCAGCACGTCCACCCCGTCGAGGAACGGGTGCGCGGACATCGCGGCCTCGCCGAAGAAGGCCTGCAGGTCGTTGGTGAGCACCCCGATGCGGACGCCCGCGGCGCGCGCGTCGGCGGCGAGGCGCTGCGCGCCCGGGCGCGGCCCGGTGTGCGCGAAGAGCAGGTGCATGAACTCCTGCAGCGTCCAGCCGGGACGGCCCAGGGCCGCCCCGAACTCGGCCCACCGGCGGTGCCAGTACTCGCGCTCGGTGATCGTGCCCGCGATCATCTCGTCCCACTCCGGGTCGGGGACGCTGCCCAGGGGGCCGCGCCGGGCGCACACCTCGCGCAGTGCCGGCTCCCGCGCCTGCAGGTCCGCCATCGCCTCGACGCCGGAGCCGAAGGCGGTGCCGCCGAGGTCGAGCAGCAGCGCGCGTGGCATGTGGTGTCCTCCCGGGGCTCGATCCGCGACGCTAGGCGCGGCCCGCCCGGGCGGGAAGCGCAGCGTTTCCGACCGCCGAACCGGACGGGCCGCCGCGACCGTTCGACCGCCCCCGTTCCCCACAGCCGAACGTGCTGCTTGAAGCACACGTGTGGCCGCTGTCACGGTCCGCGACGACTCGCCTTCCCACGCCAGGAGGTCCCCGTGGCCAACGTCGTCCCGCTGCAGGAGTTCACGACGGAGTGGTATCCCGGCTACAAGCCGGAGTTCTTCGACGCCCCGTACGTCGTCGACAACGCCTCGCCGTTCCGGCCGGGGGACGAGAACCAGTTCTGGTTCCTCGACTTCCACTGGTCGCGCGGGCTCACCCCGCTGGCCGCGACGCTGTGGTCGTCCGACGGCTACTGCCACGGCACCCAGCACGCCTCCGAGGAGCTGCCGCTGCCGCCCGGGCGCGGCGTCACCTGCCGCTTCGCCGGCACCCACCTCTACGGTTCGCCGATCCCCGAGACCGACCCGCGCGAGATCGGCGCCCGCGCCAACCGCCTCGGCGTCACGCTGCCCCACTTCCTGCAGAACTACCGCTCCATCTGGGACGCCGGCCGCAACGAGCTGGAGGCCAGCTGGGACTACTTCCAGGGCCTCGACCTGACCTCGCTCTCGGGCCCCGACCTGGCCTCGACGATCGTCGCGGCGCGGCGCTACCACAAGCGCTCGATGGTGATCCACTTCGACGTGATGTACCCGATGCTGGTCAACTTCCTGGGCTTCTACGGCTCCTGCGCCGAGCTCGGCATCGACACCAACATGGTCGGCAAGTTCCTCCAGGGTGAGGAGACCAAGATCATGGAGCTGGACCGGGAGCTGTACGAGCTCGCGGTCAAGGCCCGCCGGGCCGGGCTCGCGCAGGTCTTCGCGGACAACGAGCCGGCCCAGCTGCGTGCGGCGCTCTCGGCCCACGGCGGCTCGGCGTCGCAGTGGCTCACGGACTTCGACGACTTCCTGCAGGTCTACGGCTGGCGCTCGGACGCCACGTGCGACGTCGGCCTGCCCAGCTGGGTGGAGGACGACAGCAACCCGCTCGGCATGGTGAAGACGTTCATGCTCAAGGAGAGCGACCACGACTTCGAGGCCGCCGCCCGCAACGCCCTCGCCGAGCGCGACGCCGCCATCGACGCCGCCCGCTCCGGGCTGACCAAGGAGGAACAGGCCGTCTTCGACGGGGGCCTCGCCGCCAACCAGGCCGCGAACTTCCCGTGGTGGCAGGACGACCACAACTTCTACATCGACCTCAAGGTCATGCTGCCGCTGCGCCACGCCTGCCTGGAGCTGGCGCGCCGGGTCGGGGCGGACCGCAAGGACGACATGCTCTACCTGTTCTGGCCCGAGCTGCTCGACGTCGCGGCCGAGAAGGGCTACACCCCGCAGCTCAGGAGCCTCGTCGAGGACCGCCGCCAGTACTTCGACCACTGGTTCCACAAGCGTGGCGAGATGCCCAAGGTGCTCGGCACGATCCCGGACTCCGTCGAGGACCCGGTGCTCATCGAGATCTTCGGCATCAACCCGGGCTCGCTGCGCGCCGTGCAGAACCCGAACGCCGCCAAGGAGACGACGCTCTCCGGTGTCGCCGCCGCGAAGGGCGTGGCCATCGGCGTCGCGCGCGTCCTGCAGAGCGCCGACGACCTGCACCGCCTCGCTCCCGGCGAGATCCTCGTCTGCGAGTCCACCTCGCCGAACTGGACCCCTGCGTTCGGCAAGATCGCCGCCTGCGTCTGCGACGGTGGTGGCATGCTGAGCCATGCCGCCATCGTGGGCCGCGAGTACGGCGTCCCGACCGTCACCGCGGTCGGCGTCGCCACCCTCGCCATCGGCGACGGCGACAAGATCGAGGTGGACGGCAACAACGGCCGCGTCACCGTGCTGCAGAAGGCCGCCGACAGCATCGACACCGCACCAGCGGACGTCGCCACCGCACCGGCGGACGCGTGACGGAGGTGCTGATGGTGGGGACCGGATCGGTCGTCTGGATCGACGAGGTCGATCCGGCCGTCGCGGTGGCCGCCGCGGGTTCGAAGATGGGGCGGCTCGTGGAGCTGCACCGGGCCGGCGTGCAGGTACCGGCCGGTTTCGCCGTCACCATCGACGCCTACCGGCGGTACTGCGCGGAATCGGGGCTGGACGCGCGGATCGACGAGACCCTCGTCCCGCTCGGCACCGAGCCGTCACCCGCCGACGTGGAGGCCGCCTCCCGGCACATCCGCGACCTGTTCGACGCCACGCCGATGCCCGAGGTGCTGGCCGGCGAGATCGCCGAGGCCTACGAGGAGCTGTCCCTGCGCTGCGTGGACGTCAACGTGCCCACCGCGGTGCGTTCGTCGGCCACCGGCGAGGACGCCGCCGACGCCTCGTTCGCCGGGATCTTCGACACCTACCTCGGGGTGTCCGGCACCGGGCGGGTGCTCGACGCGGTCCGGGCCTGCTGGGGGTCGCTGTTCACCGGGCGGGCCCTGGCCTACCGCCTGCGCAAGCAGATCAGCCACCACGACATGCCGATCGCCGTCGGCGTCATCGAGCTGATCCACGCCCGGGCATCCGGGGTGGCGTTCTCGGTGCACCCGGTCACGGGCAAGCCGGACCGGGTGGTCATCGAGACGTCCTGGGGCTGGGGCGAGGCGATCGTGCAGGGGCTGGTGAACCCCGACCACATCGAGGTCGGCAAGTCCGACGGCCGGACCCTCAGATACGACGTCGCGCACAAGACCGTCGTCTCGGCCTTCGACTTCGCCGAGGGCAAGGTCTGCGAGATCGACATGCCGGCCAAGCTCGCCGACCGCCGCGTGCTCGACGACGAGCAGGTCGCCGCGATCACCGAGGCGGTGACGTCGATCGAGGCGCACTACGGCTACCCGGTCGACGTCGAGTGGGTCATCTCCCGGCACCGCCGGGCGGGCGATCCGGTGTCCATCGTGCAGTCCCGCCCGGTGACCGTGGTGGCGGAGGAGAAGCCCGCCACCAGCTACGACCCGGTGGCGCTTGCGCAGAAGTACGTCTTCAGCGGCAAGCCGATCCCGGGCCGCTGAGCGGGTGGGCGGGGGCCGTCCCCTCGGACTCGTCGAGGCCGCCCCCGCCCGCCGCTCGTCACGCCCCGGTCGGGGGCGGGATGTCGACCTGGCCACGGAACCCCGCCACGGTCCCGGCACGGGCAGCCGACCGGTCCAGGTGCGCGCCCCCGACCGGTCGGCGCGGCACCCGCAACGGCCGCTAGGCAGGGGCCGCGGCGCGCCGCTACGGTCCGTCCGATGAGGGCGGTGTGGTGATCCGGAACGCGCTGGTGGTGCCGATCCGGATCGATCTCCTCGCCGTTCACACCGACACCCGCACCGCGGGGCCGCTGGCCGACTTCTCCGGCCTGCCCTGGCACGACGGACGCCGCGACGTCAACGCGGGCCGCCCGCATCTCGCCGCCGAGATCGCCGACGTCCCGTTCGAAGCCCCCGCCTCCCGGCTCCCGACGGGCGTGCACCTGCACTGGGCGCTGCCTGCCGCGCTCACCCGCGGCCGCCACCGGCCCCGCGGGGACACCCCCGAGCCCGCGGTCGCCGTCGCGTCGATCGACTTCCCGCGGGTGCCGAACCGCTGGCTCGTCGACGCGCCGGACGGCTGGTGGGTGGTGGAGAGCGACCACCTGCACCCGGAAGGTGCCGACGCCGCCGCCACGGCCGTCAGCTACCTGCTCCCGCCCGAGGAGCGGCGGCGGCTGGGCGCGCGCGCCCCGTTCCGGTTCGTCGGACGGCAGGTGCCGCTGCGGGACTGGCGCCCGCGCGACCAGGGCGCCGAGCACCTGCACGGGCTCACCGCCGTCGGCTGGGGGCACCCGGCGTTCCACGCCTACCACCCGAACTGCCGCAGCGTCTTCGGCTTCCACCACGACACCGCCGATCCCGACGCGGGGTCGCGCCACCACTACCGCGTCCTCGGCTGGTACTCGAACCTCGCCCACGATCCCGTCGCGGCGCTCGCGGCGGCCCGGCCGGACCTCGACGCGGACGGCCTGGCTGCGGAGCTCGACGCGCAGTACGGCTGGGTCGTCCAGCGCAGCGGCGACCGACGGCCCGGGCGGCTGCTCTGCGCCGGGGCCTGGCTCCCGCCCGCGCCGGCGGTGGCGGCGGGCCGGGTGGAGCACCTCGTGCTCGGCGCGACGGGGGTCGAGGCGCTCGCGGCCCACCTGGCCGACGTCGTCGAGGTCGCGGCGGGCGAGCCGTCGGAGACGGACGACCGGCCGGTGCCGAGCGCGCGGGACCTGGAGGAGGCCCTGGAGGCGGTCGTGCTCGCCGCCGCGCTGGACCCGGACCGTCCCGACGCCGTGGCGGCGCTGCGCCAGGCCCGCCACGAGGACGAGTTCGTGGCGGTCCCCGGCGGCACCGGCTGGACCGTGCGCGCCCGCGGTCCCGGCGGGCCCGCCGACGCGCTGCAGGGCCCGCCGGGCGTCGCCGGGGTGGCGCCCGCCGCCGCGATGGCCCGCCTCGCCGAGCTGGACCGCCTCCAGCAGCGCCGGGACCAGGCAACCCGCCGGGGCGACGTCGCGCGTGCCCGGCTGTACTCGGACTGGTGCGCCTACCTGGAGTGCAAGTACCCGCCGCGGGGCAGCACCCTGGACCGCCCGGACGTGGACGAGGTGCGCAGGCACATCGAGGTCACCGGGCTCGCGGCGCTGGAGACGAGCGCCGTCGACGCCGACCGCGCCACCCGGGAGCTCGCCGGGGTCGCCGCCGAGGTGGTGGCGTTGCTGGCCGAGGCGGACGTCGCGGCGTGCGAGGTGACGGCGGCCGACGTCACGGACTGGGTGGAGCTGTGCGCGGCGGCCGGTGCGCAGCTGGTGATCCCGCGTGAGATCGCCAGTGCGCTGCGCGACCGGCCCACCGACCCGGCGCGCCGGGGCGCCGTCCTGGACGCGCTGCGGGTGGTCGTCCGGGCACCCGGGCCGCCCGGTGACGTCGACGCCGCGCGGCTCGCCCGGGACCCGGCCCTGCCGCCGTGGCTGCGCGGCGTGGGCCCGGACCCGGCCGTCGCGGCGATCGACCGCGCCGTCGGCACGCTGTTCCCCGACCCCGCCCACGCCGATCTCGCCCGGGCGTGGCGGGCGGGGACCACCGCGCGCATCGAGAGCGTGCGCCTGGCGCAGCGCAACCGGGCCGTGCTCGAACAGATGCTGCCGGGTCTGCTCGGGGTGGCCCGCAAGCTGCGCCACGAGCTGGACGTGCGGCCGGGGCCGCGCTTCTGGCGGCCGCGGGACCCGGTGCTGCTGCTCGCCGGCCCGGCCGTGACGCGCAGCGCCCGCCATCCCCGCCGCGACGCGAAGCCCCGGTGCTGGATCGGCGAGCTGGGCGGCGACCCGGCCACCGGCCTCGTGGCGGCGTTGGGCGACACGGCGCAGGAGCCGCCCATCGCGGCGGCCTTCGCCAAGGTCGTGGAGGCCGCCGTGGCCGACTCGGGCGGCGGGCGGCCCTACCTCGACTGGCATCCGGTGTTGGTCGACTGGAAGGTCGCCCTGCACGAGGAGATGGCGCCCGCCCCGGCCACCGACGCCGATCCCGCGTACCTCATCCGTCGTTACCGGCTCCCCGAAGACGCGCCGGACCTGGTGCCGCGCCGCACCGGTGCCCCCGGGGCGGGGCGGACGTGCGTCGTCAGCGGTCGGGGGGTGCTGAGCCCGCACCCGGCGCGGGCGCTGGCCGCGGCCCTGGACCGCCGGGTCGCCCCGGAGCATCCGCACCCGCACGTCGAGCGGTTCCTCGACGGCGTGCGCGGACGGCTCGGTCGCGACGGGGACGCGCAGGACGCTCCGGTGGCGGCGGTGTCGCTTTCGGGGCTGCACGCCGCGCTGGTGATGCACGAACCGGACCCGGTGCCGATCGGGATCGCGGACCCGCTCGGGTTCCCCGACGCGCAGGCCTTCGCCGCGCGGGTCGCGGCGGCGATCGGGCCGCACGCGATCGACGCCCCTCGCCCGCAGCTGCACTTCATGCCGCTGCGGGCGGGACGCCTGCAGCTGCTGGGGCTGCGGCTCCTGGACAGCTTCGGTCGGGTGCTCGAGGTGCCGCTCGACGGCGCAGGCGACGGTGCCCCGGACGCTGCCCCGGGCGCGGCGGCCGACGCCGCCCCGGGCGCCGACGCCGCCCCCGGGGCTGCCGCCGACGGGCCGCTCGACGGTGCGCCCGGCGGTACGTCCGGCGATGCGTCCGGAGCCGATCCCGGCCCGGTCGCGCCACCGACGCTGCACGGCGTCGAGGCGATGCCGTCCGCGCCGCTCGGCCGGTCCGGCCCTCCGGTGTTCGTGCTCCCGCCCCGGCTGGTGCCGCCCGCCCGGCTGCAGATGCGCTGGCTCGCGGCGGGCGCGGGCGCCGGCACGGACGAGGACGAGGCGCACGACCACCCCGCGACCGGCCCGATCTGCGGCTGGCTGGTGCCCGACGTCCTCGACGGGACCCTCGCCGTGCACGGGCCCGACGGGCAGGCCATCGGCTCCCTCGACGGCCCCGGACGCTGGCGGCCCGCGCCGGGCAGCGACCGGATCGTCCTGCCCGAGGACATCGCGAACCCGCACCTGCGCCGCGTCGCCGTCCATCTCCTGCACCGGACCCCCGCCGAGCGCCGGGTGCTGCTGCGCACGCTCGTGGACGCGCTGGCGCGGATCGAACCGGACTCGCACGCCCAGCACCGCTCGCTCGGGTTGCTCATGGGCCGCCCGGTTGCGGTGGTGCGTGCGAGCGTGCGGCTGGAGATCCTCGGTTCCCCGCCGGTGGACCGGAGCTGGGCGGCGCTGCGCACCGCGATGGGGGGCGGTGGGCCGGGCGGCGCGTCGGGGGCCGGGCGCGGCGACGGGGGCCTGCGCGAGGTCCGGTTCCCGCTCCGGCTGGGCGAGCCGGGCCGCCTCGACGACGGCCTGGTGGGCTTCTGGGTCGAGCGCGGTGGCGGTGGCGGCGGCGTCGAGGGCGGTGGCGGCGTCGAGGGCGG
>JBFWRR010000015.1:0-37838 GCA_050248815.1 Pseudonocardia sp. | reverse complement strand
TGCGCGAGGTCCGGTTCCCGCTCCGGCTGGGCGAGCCGGGCCGCCTCGACGACGGCCTGGTGGGCTTCTGGGTCGAGCGCGGTGGCGGTGGCGGCGGCGTCGAGGGCGGTGGCGGCGTCGAGGGCGGAGGCGGCGTGGGCGGTGACCTCCCTGGCGGCAGTGGCGGCAGCGGTGCCGCCGGTTTCGACGGCGGGCTGCTCGTCCCGCGCGGCCTCGTCCCCGAGCCGGCCGGTGACGTCGGGGGTCAGCTCGCCCTGCGCCTGGACGCCCCGGCCCTGCACCTGACGATGCTGGTCGACCCACGGGGCGCGGTGCACGCCACCACCGGGGTGCTGCCGACGAAAGTGCTGCGCATCCCGCCGGAGCAGTACGCCCGGGCGCTGGACGGCATCGGCGTCACGTTCCTGACCGCGCCGCTGCTCTGCGACCCGGGGACGCTGAACGTCGGGGTGCCCGACGAGCCCGGCTACGCCTGGTCGTGGCTCGAACGCACCCCCACCGGCTGGGCGGAGCTGCCCGCCTCGGCGATGCAGGCGCCACGCACCCGGGCGGCGTTCACCGGCGTGGCGGAGCTGCGCGAGGGCTGGCTACGCCTCGTGCCCGCCGTCGACGGTGCGCAGGAGCAGGGCGCCGGGCCGGCGCCGCCCGCGGGAGGTACGACGTGAGCGCCCCGGGCTCCGATCCCGACCTCGTCGCCGATCTCGGGCCGGCCCGGCCGCCGGGCCTGCGGGTCGTCCCGGCCCGGGCCACCTGGACGCCCGGTGCCGAGCGCCTCGTGCCGGACGCGGTGCTCGGCGCCGGGGTGGAGCTGCCCGGCGCGGCCGGGGCGCTGGAGCTCGCCTTCCCCGACGGCGAGCAGCCGCGCACCGCCCTGACGCTGACGGCGTGGGTGCGCTGGGGCGGGCCGCTGCGGCGCGACCCGGCCGCCACACCGCCGCCGCCGGCCGTCCCCGGTCCGCCCGTTCTCACCGTGGCGCTCGCCCGCCCGCGCGTCCGACGTGCCCGCCTGGAGATCGCGATCGGGCCGGACCGCCCGCAGACCACCGTCGATCTCGACACCCCGACGGGCCCGCCGCCCTCCGCGGGGGAGCGGCTCGATCCGGGCGGCTGGCACCATCTCGCCGTCGTCTGGGACGGGCCGGCCCGCACGGTGCGGGTCCTGGTCGACGGGCGACGGGTCGCCGAGCACCCCACGACCGTCGACCACCTCCCGTTCCGGGGCGGCGCCCGGGTGGTGATCGCCCGGCAGGGCGCAGGGGCGCGCCTGCTGATGGTCGGGCCGGTCCGGCTGTACCGGCGGTCGCGGACCGACGCCGAGATCCTCGCCGAACGCCACGCGGACCTCGCCGCGCACCCCACCGCCGACGAGCGCGCCCCGCTGGCGTTCCGGCTCTCCGACGCCGCCGACGAGCCCACCCTCTCGATCACCGACGACGACGCTCCCGGCCGGGCACTGCACGTCGTCCTGGAGAACCGCTCACCCTTCCCGGTGCCGCTGCCCCCGGCCCGCGGGCCGCTGGCGGACCGGCTCGAGCTGCGGTTCCGGCCCGGCTGCCTGGCGGGCGCCGCCCACGACTGGGCCGAACCCGGTCCGCCCGGCTGGCGGGTGCGCGCCCGACGCGACGACGACGGGGCGGTGTCGCTGTTCCTCGGCACCGTCGAGGCGCGCACGCTCGCCCCGGGCGCCGCCACCGTCTTCACCCTGGACCACGTGCGGGCCGCGGGCGATCTCGGCGCGCACGGCACCCACGTCGAGCTGAGCTACCCGCACCCGCACCTGCCGGGCACCCGTTGCGTCCGGGTCGCCGTCGCGCGGGTCGTGGGCAGGCGCGGGCGCCGCCGCTGTCAGCTGCGGCTGGCCGTGGCGGGCGAGGGCACGGTGGTGAACGACGCCGCCACGCCGAACACGGTCGTCCTGCACCTGGCCAACACCTCGCGCTCGCTGCCCGTTGCGCTGCAGGCGCCGGTGGCGGGCGTCGGGACGTCGCTGGTCCTATCGTTCGACGCCGGCTCGGACGGGGACGTCTGGGCGCTCGCGAGCACGGACCAGCTCCTCGGCGCGACGGTGTCGGTGCACCCGCCGGACTGGCGGGTGGAGGTCGAGTCGCTCGACGAGGCGCCCGAGTGGGTTCTCACCCCGACCCGCGACCAGCTGCTCGGGCCGTCGGACCGGATCGTGATCACCGTCGAGAAGCTGGTCACGGGGATGCCCGCGGGACGGGCCCTGGCGACCGTGCGGCTGGAGAACGTCCCCGGGCACTGGGACGGCGAGCACGGCGTGGAGATCGTCAAGGTGCCGCCCGCCCCGCCCGCGCACCCGCCGCCGCACGACGAGCTGCCCGCGGGCTCCATCGTGTTATGGCACCTCGCGGCCGGTGCCGTGCCGGAGGGCTGGGTGGTCTGCGACGGCACGCGGGGGACCCCGAGCCTCGCACCGCCGCTGGGCAGCCCGGGGGCGGCCAACGACCCGTTCGGCGCGGTGACGATCATCCTGAAGCGGCCCGCCGGAGACGTGCGGTGACCCCGCCGGTGCTGGCGGAAGCCGTGGTGCGCGCCCGCGACGGCCGGTCGGCGGCGGACTGGGTCCCCGGCGGTGCCGAACCGGCCAGGGCCTTCGTCGCGGACCCGGACCGGCTGCACCGCGCGATGACGATGCTCGAGGACCTCGGCCTCACGGTGACGGGTGCCGGCCGCGCCACGCTGTCCTTCCACGGCCCGGCGGAGGTCGTCACGGCCGCGTTCGGCGTGCCCCTCACCGCTGCCCCGGCGCCGGACGGGCCGGAATGGCGGACCGGCTCGGGCGCGACGAGCTTCGACGTCGCGGCGGGCCCGCTCGATGGTGTCCTGCACCGGGTGCACCTGCGGGCGCCCGCCGGGCCGCGGGCGCGGCGGGCGGGTGTCTGGGAGCTCTTCACCTCGGATGTCGAGGACATCCACGACGACTTCCTCGTCGGCGAGACCTTCGCGACCCTCGTGCGGGACCGCCACCGCCCGGCCGGCCCACCGGACCCGGTCCACCAGCCGCACCCGGCCGGGTTCCCCCCGACGAGGGCGGCGGAGGCGCTCGCCCAGACCCGCGCCGCGTTCGCCGGGCCGGTGGACCCGGCGAGCACCCGGCCGGAGAGCGTCGTGTGCCGGCAGGTGGTCGCGGGCCAGCACCCGGGGACGGTCGCCGCCGTCGTCGTCGAGACCGACGCCGGTCCGCGGCTCAGGGACACCTTCCGCAGCCTGCTCCTCGACCAGCGGGGCAGGGTCCCGCTGCGGGTCACGGGCACCCGCGACCCCGTCGGGGACATCAACGTGCGGCACTTCGCCGACGTGCGGGACTCCGTGTGGGTGACGGAGTTCCGGGCGAAGGTGAAGCCGGCCTGGCGGGAGGTCGTCCGGGCCCGGATGGCGCTGACCGCCGCGCTCGGCGCACCCGACACCGGTGCGCGGCGCGCGGGTTTCGACGCACTGCGCGACCGGTTCGGCGCCTTCGTGACGGCCGCCGCGCCGCTGGGCACGGCGATGGGGCTGGCGGCCCCCTGGGTCCGGGTCGACCCGGTGCTCGACCGGATCGACGGGGAGACCGACCTGCTCACGGCGGCGGTCCCGGCCGGTCCCGCGCCCGCCGCCTGGGGCGATCTCGTGGACGTGCTGGCCGCGGTGCGGCGCTGGGTGGACGACCGGACCGCCCACTACGTCGCCGCCGAGCGGCAGGCCCGGATCGAGTCCCAGGAGCACGCGGCGATGACGGCGTCCGCGTTCCTCGCCGTGACGAGACGCCACGTCCCGGTCGAGCTGCACCAGGTGCGGGACCCGTTCGCCACCGGCCTGCGGATCCGGCCGCCGACGGGCGTGCGCACCGTCGTGTCGTGCAGCTTCGGGCAGTCGGCGAAGGACGGTTTCGACTCCCCCACGGTCCGGACGGATCTCTGGGAGCTGGCGGCGTGCCCGGCCGCGGAGCGGGAGCGGCTGGTGCGCGTGTACCCGTCGGGCAACGACGAGGGCACCGCGGTGCCCGACACCATCGCGGCCCACGCGGCGGACCGGTCGCACAACGTCCTGGTGGTCGGCGGCTGCGCACCGGTCGGCGACCACTGGGAGGCCTGCCCCGCCACCCACGGCTACACGATCACCCTCCCCGGGGCGGCCCCCGTGACGCTGCCGCACGTCTGCGCCACGACGAAGGCCGCGACGGGCGGTTCGGTCCTGTTCCCGCACCCGGACGTGCAGCGCTGGTGGACCGGGTCCGGCAGCTCCCTCGCGGTGCCGATCGTCGCCGCCGTGTGCGCCCTCGTCTGGGGGTACCACCCCGGCCTGCCGGGGGACGAGATCGTCGCGGCGGTCGTCGAGGGTGCGGACACCGTCACCGCGGGGAGCTTCACGCCCACCGTCGCGTCGGGCGCCGGCTACCAGATCACGCCGGGATCACAGAGCGCGGCGGTGAATCCCGCGCGGCCCGTGCTGCTGGCCCCGGCCATCTCCGCCGCGGCCCGCGCCGTCGCCCGCAGGCTCTCCGCGCAACCTCCGCAGCACCTGCTGACGGTGGTGACGGCGCGATGACCGGCGCCGGGCCCGGGGCGCGGGGTGTGCCGGCCCGCGCCGTCCGGCGGACCCACGACACCGCGCAGAGCGGGATGGGCGAGGAGTTCCGGCGGCCGCGGGAATCGGGTGCGTCGCCGCCGCCGGGCATCGCCGCGACCACCGACCGGCAGGACGCGCCCGACCGGGCGGGGCTCTGGCCCGACGAGCCCGGGGTTGCCGTGTCGCCGGGTGGTGCGGTACCGACCGTGGCCGCGCTCTGCGCGCCGGTCCGCAGCGCGTTCCCGTCGCTCACCGCGGCGCAGCTCGCCGGCGCCGTCCTCGCCGGCACCGAACCGATCACCGGCCGAGAGTTCCACCGGCCGAACGACCACGCCGACGGGCTCACCCCCGGTTCCCGCCAGGCCGTCCAGGACAGCGGCGCGCGCCGCGCCGTGCTGCGCAGGGTGCTCGCCCGCGCGCGTGACACGTCCGGGATCGCCCACATCAGCGCGCACCCGGCACTCGAACCGGCTGCCCGGGCGACCCCATGACGACCCCGACCCCCACCTGGCTCCCCGACGGCCACACCCTGCACGTGAACGACGACGTCCTCGCCCCGCTGCGGCGGCTGTTCGACGTCGTCGTGGCCCAGCCCGCTGGCGGTGCGCCGGTCACGTCCCTTCCGGTGGTGGTCGAGCGCACCGTGGTCGACCCGGTGTCGGGGGCGCGCACCGTCGAGGGCACCGCGCAGCTGTGGGACAGCGACCTGGCCCGGTTCGGCATCACCGTCGCGGCCACCGGGGCCCCGACGAGCGCCTGGGTCGCGAAGCCGGTGACGCTCGCGGACGGTGTCACGCTGCCCGGGTTCGCCGCCGACGAGTTCTGGATGATCCTCGCGGCGCAGGTGGCGCCGCAGCCCTGGTACCTGGACGGTTCCCACGAGCCACCGATGCTGGCGATGGCACGCCATCTCGTCGGGGTCGTGGAGATCGCCGGAAAGCGCTGCCTCGTGCGGCTGGACCTGCTCGGCACGGCGATGACCGCCGCGCTCGACCTCGCCGACGGCCCCACCGCCGTCGAGCGGGCCGTGCTGGGGCACGACCCCGGGCCCTTCGATCCCCTCGGCTTCGCCGATCTCGCCCGGCTGTTCGGCAACGACCACGACCCGCAGGCCGACCTGCGCTGGCTCCCCGAGCAGCTGCGCGGGGTCGAGCTGGTGGACCTGCGGGATGTGCAGCTGCGGATCGACCCCGCCGACGACCGGGTGCTCACCGGCATCGGCGCCGCGGTCGGCCTGCTCGACGGCACCCGCTGGCACCTGGTGCCCGGGCTCGACGCCCTCACGGTCGGCGACCTCGTGGTCCGCTTCGACGTCGACCATCCCCTCGACCCGGCCGCCCGTTTCCCGCGGGTCGTCGTCTCCGGTGATCTCGCGCTCGGTGCCACGACGACCGGTGCCACGACGACCGGTGCCACGACGACCGGTGCGGCGGTGCCCGAGCCGCCCGGTGCCGAGGCGGCCGAGGACGGGACGCCCGCCACCGAGGCGTCCGCGGCGATCGCGCTGCAGGCCCGCTGGCCGGACCTCGCCGTCGAGGGCGCGCTCACCGGCCGGATCCCGCTCGCCGACCTGCTCGCCGCCGTCCACCTGCCGGACCTCGCCGCCGAGGACGGCCGCGGCGCCGCCGCGATCACCGAGCTGGCGTTCACCGCCCGCCCCGCGGCGACCCCGGTGACCTTCACCCTGCACGCCCGGGCCACGGACCTGCTGTCGATCCCGCTGGGCACGGCGGCGCTGGACCTGCGCGAGCTCCAGCTGGACGTGGCACTGGGCCGCGGGGTGGACCGGACGCTCGACGTCGACGTCCGCGCCGTCCTCGCCGTCGCCACGTGGCAACTGTTCGCAGAGGCGGACAGCGACCACGGCGCCGACGGCTGGACGCTGCGCGCGACGCTGCTCGACGACCCCACGAACCCGATGCGCGTCTCGGACCTGGCGGGCTGGATCACCGGCCGCTTCGGCGACCACCCGCCACCGCCCGGGCTGGTGGCCGCCGACGCCACCGTGGAGCGGCTCGCCGTCGAGTTCCACACGGGTTCGCGCGACGCCGCCTTCGAGATCGACACCGCTTTCGAGATCGACACCGCTTTCGAGATCGGCGCCCGGTCCGACACCCCCACCGGCACGCTGCAGCTCACGCTGTCGCTGGCCCACCACGGCGGCGGCGTGTACGAGCGCGGCGTCGCCGGGCGGCTGACCGTGCGGGATCACGTCTTCGACCTGCTGGTCGCGCAGGACGCCGCGGCAGGCGGGACACAGGACGTCCTGGTGGCGAGCTACCGGAAGGGCGCGGACGCCACGGTCGGGGACCTGCTCGGGGCGCTGGGCCTGCCGCTCACGATCGGCGTCGAGGTGACCGACGCGCTGGTGGCGCGGGTCGGGCACGCGACGATGGGGCTGGTCGACGTGGGCGCCGGGTTCGACCTGTCCCGGTTGCCGCTGGTCGGGCGGATGCTGCCGCCGGGGGAGACGCTCGCGCTGGCCCTGCGCGTGATCGCGGCGTCGACCGGGTCCGCCGGGCCGACAGCCGATCCGTCGCGCAGCTGGGACGCCACCCGGGTGGCGGCGCTGGACGCCGTGCTGCCGCCGGGGTACGCGCCGCTGAGCCGGCCCGCCCCGCCGCAGGGGCAGGCCGACCCGCCGCAGGCGCCGCTGCCCGCAGCCGGGCTCGGCCTGGCGCTGACGCTCGGATCCGAGACCCGCCACCTCGAGCTCGGCCTGCGGCTCGACGGCAGCGTCCATGCGCCGGGCGGTGCAGGGGGTGGTGGAGCCCAGCCCGGCGGTGGGGCCCTGGCGGGCGGTGCTGCGGCGGGCGGTGCTGCGGCGGGCGGTGCGGCGGCGGGCGGTGCTGCGGCGGGCGGTGCTGCGGCGGGCGGTGCTGCGGCGGGCGGTGCGGCGGCGGGCGGTGCGGCGGCGGGTGCCGCCGGGCCGGGGGCCGGGCCACCCGCGTCCCTGCCCGTCGAGGCCGACGGCACCGCCGCGGACGCCGGGATCACGTGGATCGACCTGCAGCGCGCGTTCGGCCCGGTGCACCTGCGCCGCATCGGCGCCCGCTACGACCCCGCAGGCCCCGGAGCGGTCGAGCTCCTCCTGGACGGCGACCTGGACCTCGGCGGCGTCTCGCTGTCATTGCAGGGCCTGTCGGTCACCAACCCGCTCGACACGTTCCGGCCCTCGGTCGGCCTCGACGGTCTCGGCCTCGACGTCCGCCGGCCCGGGTTCGAGCTCGGCGGTGCCTTCCTCCGTCTCGGCGACGACCGGTTCGCCGGGGCGGCGCTGCTGAGCACCGAGCAGCTGTCGCTGTCCGCGGTCGGCGAGTACGCCACCGTCGACGGGCACGTGTCGCTGTTCGTCTACGCGGTGCTCGACTACCCGCTCGGCGGGCCCGCGTTCTTCTTCGTCACCGGGCTCGCCGCCGGGTTCGGCTACAACCGCAGGCTCGTCCTCCCCACCGTCGACCGGGTCGCCCGGTTCCCGCTGGTGCGCGAGGCGAGTGCGGGCTCGGGCGCCGCGCGGCTGCCCGGAGCAGGCGAGCTTTCGGCCACGCTGCGGTCCTTCGCCGAGGTCCTGCCGCCCAGCGCGGGGGACCTCTTCGCCGCGATCGGCATCCGGTTCACCTCGTTCAAGACCGTGGACTCGTTCGCCCTGCTCACCGTCTCGCTCGATCCGCGGCTGCGGATCGACCTGCTGGGCACGTCCACGCTGGTCGCGCCCGCTCAGGTACCGGGCGCGGCCCCGGTGCCACCGGTCGCCGAGATCCACCTGGGCTTCCGCGCCCAGTTCGTGCCGGAGGAGGGGATCCTCGGGCTGGCGGCCCAGCTCACCGCTGCGTCCTACGTGCTGTCCGACCGGTGCCATCTCACCGGCGGCGCCGCCTTCTTCTCCTGGTTCGCGGGCGAGCACGCGGGCGACTTCGTCGTCACCGTCGGCGGCTACCACCCCGCGTTCCGGGCGCCCGCCCACTACCCGGTCGTGCCCCGGGTCGGGTTCGGCTGGCAGGTGACCCCGGAGGTCACACTCAAGGGCGACCTGTACTACGCACTCACCGGGCACGCGATCATGGCGGGCGGGCACCTGGAGGCCTCCTACGCCTCCGGCGCCACCGGGGCCTCGTTCCGGATGGGCGCGGACCTGCTCGCCACCTGGCAGCCGTTCTCCTACGATGCGCGCGCCTACGTGCACGTCGCGGGGCACTGGCACGCGATCCGGTTCGAGGTCGGCGCCGACGTACACGTGTGGGGCCCGCAGTTCGCCGGTGCCGCCGAGGTCGACCTGTGGATCACCTCGTTCACCGTGCACTTCGGCGACACCCGCGGACCGGGCGTCGACCCGGTCGGCTGGACGGACTTCCGCGACGCGTCGCTTCCCGCCGCCGGGTCGGTGTGCACGGTGGCCTGCACGCGCGGGCTGGTCGGCCGGGTCGACCCACCCGCGGGGGTCGCCGCGGAATGGGTGGTGAGCGCCCACGACCTGGTCCTGACGGTCGACTCGCGGATCCCGGTCACCGTCGCCACGCCGCGCACCCCGGGGACCCCGCCCGAACCGGCGGTGACGGTCAACGGCGGCATCGTCCCCGCCACGGCGCCCCCGCTCGGGGTCGCGCCGATGGGGGTGGGGACGGGCGAGCTCGACGCGCCGATGCACGTCACCGTCACGCCCCTGGACGACCCGCAGCAGCCGACGCGGATGCGGGCGACCCCGGTGTACCGGACGGTGCCCGCCGCGCTGTGGGGCGATCCCGTCACCTCCGGCAGGCCCGAGGTGAACGCGCCCGCCCACGTCGAGCGCACCGTCGCCGGGATCGAGCTGCGCCCGCCCGCGCGGGTGGTACCCGGCCGGACCAGCCCGGTGCGCCGCGCCGACCTGGCCTTCGACCCGATTCCGGGCACCGCGGCCCGGCCCGACCTCATCACGCTGCTGCGGGTGCAGCCGGACCACGTTGACGTGCCCGATGCCGCCGGTGTCGCGGCGAACCGCGCCGCGCTGCTGGCCGGCCTGGGGATCGATCCCGCCGGGATCCGGCCCGGCCCGCCCGACCCGTTCCGGCAGCCACCCCGTCGCGTCGCGGCGATCGTGAAGAGGACCCGATGACCGCCCCCGCCTCGGACAGCCCCGCCCCCGACAGCATCGTGTTCTCCGATGCCCACCTTCCCGTGCTGGCCTCGGGGAGCTACGCCGTCGAGGTGACCCAGCCGGTGACGGCGCACGGGCCCGCCGCGGGCGCCGCCCCGCCCGGACCCACCCAGGAGTTCGGGTCCCGCGCCCGGTTCCACGTCCTCGGCGCGCGGACGGTGCTGCAGCCCTCGTGGATCGAGTCCCGGTTCCCGACGGCGTCGGCCGGGCACGAGCAGGGCGTGCTCGCGCACGTCGTGCTCACCCGAAGCACCCTGCCGTGGGAGCGCAGCGCGCTGCTCGGGGGCGCGGCGCCGTGGCTCGCGGTGCTGCTGCTCACCGAGGCCGAGGCGGCGGGCGTTCAGGAGGCGCAGGTGCCGATCTCGACCTTGCGGGCGCCGTCGGACGTGCCGTCGTTCCCCGGGCTGCGCCGGGAGCCGGGGGAGACCGACACGGACCCGGTCCGCGTCCTCGACGCACCGCGGATGCTTCTGGAGGACCTGCTGCCGAAGGCCTCCTGGCTCGCCCACCTGAGCCACGTCCGGGAGCGGTTCGTGTGCAGCGCGCCCGCCGGTGATCTCGATGTCGGCCTCGATGCCGGAAAGGTGCCCGAGGAGCTGGCGGCGCTCCTGCGCGAGCACGGCCGGGTGGTGACCGGGCCCGTGCGGGTGGAGGTGCCGGGTGCGGAGTGGCGGGTCGGTGGCGACGCGGGCGCCGATACCGACGCCGTGCTGCACGTGGAGCGCGTGGGCGCCGATCTCGCCGTCGTCGAGCGGGCCCGTGCTGTCGTGCTGGGCGGCCGCGCCGTCGTCGGGCCGCCCGACGGGGCCGGGACCGAGCAGCCCTACCGCGCCTACCTCGTCTCGCTGGAGGGCCGCTACGTCGCCCGCCCGGCAGCGGGGGGCGAGCCGGACGACGGCGAGACGTTCCGCTTCGACTGGCGCGGCGCCGGGGTGTCCGGCCTCGTCCGGCTGGTGGTGCTCGACCGCTGGGACTTCGCGGTCGGCCGCGGGAGCGCGACGACGACGCGTCTGCTGGCCGGCCTCTCGCTCGCGCACGGAGCGTCCGTCCCGGTGGACGGGCGCACCGGCCCCGGCGTGGCGCTGCTGCGGGCCGGGCATGCGCTGGTCCCGCACCGGTTGCGCACCGGCGGGGTCGTCCGGTCCTGGTACCGGGGCCCGCTCGTCGGTCGCCCCGAGGACTGGGACACCGGGGCAGCGGTCGAGTCCGCCGACGACCTGCTGCTCGCCGACCCGGAGACGGACATCCTGTTCACCTCCCACGCCGCCGCGTGGGAGCTGGGCCGGATGCTCACCGTCGCCGATCCGGCGGTGTCGCTGGAGCTGGTGCGCTGGAAGTCCGCGTACCGCCGCGACCACCACCGGCGGCGCACCGCCGCGGCCACCCCGCACCTGGACGGCCCGCGCCGCGACCCGCCGCCCGTCCCGTCGACGGTGCGCTCCTGGCTGCGCCGCCTCCTGCTGCTCGACGGCGTGCCGTTCGGCTATCTCGTCCCCGACCCGGCGATGCTGCCCGCCGAGTCGCTGCGCACCTTCCGGCTGGACCCGGCGTGGCTCGCGTACCTGCTGCGGGGCGCGGTCGCCGCGGGCCGTCTGCCCGGTGCCGAACCGGCCGCGGAGGAGGAGCCGCTGACCGCGGCGCTGCGGGCCGCGACGGACGGGCTCGCCGCCGCGCCTGGCGGCCCCGTCGCCGTCTCCGGGTGCCTGCTGCGCTCGGCGCTCGTGTCCGGCTGGCCCACCCTGCACGTCGACGGCTGGACCGGGGCGGACCGGGCCGTCCGCTGCCCGGTGGTGCGCCGGGCGCGGCTGTCGGACAACGTGCTGCTCGTGCTGTTCCACGGCGATGTCGCGATGGTCGACGTCCATCCCAATCCCGAGGCCCTGCACCACGCGCTGACGTGCACCGACGATCCGCGGGGGCGGACGTGGAGCCTCACCCCGCGCGAGCCCGACGGCCGCCCGGGCACCTCGCCGGAGCCGGTCGTGATGCGGGCCCGGGAGGTGCTCGACGTCGCCGCCGCCCGCGTCGGGCCGCAGGGGCCGATCCCGCCGCGGCGCTTCGCGCTGCGCCTCGTCGCGGGCGTGCCCCGCCTCGAGGTGGCCGTCCCGCCGTGACGGCCGGCCGTTCCGCCGTGCCGGTCAGCCGGTCCAGGGGCCGATGCCGCCGATCCGGTCGATCCGCACCCGCACGATGTAGCCGGGCGGCGGGTCCGGCGGCAGCGGAAACTCCCCGCCGGTGTAGACGCGGCCGAGCCTGCGCAGAAGCTCGGGCGCGCCGCCCTCGGTGATCCGGGCCGTGCCGTGGATCACGAGGTAGTGCTGCATCCCGATCGCGTTGGCCTCCGGGGCCTCCATCGAGAACACGATGCGCGGATCGCGGCGAAGGTTGCGCACCTTGCGGTGCTCACCGAGGTGCGCCATGACGATCTCGGTGTCGGCCCCCTCACCCTCCAGGCCGATCCAGACGGCGCTGACCTGCGGGCCGCCGTCGGGGTCGATCGTGACGCAGTGGGCGAGGCGGCCGGACTCGACGAGGGCGCGGGCGCTGTCGGGCAGGGAGGTCACGGCGCCAGCCTTCCACCGGCCCGCGCCCGGCCGGAAGCGGGGACGCGCCCGCGTCCTAGGCTGACCGGGTGACGATCAGGCTGGTCGCGGCCGAGGACAGCTACCTGGTCCGCGAGGGCCTGCGGCTGCTGCTCGCGACCCAGGAGGACGTGGACCTCGTCGCCTGCGTGTCGACCGCCGACGAGCTGCGGGCCGCCGTCGCCGCGCACGACCCGGACGTGGTGCTCACCGACGTGCGGATGCCACCCAGCGAACACGACGAGGGCATCCGGGTGGCCGAGGAGCTGGCCAGCACCCGTCCCGGGCTCGGCGTCGTGCTGCTGTCGCAGTACCTGGAGCCGGACTGGGCACTGCGGCTGTTCGACGGCGGTGCCGCGGGCCGCGCCTACCTGCTCAAGGAGCGGGTCGGCGACCTGGCCCAGCTGCGCCACGCCCTGGAGTCGGTCGTAGCGGGCGGCACGGTGCTGGATCCGCTCGTGGTCGAGGCGCTGGTGCGCGGCCGCGCCGCGGAGCGGGCCTCGCCGCTGGCCCGGCTCACGCCGCGCGAGCGGGAGGTGCTGGGCCTGGTGGCGGAGGGCCTGTCGAACGGTGCGATCGCGGCCCGGCTCGTGCTGTCGGAGCGGGCCGTGGAGAAGCACATCACCTCGGTGCTCGCGAAGCTGGACCTCGACCCCGAGGACGCGACGGTGCACCGTCGCGTGCGCGCCGTGCTGCTCTACCTCTCCGAGACGGGGACCTGAACCGGACGGACCGGGATCCGCCCGCTCACCCGGGTGCCGCCCGAGCCGGAACGCACCCGCGCGCGGCCGCCGAGCGCGGCGACCCGGTCCGCGATCCCGGCGAGCCCGACGCCCGTCCCCGCCCGTCGCGCGTCGAACCCGCAGCCGTCGTCCTGCACGCAGAAGCGCAGCGACTCCGCGTCCGCCTCCAGGTCGACGGCGACGCGTTGCGGCGTGCCGTGCCGCACGGCGTTCTGCACGGCCTCCAGGCAGGCGAAGTACACCGCAGCCTCCACCGCGCGCGGATAGCGGTGCAGCCCGCGCGCGGTCACCGCCACGGGCGGGCCGAGATCCCGGGTCCCGGCACGCACCGCGTCGGCGATCCCGCGGTGCTCCAGTACCGGCGGGTGCAGCCCGCGGGCCAGCTCGCGCAGGGACCGGACGGCGGCGTCGACCTCGCGGCCCAGGGCGTCCAGCTCGCCCGCGACCTCCTCGGCCGCGGTCCCGTCCACGGTGCGGGCCCGCAGCGCCCCGAGGCGCAGCCGCACGGCGATCAGCCGCGCCTGGGCGCCGTCGTGGATGTCGCGTTCCAGGCTGCGCCGGGCCCGGTCCTGGGCCTCGACCAGCCGCTGCCGGGAGGCCTGCAGCTCGTCGAGCCGGGCGCGCAGCTCGGTGGTCAGCCGGTCGTTGCGCAGCACCAGGCCCAGCGCGTCGGCGACGTCGCCGAGCAGCTGCGGCGCGTCCGGGACGAGGTCGCCCGCGGCCCAGGCGTACAGGCACAGCGTGCCGAACCGCTCGCCCCGGTGGACGACGTCGGCCTGCAGCACCGGCGCCGTCCCGGTGGGCGGGGCCCCCGCCGAGACCACGGGGACGACAGGGACCAGAGGGACCGCGGGTACCCCTGTCGCCGCGGATCCGGTGCACGCGGGGGCGCCGGCGACGTCCGGCCGCATCTCTGCGCGCACCGCGCCGGTGGAGCGCACGAGCAGCTCGGTGACCTCCTCGAGCACCTCGGTCGTCGTGCTGTCGCCGCCCGCCTCCCGGCCCGCGCGGGACGCCAGCCGCGACAGCACCTCGGTGCGGTCCACGCGGCGCCGGTGCAGCACCCGGTCCACCAGCCGCCGAGTGCGCCTGCGCACCGGCTCCACCGACAGCGCCACCGTCGCCACCGCGACGAGCGGCAGCAGGGAGCTCTCGACCGTGCGCCCGAGCAGGCTGCCCAGTCCGACGACGACCGTCAGGTACACGCCTGCGACCAGCGCGGACAGCACCGCGGCCACGGCCGCGCGGCCCAGCACGGGCTCCAGGTCGTGCAGCCGGTAGCGGGCGACCGCCAGCCCGTACACCACGAACAGGGCGGCGAAGGCGACGTGCACCGCGGGCACCCACAGCCACTGCCACGGGTAGAGCGCGACGATCACCAGCGCCGTCGCGGTGGTGGCGGACCCCACCACCCGGAACGGCCACCGCTCGTCCGGCCCGGCTCGGTGCCACCGCAGGCCCAGCGCGACGAGGCCCGCGATCGTCGCCCCCGCCACGGCGAGCAGGCCCGCGGTGGCCAGCGGCGCGACGACCGCGGGGCCCTGTGCCGTCGTCAGGCCCGGCCAGGCGTCCACCGCGAGCGCGACGACGACCGCGCCCGCGCCCGCCGCGGCCACGGCGACCGCGATCCGCCATCGCGGCGAGAGCAGCCGTCCGTCCGGAAAGACCAGCGGCAGCACGGCGGCGACGAGCACCGGCGCCGGGACCCAGCACCAGGCCATGACGAACAGCGGCACCGCGGCCGTCAGCGGCAGGTCGGCGAGCACCAGGGCGGTACCCGTCTCCTCGGTCAGCGGCGCGGTGATCCCGACGGCGACCAGTCCGATGTCGGTGAGTGTCGCGGCGGCCACGTGCACCGCCTCGACGACCGCCACGGCCAGCAGCAGCTGCCCGGCGCGGTGGCCGGGACGCCCGCGGAGCACGTGGCGGGCGATCCAGAACAGCGCCACCGCGGACGGCGCGTTGATGAACAGGTACAGCGCGTACCACACGTCGGGTGGGCGGCCGCGCGCCAGCATCGCGGCGCACGACCCCACCACCACGACCGTGCCGATCACCGCGACCGTGGTGATCCATCGGCTCCCGTCCCGGGCCGTCATCGGTCGAGTATCGGCCCTCCGCCGCGGCCGCGGCAGCGGGTGGACCGCACCCGCGCCGGTGCGGCTACCCGCACCCCGACCGGCGGGATCACCGGGTGGGCGGGCGGGCCGGCCGCGGCGAGGCTGGACCCCCGCTGATCTGGGAGGTACCCATGAACGTCCTGTCCCCGCGTGCGGCGCGCATCCACGGTGTCGCCACGGTGCTCGCGCCGGTGCTGCTGCTCGCGAGCAGCCTCGTCCACGTCCTGTCCGAGGGAGGGATCAACAACGGCATGTGGGGCGGGATCATCGGGGTCTGGTCCGCGCTGGCGTTCGTCGTCGCGTTCGTCGGGCTCTGCCGGGTGCTCGAGCCCGCCGCGCCCGGGGCCGCCCCGGTGGTGCTCGTGTTCGGCCTGCTCGGCTGGGCGGCGGGCAGCGCCTTCGCGGTCAACGCGATCCACGCCGCGGTGCACGGCCAGGACCTGCTCTTCGAGGCCACCGAGGGCCTCGCGGACCCCGCCGTCCTGCTCGCGTTCCTGCCGTGGGGCTGGTTCGCCCCGCTGTCCTTCGTGCTCCTCGGGTGGCTGCTCTGGCGGACCGGGACCGGACCCCGGTGGGCGGCGGCGCTGCTGGCGGTCGGTGGGCTGCTGTTCGTGATCGGGCGCCCGGCCGAGATCGACGCGATCGCCGTGGCCGCGGACGTCGCGCTCCTGCTCGCGCTGGTGCCGCTGGGCGTCCGGATGATCACCGGGTCGCTGGTCGCGCCCGAGCGCTCGCCCGGGCGCACGGCGCCGGTGGCGGGGTGAACCGGTGGGGCGCGGGTCCGGCGAGTGTGCGCTCCGTCGGCTCGCAGGCTGGGTGAGTGCACACCCGGTGCGGCCGGGCGGCGTCAGGGACACTGCCGCGGGCCCGTCAGCTCCGGGCGGCCGGGCGAGGTGATCTGCGCGGGGAGCAGGCAGCCGCTCACCGCGCCGTCCTCGTCCACCCGCACCTGCGCGACGGCCGTGCGCGCGCTCTCGGGCCCCAGGAGCGGCCACACGAAGTTGCCCAGGCCCCAGGCGATCGGACGGCCCTGATAGGTCTCCATCGCCTGGAGCCGGTGCTGGTGGTGGCCGAACACGGCGTCCGCCCCCGCGTCGATCATGGCGTGGGCCCTCGCGACGTCACCCGCCTGCGGGGTGGTCTCCAGCTCCGCGCCCCAGTGGATGGTGACGAACACCAGGTCCGCCTTCGCCGCGGCGGCGCGCACGGCCGCGACCATCCGCTCGGTGTCGTCCCCGCTCGCCATGCCCGCACGGTCCGGCCCGGCCAGCCACTTCGGGTCCGGGATCACCCCGCCGAAGCCGAGCACGGCGATCTTCCAGCCCTTGACCTCGACGACGGCCGGCGCGTTCGCGGCGGCCACGTCCGCCCCCACCCCGACGGGCGCGATCCCGGCGGCCCGCAGTTGGGTGAGCGAGTCCAGCATCGCGTCGGGCCCGTAGTCCCGGACGTGGTTGTTCGCGAGGTTCGCCACCTCCACCCCGGCCGCGCGGGCCGCGGGGAGCGCGGCGGGGTCGCAGCGGAAGTTGAACGTCTTGGGGTCGATCGCGCCCAATGTGGAGACCGGGCACTCCAGGTTGACCACCGTGAGGTCGTCGTCGGCGAACAGGCCGCCGAGCCCGGACCAGGCGTGCTCGTAGCGGCCGCGCAGGGCGGGGATGTAGCCGGGATCGAGGTTGACGTCGCCGGTGGCGTGGACGACCAGCGGCTGGCGCGGTTCCTCCGGGGCCACCGGGGTGACAGGGGTGACTGCGTCGACAGCGGGCGGAGCCGTCGGCCCGGGCGGGGGCTGCGGCGCCGCACAACCGGCGGCCAGCACGAGCAGCACGCCCCCGACCCGTACCGCAAGCCCGCCCCCCATGCGGGCCAACGTAGCGGCGGGACCTGCGGCTTCCGGGCCGACGCGCCAGGGTGGGCGGTCCTGGTCGGGTGGATCGCGTCGGGCCCCTCTCCCGCCGGATCCGGGACGCCCCGCCGCGGGGTACGGTCGGCGTCGTGGAGATCGACGTGCGCGGCGAGCCGTTCCACGTCGTCGTCGAGGGGGAGGGGGACCCCGTCCTGCTGCTGCACGGCTTTCCGGACTCGGCCGCCCTGTGGCGCCACCAGATCCCGGCGCTGGTCGCGGCGGGTCACCGGGTGATCGCCCCGGACCTGCGCGGCTTCGGCGCCTCGCCGCGGCCGGTCGAGGTGGAGCTCTACCGGATGACGTCGCTGGTCGCGGACGTCGTCGCGATCCTCGATGCGCTTGGCGTCGAACGCACCGCGATGGCGGGCCACGACTGGGGTTCCTCGCTGGGCTGGGCGTTCGCCGCGTTCGTGCCGCAGCGGGTCACCCGCTACGCGGCGTTGTCGGTGGGGCACCCGAACGGCTATCTGGCGTCGATGCGCCAGCGCCAGCTGTCCTGGTACATGCTGTGGTTCCTCTTCGAGGGCGTCGCGGAGGAGGCGCTGCCCCGCGACGACTGGGCGCTGCTGCGCGACTGGTTCGGCACGGCCGTCGACCTCGAGCGCTACGAGGCAGACCTCGCCCGCCCCGGCGCCCTGACCGCGGCCCTCAACTGGTACCGGGCCAACATCAGCCCCGAGTCGTTCGGACGTGCCCCGCAGCTCCCGCCGGTGCGCTGTCCGGTGCTGGGCCTGTGGGGCGAGCACGACGTGGCGTGCGGGGAGGAGCAGATGCGCGGCTCGGGGGCGTTCGTGACCGGCGGATGGCGCTACGAGCGCGTCCAGGCAGCCGGGCACTGGATCCCGCTGGACGCGCCGGACGCCGTCACGGAACTGCTCGTCGGGTTCCTCGGCGAACGGGCCTGATCCGGCGGCCGTGCGGGGCCCGTTCGCCCGGCCGGGCCCGGCTCGCCGCGCCGACGCCCGTCAGGGCTCCCCGCGCGCGTGCGCCCGCAGCCGCTCGGACAGGCTCCGCGCCGGCGCCGCGTCGCCCACGTCGGCGAACCACGCCCCGTCCCGCTCGACGACCGGATGTACGCGCAGGTCGTACATCCGCAGGTTGGCGCACTCGCCGGTCTCCAGGTCGAACCGGAACCAGTGCCACGGGCAGACCAGCGTGCGCCCGTCGCGGATCGTCCCCTCCACGAGCGGGCCCTTGTTGTGCGGGCACTTCGCGTTCGTGACGTGCAGGCGCCCGTCCACGGCGAACACGGCGAACTCGCGGCCGTCCGGCGCGGTGACCGTCCACGCCGTGCGGCCGTCCGGATCGCCCAGGGGGATCAACACGGCGGCCGGACGAGCATCAGCGCCTCCCGGAGGCCCGCAGTTCCGCCAGCGACTCCCCGCCGACGAACCAGTTCTCCGGTTCGCATTCGGTGAGTACCACGCGCACGGTCTCGCGCTTCGCCCCGAGCGCCTCCTCCGCGGCCGCGGTGAGGGCTTGTGCGAACGCGGTGAGCTGCTCGGGTGTGCGACCCCGGGCGAGGGTGACCTGGATCAGCGGCATCGTTTCCCCCTACTCGGCGCAGGCCAGTTCGACGGTGCCCAGCCGGTCGATCGACACGACGACGACGTCCCCGGGCCGCACGGGCTCCGCGACCGTCAACGCCCCGGAGAGCACCACCTCCCCGGCGCGCAGCCCCTCGCCCTCCGCGGACAGGGCCCGCGCGAGCCAGGCGACGGCAGCGGCGGGATGGCCGAGCGAGGCCGAGCCGGATGCGGTCGCGACGACCTCGCCGTTGCGTTCCAGCACGACGCCGACCAGCCGCAGGTCGATGCCCAGCGGCGAGACCGGGGTCCCGATGACGTAACGGCCCGCGGAGGTGTTGTCCGCGACGACGTCGGCCGTCGTGAACTTGTAGTCCTTGTAGCGGGAGTCGAGGATCTCGATCCCGACGGCGACGCTCGCCGTCGCGGCCAGCACGTCCGCCGCGGTGACGGACGGCCCGGCGAGGTCGCGGCCCATCGTGAAGACGATCTCCGGCTCGGCGCGCGGGTTGATCAGGGGGCCGAGGTGCACCGGGGCGCCGAGGTCGACGGCGTGCGCGGCGGCGAGGAACCCGTGGACGGGCTCGCTCACGCCCACCTGCTTCTGCTTGGCCCGCGAGGTCACCCCCAGCTTCCAGCCGGAGAGCGGGCCCGCCTGGTCGCGCAGGATGCGCTGCACCGCGTAGGCGGTGGGCAGATCGGGCACCCCGAGCTGCTCGATCGCGGTGCGGTCCGCGACCGCCTTCTGCAGGCGCCCGGCGAGATCGTGCAGGTCGGTCATCGGTCAGTCCCTTCCACGACACGGACGGTGACCGGCCCGAGCCGGTCGAACTCGGCGCGGAACACGTCGCCCGCCGCCATCGGGACGGCCGCGTGCAGCGCACCCGTCATGATGATGTGACCCGGTTCCAGCGCGACCCCGTTCTCGCCGAGCGTGTTGGCGAGCCAGGCGACGACCGCCACCGGGTCGCCGAGCGCGGCCGCCCCGGCCCCGGTGTCGACCAGCTCGCCGTTGCGCGTGAGCGTCATCCCGACCAGCCGCGGGTCCAGGCCGTCCAGCGGCACGACGCGGCTGGACATCGCGAACGCTCCGTTGGAGGCGAGGTCCGCGACGGTGTCCGCGAGCTTGATCTTCCAGTCCGCGATCCGCGAGTCCACGATCTCCATGCCCGCCACCGCGCCCGCGATGGCGCGGCGGGCGTCGAGCACGCTCACGCCGGGGCCCTCCAGCCGCTCGCCGAGGACGAAGAGGATCTCCGCCTCGACCTTGGGCTGCAGGAACCGCGAGAGCGGGATCTCGTCGCCGTCGCGGTACATCGTCGAGGCGAGGACGGGCCCGTAGTCGGGGGAGTCCACGCCGATCATCCGCTGCATCGCGAGCGAGGTGAGCCCCACCTTGTGGCCGACGATCCGGTCGCCGTCGGCGAGCAGCATCGGCACCAGCTCCTGCTGGATCGCGTAGCCGTCGGCCATTGCGAGCGTGGGGTCCGCATCGGTGAACGGCGGGATCGGCACGCGGGTGCGGCGGGCTTCGTACAGGGCCCTGGCCTTCTCGGCCGCGTCGGTCACGGGCATGGTGCTCCTCGGTGTGGGGCGGGGTCGGGTGGTGCCGGGTGGTGGACGGCCGGGGTGGTGGTCGCCGTGCCGGTGCTGGGCGGTCGCAGCAGAGCCACCTCGCCGCAGCGTCGTTGTGGCAGGTCCACCGTGCGAGGAGCTGAGCCGCTCATGCCTCACGCCCCCGGGGTGCGCTCTCGGGCGACCAGCCCAGACGGCGGGAGACGGCCTCGCCCGCCTCCACGAGCGTGCGCGCGATCCGCCGCCGCGGGACGGCGCCGAAGCGGGTGACGGGCGCGCCGATGCTCAGCGCGGCGACGACGTCGCCCCGCACGTCCCGGATGGGCGACGCGATCGAGGCGACACCGATCTCGCGCTCGTTCACGGCCTCCGCCCAGCCGCGGGCGCGGACGGCGGCGAGCTCGGCGCGCAGCGCGTCCGGGTCGGTGATCGTGTGCGGGGTGAGCGCGGGCAGCCGGTGGGCCAGCACCCGCTCGCGCACGGCCTCCGGGCAGTGGGCGAGCAGCACCTTGCCGCTGGACGTGCAGTGCGCGGGCACGCGCCGTCCGGTCTCGGTGAACAGGCGCAGCGTGTGGGCGCTCTCCAGCCGGTCCACGTAGACGACCTCGTCGCCGTCGAGCACCCCGACCTGCGAGGACTCCCCGGTCTGCTCCCGGAGCTGGGCCAGGACGGGCCCCGCGGCGGCGTGCAGGTCCAGGTGCACCTTGACCGCCTCGCCGAGCTCGAACATGACGATGCCCAGCCGGTAGCCCCCGGTGCGCGGATCCTGCTCGACCAGCCCCTCGGCGAGCAGCGTCGTCAGCAGCCGGTGGACGGCGGACTTGCCCAGGCCCAGGCGGCGGGCGAGCTCGGAGACACCGATGGACTCCTCGCGGGTGAGGAAGGCCTTGAGCACCCGCGCCGCGTTGCGGACGGTGGACAGGGTCGCGTCGGTCACCGGTCGGCCCCCCCGATTCCGGGGCGATCCGGCGCCGATCGCCCGGCGGCCGGCTGATGCGCCGATGGGCCTGCGGTCTTTGAGCCTCCTGCGGTCTGGGAGTCTGCCGCGGTCTGGGAGTCCGCGGACCCGGGGCCGCCATCCACGTCGCAGACCTCGGGCGCGCTTCGCAGGCGCTGCGGCGTCTGCGAGGCGGGTCGGGGCTCTGCGAGGTGGGCTGGGGGGTCTGCGAGGCCGGCTGGGGGCCCTGCGAGGCCGGCTGGGTGCCCTGCGAGGCCGGGGCGCAGCCCTGCGAGGCCGGCCCGCGGTGCGGGGCCGCCGGGCCGGAGCGCTGCCCGCCCGGCCGCGCGACCCGCCACGCTCCGCGCGGCGGCACCGACCACCCCCCTCACTGCCCCGCTCCCACGTACGCCAGAAGCGCCTTGCGGACGGCGTCCGGGTCCGGGTCCGCGGACTCCGCGAGGGCGACCACGGCCGCGTTCCGCGGCGCGATCGCCTGCGCCAGCAACGCCTGGGCCCGCGGCAGCCCCGCCTGCGCGGCGCCCTCCAGCTCGTCGACCAGCCGCTCGCGCCCGCGCACCCGTGACCGGATGGTCTCGAACTCCCGCGCCATCCGGGAGTCGTTGCTCGCGAGGCCGGACCCGACGTGCCCGGCGTGATGGGGGGTGAGGCTCGATCCGGGCTGCGCGACCAGGTGGTAGACGACCGTGCCCAGCCCCAGCGCGTGGCGGACCTCCGCGATCGCCGGGGTGTCGCGCTCCTCGATCAACCCCAGCGCCGGGACGACGACGGGGTCGTAGAACCGCAGCGTCCAGTCGAATCCGGGCAGGGAGCCCACCAGCTCGACCTCCTGGCCGCGCAGCGGGCCGAGCCCCTCACGGGTGCCGATGAGGTGCAGGTGCCGCACCCCGGCCGCGACGACGGTGAGCGGCCCGCCGGTGAGCAAGGCCATGCGCCCGCGCACGGCGGGCGGGAACGTGTCGGCCTGCGCGAGGTAGGCGCGGTGGACGTGCTCGACGTACGCCGCGACGGCGGCGCGCATGTCCAAGGGGTCGGGCTGGCTGCTCACGGGGTGGTCCGTTCTGATATGCGGAACGGCAGGTCTTCTTCCCGGAACGCTAGGCGGGTTACCGTCGGCACGTCAAGCGAACCCCACTGGAGCCGCCACATGGGCATCCTCCGTCTCGCCCACGTCGACGTCCGCACTCCCGATCTCGACCTCTCGGCCGCCTACTACACCGAGGTCATGGGCCTGCACCTGGTGCAGCGCACGGCCGACGCGGTGTACCTCAAGTGCTGGGACGAGGAGGACCACCACTCCCTGCGCCTGCGCTACGACTCCCGCACCGGGCTGGACTCCTTCACCTTCCGGGTGGAATCCGAGGACGACCTGCACGAGCTGGAGCGCAAGGTCGAGGCCTACGGCTGCCCCACCAGCCGCATCTCGCGCGGCGAAGCCGTCGGGCAGGGCGAGTCCGTCCGGTTCGAGATCCCCTCCGGGCAGGTCATGGAGCTGGTCTGGGACCTCGACAAGACCGGCAACCTCCTCGGCAAGCACAACCCCGCCCCGGTGCCCGCACCCGGACTGCTCAAGGGCATCGCGCCGCCGCGGATGGACCACATGCTCATCAACGCCGAGGAGGTGGGGGAGGCCAACCGCTTCTTCACCGAGATCCTCGGCATGCGCCTGACCGAGCAGCTGCTCGACGGCAACGGCCACCAGCTCGGCGTGTGGCTCGCGGGGCGCACCAACTCCCCGCACGACATCGCGATCGTCAACGGTCCCAACGGCGCCCTGCACCACTGGGCGTACTGGCTCGACGACTGGGACCACATCCGCAAGGCCGCGGACACCCTCGCCTACAACGGCGTCCAGATCGACCAGGGCCCCACCCGCCACGGCGTCACCCGCGGCAACACCATCTACTTCTTCGACCCGCTCGGCGTCCGCAACGAGGTCTTCACCGGCGGCTACTGGGTCGACCCCGACCACGAGATCATCACGTGGACCGAGGCCGAGTTCGGCAAGGGGCTCTTCTACTACGAGAACGTCATCAGCCAGCGCTTCCTGCGGATGCACACCTAGAAAGGGGATGCCCCGCCGTGTCTGACGGAATCCTGAGACTCCAGCACGTCGAGGTGCGCACGCCCGACCTGGAGCTGTGCACCGCCTACTACACCGAGGTCCTCGGCCTCATCGAGACCGCCCGCGACGAACGGGCCGGGTCTGCTCGCGTCTTCCTCAAGTGCTGGGACGAGCAGGAGCACCACTCCGTGATCCTGCGCCAGGCCCCGACCTACGGGCTGGACCACATGTCGTTCAAGGTGGCCGAGCGCGAGGACCTCGACCACTACACCGGCAGGCTGGAGGCCGCCGGCGTGGCGGTGAAGCGCTACGCACCGCGTGAGCTGGGCCCCGGCTGGGGCGAGGCGGTCCGGTTCGACGCGCCGTCCGGGCACGTCGTCGAACTGGTGCACGGCATGGAGCGGGTCGGCAACATGCTGCCGATGACCAACCCGCCGCCGCGGCCGCAGGACCTCGTCGGGATCGCGCCGCCGCGGCTGGACCACGTGTTCGTCATGGCCGAGGACGTCGAGGAGTTCACCCGGTTCTTCTGCGAGCTGCTCGACTTCCGGCTCACCGAGCAGGTCCTCGCCAACGACGGCCACCAGCTCGCGACCTTCCTGGAGCGCAGCCACACCCCGCACGACCTCGCGGTGATCACCGGCCCGAACGGGGCCCTGCACCACTTCGCCTTCTGGCTCGACGACTGGAACGCCATCCGCGAGGCCGCCGACACCCTCGCCTACCACGGCGTGGACATCGACGTCGCGCCCACGCGCCACGGCGTCACCCGCGGTTACACCACCTACTTCTTCGACCCGGTCGGCAACCGCAACGAGCTGTTCACCGGCGGCTACTGGGTCGATCCGGACTTCGAGCCGATCACGTGGACGGAGGAGGAGATGGGCCGGGCCATCTTCTACTACCACCGCGAGGTCAACGAGCGCTTCTTCACGGTGCACTCGTGACCCCCGCCGTCGACGCACTGCGTCCCGCGGAGGCGGACTCATGACCAGACCGGACCCGCGCAAGATCGACCGCTACGAGCCGCCCAACTACCTGGCCCGCTACCGGGAGCGGCAGAACCGGACCGACGTGGAGCCGGAGCCCGAGCAGGACGCCAACACCCCGCTCTACCTGCGCCGGTTCCGCTCCCGGGCGACGGCCCCGCAGCGCGAGCAGTCCGTGGTGCACCTCGACGGTGCCGAGCCGTTCACCAGCGACTACGCGCAGAGCACGCGCGAGAAGGAGATCGTCGCGCCGCCGCAGCGGCGGGCGGTGGAGGAGTTCGTCGCGGAGATCCGGATCATCCGCCACGGCATCACGCAGGGCTACTCCACCGACGCCGGCCTGACGCCGATGGGCGGCTGGCAGGCCCACCAGCGCGGGCACTCGATCTCGAAGTCGACGAAGGCGGGCCAGCGCGTCCGGATCGTCTGTGCCGACACCAACCGCGCCCGCCAGACCGCCGAGCAGATCCACCGCGGCATGCTGGACGGCCTGGAGCAGTGGCAGCGCAAGGCGGACGTGTCCGCGCCCGAGGCGATCCCGGAGCTGCGCAACTTCGGCGTCTGGACCCCCGACGGGCTGCGCGACGTCACCTCGGCGTTCCGGCAGTACCAGGCCACGATGGAGAAGCTGGAGCGGATGGCGGTGGGCGACCGGCCACGCTGGCTGGTGGAGATCGACCGCTTCTACCGCACCCAGCTCGGCGGAGCCGACCCGATCCACATGTGGCTCACGATCCCGCTCATGTACTTCGAGCCGCCCGCGATGTGCGTGCGGCGGTTCTGGCGGGGGTTCCACCGGCTGATCGCCGATGGACAGGAGGGCGACCGGATCATCGCGGCCACCCATTCCGGGCCGATCAGGGCCTTCGCGACATGGGCGCACGGTTACGATCCGGGCGAGCCGTACAACACCGAAGAGGTGGTCGTGAAGGTGCGCCGGGGTGGACGGACGGCGCTGGTGGCATACCGTAACCGGGTCACCGAGGTGAACGTCCCGCCGCCGGACGAGTTCCCGGCCTGGGAATCCTGACGATGACGGGCCGGACGGCGCGCGCGACGGTGCGCGCGCCGCGGGAGGAGACGCCGTGACGCTCGCCGCGATACCGGAGGAGATGGTCGGGGCGCCCGGCGCCGAGGCGGAGGGCCGCGACGACGGCCCGCTGCGTTCGGTGTCGATCGCGATGGCCGTCCTGGAGTGCTTCGAGACCGAGCCCGTCCTGGGCGCCACCCGGGTGTCGCAGATGCTCGGCGTCGCCAAGAGCACCGCCAGCCGGATGCTCGCGGCGCTGGCGGGCGGTGGCCTGCTCGAACGCGACGCCAACGGCCGATACCGCCTGGGCCTGCGGTTGTGGGAGATCGGCCAGCTCGCCGTGGACCGCCTGATGCTGCGCGACCTCGCCCTGCCCGTCCTCGCGGACCTGCGCGAGCTCCTGCGGGAGACTGCGCAGCTCGCCGTCCCGGTCGGCGCGGACGTGCTCTACGTGGACCGGCTGGAGGTCACCGGTGTGGGCACGATCTTCCACACCGAGCTCTACCGCCGCGGCCCCGGCCACTCGTCGAGCGCGGGCAAGGCGATGGCCGCGCACAACCCGCCGATGGCGCGGGCGATCATGGAGCGGGGCTTCGTGCGGCGCACGCCGTTCACGATCGTCGATCCGGTCCGCTACCGGCAGGTGCTGCACCAGGTCCGGACGGACGGCTACGCCGTCTCCCGCGAGGAGCACACGATGGGCATGTCGTCGGTCGCCGCGCCGGTGCTGGTCCGCCGCGGGGAGCGACGGGTGGCGGTCGCGGCGATCTCCGTCGTGGGCGGCACCGCGCGGGTGCTCGGCCCGCGCAAGATCGCCGTGGTGCAGACGGTGCGCCGGGCCGCGGCGGCGGTGTCGGCGGCGGTGGAACGGACGATGTGACCGGTGCCCGCCCACCGGTGAGCGCCGGCCGGCGTCCGGTGCCCGGCGTGTCGATCGGCACCGCGGCCGGCGCGCTGCCCGGGGAACGGGACCGGGCCGCGCACCCCGTTAGGGTCGGGAGCGGGCCTGCCGGCGGGTCCGCGTGCGGTGCGGCCCGGCAACGAGCAGGAGCACGGAGGCAGGCATGACGCTGCAGGACACCGGGCGCAGGCCCGTCGACTTCGCCCTCACCGACCGTTATCGCGCGGGCACCGGCCCCGTGCTGCTCACCGGTGTGCAGGCGATCGCCCGGATGCTCGTCGAGCAGCACGCCGCGGACGCCCGGGCCGGCCTGCGCACCGCCTCGTTCGTCTCCGGCTACCAGGGCAGCCCGCTCGGCGGGCTGGACCAGACGATCATGCGGGCGAAGGAGCTGTCCGAGACCGCGGCGCTCACGCTGGTCCCCGCGGTGAACGAGGAGCTGGCGGCCACCGCGGTGTGGGGCAGCCAGGTCGAGGTACCCGATCACCCGCGCACCGTCGACGGCACCGTCGGCGTCTGGTACGGCAAGGGGCCGGGCGTGGACCGGGCGGGCGACCCGATCCGCCACGGCAACATGTGCGGCGCGCACCCGCGGGGCGGGGTGATCGTGCTGGCGGGCGACGACCCGAGCTGCAAGTCCTCGACGATCCCGTGCATCAGCGAGCGCACCCTCGCCGGGTACGGCCTGCCGGTGCTCTTCCCCGGCTCGGCCGAGGAGATCGTGCGGCTCGGGCGCTTCGGCGTGGCCCTGTCCCGGGCGTCCGGCATGTGGGTCGGCATGAAGATCACCAGCGACGTCGCGGACGGCGTCTACACGGTGGACGCCTCGGCGGCCGACGTCGAGATCACCGTTCCGGAGCTGGAGTGGGAGGGCGCGCCCTGGCGCTACGAGCAGGTGCCGATGCTCGTCCCGCCGCAGTCGCTGCGCGCCGAGGCCCAGATGTACGGCCCACGGTGGGCGATGGTGCGGGCGTTCCTCGCCGCGAACCCGGTCAACGAGGTGGAGGTGGCCGCGCCATCGGCGCGGCTGGGCATCGTGGCCGGCGGCAAGACCTTCGGCGACGTCCGCCAGGCGCTGCGCGACCTGGGCCTCGACGATGACGGCCTGCGTCGCGCCGGGATCTCCCTGCTGCGCCTGGGCATGATCCACCCGGTCCAGCGCGACCTGCTGCGCGAGTTCGCGGACGGCCTGCCCACCGTGCTCGTGGTGGAGGAGAAGTCCTCGTTCGTCGAGGCGGCGGTGCGCGACGCGCTGTACGGGATGCCGGGCGCACCCGCCGTGATCGGCTCGGCCGACGCCGAGGGTGCCCCGCTGATCCCGGAGGCGGGGGAGCTGTCCGCCGCGGCCCTCGCCGCGCCGTTGCGCCGCGTGCTCGCCGAGTTGGACGTCGAGGTCGCGCCGCCGCCGCGGCCGCTGCCCACCCTGGAGTTGCTACCCGTCAGCCGCACCCCGTACTTCTGCTCGGGCTGCCCGCACAACCGCTCGACGATCGTGCTAGAGGGCTCCGTGGCGGGCGGCGGCATCGGCTGCCACGCGATGGTCGCGTTCACCGGGCGCGAGGCCAGCGCCGTCACCTCGATCACGCAGATGGGCGGCGAGGGCGCCCAGTGGATCGGCCAGGCCCCGTACACCGAGGCCCGCCACATGTTCCAGAACATGGGGGACGGTACGTTCGCCCACTCCGGCCAGATGGCGGTCCAGGCCTGCGTCGCCGCCGGCGTGTCGATCACCTACAAGCTGCTCTACAACCGCGCCGTCGCGATGACCGGCGGGCAGGACGCCTCCGGCGCGCTGGAGGTGCCCGCGCTCACGACGAAGCTGCTCGCCGAGGGCGTCGCGCGGATCATCGTGTGTGCGGACGAGCCGCAGCGCTATCGCACGCTCCCGCCGCTGCCCGCGGGCGTCGACCTGTGGCATCGCGACCGTCTCGAGGAGGCGCAGCGCGCGCTCGCCGCCACCGAGGGCGTCACCGTGCTCGTCTACGACCAGCGCTGCGCCGCCGAGTCCCGGCGCCTGCGCAAGCGCGGGGCACTGCCCGTACGGCGCACCCGCGTCGTCATCAACGAGGCGGTCTGCGAGGGCTGCGGGGACTGCGGGGTGAAGTCGAACTGCCTGTCGGTGCAGCCCGTCGAGACCGAGTTCGGGCGCAAGACCCGCATCGACCAGACCTCCTGCAACACCGACTACTCCTGCCTGCTCGGGGACTGCCCGTCGTTCGTGACGGTGGAGCAGCCCGCGAAGGCGGTGCGCGCGGCGGCGCGGGAGCGCTCCGAGCCGCCGTCGGTGCCCTCCGTGGCGGTGGACGTCGACCGGGCGGACGTCTTCCTCGCCGGGATCGGCGGCACCGGCATCGTCACGGTCAACCAGGTGCTGGCCTCGGCCGCCGTCCGCGACGGGCTCGCCGTGCACGGCGTGGACCAGACCGGGCTCTCGCAGAAGGCCGGACCGGTCACCTCGCACCTGCGGATCGCCCGCGACGCCGCCGCGCTCGGCCCCGCGAACCGGGTGGGGCACGCCCACTGCTACCTCGCCTTCGACGCGCTGGTCGGCGCCGACCCCCGGTTCCTGACCTACGCCGCCCCGGACACGACGGTCGCGGTGGTGTCCACGAGCGACGTCCCGACCGGGTCGATGGTGCGCGACGCGTCCGTGACCGCGCCCGGCGCCGGGATGCTGACCGACCGCATCCGGGAGCGGACGCGGGAGGTCGTGGCGCTGGACGCCCAGGCCGCCGCCGTGGCGCTGTTCGGCGACGGGATGCCCGCGAACCTCCTGCTGGTCGGCGCCGCGCACCAGGCCGGAGCGCTGCCGCTGTCGGCCGAGGCGATCGAGTGGGCGATCGAGCTCAACGGCGTGGCCGTGGCGGTGAACGTCGCGGCGTTCCGCTGGGGTCGGGTGGCCGTCGCGGACCCGGCGGCGTTCGCCCGCGCGACCGGTGCCACGGCGCCGGCCGCCGCGGCGCCGGCTCCGAAGCCGCCGGCCTCGCTGGACCTCGGGGAGCTGACGGGGCAGACACGCCGGCTCGTCGAGATCCGTGCCGCGCATCTCGTCGACTACCAGGGCGAGCGCACCGCGGCCCGCTACGTCGGGGACGTGCTCGGCGCCTGGCGCGCCGAGCGGCGTCTGGGCGAGGACACGCGGTTCTCCGAGGCCGTCGCCCGCGGGCTGCACAAGCTCACCGCCTACAAGGACGAGTACGAGGTGGCGCGGCTGCTCACCGATCCCGCGTTCGAGGCGCAGCTCGCCGCCGAGGTCCCCGGCGGCGCGAAGCGGCGCTACCGGCTGCACCCGCCGATCCTCAAGGCCCTCGGCCGCGAGGAGAAGATCGCGTTCGGGCCGTGGATGCGGCCCGTGCTGCGCGGGCTCGCGAAGGGCAAGGTGCTGCGGGGCACCGCGCTGGACCCCTTCGGGGGGATGCACCTGCGGCGCGTCGAGCGCGCGGTGCGCGACGGGTACCGGGCGCTCGTGGCCCGCCTCGCCACCGGCCTCACGGCGGAGAACTACGACGTCGCGGTGGCGGCGGCCGAGGCGGCCGACCTGGTCCGCGGGTACGAGGACGTGAAGCTGGCCGGGATCGAGCGGTTCCGGGAGCGGTTGCGGGAGCTGGGGGTGCGCTGATCGTGAGGGCGAGACTCGGTCGTGTGCGACCGGACGCCGCGCCGAGCGGTCGGATGGCGGAGTCCGGTGGAGACACGCCGAGGTGTGCGCCATTCGTCGCGCAATCGCGCCCGGCGGTCGCGTCGAACCGTGTCAGAACCTGGCGTCTCGAGCCGCAGCCGATAACGTTCTCACCGGATTGATAACGGCCCGGTCACGCACCGGACACGAACCGGCCCCCCACGGTTCGTACCCGACCCCGACGGCACCGTCCGGGACCAGGCCCGCAGAGATCCGAAGGAGATCGGGACGTGGTGTGGCACTCGCTCCCCCCGGCGGCCACCCCCACTCCCGCGGGCCCCCGCTGCCGTCCACCCCGGCGCCAGCGGGGGCCGCCCTTTCTTCCGACCCCGGCGCCCGCCCGTTCCAGGACGGCCCCACGCGGCCCGTGGTGGCGGCTCGGCTGTCCACCTCGGAGAAATTCATCCACAGATCTCCGATTCGGCCCACGGGGGTCGCGCGATGGCCCAAGCTCACGATCATGACTTCGGCACCGCCTCCCACCACCCCGCCCACGAGCACGATCCGCCTCTCGGAACCGGCCGACCTCATCGCGGCCGTGCCCGTCCTGCTCGGCTTCCGCCCGCGCGACTCACTGGTCCTCGTCGCCCTGCACCGCACGCCGACCGGTCGCCACCGCCTCGGGCTCGGGTTGCGGGTCGACCTCCCGCAACCGCGGCACGCGGCTGCGGTCGCCGCCCAGGCGGCGGACGGGCTGCTGCTCGACGCGCCCGCCGAGGCCGCCGTGATCGTGGTGGGGCAGGGCCCGGGCGGGCGGGCTCCCGGACGCCCACGGCCGAGGCCGCGCAGCGCGGGTGGCCGCGGGCGCAAGCGCCCCCCGGCCGGGCCGGCGCGGCGCGAGATCGCGAACGCCGCGGTCGCCGCGCTGCGCGCGCGCGGGATCGCCGCGCATTCGGTGATGTGGACGCAGCGCTGCGCCGCCGGCGCCTCCTGGGCCTGCTACGACGGGTGCTGCTCGGGCACGCTCGCCGACCCGGGCGGCACGGCGGCGGCCGCCCACGCCGTCGCGGACGGGCAGGTCGTGTACGGCGAGCGCGCCGAGATGGAGGCCCTCGTCACGGCCGTGGCGCGGCCGGTGCTGCGGCGGCGGGAGAAGCTGCTGGAGCGGGCGTTCGCCCAGGCCTGCACACGCGCGGGGGCCGGCGGCACCGGGGAGGGCTCTCCCGACGACCCGGATCGGCCCGGCGCACGGGAGACGACCGACGAGATCGAGGCGGCGCTGCGGACGCTGGACGGCGCCGTGGCGGCCGCCGCGCGGGGAGACCTGCAGCTGGACGACGAGGCGGTGGTCGCCCTCGCGCTGGCCCTCGGGACGCCCGAGGTGCGAGACGCGGCGATGCGCCTGTGCGTGGGCTCCCAGGCGGCCGCCGCCGAGCAGCTCTGGGCCGCGCTCGCCCGCGAGACCCCGGATCCGGAGGCGGCCGTCCCCGCGGCGCTCCTCGCGCTGGCCGCGCTCGCCCGCGGCCGCGGGGCGCTCGCGAACATCGCGCTGGAGCGGGCCGAGCGGGCGTGGCCCGCGCACCACCTCACCGCGCTGTTGCGTCAGACGGCAGCCGCCGGGATCCGGCCGGAGGAGATCCGCGAGTGGCTGGCGGGCTGAGCCTTGATCCCCTTGCGGGCCGGGCTCGCAACACCGACGTCCACGTCGCAGCCGTCCGGAGGGCTGTGACGTGTGCCTGGATGTTGCGACGTCGGTCCGGGTCCCCGTCCGAGCAGCGTCCGAGCAGTGTCCGGGGAGCCGTCAGCGCAGCGCGGGCTGCGCCTGCGCGAACTCCCACGCGTCGCCGACGATGCGCGCGAGCTCGGTGCGGCCGGGCCGCCAGCCCAGCTCCGTGCGCGCTGCCTCGCTGGAGGCCACGAGCACGGCCGGGTCGCCCGCCCGCCGCGGTGCGTCCACCGCCGGGATCGGGTGGCCCGTCACCGCGCGGCAGGCCGCCACGACCTCCCGCACCGAGAAGCCGGTGCCGTTGCCCAGGTTGAAGATCGAGTGCCGGCCCGGAGAGGCGTGGCGCAGGGCCAGCAGGTGGGCATCGGCGAGGTCGTCGACGTGGATGTAGTCGCGCACGCAGGTGCCGTCCGGCGTCGGCCAGTCGTCGCCGTAGATATGGACGTGCTCGCGCCGGCCCGCCGCCACCTGCAGCACGATCGGGATCAGGTGGGTCTCCACCGTGTGCCGCTCGCCGAAGCGGCCCTGCGAGCCCAGGTGCGCTCCCGCCACGTTGAAGTAGCGCAGGCTCACGGCGGCGAGCCCGTGTGCGGCGGCGTAGGAGCTGACGGCGTGGTCGATCGCGAGCTTGCTGGCCCCGTAGGGGTTGGTGGGCCGGGTGGGCGCGTCCTCCCGGATCGGCACCTGATCGGGTTCGCCGTACGTGGCTGCCGTCGAGGAGAACACCAGCCGGGGGGTGCCGTGGCGACGCATCGCCTCCAGCAGCCGCAGGCTGGTGACCACGTTGCCGAACCAGTACCGCTCGGGCTGCAGCACGGACTCGCCGACGAGCGAGCGTGCCGCGAAGTGCAGCACGCCGTCGTAGCCCTCGGCGAGGGTGTCGTCGGCGATCTCGGCGAGATCACCCTCCACGAAGCGCGCCCCGCCGGGCACCGCGTCGCGATGACCGGTGGACAGGTCGTCGAGCACCGTGACGTCGTGGCCCGCGGCCACCAGGTGCGCCGCACAGACGCTGCCGACGTAGCCGGCGCCTCCGGTGACGAGCAGCTTCATGGACCCCGGCGTCACGCGCTGGGCCGCACGAGGACCGCGTGGGCCACCAGCGGCGCGACGCTCGCCCCGTTCCCACCGACCGGCACGGCGTCTCCGTAGCGCGCGATGGCCCGCACCTCGACACTGCCGCCCGGGACGATGCCCACGTCCTTCAGCTCGGACATGAGGTCGGCGTCGGCCTGCACGTGCTCGGCGATGCGTCGCACCTCGACCGAGCCTCCGCCGCGGCGGGCGAACTCGTCGAGCCGCTGCAGCCCCGCTTCGAGCGTCGGTGGAACCGCGGCGCTGGGCCGGGCGGAATCGGCCTCGTGCTGCAGGTCCGCCAGCCCCGGGATCGGGTTGCCGTACGGGGAGATGGTGGGGTTGTCCAGCAGCGCCACGAGCTTGCGCTCCACCGCCTCGCTCATGACGTGCTCCCAGCGGCAGGCCTCGATGTGCACCTGCTCCCACTCCAGGCCGATGACGTCGATGAGCAGCCGCTCGGCCAGCCGATGCTTGCGCATCACCGACACGGCGCGGGCGCGGCCCTCCTCGGTGAGCTCGAGGTGCCGGTCTCCGGCGACGACGACGAGGCCGTCGCGCTCCATCCGCGCGACCGTCTGGCTGACGGTCGGCCCGCTCTGTCCCAGCCGCTCGGCGATCCGCGCGCGCAGCGGGACGATGCCCTCTTCCTCCAGCTCGTAGATGGTCCGGAGGTACATCTCTGTGGTATCGATGAGCTCGTTCACGCGCTTGCCCCTTCGTCTTGCGCCATGCTAGTCGTCCGGTACGGGTGTGTGCCCCGTCGCAGTACCGCCCGGCGCTCGGACGGCGGCGGCAGGCGCGCGGATCGCCTACGGTCGGGGGCATGGGCACCCGTGCTTCCGTCGTGTGGACACCGGAGTTCCTCGGCTACGAGCTCGACGACTCCCACCCCCTCGATCCCGTCCGGCTCGACCTCACGATGCGGCTCGCCCGCGGGCTCGGCGTCCTGGACGGGGTCGAGCTGCATGCGCCCGACGCCGCACCGGACTCCGAGATCGAGCGGGTGCACACGCCGGGCTACATCTCCGCGGTGAAGTCGGCACCGGAGGTGGCCTTCGGGATCGGCCACGGCCTCGGCACCGACGACAACCCGATCTTCCCACGCATGCACGAGGCGAGCGCACTCGTGTGCGGCGGATCGCTGCTCGCGGCGCAGCACATCGCGGAGGGCCGCACCGACCGTGCGGTGAACATCGCGGGCGGCCTGCACCACGCCATGGCGGACCGCGCCGCGGGGTTCTGCGTCTACAACGACTGCTCGGTCGCGATCGCCTGGCTGCTCGAGCAGGGCTACGAGCGCATCGTCTACCTCGACGTCGACGTCCACCACGGAGACGGCGTGCAGGCCGCGTTCTACGACGATCCCCGGGTGATGACGATCTCGATCCACCAGCACCCGCTCACGCTCTGGCCGGGTACCGGCTGGCCGGGCGAGTACGGCGCGGGCGACGGCGCGGGCTACGCGGTGAACGTGCCGATGCTGCCCGGGACGAAGGACGCGGGCTGGCTGCGCGCCTTCCACGCGGTCGTGCCGTCGCTGCTTCGGGCGTACCGCCCGCAGCTCCTGGTCACGCAGTGCGGGACGGACACCCACGCCGAGGACCCGCTCGCGAACCTCGGCCTGTCCGTGGACGGCCACCGCGAGATCTACCGGACGCTGCGGCGGCTGGTCGACCAGACCTGCGCCGGGAAGTGGCTCGCCCTCGGCGGTGGCGGATACGCGCTCTTCCGGGTGGTGCCGCGGTCCTGGACGCACTTGTTGGCCACCGTGCTCGACCGCGATCTCGAGCCGGCGCGGCCGCTGCCCGCGGACTGGGTGGCCCATGCGGCCACGCTCACCCGCCGCCCGCTGCCCACCGCGATGACCGACGGGTGCGAGGTGGGCTACGAACCCTGGACCGAGGGCGGCGACAGCGTCGACACTGCGGTCATGGAAGTACGGCGCGCGGTGTTCCCGCTGCACGGGCTCGACCCGGACGACCCCCGGGACTGAGCGCGCCGTGACCTCGTCGCCGGACCCCATCCCGGGCAGGCCCGGATCCAGCGAGCGCACGGGAGCCGGGCCCTCGCCGTCCGCTGAGGACGCGGGGCCCGCGCAGCCTTCCGCCGGGACGCCGATCGCCGAGGCGGGACCTGCGCAGCCCGCCGGCTCCGGGCCGCCGACCGGGCAGGGTGAGTTCGTGCCGTCCGCGGCCCCCACGGAGGCCGTCCCGCCCGCGGACACACCACCGGCCCCCTACCCGCGCCACTGGGAGGCCGACGTCATCGCCTCCGACGGTGGCCTGGTGCACCTGCGTCCGATCCTGCCGACGGACGCGAAGCGGCTGGTGGACTTCCACGGACACCTCTCCGAGCACACCCGCTACCTGCGGTTCTTCGGGCCGTACCCGCGGATCTCCCCGCGCGACCTGGAGCGGTTCACGGTCGTGGACCACCGCCGCCGGGTGGCGTTCGTGTGCCTCGTGGACGACGAGATCGTGGCGGTGGGCCGCTACGAGGGTCTGCCGGGGGACGATCCGCCCGCACCGCCCGAGTCCGCCGAGGTGGCGTTCGTCGCCCGCGACGACCACCAGGGCCGCGGGCTCGGGTCGATCCTCCTGGAGCACCTCGCCGCCGCGGCGCGCGAGAACGGTCTGCAGCGGTTCGAGGCCGAGGTGCTGGTGGAGAACCACGCGATGGTGCGCGTCTTCCGGCAGGCCGGCTACCAGGTCAAACGGGCGTTCACCGAGGGTGTGCTGCACCTGGAGTTCGACATCGACCCGACCGAGGCCTCGCTCGCCGTGCGGCACGCGCGCGAGCAGCGGGCGGAGGCGCGCTCCGTGCACAACCTCCTGCACCCGCGCTCGGTCGCCGTGATCGGGGCGTCCGCGGACCCGTCGAAGATCGGGCACGCGGTCTTCACCCACCTGCTGCGGGCCAACCCGGCGGGCCCGGTGTACCCGGTGAACCCGGAGGCCCGGTCGGTGCACGGGGTGCGTGCGTACCCGTCGGTCACCGACATCCCCGACGAGGTGGATCTCGCCGTGGTGGCGGTCCCCGCCGGAGGCATGGACGAGGTCATGGACTCGTGCCGGGCCAAGGGCGTGCACGGCCTGGTCGTCATCAGCTCGGGGTTCGCGGACGCGGGCGGCGGCGGGACGCTCGCGCAGGCGCGGCTGGTGGCGGAGGCCCGCGCGCACGGGATGCGGGTGGTCGGGCCGAACGCGCTGGGGATCGCGAACACCGACCGGGGCGTCCGGCTCAACGCGACGCTGGCGCCGGTGCTGCCCGGCCGGGGACGCGTCGGGTTCTTCAGCCAGTCCGGCGCGTTGGGCACCGCGATCCTCGCGACGGCGGCCGAGCGCGGGCTGGGGCTGTCCACCTTCGTCTCCGCCGGCAACCGTGCCGACGTATCCGGAAACGACCTCCTCCAGTACTGGCAGACCGACCCGGCCACCGATGTCGTCCTGCTCTACCTGGAGACCTTCGGCAACCCGCGCAAGTTCGCCCGGGTCGCGCGGCGGCTGGCGCGCACGAAGCCGATCGTCGCGGTCAAGAGCGGGCGGCACACCGGGCCGGTGCCGGGGCTCGCCGCCGCCGCGGTGTCCATCGACGAGCAGAGCGTGGCGGCGCTGTTCGAGCAGAGCGGCGTCGTGCGGGTGGCCACGCTCACGCAGATGTTCGACACTGCGCTTCTGCTGGCCTACCAGCCGTTGCCCGCGGGCTCGCGGGTGGCGGTGGTCGGCAACTCGACGGCGATCGGCGTGCTCGCCGTGGACGGGCTCGTGGGGGAGGGGCTCGAGCCGCTCGGCGAGCCGGTCGACGTCGGTGCCGCGGCGAGCCCCGAGGAGTTCGCGGCAGCCGTCACGAAGGCGGCGCAGGACGAGGCCGCGGACGCGCTCGTCGTGGTGTTCGTGCCGCCGATCGCGAAGCCCGGTGCGGCGTACGCGCGCGCGATCCGCGAGGCCGTGAACGGCTCGGGCAAGCCGGTCGTGGCGGTGTTCCTGGCCGCGGAGGGCGTGCCCGCGGAGCTGGCCGTGACGGGTCCGGACGGGTCGCCCGTGCGCGGTTCGGTGCCGAGCTACCCCAGCCCGGAGCGGGCCGTCGGAGCGCTCGCCCGGGTCTGCCGCTACGCGCGGTGGCGGGCCCAGCCGGTGGGCGCGTTCGTCGAACCGCCCGGGATCGATCGCGAGCAGGCGCGCGAGCTCGTCCACCAGGAGTGCGGGCGCATCGACGACGGTGCGGACGGGCCGGTCGCGCGCAGGCTCGACCACGCGACGGCGCGCCGCCTGCTGCGCGCCTACGGCATCGAGCTCGTCGACTACCACCGCGTGGACGGCGAGGACGCGGCCGTGGCCGCGGCGCAGGGCCTCGGCATGCCGGTCGTGGTGAAGGCCGTCGACGACCTCTGGCGCCACCGCACGGACGCGGTCGGGGTCCGCACGGACCTCGGGAACGAGACGGCCGTACGCGAGGCGTACGCGGCGATCACCGCGATCACCGGGGAGCCGGAGGTCTACGTCCAGCGGATGGCACCGCAGGGCATCTCGTGCGTGCTCGCGATCGTGGACGACCCGTCGTTCGGGTCGCTGCTGTCGTTCGGGCTCTCGGGCCTCGCGACCGAGCTCCTGGGCGACCGCGCGTTCCGCGTCGTGCCGGTGTCGGACACCGACGCCGCAGCGCTGGTCCGCGCGCCGCGGGCGGCGCCCCTGCTCGCGGGCTACCGCGGCACGCAGCCGGTGCAGATGGAGGCGCTGGAGGACCTGGTGCTGCGGGTCGGGTGGATCGCGGAGGACCTCCCGGAGGTGCGCTCGCTGGCGCTCGATCCGGTGATCGCGTCGGTGGACGGCGTGTTCGTGGCGGGGGCACGCATCGTCGTCGGGCCGCCCGCTGCGCGCGACGACACGGGCCCACGGCGGCTGATCTGACGGTCCGTGGGTCGCGGTGCGCGGCGGGGTGGCGTGGCTGCCCGTGCACACCGTGCGTCGCCGTGCACATGGTGATGTCCCCGTGCACAGCGCGGGTCGTGTGCACGGTGCGAGACGGTGTGCGCGGTGCGGGGCGGTGTGCGCGGTGCGGCGGTGTGCGCGGCGGGGTGGCGTGGCTGCCCGTGCACACCGTGCGTCGCCGTGCACATGGTGATGTCCCCGTGCACAGCGCGGGTCGTGTGCACGGCCGCGTCGGGGTGTGCACGGCCGCGTCGGGGTGTGCGCGGTGCGGGGCGGTGTGCACGGTGCGGGGCGGTGTGCACGGTGCGGGGCGGTGTGCACGGTGCTGGGAGGTGGGCACCCCGCGAGACGGTGTGCACGGTGCGGGGCGGTGTGCAACGGTGCTGGGAG
>JBFWRR010000014.1:32799-91833 GCA_050248815.1 Pseudonocardia sp. | reverse complement strand
GCGGGCCTGCCGGCCAGCGCCGGAGCGAGCAGCTCCGCGACCCGGGGAAGGAGGACCGGGACGTGCCTGGCCCCAGCCGGCGCGCCCTGCACCCCGTCCACCGGGTGCTGAGGGTGTTGCCCCATTCCTCACCTCCGACCCCGCGTCCCCCGAACCGGTCCGCGCTCCCCAGCCGGACCGCCCGTACCCCGTCGATGACCCCTTCGATGACACCGCCCGGCGAACCTGACACCGGGGAAGTGCGCCAGGGTCGCCGGGCGGTGGCACCGGCGGCGAATCGGTTGTTGCTCGGCCCGGCTAGAGCAGCCCGGGCAGTACCTCCTCCTGCGCCTTCGCGTAGGTCTCCTCGTGCTCGTCCTGATAGCGCTGCCAGGCCTGCGCGTCCCAGATCTCGGCCCGGGTGAAGGCGCCGATCACCACGCAGTCCTTGGACAGCCCCGCATACCGGCGCAGCTCAGGGGTGATGGCGATCCGCCCCTGGGCGTCCGGGTGCTGCTCGTCCGTGCCCGAGAAGAGATTGCGCTGGAAGACGCGGGCGGACTCGCTGGTCAGCGGTGCGGAGGCGACCTTCTGGGCCATCTCCGTGAAGGCTTCCCTGGTGAAGACGTAGAGGCAGTGGTCCTGCCCCTTCGTGATCATCAGGCCACCTCGCAGCTCGTCGCGGAACTTCGCCGGCAGCGTGAGCCGCCCTTTGTCGTCCAGCTTGGGGGTGTAGGTGCCGAGGAACATGTCCTCACCTCCACCCTGCTGGGGCCCAGCGTCCTCCGCCGCGCCCCAGTGGTCACCACATTACCCCACTTCCACCCACCGTCAACCGGAACGGCGGCGTGATTTCCGCCGGTGAATGTGCATCCGGCCAGGTCAGAGCCGGTGGGGCCGAGTGGGGGGCGGATGGCCGCCACTCCCCCGGGCGATGTCACAGGCCGCTTCCGCGGCGCCCGTTCACCCATCCGGCCGTCGGTATCGGCACGACGGGCGGTGGTTCCGGCACGCCGGACGGCCGGTCTCCGGGCCCGGTGGGGCGCTGTGGGGACGGGTGTGGGGATGGGTGTGGGTGGGTGTGGGGCGGCGGTCCACCGACCGAGCGAAGGCGCTGTACGTACCGTTTGACAGACTGGCCCCCATGACGACGACGAGCGGGCCCGCCGGAGCCCGCAGCCTGGACGGCGGCCCCGCCGGGCTCGCCGACGTGGCCGACTTCTCCCACCGCGTCGCCGCGAACGTGCAACGCGTGCTCGTCGGCAAACCCGAGGTCGTGCGCATCGCCCTGGTGACGCTGCTGTCCGAGGGCCACCTGCTCGTCGAGGACGTCCCGGGCGTCGGCAAGACATCGCTGGCCAAGGCGCTGGCGCGGTCCATCGACTGCTCGGTGAGCCGCATCCAGTTCACCCCGGACCTGCTGCCCGGCGACGTCACCGGTGTCTCGATCTACAACCGGCAGTCGATGCAGTTCGAGTTCCGGCCCGGTCCCGTGTTCGCGAACGTCGTCGTCGCGGACGAGATCAACCGGGCGTCGCCGAAGACGCAGTCCGCGCTGCTGGAGTGCATGGCCGAGCACCAGGTCACGGTGGACGGCGCGACGTACGCGCTCGCCGAGCCGTTCATGGTCGTCGCCACGCAGAACCCGATCGAGATGGACGGCACCTACCCGCTGCCCGAGGCGCAGCGCGACCGGTTCACCGCGCGGGTCAGCGTCGGCTACCCGGACACGGTCGCCGAGCTGGCCATCGTGGACGAGCACTCGGCCGCGGACCCGCTCGCCACCCTGCGTCCCGTGGTCGACGTGCAGCGGGTGCGTGCGGCCATCGACGCGGTGCGCGGCGTGCACGTCGGCCAGGATGTCCGCCAGTACTGCGTGGACCTGGTGGCCGCCACCCGCAGACTCACCGAGCTGCGCCTCGGCGCGTCGCCGCGCGCCACCCTGCACCTCGTCCGGGCGGCGCGCGCCCAGGCGGCACTGTCCGGGCGCGGGTTCGTCGTGCCCGACGACGTCCACGCGATCGCAATACCGGTGCTCGCCCACCGCCTGCTGCTCACCTCGGACGCACAGGCCGCCCGCCGCTCGGCGGCCGACCTCGTGCGTGCCCTGCTCGCCCGCCTGCCTGCGCCCACCGCGCCGGGCGGCGGGGCCTGACGGGCGTGCAGCAGGGCGCGCCCGGACTGTTCTCCGGCATCACGGGGCGCGGACGCTGCCTGCTGGCCGGCGGGATCGCGACGATCGGCTGCGCGATCGTGCTCAACGAGCGCGACCTGGTCCGGGTCGGGGTGTTCGTCGCGGCGTTGCCCCTGCTCGCGCTCGCGCTCACGGCCTGGACGCGGCGGGCGATCGAGGTGCGGCGGCAGGTCAGCCCCGAGCGGTTGCCCGTCGGCACGGACTCGGGTGTCGCACTGCGGGTCTCGGGTGGCCCGCTGATCGGGTCGATGCAGTTGGCCGACACCGTCCCGGACTCCGCGGGGCCGCAACCGCAGGCCCCACCGCGGTTCACCGTCCACCGCCTGTCCCCGCGAACGGGCGCCGAGCTGCGCTACCCGCTGCGCCCGGTGCGCCGGGGCGTGCACCGCGTCGGACCGCTCAGCACGCGGGTCACGGACCCATTGGGGCTCACGGAGCTCGAACGCGAGGTGCCCGGTACCCGTTCGCTGCTCGTGCTGCCTCGGGTGAGCCCGTTGCAGGGCACTCCCCCGGCGCTCGGCGCGGGCGAGGGCACCCCGGGGGCGTCGCTGTCGCACCAGGGCATGGGCCAGTCGGACGTCCTGGTGCGGGAGTACCGGCTCGGCGACGAGCTGCGCCGCGTGCACTGGCGCAGCACCGCCCGCCACGACGAACTCATGGTGCGCCTCGAGGAACGGCCGTGGCGCGGGGCGATCACGGTGCTGCTGGACCGCCGCGACGTCGCGCACCGCGGCCGCGGCACGGCGTCGAGCCTGGAGTTCGCCGTCGAGCTGGTCGCGAGCATCTGCGTACACCTCATCCGCCGTGGCGAGCCCGTCACGCTCGTCTTCGAGGACGGCAGCTTCCCCACCGGCTCGGAACCGTCTGCCGGGTCCGCCGCCGCGGACGCGATCCTGGATGTCCTCGCCGCCGTGCGCCCCTCGGCCCGCGGCGACCTCGGCGGGCCCGCGCTCGCGCACGGCGACGTCCTCGCCGTCCTGGGCGCGGCCGAGCCCGCGCAGCTGGACGCTCTGGTCGCCGCCTGCCCCGGGGCCGGGCACGCCGTGCTCCTCGACGTCGCCACGTGGGATCCGGCCACCACGACGGCCGCACCGCCGGTCGATCCGGCCGCATCGGCGCTGCGGCGCGCGGACTGGCACGTCACGGTCGCCGGCGCGGACAGCACGCCCGGCCGGGCGTGGGAGGACCTGCTGCACACCGCCGTCCGCGCGGGGGGCTGACGGTGGCCCTCTCCACACCCGTCCGCCGCCGCAGGGCGCCGGCCCCGGCGTCGGTGCGGCCCGAGCTGCCGTGGCTGCCCTCCCTCGTCGTGGCGCTCGCGGTGCTGCTCGCCTCCGCCCCGATCGCGGCGGTCGTGCAGGGCAGCGGCTGGATCGGCTACGCCGCGGCCGCGGTCGTCGTGGTGGCCGCGATCGGCACGGTCGTCGCGGCCCTGGGCGCCCCCGTCGTCGTGCTCGGGCAGGTGGTGGGGCTCCTGCTGCTGGTCACGGGGCTGTTCTGCGACGAAGCCGTGCTCGGGGTGCTCCCGGGACCGGACGCGTTCGGCGAGATGGCCGCGCTCGCGGGCGGGGCGGTCGCCCAGATCCAGACCGCGCCGTCACCGGTTCCGCTCACCCCCGAGATCGCCTTCCTCGCCACGCTCGCCGTCGGGTTGATCGCGGTGGCGGCGCACTTCGCGGCGGTCGTGGCGAACGCGCCGGCGACCGCCGGGGTGCCGCTGCTCGTCGCGTTCGCCGTACCCACGGCCCTCGCCGACGACCTGCTGCCCTGGTGGACGTTCGCGGCCGGCGCCGCCGCGTTCGCGCTCCTGCTCGTCGTCGGCGCGAACAGTCGCCGCCTGCCCGGCGCGGTCGCCGTCACCGCGGTGGGCGTGGGGATCGCGCTGCTCGCCGGGATCGTCGCGGGCCCCGTCGGGACGGACGGCCGCTTCGCCGAGGGGCCCCGCGCCGGCGCCGACATCGGGTTGGACCCGTTCACCGCCCTGCGTGGCCAGCTCACCCGTGCCCAGCCGGAGGATCTCCTGTCGGTCGGCGGTCTCCCGCGACCCACCTATCTGCGGGCGCTGACGCTGCGCGACTACGTCCCGGACACCGGATGGCAGGCAGGCCGGCCGGACCGCGGCGTCAACCTCACCGGGCCGTTGCCGGTGCCCGCGGGACCGGGCGAGAAGGCCGTCGTCGAGGTCGAGAACATCGCCTACCGGGACTACTGGCTGCCCCTCTACGGGGATCCGCTGCTGGTCACCGGAGTGGACGACGAGGCGTGGGCCTACGACCCCGAGAGCGGGATCGCCTACACCTCGCTGCCCCGCGAGGAGGGCGGCTGGGAGCAGGAGGCATCGCTGCCCTCGCCCACCGCGGCGCAGCTGCGCGCCGCGGGCCGGGGCGGGGTCGATCCCGACTACCTCGTCACCAGCGGCGTCGACCCGCGGGTGCACGAGATCGCCGAGCAGGTCGCCAGGGGTGCCACGACGGACTTCGACCGGTCGATGGCCCTCCTTGACTGGTTCACCGCGCCGGGCTCGCCGTTCCGCTACAGCCTGCAGACCGCGCCCGGCAACGGCGACGATGCCCTCGTCGAGTTCCTGACGGTCGGCCGGATCGGTTACTGCGAGCAGTACGCCTCCGCCATGGCGATCATGCTGCGGACCCTCGGCGTGCCCGCTCGCGTCGCGATCGGGTTCACCGGCGGCAACCCCGGCACCGACGACCCCGACAACCGCACGATCCGCACCTCGGATGCGCACGCCTGGGTCGAGGTGTGGTTCGAAGGTCAGGGCTGGCTGATGTTCGACCCCACCCCGCTCTCGGACGGCCGCACGATCGAGCCGCCGTACGTCGCGCAGGCCCGGGCGGAGAGCGGCTCAGGCGACCCCGGGGAGCAGCAGGAGCCCGAGCAGCAGCCGGAGGGCTCCGGTGCCTCTCCGTCGCAGCAGGCCGAGCCACCCGTGCCGGTACCCGGCGACGCATCCGCCCCGCCGAACACCGGGATCGACATCCCGGTGTGGCCGTTCGTGCTGGTCGCCGTCCTGGCCCTGATCGTCGCCACGCCCGCCGGTTGGCGTGCGATTCAGCGCAGGCGCCGCCTCGCCACCGTCGCGCGCGGCGGGCCCGCTGCGGCCACGGCCGCATGGGAGGAGCTGCTCGCCGAGTCCGCCGATCGCGGGGTGCCGGGCCGGCGCAGCGACACCGTCCGCGCCGCCGCCCGCCGAATCGTGCGCGAGCACCGCCTCGGCGAGGCCGCACAGGCGTCGATGCGCCAGGTCGTCGGGGCCGTCGAAGCGAGCTGGTACGGCCTCGAGCACCCCGCTCCGCACCAACTCGACGCGCCGATGCAGGTATTGCGCGCCGGGATCGAGGCCCGGGATCCGCTGGGCTGGAGGCGCCTGCTCCTGCCACGGTCGGTGCTGGACGGGGTACGGACCGCGCGCGGCGCGTACCGGTCGCGCCGGGCACAGCGGGCATCCGCCGCCAGGGTCGATCCGCCGGCGCCCACGGCGTCACGGGACGTGATGGCGGGCCCGGGCCCGCGCTGACCCGGCAGACCGTCCACCTGAGACGCACGGCCAGCACGTCCAGGAAGACCTGCCGCCCGAACGTGCCGTTCGCGGGTCGAGGGAGTCCGCGCGCGGCCGGCCTGGACACGACGGCGGGTACGACCTCGGATACGACAGAGCCCCGTCGCAGCGTGGGCTGCGACGGGGCTCTCGTCGGAGTTGGCCGCGGACGGTCAGCCCGCGTGGTGCGAGCGAAGTCGCCGGGACGCTCGGCTCATTCCTGCTCGAAGCGGCGCCGGAAGCGCTCCTCCATGCGGCCGGTGAAGCGGTTCTTGTCCGGCTCGGCAGGCTTGGCCGATCCGGCGCCCTTGGCGCCGCTGCCTACGGATGTGACGGCCATCACGGCGCCACCGAGCATCACCAGAAAACCGATCACGCTCAGCACAGGGAAGCTACCCAGCCACAGCATCGGCAACGCGACACCCAACACGAGCATCACGAGGCCGACGGCGAACAGGGCGAAACCCTGTACGCGGCGTCGCTTCGTCGGGGGACGCATCCGGCCGCCGCGCACGGTGGACGCGAACTTGGGGTCTTCGGCGTAGAGAGCACGCTCGATCTGGTCGAGCAGTCGCTGCTCGTGCTCGGAGAGGGGCATCGGCTTCCTCCGGCACTAAATCATTCCTGTCGGGTCATCTTCCATAGTGCCGGAACGACGCGACGAGCGCCCGGGATGGGCGTCTGCGGGCAAGGATACGAGTCTCGGGCCGAGTCGACTAGCCAGACCTGAAGACTGACCGTTCCGATCTTCGTCACCGGGCCAAGTCGCCCCGATCGGAGTACTCGCGCATCCGCGGAGTGACCGCCGGCAGGTCGGTCGAGCGGTCACCGGGCCGTGCTGACGTCCCGTTATCGAAGCCGATCCGGCGTTTCGACCAGATCCGGGGATCCGAGCGCCACGCGGCGCGGTACGTTGCCACTTGTGCTGGTCGTCGCGGTCGTGAGCCTCAAAGGCGGTGTGGGCAAGACCACGGTGGCCCTCGGGCTAGCCGGAGCCGCCGAGCAGCGCGGCATGCGCACGCTCGTCGTCGATCTCGACCCGCAGGCGAACTCCACCGTGGCTCTCGATCCCGGTCCGACGAACGCCACGGTCGCGGACGTCCTCGAGGAGCCGCGCCGCTCGGTCCTGCTGCGGGCGATCGCGCCGAGCAGCTGGGGCGAGAGCCTCGACGTCGTCGTCGGTTCCGAGGAGACGGAACAGCACAACCGACCGGACCCGGAGGGCAAGCAGCTCGCGGCGCTCGCACGGGCCCTGGAACGGTTGAAAGCCCGCGGCGGCGGATCGCGCGGCCGGGACGCTGCCGCGCCGACCGCGCACGACACTCCGGCCACCGGTTCGGCCGAGGGACGGAGAGGGGCCGCGATGTCGGCGGTCGACCTCTCGGGCGAGCCGCTCGACACCGACGCCGACGGCGAGCCCTACCGGCTTGTCATCGTGGACTGCCCGCCGTCGTTGGGCCAGCTCACCCGCAGCGCGCTCACGGCGGCGCAGCGTGCCATCCTCGTGACGGACCCGACGATGTTCGCGGTCGCCGGCGTGCAGCGGGCCTTCGATGCCGTGCAGTCCGAGCGTCAGCGCGCGAATCCCGACCTGCAGCCGCTCGGGGTCCTGATCAACCGGGTCCGGCCGCGTAACGCGGAGCACCAGTTCCGCATCAACGAGCTCAGGGAGCTGTTCGGCCCGCTGGTCTTCAGCTCGATCGTGCCGGACCGTTCGGCGATCCAGCAGGCGCAGGGTGCGTGCCTGCCCATTCAGCAGTGGGACACCCCGGGCGCCCGGGAGGTCTCTGCGGTGTTCGCGTCGCTGCTCGGCCGGGTGCTGCGCAGCGAGCGGTCCGGCCTGGCCCGGCGCCTGCTCGCCCGTACCGGCGCCTGAGCCCGGATCCACCGTGGAACGCGCCGGTGGATCGAGCCCGAGTCCTCGCGCACCGAGCGCCCGCGGCCGTGGCGACCGCGACCGTGAGGTCCAGTTCGTTGCGTGGCGTCGCGGCCGGACGGCAGACGCGTGCGGCCCGGTCCGCGGCCGTGCGTGGCGTCGCGGCCGGACGGCAGACGCATGCGGCCCGGTCCGCGGCCGTCGGCGGGTCTGCGGCCCGGGCGGGTAGCACACGGGTGATGACCGGGCCGGCCGACCGGTGACGGCCGGGGGCGGCACACCGGTGTGTGCCGGCATCGGCACACGGGTGACGGCCGGGCCGACCCACCGGCGACAGCCGGGCCGACCCAGCGGCGACAGCCGGGCCGACCCACCGATGGCCGCCGGGCCTGCACACCCGGTGACTGCTCAGCGGACCGGGACGACCGACCGGACGATCCCGACGAACTGCTCGGCCTGGCGCAGCAGATCGTCCGCCTCCCGCTGCCCGACCAGCCGGGCGATGCCGGCTTCGGCAGCCGCCCGCGTGCCCGAGCAGGAAGCGAAGAATGCCGCCCACTCCCCCAGCTCCGGCGCGACATCGGCCAGGAGGTGCCAGGCGTTGCGGTCTGCCTTTCTCCGCGGGCCGGCCGCCTGAGGGCGCGCCCGCACGGCGAGGACGGCCGCCGCCGCCCGCAGCGCCGCGAGGTAGGCGGCCGGATACCGGCGCAGGGGATCCGTCTCCCGATGCGCCTCGGCCAGGGCTCCGTTCGCCTGCCTCAGCAAGCCCACCGCGGCCCGCGCCACCGGCGGGCCCTCCACCACGACCGTCATCCCCACTCCCCGCTGGTCTGTCCCGGATCCGATCCGACGCCGCCTTCACTGCGCCGCGCGCCCGTCTCGTTCCGCCCTCACTCGGCGACGCGCACCAGGTCCCACACCCCCGGCCCGGCGCGCATCCGCAGTACGAACTCGCGCTCCGGGGCATCCAGGTCCTCGGCCGAGCGGGCGGTGACCCGCCAGCACCGCAACCGATCCCCCCCGACGGGCATCGGCGACGGGAACGGCCACGCCGACTCCTCGATCCACCGCTCGCGTACGTCGATCACCAGAAAGCGTGTGCCCCGGCGGGCCGGGCGACGCTCGAACTCGACCGGCTCGCCGTCCTGGTACCGGACCTTGATCGGCGTTGGCTGGCGCGAACCGAAGACCCGGCTGAAGGTGCCCACCCGCGTACGCTCCTCGACATCGGCACCGGCCCGGCCGGCGGCGGGTCGCTTCCCCGCCCGCCGCCGCCCGAGGGATCGAACGCTTGTTCGATCCCCTCCAGTAGAACGTGCCGCCCGGCGCCGAGTCAAGTCGAACGCCGACGAACCCTCGGCGACCACACCGTGCCCGTGGTCTCATTGACCGGTGACGGCCGCCCCGCCCCGGTACCGGCTCGTCGAGCTCGGTCACGCCAACCTCGTCGAACGCCTCGACGAGGCGCTCGGGATCTACGTGTCCGCGATGGGCTACCCGCCCGGCACCGCGCGCGCCCGGCGCTCGCTCTGGCTGGACCACGCCCGCCGTCCCGGCTGGCGCGCAGTGGGCTGGATCGCCGAGGACGGCCGGCTGCTCGGGATCGCCTACGGCTATCGTGGCGGGCCCGGGCAGTGGTGGTTCGAGGAGGTTCGCCGGGGGTTGCGCGACGAAGCCCCGGAGCGGCAGGGCTGGCTCGCCGACTACTTTGAGCTGACCGAGCTGCACGTGCGCCCGGACGCCCAGGGCGGCGGCCTCGGCGAGGGCCTGCTGCGCGCCCTCACCGGCGGTGCCGACTACGCGCGGGTACTGCTGTCCACGCCGGAGCACCGGCCCCGTCCGCCGAGCCGGGCGTGGCGGCTCTACCGCAGGCTCGGGTTCGTCGACGTGCTACGCGAGCACCGTTTCACGGGCGACACGCGCCCCTTCGCGGTCCTGGGCCGCCCGCTGCCGCTGGACGCGCCGTCGACGCCGGTTCCGGAGATCACCGCACTCCCACCCGTGCCGCGCTGACCGCCCCCGCCCGGGCGGATACGCCGCACACCCGGCGCGTCGTGCACACCCCCGCGCACCGTGCACACCCCCGCGCGCCGTGCACACCCCCACGCGCCGTGCACACCCCGGACCATGTGCACGACAACGCCACGCTGTGCACGGGCCGGGACCAGGCACACGCAGCGGCTGAGCACCCGGCAGGCGGGCGCGCCGTACGCAGCCAGGCACACCGCCGCGGGCCGCGCACCCCACCCGGCGCACCACGACCCCGGCGCACCACGACCCCGGCGCACCACGACCCCGGCGCGCCGCCACCCGCCGCGGCGGTCCGCCACGGTCCGGCTGGCACCATGACCGCCGTGCCCTCCCCGCCCCCGCCCGCCGCACCCGCGCAGGCCACCCGGCGTCGCACCCGCCGGGGCGGCGCGGCACTGCTCGCCCTCCTCGCGCTGCTCACACTGCTCAGCGGCTGCTCGCGGGTCCGCGCCGCCCTCGCCGTGCAACCCGACGACACCGTGCGGGGCGAGCTGGTCGTCGCCACCCCCACGGTCGGCCCGGAGGACCGCGGTCCGGTGGTCACGGTGCCGCCGGGCCTGGACGTGGACCTGCGCCCGTACCGGGCCGACGGCTACACCGGGACGCGGGTGCTCTTCTCCGACCTCTCGTTCGAGGAGGTCTCGCGGCTCACCGAGGTTGCGACGCTGCCGGACGGACGGGTGCAGTTCGCGATGCGCCGGGCCGGCAACCGGGTGCTCGCCGAGGGCTCGGTCGACCTCGCGGGCGTGTCGGCCAACCGGGCCGACTTCCAGCTCAAGATCACGTTCCCCGGCCAGGTCCTCGAGACCGACGGGGACGCCGAGGGAACCACGGTGACCTGGACCTTCGAGCCGGACCAGAAGGGTGAGATCCGCGCGGTGGCGAGCTACGTCGATCCGCACGGGCCGTCGCTGCTGCTGTGGACGACGCTGCTGACCCTGCTCGTCGCGGCGGCAGCGGGTGGCGTCGTGTGGCTGGCCCGCCAGGACCGCAACCCGCCGGTCGTCCGCGCCCGACGCTGACGGGCGGGGCTGGCTAGGCTCGGACACCGTGATCTCCCCCGAGGACCGCCGGTGACCGGCGCCGTCGACACCCAGCCTGCCGGGCTCGACGCCCGGCTCCGCGACGCCGTCGAACAGACCCTGCACGCCTATCTCGACCGCCGCGTCCGGCAGGCCGCGACGGTCGATCCGGCATTCGGGGAGGCCGCCCGGGCCCTGGCGGAGTTCGCGGCGGGCGGCAAACGGGTACGCCCGGTCTTCGCGTGGTGGGGGTGGCGGGGCGCGGGCGGCGACCCGGACGGCCCGGACGCACCCGCCGTGCTGGCCGCCGTCAGCGCCCTGGAGCTGGTTCAGGCGTGTGCGCTGGTCCACGACGACCTGATGGACGACTCGGCGACCCGGCGCGGAGCCCCGACCGTCCACGTGCGGTTCGCGGCGCGCCACGCCGAGGGCGCCTGGGCGGGCCGGGCGGACCGCTTCGGAGCGGCGGCGGCGATCCTCCTCGGCGATCTGGCCCTGGCGTGGGCGGACGACATGCTGCGGGCGTCGGGGCTGCCCGCAGCTGCCGCTGCACGGGCGTCGGCGCCCTGGGAGGCGATGCGGACGGAGGTACTGGCCGGCCAGTACCTCGACGTGCTGCACCAGGCCGCGTCGGACACGTCCGCAGCAGGGGCGCTGCGCGTGAACCGCTACAAGACCGCGGCCTACACCGTGGAGCGACCGCTGCACCTGGGTGCGGCCCTCGCGGACGCGGGGGACGGCCTCATCGCGGCCTACCGCCGCTTCGGCGCGGACGTGGGCGTCGCCTTCCAGCTGCGTGACGACCTGCTGGGCGTGTTCGGCGACCCGTCCGTCACGGGCAAGCCAGCAGGCGACGACCTGCGCGAGGGCAAGCGGACGTTCCTGCTCGCGCTCGGGATGCAGCACGCCGAGGAACGTGGGGACACCGCGGCGCGCGCGACGCTGGAGGCGGCCGTCGGCGACCCGGAGCTCGACGGCGCGGGGGTCGATCGGGTGCGCGGCCTGCTCGTCGATCTGGGTGCGGTGGCGGCGGTCGAACAGCGCATCGCCGAGCTCACCGGGACGGGGCTGCGGGCGCTCGAGGGCGCGGGGATCGCCGAACCGGCCGCCACGCGGCTCGCGGAGCTGGCGGTGGCGGCCACGCGCCGCAGCCGGTGAGCGGGTGGTGAGCGGTCCTGCCCCGGTCACCGCCGGCGCGGCGGCCCGACGGTGACCCGCACGATCCCCGGCCCGACCGATCACGTCGTGGTCGTCGGTGCGGGCCTCGCCGGGCTCTCGGCCGCCCTGCATCTGCTCGGGGCGGGCCGGCAGGTGACGCTCGTCGAGCGGGCCGACCACCCCGGCGGCCGCGCCGGGCGCCTCGACCTGACGACGCCGCGCGGCACGTACCGGCTCGACACCGGCCCGACCGTCCTGACGATGCCGGAGTTGCTCGACGAGGCCCTCGCCGCGGTCGGCGAGCGCCTGACGGACCGGTTGGACCTCGTCGCGCTCGATCCGGCCTACCGGGCGTGCTTCGCCGACGGCTCCACGATCGACGTCCACGCCGACGCCGTGGCGATGGAGGCGGAGGTGCGGCGCGTGTGCGGGCCCGCAGCGGCGAGCGGCTACCGGCGGCTGCGCGCGTGGCTCACGCGGCTGTACGAGGTGGAGATCGACGCCTTCATCGGCCGCAACTTCGACTCGCCGCTGGACCTGGTCGGCCCGGACCTGGCCCGGCTCGCCGCACTCGGCGGGTTCGGGCGGCTGGGGCAAACGGTGGCGGCGTTGCTGCCCGACGAACGGCTGCGCCGGGTGTTCTCCTTCCAGGCGCTCTACGCGGGGGTTCCACCCCGCAGGGCGCTGGCGGCGTACGGCGTGATCGCCTACATGGACACCGTGCGCGGCGTGTTCTTCCCGCGCGGGGGGATGCGCGCGATCTCCGACGCGCTGGCCGGGGCCGCGGCGGGCGCGGGGGCGAGGCTGCTCACCGGCCGCACGGTGACGGGGCTGGAGCGGCGCGGCGGACGCGTCGTCGCGGTCCGCCACGCCGCCACCGCGGACCGGTGCGGACCGACCGAGCGGCTGGCGTGCGACGCCGTCGTGCTCACCCCGGACCTTCCGGTGGTCCACCGCCTCGTCGGCAGGGCTCCGCGGCGGCCGGTGCCGTTGCGCTGGTCGCCGAGCGCGGTGGTCGTGCACGCGGGCCTGCGGCGGGCTCGACCCGGGCTCACCCACCACACGATCTCGTTCGGAAGGGCCTGGGACCGCACGTTCTCGGAGATCATCTCCGAGGGGCGGCTGATGAGCGATCCGTCACTCCTGATCACCCGGCCGACCGCGACGGACCCGGCGCTGGCCCCACCCGGCTCGGACGTGCTGTTCGTCCTCGCACCCTGTCCGAACACCCGTACCGGGGCGATCGACTGGCCGCGGGTGGGTCCCGCCTACCGCGACGAGCTCCTCACCATCCTTCAGAAACGTCACCCGCAGCTGTGCGGGCTCTCGGCGGACGTCGAGGTGTCGCAGCTGGTCACGCCCGCCGAGTGGGCCGCGGACGGGCTCGCCGCGGGCACTCCCTTCTCGGCCGCCCACACCTTCGCCCAGACGGGCCCGTTCCGTACCGCCAACCTGGTGCGCGGGCTCGACAATGCGGTGCTGGCCGGCTGCGGCACGACGCCCGGCGTCGGTATCCCGCCGGTACTGATCTCCGGCCGGTTGGCGGCAGCCCGTGTGACGGGTGGATGACATCCGGCGCGCCTGTGCAGGGCCCGGTCGGCCCGCCCGGCGGGCCCGTGCCACGATGGCCCTTGCCATGACGACCCACGCCGTCCCGAACCCCGCGTCCGCGGCCCAGCCGCGAGCCGTTCCGCCGCGCCCGGAGCGGACCGTGCTCCGCCGCCTCGGCGCCCCGCCGCGCACGCCGCTGCTGCTCGGTCTGATCGCGGCGGTGCTGCTCGTCGTGGGCGGCTATGGTGCGGGCGGCACGCTGGTCACGGACCCGCTGCTGACGAACACCGCGCTCGGGTTCTGGCGTTACGGCCACGGTCGTGAGCTCGCCACGGCGCTGATGTACATCGGCCTCGCGCTGATGGCGTACGCCTGGGTGCGGCTGGGCCGTGGCGTGCTGGCCGGCTGGGTCGGCGGCCGGGCGGTGCTCACCAGCGCCCTGGCCTGGATGACACCGTTGCTGTTCGGGCCGCCGTTGCTCACCCGCGACATGTACAGCTACCTCGCGCAGGGTGCGCTGCCGCTGGCCGGGTTCGACCCGTACGCGGTGGGTCCGGAGGCCCTCCCCGGACCGCTCGCGGACAACGTGCACTCCTTCTGGCAGGACACGCCCGCGCCCTACGGCCCGCTGTTCATCCTGGTCGCCAAGGCCGTGGCCTGGGTGGTCGGCGACGACATGATCCCGGGCATCCTGCTCATGCGCCTGGCACTGCTGCCGGGTCTCGCGCTGCTCGTCTGGGCGCTCCCCGAGCTCACCCGGCGGATGGGTGGGCGCATCCCGGTCGCGCTGTGGGTCGCGGTCGCGAACCCGGTGATGGTGGTGCACCTCGTGGGCGGTGGGCACAACGACCTGCTGGTCATGGGCCTGCTCGCGATGGCCGCGCTGCTGACCCTGCGTGGCCAGCATGCCGGCGGCATCGCACTGGCCACGCTCGCGATGGCGGTCAAGGCCAGCGCGGGCCTCGCCCTGCCGTTCCTGGTGCTGATCTGGGCGGCCCGGCTGCCGGGGTCGCAGTCCGCCCGCATCGCCAGGGCGGCGGCCCAGGGCGTCGCGGTGTTCCTCGTGGTCTTCACGGCCTGCAGTCTGGCCGCGGGTGTCGGGCTCGGCTGGCTGCCCGCGCTCAGCGCGCCGTCGATGATCGTCAACTGGCTGTCTCTGCCCACCGGCATCGGCCAGCTGCTGCACGCGATCGTCGGCATCGTGGTGAACGTGTCGGCTCAGCCGTTCATCAACACCATGCGGGTGATCGGCGGCATCGCGCTGCTGGCGCTGGCGGCGCGGCTGTGGTGGCAGTCGCGCGACGGCGGGCCGGACGCCGTGCGGCGCGCCGGCATCGTGCTGCTCGCCGCGGCGGTGCTCGGCCCGGCGATGCTGCCCTGGTACCCGGCGTGGGGAATGGCCCTGCTCGCGATGGCGGCGTGGAGCGCCCGCTGGCTCGCCGTCACGGTCTTCTGCTCGCTCATGCTGCTGGTGGTCTTCTACACCAACGGTGAGGCCGCTGTGGAGAACGTGCCGTACCTGCTGGTCGGCGGCCTGTTGAGCCTGCTCGCCGCCGTATCCCTGCAGCGCCCGGACCCGCTGCGCCTGCGTGAGCGCTGGTCCGGCCCGCACCACCTCGTCGCGGCCGATGCGCGGATCAGGGGCAGCTGAGCTCGACGCCGCCGGCGTCACCGAGCCCGTTCTGCGGGCCGCGTACGCCGCCTGCCGTTCGCTGAACGCCGCGCACGGCCGCACCTACTTCCTCGCCACCCGGCTGCTGCCGCCCGCGCGCAGGCCGGCAGTGCACGCCCTGTACGGGTTCGCCCGCCGGGCCGACGAGATCGTGGACGACCTCGGCGACCACCGGCCGGTCGCCGCGAAGGCTGCCGCGCTGGACGAGCTGGCGGACCGGCTCTCCACGGCACTCGCCGGTGGACCGGCGGCCGAGCCGGTGCTGGCCGCGGTCGCCGACACCGCCCGGCGCCACGCCATCGACCAGCGCCATTTCGCGGACTTCCTCGCGTCGATGCGGATGGACACCCACGTCACCGAGTACGCCACGTTCGACGACCTCGCGGTGTACGTCCACGGCTCGGCGGCGGTGATCGGCCTGCAGATGCTGCCGGTGCTCGGCACGGTGGTGCCCCGCGAGCAGGCCGAGCCAGCTGCGGCCGCGCTGGGGGTGGCGTTCCAGCTGACGAACTTCCTGCGCGACGTCGGCGAGGACCTCGACCGCGGCCGGGTCTACCTGCCCGCGGTGGAACTGGCGGCCTTCGGCGTGGACCGTGAGCTCCTGACCCGGTGCCGTCGCCGCCGCCGAAGCGACCCGCGGGTGCGCCGCGCCCTCGCCCACCTGGTGGCGTACACGCGCGCGGTCTACCGGCGGGCGGAACCGGGGATCGCGCTCCTCGAACCGGTGTCGCGGGCCTGCGTGAGCTGCGCGTTCGTGCTGTACCAGGGCATCCTCGACGAGATCGAACGGGCCGGGTACGACGTGCTGCACCGGCGCGTCGCCGTGCCGCGCGGGCGCAGGATCGCGGTCGCGGCTCCGGGGTTCGCCCGGGCCGTGGGGGCGCGGCTCAGAATGCCATCGCCTGGGCGCGCCGCTTGACCTCGCGGTGGCGTCCGGAGCGCAGGGCCTCGATGGGGGCGCCGGGCAGGGAATCGTCGTCGGTGAAGAGCCAGCGCAGGATGTCCGCGTCGTCGTAACCACCGTCCCGCAGCACCGTGATCGTGCCGGGGAGGCCCTTCACGACCGCGTTGCCGGCGAGGAAGTCCGCCGGGACGACGACGCTGCCCTCACGGCGCAGGGACAGCAGGTGCCCGTCGCGGACGAGCTGATGGACGCGCGAGACGGGCAGTGAGAGCCGCAGCGCGACCTCGGCGACGGGCAGCACTGCCACGTCCGGAGACAGCGACGCCGAAGCGCCGGGGGCGTCGTTCACGGTGCGACACCCTGCCACAGCGGGCGAGCGCACGGCAGGGGTACGCGCCCGTGGTGTGCGGCGACGGTACGGTCAGGCCCGTGAACGCCGCCGCTCCCCCCGCAGGCGCGCTGCTCGACGGCCGCTACCGGCTCGGCACCATGATCGCGCGGGGTGGCATGTCGACGGTCCACCGAGGTACGGACACCCGGCTGGAGCGGCCGGTGGCGATCAAGGTGATGGACCCGCGCCTGGCGGGTGATCCGGCGTTCCGCACCCGGTTCGAACGGGAGGCCCGCTCCGCCGCGCGGATCGACCATCCCGCGGTCGTCGACGTTCACGACCAGGGCGCCGATCCGCCGGACGGCCCGGACTCGGTGCTCTTCCTCGTCATGGAGCTGGTGGAGGGGTGCACGCTGCGCGACCTCCTGCGCGCCCGCGGCGGACTGGGTGTGCCGACGGCGTTCACGGTGCTGGAGCAGGTCCTCGCCGGTCTCGCGCAGGCCCACGGGCTCGGTCTCGTGCACCGCGACGTCAAGCCCGAGAACGTGCTGATCGGGCACGGCGGCGAGGTCAAGGTGGCCGACTTCGGGCTGGTGACGGCCTCCGCCGCGGCCGGTGCGAGCCATGCCGGGATGATCCTCGGCACCGTCGCCTACCTCTCCCCCGAGCAGGTCGTCACCGGCGCAGCGGACGCCCGCAGCGACGTCTACGCGGCGGGGATCGTGCTCTACGAGATGCTCACCGGCGCCCCGCCCTACGTCGGCGACACGGCGATCTCGGTCGCCTACCGGCACGTCAACTCGGTGGTACCTGCGCCGTCGCTCATCGCGGGCGACGTCCCACCCGAGCTGGACGCGTTCGTCGCCCGCGCCACCGACCGCGACCCGGCCGCCCGGTTCGCCGACGCGGGCGAGATGCTCGCGGCGTTGCGGGAGCTGGCGGCGCACCTCGGTGTCCCGCACGTCCGGATCCCCGTCCCGGCGGCCGCCGTGCAGTCCCCGCGCCGCACCGACACCCTGGTGGCACCGCGCGAGGACGCGGCCGCGCAGGACGGCGGCCGCGCCGCACCCCGCCGCCACCACCCCACGGGAGTCCTTCCGGCGCCGCCGTCGGGCGGGCGTAGCAGGCGGGTGTTCGCCGCGTGGATCGCGGTCGTCGCGGTCCTCGGCGTGCTGGTGGCGTCGGTCGCCTGGTGGCTCGGCACGGGTCGGTGGACCTTGATGCCATCGGTCGTCGGGCTGGAGCGTGCTGCGGCCGAGCGGTTGCTCGGGGACGCGGACCTGGTGGTCACGGTGGCGACGGCACTGTCCGACGACGTGCCCGCCGGCGTCGTCGCGGCGGTCGATCCGGCCGCGGAGTCGGAGGTGCTGCGTGGGAGCACCGTGCGGCTCACGGTCTCCGCGGGCCGGCCGGCCGTCCCCGCGATCGCGGCCGGCACCGCGGTCGACGAGGCCGAGCGGATCGTGCGCGAGGCGGGGCTGACCCCCGTCCGCCGGGAGGCCGACCGGCACGACCCCGCGCATCCCGTCGGCTCGGTGCTCCGCACGATCCCCTCCGCCGGCACGGTGCTGGCTGTGGGTTCCGAGGTGGCGCTCGTGCGCAACGTCGAGAAGAGCTCGGTGACGGTGCCGTTCCTCATCGGCCGCGACGAGGACGACGCCCTCGACGAGCTCGATGACCTGGGTCTGGAGGGAGAGGTCTACTCGCGGTTGCCGTTCGGCTTCGACGGCGGTCGCGTCGTCACGCAGGATCCGCGGCCCGGTGCCGAGGTCGAGCCGGGCTCGACGGTCGAGCTCGGCACGCTGTGACGCTGCCTTGACCGGCTGGTGATGGCGCGGCTCCGCCCCCTCGATGCCGTCCGGGTCGGGCTGCTCGCGGTGGGTCTGCTGTGTGTCGCGACGGGCCTTCTCCCGCTCGCCGACGCCGTCGCGAACCTCGCCCGCGTCGCGCCGCTGCTGCTGTTCCTCGCGAGCGTCATCGTGCTCGCGAGGCTCGCACGCGCGGCACAGCTGTTCGACGTCCTCGCGGTGCGGATGGCGATCGGTGGCCGGGGCCGGTACCCGGCGCTGTTCGTGGGCTGCGTGGCGTTCGCGTCGCTCACCACCGTGTTCCTCAACCTGGACACCACTGCCGTGCTGCTCACGCCCGTCATGCTGGCGCTCGCCGCCCGGTGCGACATCGCCGCGCTGCCGCTCGCCATGACCACGATCTGGCTGTCGAACACGGCGAGCCTGCTGCTGCCCGTCTCCAACCTGACGAACCTGCTCGCCGCGGACCGCGTCGCGCTGACGGCTCCCGAGTTCGCGGCCCGGATGTGGCTGCCGCAGTTGGTGGCACTCGCCGCCACCACCGTGTTCCTGTGGGCGTGCTACTGGCGCTCCCGAGTGCGCGGTGCCGCCTCCTACGTCCCACCTGAGCCGATGCGGCTCGGCAGCCCGCGGGAGCGTGCCCTGTTCGCCGTGGCCGCGGTGGCCTGCGCCGGGTTCGTTGCCGCCATCCCGCTCGTCCACGACCGGATCGGGCTCGCGGCGTTCGGGGCCGCGCTGGTCGTCGCCGGCGCGTTCGCCGTTCTGGACAGGCGGCCGCTGCGCCCCGGTCTCGTCCCCTGGCAGCTGCTCGCCTTCGTGGTGGGGCTGTTCCTCGTGGTACCGACGCTCGGCCGGTACGGGCTCGGAGGGCTGATGACCGCGCTGGTCGGCCCCGACGGCGGCGCCGCGGGGGCGTTCCGGGCCGCCGCTGCGGGGGCGGGCCTGTCGAACCTGCTGAACAACCTGCCGGCCTACGCCGCAGGCGAGGCGGCCGTGCCGCCTGGGAACCAGGTGCAGCTGCTCGCGTTGCTGATCGGCACCAATGCCGGGCCGCTCGTCACGCCGTGGGCCTCGCTCGCGACCCTGATCGGCCTGGAGGCGTGCCGCGACCACGGCCTGCGCGTGCCGATGCGCACGTTCGTGCTCACCGGGCTCGGACTGGCCGTGGTCGCCTGCGCAGGCGGCGTGGGCGCGCTGCTGCTCACCGCAGGCCCGTGACCGTCGGCGGTCCGTCGACCCGCCCGGCCCCGAGTGCTCGGTAGGCTCGACGCGGCCGACCCGAGCCTCATGACGCCGCCCTCATGACGCCGCGTCGGCGCGAGCCGTTACCGAGCGGGAGGGTGACGGGTGGAGCAGCACATCAGGTTCTGCACCGGCCGTGACGGTGTCCGGCTGGCCTACGCCACCCACGGTCGCGGACCGGTGATCCTCAAGGCCGCGAACTGGGTGACACACCTCGAGCACGACTGGGTCAGCCCGGTGTGGCGGCACTGGTGGACCGACCTCGGGCGCGAGCACCGGGTGATCCGCTACGACCAGAGAGGGTGCGGCCTGTCGGACCGCGACCCGCCCCGGTTGAGCCTGGACGACTTCGTCGACGACCTCGGCGCGGTTGTCGACGCGGCGGGGCTGGAGCGGTTCGTCCTCGTCGGCATCTCGCAGGGCGGCGCCGTCGCGTCGACCTACGCGATGCGCCACCCGGAGCGGGTCAGCCACCTCGTCGTCTACGGCGGGTATGCCCGTGGCAGGCGGCTGCGCGACCTCACCGCCGAGCAGGAGGCGGAGGTCGACCTGCTCGACCGCATCGTGCGCGTCGGTTGGGGTCGGGCCGACCCGGTGTTCCGCCGAGTGTTCACCGCGCGGTTCCTACCGGACGCGACCGAGGCGCAGATGGCCAGGTTCGACGAGATGATGCGGGTCTCGGCCACGCCGGACCTCGCGGAGCGGCTGCGCGCCGTCTGGGGCGGGATCGACATCCGCCCCCACCTCGAGGCGGTGACCGTCCCGACGCTGATCGCGCACGCCCGCAACGAGAAGGTCATCCCGTTCGAGGAGGGCCGGATCCTCGCCGCCGGGATCCCGGGCGCCCGGCTGCTGTCCCTGGACAGCCGCAACCATCTGCCGCTCGCCGACGAGCCGGCATGGCCGGTGTTCGTGCGCGAGCTGTACGACTTCCTCGGCGCGGCCGCACCGTCGCCGGTCGGCTCGGTCGACCAGCTGAGCGCGCGGGAGCGGGAGGTCCTGCGGCTCGTGAGCAACGGGCTGAGCAACGCGGAGATCGCGCAGCGTCTGTACCTGTCCCCGCGCACGGTCGAGCGGCACCTGTCGAACAGTTACGCGAAGCTCGGCCTCACCGGCCGCGGTGCCCGCGCCGCGGCCGCCGCCTTCGTCTCCCGCACCGACGGGTGACCGCCACGGCCACCGCCCCGGGATGGGTGCTGCGACGGAGGTCGACGGGCCCACCCGGCGCCTAGCGTTGCGCGCATCCACACCGCCCGCGCCGGCGCGTTCCCGACGCCAGGAACCGGTGGGAGGGGAAGGGATCATGATCACACGCAGGCCCCGGCCGTCCACCCGGAGCGGCCTCGGGGGATCGGGCCGCCGCGCCGTCGTCGACATCGCTCCTGTCGTGCTCGGGGTCCTGCCGCTCGGGATGGTCGTGGGGATGGCCGTCCGGACCGCGGCGGTGCACCCCCTGCCCGGGCTCGGCACCGCGTTCCTGATCTTCAGCGGCACCGGCAACCTCACCGCGCTCTCGGTGTCCGGGGCAGGCGGTGGCACGCTCGCGATGATCGGCGCCGTCGCGATCGTCAACGCCCGGCTCGCGCTGTACGGGGCGCTTCTGGAGCCGCGGTTCCGCCGCCAGCCCGCGTGGTTTCGCGTGATCGGGCCGCACACGATCGTCGACCAGACCTACGGCCTGGCCACCGCCCGGCCCGAACTCGGCGACGGCGCCCGCTTCCGCCGCTGGTGGCTGACGGTCGGCGCCGTCCTGGCCGCCGGCTGGTGCGGCGCCGTCGCACTGGGCCTCGCGCTCGGGCCGGTGCTGCCCGCCGCGTCGCCGCTCGCGATCGCCGGCCCGGCCTGCCTCGTCGCATTGCTGGTGCCGCGGCTCAGGGAGGTACCGAGCACCGCTGCGGCGGTGGTCGCCGCCTGCGTCGCGGTGGCCTGCGCCCGGCTCCCGGGCTCGACCGGGTTGGTCGCCGGTGGCGTCGCCGGGCTGCTCGCCGCGGCGGTCACCGAACGGGTGCGGCGATGAGCGCGGCCGTGGGTCTGGCAGCGGCGGGACTGGTGAGCTGGGTGCTGCGGGTGCTGTTCATCGCGCTCGTCCCGGCCCGCAGGCTGCCCGACCGGCTGCGCGCGACCCTGAACCACGCCGGTACCGCCGTGCTCGCCGCGCTGGTCGCGGGAGGGCTCGCCCGGCCGCACGGCGGCGGGTTTCCCGCCGCGGCGGTGCTCGCGCTGCTCGTCGGCGCACTCGCCGCGTGGCGCACGCGCTCCCTGCTCGTCAGCACCGCTGCCGCGGTGGGTACGTTCGCGCTGGTCGGTCCGTGACCCGCCCGTCTGGTCGCCGCCGCGTCCGGTCCTCGCCGTGCACACCGTGGCGGCCGTGCACACCGCCGCGTCCGGTCCTCGCCGCGTCCGGTCCTCGCCGCGTCCCGTCCCCGCCGTGGCCAACGGCTGCGTCCGGTCCCCGCCGTGGCCAACGGCTGCGTCCCGTCCCCGCCGTGCACACCGTGGCGTCCCGTCCGGGCCCGTGCACACCGTGGCGTCGCCGTGCACACCGCCCACCGTGTGCACGGCGACGTCAGCCTGTGCACCGTCCCGTCGAGCCACAGCCGGCGCCGCCCGTCCCACCGGTCGAGCCGCGCGGCCCAGCGGGTCCCGTCGGCGGGACGCACCGACGCACTCTGGTCCGCCGTGGTCGGGCCGGGCGCCGTCGGCGGGGATCATGACGGAGCGAGGCCCTGCACGTGTGCGTCGGCGCGTCGCTCGGCCGCCAACGCGATCCCGGCGAGCACGCACGGCCAGCGCGCACCCGGAACGCCGTACCCCGGCACCCGGCAGCCGCGGCAGCGGCCCCTGTCGTCTGCGGTGTGCGCGGCGGGCAGGCGGTCGCGCAGGTCCGGCCAGCCGGTGGCGAGCAGCTCGACCACGTCGCCGCCGACCGGTGCCTGCCGCCGCTCGGGCATCGACCGGCTGGGCCCGGCGCCACTGGGTCCGAGCCTCTCCGTCGTGAGCGTGTCGTCCGCAGTGGAGGGGTCGGCATCGTCACCCGCGGCCTCGGTGATCGTCATGGAACGATCGTTTCGCCCGGGGGGCGTACGCAGACAGCTACCCGATGTCGGCCCGCCCGTAGGCCCGGCGTAGGCCACAATGGCGATCATGCATGTCGGGGAGCGGATCCGCGACCGGCGGGAACAACTCGGGTGGTCCCAGGAGCGCCTGGCGAGAGGCCTGTCGTGTCGCCGGTGTGGCCTCGGCCAAGCTCGTCCGGCAGGAGATCTACCGCTACGAGGCAGGAAAACGCACTCCGCGTGACTGGCTGGCTCCGATCGCTCAGGCGCTGGGCCTGTCCGTGCCGGTGCTGATCAGCGACCAACCCCACGCCGACTCGCTCTCCGGGATCTGGCTCAGCCGCTACACCTACGAGAGCACCAGCATGGGTCGGGTGACGCGGAGTCGCTACGTGGTTCTTCGCCATCTCGGGAACCGGCTGCACGGCGAGAGGCTGCCCGGGTCGAACGACTCCCCGATCTTCCTCGGGACGAAGGACGGCCCGGCGCTCACCGGCACGTGGAGTGAGCGCACCGCGGCAGAGGGGCACCACCGAGGGGCGGTGTACCACGGCGCCCTGCAGCTCCTGGTCGGGATAACCGCGCGGACGATGTCGGGGATGTGGGTCGGGTTCGACAGGTCCTTCAGGGTCGACAGCGGCGCCTGGTCCTTCACGTTCGAGACCGCCGACACGTCCAGGCAGGCACTGACCCGCTTCAACAAGCCGCCCGCGACATCGGTCGACCCTCAGCCGGTGCGTTCCCCCTCCGGCTCGTGAGCCGACCAGGCGAATCGGAAGGGTTCACGTCGGTGCAGGGGCGCCGTCGCAGTCAGCCCCGCAACATCTCCGCGACGAGGAAGGCCAGCTCCAACGACTGCTGGGTGTTCAGCCGCGGGTCGCACGCCGTCTCGTAGCGGCCCGAGAGGTCGGCGTCCGAGATCTCCTGCGCCCCACCCAGGCATTCGGTGACGTCCTCGCCGGTGACCTCGACGTGGATGCCGCCCGGGTGCGTCCCCAGCGCCGCGTGGACCTCGAAGAACCCCTGCACCTCGTCGACGATCCGGTCGAAGTGGCGGGTCTTGTAGCCGGTGGTGGACTCGACGGTGTTGCCGTGCATCGGATCGCACTGCCAGATGACCTTGTGCCCCGACGCCTCGACCTTCTCGACGATGCCCGGCAGCACGTCACGCACCTTGGCGTTGCCCATCCGGCTGATCAGCGTGAGCCGGCCGGGGACGCCGTTCGGGTCCAGCCGCTCGACGTACTCGACGGCGAGCTCCGGGGTGGTGGTGGGACCGATCTTGAGCCCGATCGGGTTGGCGAGCAGCTCGGCGAACGCGATGTGCGCGCCGTCCAGCTGGCGGGTGCGCTCACCGATCCAGAGGAAGTGCGCGCCGAGGCTGTACAGACGGGGTTCGCCGGTGCGCATGTCCAGCCGCAGCATGGCCCGCTCGTAGTCCACGAGCAGCGCCTCGTGCGAGGCGTAGAACTCGGTGGTGTGCATGCGGTAGTCCTCGACGCCGCACGCGTCCATGAACCGCAGCGCCCGGTCGATCTCCGCGGCCAGCGCCTCGTAGCGCTCCCCCGCACGCGACTGGCGCACGAAGTCCTTGTTCCAGTCGTGCACCATCGACAGGTCTGCCATGCCGGTGGCGGTGAGCGCCCGTACCAGGTTCATCGCCGCGCCCGCGTTCGCGTAGGCGCGCACCATCCGCGACGGGTCCGGCACCCGTGCCGCCGCGTCGGGCTGGAGCGCGTTGACGATGTCGCCCCGGTAGGAGGGCAGGCCCAACGCGTCCACGGGCGAGCTGCGCGGCTTCGCGTACTGGCCGGCGATGCGCCCGACCTTCACCACCGGCAGGCTCGCTCCGTAGGTGAGCACGATGGCCATCTGCAGCAGCGTGCGGATGGTGGCGCGGATGTGCGGCTCGGTGTTGTCGACGAACGTCTCGGCGCAGTCCCCGCCCTGCAGGAGGAACGCCCGCCCGTGCGCGACGTCGGCGAGGCGTTCCTGCAGCCGGTCCACCTCGGGCGGCAGCGTCACGGGGGGCACGCTCTCCAGGACCGTGCGCACGTGGGCCACCTGCTCGGTGTCCGGCCAGTCCGGCTGCTGCGCGGCCGGGCGGGCCAGCGCGTCGTCCAGGCGTGCCCGCAGCTCGGCGGGCAGCGGAGGCAACTCGGGCAGGACGTCGACCGGGGCGTCGATGGACCAGTTCACAAGGTCAGAGCGTACTGCGCGGCCGGTCGACGACGGAGCGGCCACCGAGCACCGCTGATCCCCCGTCCGCGCGCCCGAGCTGGGCCATCAGGCGCAACCGACGGCCTGGCCTCACTCCGATGGACGCCATTGGCACCCGCTCCGACGGGGAACCCGCGGCCATGACAACCATCCTCTGGATTCTCGCCGTCGTCCTGGTCGTGTTCGGCATCGTGTCGTTGGTGCGCGGCCAGATCCTCGCGGGCATCGCCCTGATCATCGTCGGCCTGCTGGTCGGGCCGGGCGGGGTCAGCATCTTCACCTGACCCTCACCCGACGGCCGTGTCGGCGCCCGCCCGAGCCTCCTCGATCACCTGCCAGCGACGCAGGTTCAGGCGGGCGTCCGCCAGGGCGTCGTGGGCGTCCGCCCCGTGCTGCGGCAGCGGCGGGCGCCCCGCGTCCTCCCAGCGCTGGCGCAGCTCGCGGGTGAACCGCGGCAGCGGCCGGGGCAGCGCCGTCATCGGCCCCCAGAGCTGGCACAGCGCGACGTGGTCGTACGCGGCGATCCATGCCCACAGCTCCACCTCGCCCGGCGCGCGGGTGAGGAACGACAGCAGCTCGGCGCGCAGGCGCTCCCGCCCACGCCAGGCCGTGTCCGCGGGTGAGGGCAGCTTCGGCAGCACGTTCGCCCGCACCCACGGCCCGGCCCGGCCCGGGTCGAACTCCGTCGATACCGCGTAGAACTCGCGCCCGTCCTCCCCGACCACACCGATCGAGACCAGGTCGATGGTCGTCCCGTCCTCGATGAACTCGCAGTCGTAGAAGAAGCGCACCTGTCCAGGCTAGGCGCCTGCCGTGCCTCAGCCCGCGCGGGTGTGGGCGACGCGGGCGGGCTCGCGGCCGTCCGCGGCGGCCCGCTCCTTCACCGACGCGGCGTACATGTCCACATAGGTCTGCCCCGAGAGCTCCATCAGCGTGTACATCAGCTCGTCGGTCATCGACCGCTCGATGAACCGGTCGCCCGACATCCCCGCGTACCGCTCGAAGTCCAGCGGCCGGCCGATCTTGATGTGCACCTTGCGGGGGCGCCAGACCCGCGAGCCGATGGGATTCACCCGATCGGTGCCGATCATCGCCACCGGGATCACCGGGACGCAGGCCTCCAGGGCCATCCGTGCCACGCCGGTCTTGCCCTTGTAGAGCCTGCCGTCGGGCGAGCGCGTGCCCTCCGGGTAGATGCCCAGGAGGTGCCCCTCCCGCAGCAGGCGGATGGACGTGTCCATCGCAGCCATCGCCGCCGACCCCCCGGAGCGGTCCAGCGGGACCTGCCCCATCCCGGTGAAGAAGATCTTCTTCAGCTTCCCGACCAGGCCCGGCGCGGTGAAGTACTCGCGCTTGGCCAGGAACGTCACCTTGCGGGGCAGCAGCAGCGGTAGGAAGAACGAGTCCGCGACGGCGAGGTGGTTGCTCGCCAGGATCGCCCCGCCGTGCGCCGGGACGTGCTCGGCACCCTCGATGGTGGGTCGGCAGAGGAGCCTCATGAACGGGCCCATCAGGACGTACTTGCACCACCACCACATCACGGGCAACCCCGCCTTCCACCCTCGACCCGTCCCTCAGGGTAGGGAGGTCACCGGAAGCGGACAACGCCAGCACCCCGGTGTTCTCGGCACGGACATGCCAGGATGACGCGGTCGTCACACGAGATCCCGGGCGGAGGAGGCGGCGTGCAGCGTGACGCGGGCGAGCCCGATCCGGCCGACGAGTTCGAGCGCATCGTCGCGGGCTGGCGCCGGGAGAGGTCGGTGCCCTCGTGGCCCGACGAGTTCCCCACCGACACCGCCGCCCCCGGCACCGATACCGCCGACACCGATACGGACACCGCCGACACCGCTGCCGACACCGACGGTGACCGGGACGGGCGGCACGGCCCGACGGCGGGCGGGCGTGGGCCCGGGGCGGACCCGGCAGGGCTCTCGGAACGCGAGGCACCACCGGGCTTCGACTGCCCGGGCGACGCGGCCGTGGACGGCGACCACTTCGTCCCCCCGGACCCGCCGCCGCTGCCTCCGGTCGGACCGCCCTTCATGGTCGGGGTGGGGCTGCTGCTGCTCGGGATCGTGCTGATCACGGTGCCCTGGTGGATCGGCGTCCCGGACGTCTACGGCCTGCCGCTCGGGCTGGTCACTCTCGCGGCCGGCCTGGGGTGGCTGGTCCTGCGGCTCTGGCCGGACCCGCCGACCCACGACGACGGGCACGGCCCCGACGACGGCGCGGTGCTCTGAATCCGCAGGTCAGCCCTCGTCGGCCGGCGCCCGCTCCCCCGCGCGGTACATCGCGGCGTAGGTGGGCGACGCCGCCAGGAGTTCGTCGTGCCCGCCCTCGGCCTGAACGACACCTCCGGCGAGCACCAGAATGCGCCCGACATCGCGCAGCGTCGTGAGCCGGTGGGTCACGAGGACGACGCTGCGCTGCGCGGACCAGGGTGCCAGCGCGTCGTGGAGGCGCCGTTCGGAACGCCCGTCCAGCTGTGAGGTCGCCTCGTCGAGCAGGACGAGGCCGGGGTCGCGCAGCACGAGACGGGCGAGCGCAAGCCGTTGGCGCTCGCCACCGGACAGCCGGAAGCCACGGTCCCCGACGACCGTGTCCGGGCCGTCGGCGAGGGACCGGACGAGGTCGGCGAAGCCGACCAGCCGCAGCGCCTCCCACAGCTGCTCGTCCGTCGCGTCGGGTGCGGCGTAGAGCAGGTTCTCCCGAACCGAACCGTGCAGCACGTGCACGTCCTGGGCGAGGTAGGCCACCCGACGACGCAGCGACGGACCGGAGACGTCGGGCAGGTCCAGTCCGCCCAGCCCGATCCGCCCGCCGTCGGGCTCGTGCAGGCGGGCGAGCAGCCGGCACAGGGTGCTCTTCCCGGCACCCGAGGGCCCCACCAGACCGACCGTCTCCCCGGCCGCGATCCGCAGGCAGGCGCCGTCCAGCACGGGCGGATGCACGGACGGCACCCGAGACGGCGCCGCCAGCGGTGAGGGCTGGTCGCGGTAGGCGAACCGCAGCCCCGACACCTCCACCGCGAGCGGGCCCGGTGGCAGCTCGCGCCCTCCGCCGCGCACGTGCGGCGCGGGTCGCAGGGCGAGGATCTCCGCCACCCTGCGCAGCGCCACGACGGCCCCGGCGATCTCCGCGTTGACGCCGGTCAGTGCCGTGAGCGGGATGTAGAAGCGGGCGAGGTAGGCAGCCAGCGCCACGAGCGTGCCGATGTCCAGGGTGCCGTCGATCGCCAGCAGCCCGCCCACCCCGTAGACGGCGACGAGCGCGATGCCGGTCAGCACGCCGAGCAGCGAGGTGAGCAGCTGAGCCGAGCGCGCGCTGCGCAGCCGGGTCACGCGCACCCGGTCGGCCAGTGTGCGGAACCCGTCGCGCTCCTCGGTGTAGCGGCCGAACACCTGGAGCAGACCCAGTCCCGACGCGCTGAACCGCTCGGTCATCCGTGCGTTGAGCTCGGCCGTGCGCTGTGCCGCCTCCGCGGCCAGCTGTGCCTGCCGCCGCCCGGAGACCACTGCGGCGACGACGAAGACCGGGACCAGCCCCAGCGCGGCGACCGCGAGCTGCCAGGACAGGCTGAGCATGACGGCCACCACGGCGACAGAGCTCAACAGGTGCTGCAGCAAGGTCGGGATCGTCCGGCTGAAGGCCCCCTGGACGGTCAGCACGTCGTTGTTCAGCCGCGACACCAGCGACCCGCTGCTGACCTCGGTGAACACGCCGACCGGCGCGGCGAGGATCCGGTCGAACGCCGCGACCCGCAGACCGAGGATCACGTCGGTGCCCAGGCGCGCGCTCGCCCGGCTCTGGATCGTCCCGACGAGCGCCTCGCACAGCACGAGGGCCAGCAGGACCAGGCAGAGCGCGACCACGGCCGACCGGTTCCCGGCCAGCACGCCGTCGTTGATGATCGCCCGGTAGAGCAGCGGCATCGCGGTCGTCGCGGCCACGGCCGCGATGACGCAGCCCAGGCTCGTGGCGAGCAGCGCGCGGTGCGGCGCGACGAACGGTGCCACGAGCGTGAGGTCGCGCCCGAACCGCCGTACGTCGTCGTCCCGACGCCGCGCACGGACATCCGGTCGTCGGGCATACGGGCGCACACCATGATCGTCGTACGACGGCGGTGAGCGGCCAACCGGTTACCGAGCGTGTACGCGGTCCGGTCACCACCGGACCCGGTGCACGCTCGGCGCGAGCAGGGCTCCGGGGACGGTCAGCGGCGGACGGTGATCCGCTGCACCGGGCGGCCCGGCGGGCGATGCGGTGGGTGACGGCGGGCGGTCTCCCCCACCCCGCCGGACGAGCCGCTGCCACGGGACGAACCGCCGTCCGCCTGCGCACCACCGGGCGGATCCGCCGCGGCGCCCGGCGCGCCCGTTCCCGCGGACGGAGTCACGCCGACCCCCTCGTCCAACGCCATCCGCAGCACCGCCATCAGCCCGGCCATGTGGTCGGCGGCCTTCGCGGCCAGCTCCGAGCGCTCGCCGCGCAGGACCGCCACCAGCGCGCAGATCGGGCAGACCCCGCAGGCCGCGGCCGACCCCATCGGCACCGCGCCGTTCGGACCGCCCGCGCCGTTCGAACCGCCCGCGCTGCCGACACCGCCGGCCTCACCCGCCCGGTCGCCCGGCGCCGACCGCTGCTGCACCCGGATCCGCTCGACCACCGGCTCGATCCGGTCCAGCGCCCCGTTCAGCAGCGCCCGGAACTCGGCCGGGAGCGCCGCATGACCCTCGCAGGACGTCATGTGCGACCCGCCGTCGGCCAGACGGAGGGATCGGGACGGAACGTGACGCAGAGATCGTCGCCCTCGAGCCGGGCCCCGGTGACCGCGCAGCGCACCAGCACCGACGGCAGCGCCACCAGCCTGCGCGTGCCACCGGCGGAGATCGCCAGGTCGTCCCCGACCCGCGTGAGGTCCAGCGGGGCGTCCGCGGCGCCGGGCAGGCGCAGCGCCAGCTCGAACTCCGAGTCGGCCGACACCCCCGAGCCCGCGGTGCGCCGGACCGTCAGCAGCGGTGCGGGATGGGCGTCCCCTGGCGACGCGGCCGGATCGGCGTTGCCGTACAGCCCGCGCGCCACGCGCAGCAGCGCCATGATCCCGACGGGCTCACCAGCGGCGTGGTCCGCGGTGCGCAGCGGCAGGTCCAGCCCCCCGAGCTCGGCGAGGACCGCCTGCTGCTCGACGTGCCGCTGGCGCAGCCAGCGGGCGGCGGGCCCGCGCAGCGACGGCGGCGGGCGGGGCACGACCCGGTTCGCCACCACGCCGTCCACGCGCAGGCCGTGCAGGGCCAGCGCGGTGATCGTGCGCCGGGTCTCGGCGGCGACCACCCGCTCCGGGGTGAGCACGAGCCGGATGCTCGTGCGGTCGTGGTCGGCCAGCATCGCGCGCAGGGCCGTGAGCTCGACGGCGAGCGTGTCGAGGGCGTCCACCGTGGCGTCCCAGGCCGCGGCGGGCTTCGAACCGCGGGTGGCGCCCGCGAGACCCGCGAGCATCCCGCGGACGGCGCGGCGGTGCGCGGGGAACAGCCGTTCCAGGTAGCCGGAGATCGCCTCTGGCAGCCCGAGCAGCCGCAGCGTCTCCGCGGTCGGCCCGCAGTCCACCACGACGACGTCCCACACCCCGGACTCCGCCACCCGGCGCACCTCGCCCAGCGCGAGCAGCTCCTCCACCCCGGGCACGACGGTCAGCTCGTCGGCGACCAGCTCGTCAACCCCCGCGCCGGCGAGGATCGTGCGCAGGTGGCCCTGCAGGCCACCCCACGCCTCGTCGAGCAGCACCCGGGTGTCGATGTGCGCGGCGAACAGGCCCGGCTCCAGCTCCCGGGCCTCGCCGTCCAGCTCGGCCGCTAGCGCGTCACCGAGCGAGTGCGCCGGATCGGTGGAGACCACGAGCACCTTCCGCCCGCTGCGCGCGAGCAGCGCGGCCGTCGCCGCGGCGAGGGTGGTCTTGCCGACGCCACCCTTCCCGGTGAACAGCACGACACGCACGCCCGGAAGGGTAGTCATCGGATGGGCTCTGCTATCGGGCGGCGCCTTCCACCCGCCGCTTCAGGCCGTTCAGCGCCGTCTCGATGATCACCTTTTCCGCCTTGCGGCGCAGCATGCCGATCATCGGGATGCTCAGATCGACCGCCAGCGCGTAGGTCACGGTGGTCGCGCCACCGTCGCCGACGAGGGTGTAGGACCCCTCCTGTGCCTTCTGCATCTGGCCCTTGACCAGGTGCCAGCTCACCGACATCCCGTCGGGGGCCCATGAGTAGTCCAGCGTGTAGGCGTCCTTGATCGGGCCCGCGTCCATCGTGAACCGCACCCGCTCCGCACGACCGTCCGCCCCGGTCGCGAGCACTTCGACCGTCTTGACCTGGTTCGCCCATTCCGGGTACGCCTCGAAGTCGGCGATCACGGCCATCACCTCGTCCGGCGGCGCGGCGATGGCGATCGAGGAGGTCGTCTGGTCGGCCATGGGTGCAGGCTAGCTACCAGCGCAGGACGTACGGCGTGGCGGTCCGGCGGAAGTAGCCGACGTTCACGCACTCGGTGCGCCCCACGCGCACCCGCGTGGCCAGGGGCTGGTGGACGTGGCCGAACAGCGCCGCCCGCGGCCGGTCCCGGTGCACCACCTCCAGCAGCGCGGCCGCCGACGACTCCGGTGAGCGGGATCTCACGTCGTAGGCCAGCTCCGGCACCGCAGGCGGGACGTGGCTGCACAGCACGTCGACCTGCGACAACGCCCGGGTGGCCGCCTCGAACTCCTCGTGCGGGCGCAGGTAGGGCTGCCACGGACCGCGCCGCCGTACGAACCCGGCCCGAAGCGGCGCCCCGCCGACGAACCCGAACCGCAGCCCGCCGATGGTGACCACCTGCCCGTCCACATGGTGCAGATCGGGGCGGACGTAGTCGTCCCACAGCTCGGGCATGTCGACGTTGCCCGCGATCGCGTACGTGGGCGCGGTCATGGCGGCGAACATCACGTCGTACTGCTCGCGGACGGCCTCGGCGATCACCGCGGACGGGTCCGGGAACCGCGACCAGGCCTGCCGGGCGAAGGCCATCAGCTCGCCGGGCGCACCCGACGAGCGCAGCCTGCCGAACTCGGCGCTGGCCTCCGGGCCCAGAACACGCCCGAGGATGCCGCCGGCCGGGTTCGCGTAGTCCACGAAGTCGACGAGGTCACCCAGGACGAGCAGCGCGTCCGCGCCCTCGCCCGCCCGGGCCAGTGCCTCCGCGTGGCCGTGCACGTCGGAGACCACGTGCACGCGCATGTGCCGACGCTACCCGGGCGGCTCGCCCGGGGCCCGGCCCGCCTCCAGGCGGTCCTTCAGCGCGAACGCCAGCGCCTTCGCCGCGTGCTGGCGCCCGCGGACCTCGGCCGCGATCCGCCGGGGCGTCCGGTGTCGACCCGGTCGTCCCGGCGGCAGCTGCGCGCGCAGGTAGTAGTGCAGCAGCGTGCCGTCGAGCACCGGCTCCAGCCACACCTCCATGCTGCCGACGAGCGCGCCCGTGGCCGTCCAGCGCAAGCCCTGCGCGCCGCGGTCGGCGACGAGCTCGAGATCGAGGTCCGGCCACAGCTCCCGCCAGCGGGCGGGGCCCGCGAACTGCGCGGCGACCACCTCCGGCGGCGCGACGACGAACAGCTCGTCCACCACATCGATCACCGGGTCGATCACCGGGTCGATCACGGGGTCGATCACGCTGATCGCCGATTCGTCGCAGCCATGTGCGCCATCCTCGCGAAACGGTCACGACGGTCGCGTCCGACCTGCCCGGAAGTGGTTTCCGGCCGGTAGGTTCGCGGACGGATACCCGAGCGCGGCACGGATCGGTGCCGCAGGGCGCAGCGGTGGGAGGACGGGCGTGGGGGTTCGGGAGTTCAGCGTGCCGGCGGTGGTGGCGGTCGGAGACGGCGAGTCCCTCTGCGACGCCGTGTTCGACAACGCGCAAGCTCACCCGGACACGGTCGTGTTCCGCCGCCGCGGTCCGGACGGGTGGTCCGACGTCACGGCCGCACGGTTCGCCGCGGAGGTCACCGACATCGCCTCCGGGCTGCTCGCCGCCGGTATCGGGCCGGGCGAGCGGATCGCACTGCTTTCGCACACCCGCTACGAGTGGACACTTCTCGACTACGCGATCCTCGCCGTGGGAGCCGTCACGGTGCCGATCTACGAGACCTCGTCCACCGAGCAGATCAAGTGGATCCTGTCGGACTCGGGCGCCGTCGGCGTCGTCGTCGAGACCGACCGCCACCGGGCCCTCGTCGAGGAGATCGCGGGTTCGCTCGCGGAGCTCAAGCACGTCTGGCAGATCGAGCCGCGGTCCACCGGGGACACCGAGGCGGCGCCGGTCGTGGAGGAGCTGAGCGCGCTCGGCGCGGACGTCTTCGAGGACGAGCTCATGGCCCGCCGCCGAGCCCTCGGCCCGGACGATCTCGCCACGCTCATCTACACCTCCGGCACCACCGGGCGCCCCAAGGGCTGCGAACTCACCCACGGCAACCTGCTCTCCGAGGTCAAGATCGTCGCCCAGTGCCTGCCGGACCTGCTCACCGCCGGCGGGTCGGTGCTGCTGTTCCTGCCGCTGGCCCACGTGTTCGGCAAGGTCATCCAGTGCGGCGCCCTCCACACGCGCACCGTCGTCGGGCACACCGCCGACGTGAAGGAGCTCCTCGGCGACCTCGCCGCGTTCAAGCCCACGTTCCTGCTCGCCGTCCCCCGGGTGTTCGAGAAGGTCTACAACGGGGCCCGGCAGCGCGCGCACAACGACGGCAAGGGCGCCATCTTCGACGCGGCGGCCGACACCGCCGTCGCCTGGAGCGAGGCCCAGGACGCGGGTGGTCCCAGCGTGGTGCTGCGGCTCAAGCACGCCCTTTTCGACAAGCTGGTCTACGGCAAGCTGCGCGCCGCCGTCGGCGGCGACGTGCGCGCCGCCGTGTCCGGAAGCGCCCCGCTCGGCGCCCGCCTCGGCCACTTCTTCCGCGGTATCGGCCTGCCGATCTACGAGGGCTACGGCCTCACCGAGACCTCTGCGGGCATCACCCTGAACATGCCCGGTGCGCAACGCGTCGGCACGGTCGGCCGCCCCGTGCCCGGCTGCGGCGTCCGCATCGCCGAGGACGGGGAGATCCTGCTCTCCGGGCCCATTCTCTTCCGGGGCTACTGGCGCAACGAGCAGGCCACGGCGGACGCCATCGAGGACGGCTGGTTCCACAGCGGTGACATCGGCATGTTGGACGACGCGGGCTACCTCACGATCACGGGCCGCAAGAAGGAGCTGATCGTCACCGCGGGGGGCAAGAACGTCGCCCCCGCCGTGCTCGAGGACGGGCTGCGGGCCCATCCCCTCGTGGGCCAGTGCATGGTCGTCGGCGACCAGAAGCCGTTCATCGGCGCGCTCGTCACCATCGACCCGGAGGCCTTGCCCGCGTGGCGCGAGCGCAACGGCAAGCCCGCGGGCGAGAGCGCGGCGGACCTCGTCGACGACCCCGACCTGCGCGCCGAGATCGGTGCGGCCGTGCACGAGGCGAACAAGGCCGTGTCGCGCGCCGAGCAGATCCGCGAGTTCCGGATCCTGCCGGTGGACTTCACCGAGAGCGGCGGTGAGATGACACCGACGATGAAGGTCAAGCGCAACATCGTCGCGGGCAAGTACGCAGCCGAGATCGAGTCGATCTACGCCGGGGCGAAGAAGCCGGCCTGACCCACCCGTACCGGGTACGAGGCCTGCGTCGAGGCTCGGCGGTCAGGCACCGGCCCGGGCGCCCGCCAGGAGCCGGTGCAGCCGCTCGACCAGCACCGGCCACGTCCACTCCTGCCGCATCCACTCCCGTCCGGCCGCGCCCAGCTCGCGGGCCCGGTCCGGGTCGGCGAGCAGCCCCGCCACGGCATCGGTGACGGCGGCCGGGTCCCGCCCCCCGACGACCTGGCCCGTGCGGCCGTCGCGCACCGTCTCCGGAGCACCGCCGGAGTCGCCCGCCACCACCGGCAGCCCGGTCGCGGCGGCCTCCAGCAGCACGATCCCCAGGCCCTCGACGTCCAGTCCGCCGCCCCTCGTGCGGCAGGGCAGCGCGAACACATCCCCCACGGCGTGATGAGCGGGCAGCTCGGCGGCGGGTACGGCGCCGGTGAACACGACATGGTCGGCCACGTCGCATTCCGCTGCGAGACGGTGCAGCCGGTTGCGGTACGGCCCGTCGCCCACGATCAGCAGCCGCGCGCCCGGCACCCGTCGACGCACCCGCGGCAGGGTCCGGATCAGGACGTCCTGGCCCTTGCGTGCCACGAGCCGGGACACGCACGTCACCACCGGTGCCTCGCCCAGCCCGTAGCGGCGGCGCAGCTCGGCGCGCGCGCCCGCATCCGGCCGGAACACCTCCGTGTCGATCCCGGACGGCAGGAGTTCCAGCGCGGCGCCCGCTCCGAACGCTCCCGCGAACCGCGAGCGCGTGTACCGGGAGACGACGGTGATCACGTCCGCGTCCCGCCCGATGCGCCGGAGTGCCTGGCGCGCTCCGGGCAGCATCGACCAGCCGACCTCGTGTCCGTGGGTGCTCGCCACCACGCGCCTGATCCCGGCGTGCCGGCGCAGGTGCGGGCCGAGCAGGGCGAGCGGGGCCGCCGCGCCGAACCAGATCGTCGTCGCGCCGTGCTCCCGGGCCAGCGCGACGGCGCGCCGTGCGACGTCCGGGACGGGCAGCATCAGCGACGTCGGGTGGCGATGCACCGCATAGCCGCGGGCGGCGTCGAACTCGGCAGCCCCCGGCCATGCCGGGGCGTAGACCGCCAGCTCACCGGCCGGGAGCCGGTCGACGAGACACTGCAGGTACTGCTGGATGCCCCCGGTGCGCGGCGGGAAGTCGTTGGTCACGAGCAGGGTGCGCGGCACCCGGCGACGCTAGGGCATCCCCCGTCGCCTCGCCGGACCCGGCCCGCCGTCGGCGAGCCTCGGACGTCCCCACGGCCGCGCCTGCGTCGCAGGCGAGGAACGCGACCGCCGGCGTCCGGCGAGGCCGCCGCGGTTCATCGAGCCCGGCAGCGGCGAGCGTCCGCCGGGACCGGCGGGCCGGGCGACCGCGCCTGACACCGGCCTCGCCCGGCCGGGGACCGCGGGCCTCTGCACCGGACCCGGGCCGCACCCACCGGCCTCACCCGGCCTCACCCGGCCTCACGATGCGCCTCCTCCGCGGCCTGCGACCCCGCAGGTCCGCCGGCCTGCGGGGCCACCAGTCGCAGGCGCGGGACGAGCCCCTGGTCGGCCAGGACGTCCAGCGCACGGCGCTCGGAGACGTCCAGCTGCACCACCGGCGCACCCTCCGTGCCGGGCACCCCCAGCAGCACACCGACGACACAGTCCCCGCACGCGACCGGGCGGACGTCGCAGCTCTCGCAGTCGATGATCACGTCGCTTCCTCCAGCGGTCGATCGATCACTGCGACGCACGCTACGGCGACCCACCGACAATTCCGGGCGGGTCGCCCGGAATCCGGTCTCAGGCCCGGACGAGGCGCGCGAGCAGCACCGTCGACGGCACGGCGTGCGCACCGCGCCTGCGCACCGACGCCACGACGGCCCGGTCCGACGTCGCCACGACCACGGGGCGCCCCTCGGGCTCGGCCGCGACGAGCGCGCGGATGACGTCGTCGGCCAGCACCCCCTTGTCGCTGAACAGCACCCGCACCCCGCGGGCCCCCCGCACCGGTGCGCTGACGACGCCCGCGCCGTCGAACACCACCGTGACCTCGACGCCGGTACGGGCGGCGAGCGCCCCCAGCTGGCCCACGAGCCGGGCTCGCTGGTCCGCGAGCGGGAGCTCCGGATAGCCGGTCTTCGAGACGTTGTAGCCGTCCACGACCAGGTGCACCGACGGGATCGCCAGCAGGGCGTCGAGCGCGGCGAGATGGTCCGTCGCGGTCTCGGCGCCCGCGGCACGCACGCCCGCCACGAGATCGGCCGGGCGCGGCCCGCCGCCACCCAGGGCCAGCTCGCGGCGCAGCCCCGCGACCGCGCCGCCGAGCGTGTCGATCAAGAGCCCGAGCCGGACCTCGTCGGCCTGGCGGGCCTCGCGCGCGGCCTGGCGGGCCGCCGCGACCTCGCCCGCAGCCCGGTCCGCGCGGCGTCGCTCGCCGTCAGCACGCTCGCGCTCGCGGCGCAGTTCCTCCCGCATCGCGGCCAGCTCCTCGTCGGCCGCCCGACGGGCGTCGGCGGCCGCCTGCTCGGCGGCCGCCCGGGCGTCCAGCGCCGCGCGCAACCTGGCCCCCTGCTCCGAGACCCGTCTGCGCAGCTGCTGGTACTCCACGTCCCGGCGGCCGTCCACCGAACGCACCTGCGAGCGCGCGTCCGCGAGCTCGGACCGCAGGCGCTCCAGCTCGGTGGACAGCTTGTCGACGCGGGCGAGCGCCGCGTCGCGCTCGGCCCGCAGCTCCGCGGCGTCCGCGCGACGGGCCGTCGCGGCGACGATCTCCGCCGCGCTGTCGTGGCCGGTGAGCAACGCGGCCGCCGCCGCGGTGAGCGGGTCGTCCGCGGCCACGTTGAGCTCGCCGGGGCGATGCTCCGCCCACCAGGCCAGGACCGCGGCCCGGAACGCGGCCGACGACGCGAGCTCCGCGAGCAGGGGCGCCGCGCCCAGCCGCGCGCGCTTCGCCGGGGTGAAGCGGGCGAGCCTGCGCAGCGGCACCGGGACGTCGGACTCGGGCAGCGCACCCACCGCCGTGGCACCGACCTCGGCCAGCCGTGCGCGCAGCGGTTCGGGAAGCCCCTCCCACGCCACCGGTTCCGACATCGCACCAGGTTACGGCGCCCTGCAGACGCACACCGGTGGTGGCGCCGCGTTCCGGCGCGCCGGATCTGTCGGTGGCCCCCGCTAGCGTCCGTGGCCGTGCTCCCCGCTCCGACGGCCCAGCTGACGTTCGACGAACTGGGCACACCCCTGCGCGAGGTCACCTTCGTCGTGCTCGACCTGGAGACCACCGGCGGTTCCGCGGGCGAGGACGCGATCACCGAGGTCGGCGCCGTGAAGGTGCGCGGTGGTGAGGTGCTGGGCGAGCTGTCCACGCTGGTCGAGCCGGAGGGCCCGATCCGTCCGGGGGTCGTCGCGCTCACCGGCATCACCGCCGGAATGGTCCGCGGCGCGCCGCCGCTGGCCGCGGTGCTGCCCACCGTGCTCGAGTTCCTCGGCGGTGCCGTCCTGGTGGCGCACAACGCCCCCTTCGACTCGGGGTTCCTCCGGGCCGCCTGCGAGCGCCACGGCTACCCCTGGCCGCGCCCGCCCGTACTGTGCACCGCCCGGCTCGCCCGCGCCGTCATGTCCACCGCGGAGGCACCGAGCGTGTCGCTGGGATCGCTCGCCCTGCTGTTCGGCTGCGCGTCGCGACCGGTGCACCGTGCCCTCGCCGACGCGCGGGCCACCGTCGAGGTGCTCCACCACCTGCTCGAACGCATCGGCAATCTGGGGGTACAGAGCCTCGAGGAGCTGCTGGGGCTGGTGCGGGAGTCCGCGCGGCACCGGCCGTCGCAGCGCGTGCGCTCGCGCCGTCACCTCGCCGAGGCGCTGCCGTCGGCTCCGGGGGTCTACCTGTTCCGCGGGGCCCGTGACGAGGTCCTGTACGTGGGCACCAGCGGGGACGTGCGCAGGCGGGTGCGCAGCTACTTCACCGCGGGCGAGCGGCGCCGCCGGATGCGCGACATGGTGGCCCAGGCGGAGCGCGTGGACGCCGTGGAGTGCGCCCACGCGCTGGAGGCGGCCGTGCGGGAGCTGCGCCTCATCGCTGCGCACCGGCCGCGGTACAACCGCCGCTCCCGCAATCCCGGCCGGACGTGGTGGGTGGCGCCGACCGTCGAGCCGTTCCCCCGCCTGTCGGTGGTCACCACGCCGCGCGCGGGCGCGCTCGGTCCGTTCCCACACCGGCGCGCCGCACTCGCGGCCGTCGACACGCTGCTGGACGCGCTGCCGCTGCGCCCCTGCACCCAGCGCATCCCGGCCCGTGAGGCGGCAGCCGGCCCGTGCGCCCTGCACGAGCTGGGCCGCTGCGCCGCGCCCTGTGCGGGACGGCAGACGGTGGCCGAGTACGCGCCCGCGGTGGAAGCACTCGCCGCGCTGGTCGAGGGCCGCGACGACGCGCCGCTGCACGCGCTCGCCGCCCAGGTCGACGCGCTGGCCGGGCGGGAACGCTTCGAGGCGGCCGCGCACCGCCGCGACGGGCTCGCCGCGCTCGTGCTGGCCCTCGGCCGGGCGCAGCGGCTGGCCACGCTCGCCGACCTGCCCGAGCTGGTGGCCGCCCGCCCGGACGGGGACGCGGGCTGGGAGATCGCCGTCCTGCGCCACGGGCGGCTCGTCGCCGCGGGCACGGCGCCCCGCGGGATCCCGCCGCGCCCGGTCATCGCCGAGGTGTGCCGCGGCGCCCAGGTCGTGCTGCCCGGGGACGGGCCGCTGCGCGGCGCGCCCGTCGAGGAGGTGCGGCTGCTGCACCGGTGGCTCACCGAGGGCGGCACGCGGCTCGTCGCCTGCGACGTCGCATGGGCCGAGCCCGCGCGGGGTGCCGCATCCTGGGAGGCGTGGGCCGAGCGCGCCCGGCCGCTGGAGGGCGCACGATGACCCGGCCCGCGGCGCTCCCGCGCCGGCCGACGACGCGTGCGCCCTCCCGGGCCTCGCCGAGGGCGCCGTGCGACGGCCCGGGCCTCGCCGAGGCCCCCGTCGTTCCGGACACCGCCGCTGCTGGCGGGCCGGCACGACGCTCCCGTGCGGACGCGCGGCGCGACGCCGATGCACTAGGCTCGCGGCGTGATCACGGCGATCGTCCTGGTACACACCGCTGCCGACCGGATTCCCGAGGCCGCGCAGGCCATCGCCGACCTGGACGGGGTCAGCGAGGTCTACTCCTGCGCGGGCGACGTCGACCTCATCGCGGTCGTGAAGGTCCACGAGCACGAGCAGCTCGCGGACGTCATCGCCGGCCGGCTGAGCAAGGTCGACGGGGTTCTCCGCACCGACACCCACATCGCGTTCCGCAGCTACTCGCGCGCGGACACCGAGGCCACGTTCACCGTCGGCATGGAGTAACCGTCACCATGGAGCAGCGGCCGCCCGCACCACCTCGCAGCGTCCCGGGCGACCTCGCAGCCGTCCCGACGGCTGCGGGGTGACACGGGGGCTGTGAAGCCCGGGGCCGGACGGCCCGGCCTCGCCGGTCAGTCCGCCTTCAGGCCCGTCGAGACCTCGACCCACCGGGCGAGCAGCCGCTCACCCGCCCCGGAGTCCACGGCCGCCGCCGCCCGCTCGAGCGCGGCCGGGAACGCCGCGGCGAGCCCGTCGCGCGCGTCGCCGTCCGCGGCCACCAGCGCGCCGGCGGCGTTGAGCAGCACCGCGTCGCGCACCGGGCCGCGCTCGCCCGCGAGCAGGCGGCGGGCCGCATCGGCGTTGACGGCGGCGTCCCCGCCGCGCAGGTCCTCCCGGCTCGCCGCGCCGACCCCCAGGCCCGCCGGATCCAGCGTCTCGGCATGCACCTCGCCACCGCCGACGACCCAGACCGTGGACGTGGTCGTGGTGGTGATCTCGTCCAGACCGTCGTCGCCGCGGACCACGAGAGCGTCCGCGCCGCGCCCGGCGAACACCTCGGCGATGACGGGCGCGAGGCGCGCATCGGCACACCCCACGAGCGCCGCAGGCGGCTGTGCCGGGTTCGTCAGCGGCCCGAGCACGTTCATCGCCGTCGGCACCCCCAGCTCGCGCCGGGCGGCACCGGTGTGACGCATGGCGGGATGGAACACCGGGGCGAAGCAGAACCCGATGCCGGTCTCCCGCACGCACGTGGCGACGCCGTCGGGCGGCAGGTCGATCGCGACCCCGAGCGCCTCCAGGACGTCCGCCGACCCGCAGGCCGACGACGCGGCGCGGTTGCCGTGCTTGACGACGGGCACCCCGGCGGCCGCGACGACGACCGCCGCCATCGTCGAGATGTTCACGGTGTGCGCCTGGTCGCCGCCGGTGCCGACGACGTCCACCGCGGTGCCGTCCACGGTGAAGCGCTGGGTGCGCTGCAGCATCGCCGCTGCGAGGCCCGCGATCTCGGCGGCCGTCTCGCCCTTGGCGCGCAGCGCGACGAGGAAACCGGCGAGCTGCGCCGAGGTCGCCTCGGCCGACAGCACCCGGTCCATGACCCACGTCGTGTCCTCGGCCGCGAGATCCTCACCGCGCAGCAGCCTCGCGAGGAGCTTCGGCCAGGTGTGGGACGCCGTGTCAGCCACGGGCGGCGAGTGTCGAGGACTCGCGGGCGGACTCGCGCAGCACCCTTGCCACCGTCTCGGCGGCCGTGATCGGGTCCAGCGGGTGCACCAGGACGGCGTCGGCCTGCGACCAGGTGGCCAGCCAGCGGTCGTCCCTGCGGCGGACCGCCACCACGATCGGCGGGCAGTCCGTGATCTCGTTCTTGAGCTGGCGCGACACCCCCATCCCGCCGGTGGGCTGCGCCTCACCGTCGAGGACCGCGAGGTCGACGTGACCCGCGTCGCAGGCGGCGAGCACGTCGGCGATGCCGGACGCCTCGAGAAAGCGCAGACGCCCCACGTCCGGGGCCGGACGCCTGCCGATCGCGGTGATGATGCCCTCCCGTACCTCGGGGCGGTGGCTGAACACCAGGACGGTGCGGGCATGGCCCGCCGGGACGACTGATCCGGGGGCTGCATCGGGGGTGACGTCGGGGGCTGCGTCGGGGGCTGCGTCGGCGGCTGCGGCGGCGGCGGAGTCGGTGCTGCTCACGGGGTGAATGCTAGTCACCAGGAAAAGTCATCCCCGACAGGCCGTAGAAGTTGGTCCCAGGTAATAATGCCCCGGTGACGACAGCGGCTCCCACCATCAGCGCGCGCATCCACTCGCTGAACCGCCCGAACATGGTCAGCATCGGCACCATCGTCTGGCTGTCCAGCGAGCTGATGTTCTTCGCGGGGCTCTTCGCGATCTACTTCACCGCGCGGGCGCAGAACGACGGTCCGTGGCCGCCACCGCCCACCCATCTGGACGTCCCCTACGCCCTCGTGGTGACGATCGTCCTGGTGGCGTCGTCCTTCACGTGCCAGTACGGGGTGTTCGCCGCCGAGCGCGGCGACGTGTTCGGGCTGCGCCGGTGGTATCTGCTGACCCTGGTGATGGGCACGTTCTTCGTGCTCGGCCAGGTGAACGAGTACCACACGCTGGTCACCGAGCACGACACCACGCTGTCGTCCAGCGCCTACGGGACGGTGTTCTACCTGGCCACCGGCTTCCACGCGCTGCACGTCATCGGTGGGCTGTTCGCGTTCATCTTCCTGCTCATCCGCACGAAGCTCAGCAAGTTCACGCCCGCGCAGGCCACCGCCGCGATCGTCGTGTCGTACTACTGGCACTTCGTCGACGTGGTGTGGATCGGGCTGTTCGCCGTCATCTACTTCATCAAGTAAAGGCCAGGGGACGACGAGACCGTGACGACACCACCGACACGTCCGACACCGACGACACCTCCCACCACTCCGGAGCCGGCCCTGAGCCGCCCGTCGAGGTTCCGCCCGCGCGGGCGGGCACGGCGGCGCGTTGCAGGTGCGGTCGCGCTGGCGGTCGGCCTGATCTCCGCAGGCGGGCTGTACACCGCGTTCACCCCGAACCCGCAGGTCGTGCACGCGCAGGCGGACGCCGCCCTGATCGCCCAGGGCCAGGAGATCTACAACAACCACTGCATCTCCTGTCACGGCGCGAACCTGCAGGGCGTCTTCGAGCGTGGCCCCAGCCTGATCGGGGTCGGCGATGCGGCGGTCTACTTCCAGGTCGCCACCGGACGCATGCCGCTGGCCCGGCAGGAGGCCCAGGCCACCCGCAAGCCGCCGCTGCCGCAGTTCGACCCGCACACGCCCGCGGGCATGGAGAACCTGGACGCGCTGGGCGCCTTCATCCAGGCAAACGGGGGCGGCCCGCAGCGGCCTGCCGAACAGGGCGAGGCGTTGCGCGGGGGCGACCCGGCCCGCGGCGGTGAGCTCTTCCGGCTCAACTGCGCCTCCTGCCACAACTTCGTCGGCACCGGCATCGCGCTCTCGTCCGGCAAGTACGCCCCGTCGCTGGACCAGTCCACCGAGCTCGACATCTACACGGCGATGCAGACGGGCCCGCAGAGCATGCCGAAGTTCTCCGACCGCCAGCTCACGCCCGAGGAGAAGCGCGACATCATCGCGTACGTCAAGTCCGTCACGAACGGCAACAACTCCCCCGGCGGCAACCCGCTGGGTGGCCTCGGCCCGACGGCGGAGGGCGCCATCATCTTCCTGGTCGGGCTCTCGGCCATGGTCGGATTCGCACTGTGGATGGGAGCGAAGCAGTAATGACGGTCTCGCACCCCGGCGGCAAGGACGTCGCGAACCTCACCAGCGCCGACCTGGACGAGATGTCCACCGACGAGCTCGCGCGGCTGGCCACCGAGCTGGACGACGTCGAGGTCGTGCACAACCAGCGCAGGTTCCCGATCCCGGGCACACGGGCGGAGAAGCGCGCCGAGCGGGCCGTCGCGACCTGGTTCGTGCTCTCGGCGATCTCCGGCCTGGTGTTCCTGCTGGCGTTCCTGTTCTGGCCGCACGAGTACGTCGCGCCGTTCGACGAGGGCTACGGCATCTACATCCTCTACACCCCGATCATCGGGGTGACGTTCGGATTCGCCGTGCTGGCGCTGGGCATCGGCGTCGTCGCCTACGTGCGGAAGTTCTTCCCGGACGAGGTGTCGATCCAGCAGCGCCACGACGGCCCGTCGGACGAGGTGGCCCGGCGCACCGTCCTCGCCCAGCTGGAGAAGGCGGGTAGCGACACCACGATCGCGCGCCGCTCCATGATCAAGCGGTCGGCGGTGGCGGCGGCCGGCGTCTTCGGCCTCGGCCTCACGGTCGCCGCGGTGGCCCCGCTCGTCCGCAACCCCTGGAAGGAGCGCGCCCAGGCGCCGCTGTGGGTCACCGGCTGGGGCTCGACGGACGGCGAGACGGTCTACCTGCGCCGCGACACCGGGATCGTCGGCGAGGTCTCGCTGGTCCGCCCCGAGGACATGGCCTCGGGCGCGATCGAGACCGTCTTCCCGTTCAAGGAGTCCGAGCGCGGCGACGAGGAGGCCCTCCTCCACGCGCAGCGCGCCTCGGACGCCCCGGTGATGCTCATCCGGCTGGACCCGGGGGTGCAGGTCACCAAGCGTCCGGGCCAGGAGGACTTCAACTACGGCGACTTCTACGCCTACTCGAAGATCTGCACCCACCTCGGCTGCCCGGCGTCGCTGTACGAGCAGCGCACGTCGCGGCTGCTCTGCCCGTGCCACCAGTCGCAGTTCCTGCTCACCCAGTGGGCGAGGCCGGTGTTCGGCCCGGCCACCCGCCCCCTGCCTCAGCTGCCCATCACGGTCAACGAGGAGGGGTACTTTGTGGCGAGGAGCGACTTCATCGAACCCGTCGGACCGGCCTTCTGGGAGCGGAGCTCATGAGTTCGATCACGACGCCCACCACCTCGGGCGATGCGCTGAAGGAGAAGGCGGGCCACGCTCTCGACGAGCTCGACCAGCGGTTCCACCCGGCCGCGGGGCTGCGTCGGCAGTTCAACAAGGTGTTCCCGACGCACTGGTCGTTCCTGCTCGGTGAGGTCGTCCTCTACAGCTTCATCGTCCTGCTGCTGTCCGGGGTCTACCTGGCGCTGTTCTTCGACCCGTCGATGGCCGAGATCCGCTACGACGGCGTGTTCGACAACCTGCGTGGCGTCTGGATGAGCCGCGCGTACGAGACCACGCTCAACATCTCGTTCGAGGTCCGCGGGGGCCTGTTCGTGCGGCAGGTGCACCACTGGGCCGCGCTGATGTTCATGGCCGCGATGGTCGCCCACATGCTGCGCACCTTCTTCACCGGCGCGTTCCGCAAGCCGCGTGAGACGAACTGGCTGATCGGCATCCTGCTGCTGCTGCTCGGCTTCTTCGAGGGTCTCACCGGCTACTCGCTGCCCGACGACCTGCTCTCCGGCGTCGGCCTGCGGATCATGTCGGGCATCACGCTCACGGTGCCACTGATCGGCACCTGGATGCACTGGCTGCTCTTCGGCGGCGAGTTCCCGGGCAATGAGATCATCCCGCGGTTCTACATCGCCCACGTGCTGCTGATCCCGGGCATCCTCCTGGCGCTGATCGCGCTGCACCTGGGCCTGGTCTGGTACCAGAAGCACACGCAGTTCCCCGGCCCGCGCCGCACCGAAGGCAACGTTGTCGGCGTCCGGATCCTGCCGGTGTTCGCCGCCAAGGGCGGCGCCCTGTTCGCCATCACCGCCGGCGTCATCTGCATGCTGGCCGGCATCTTCCAGATCAACGCGATCTGGAACCTGGGGCCCTACAACGCCGCCCAGATCTCCGCAGGCTCGCAGCCGGACTGGTACGTGCTGTTCACCGAGGGCATGGCACGCATCTTCCCGCCGTGGGAGCTCTACCTCGGCCCGTACACGGTGCCGGCGGCGTTCTTCGCCACCGCGATGTTCCTGCCGCTGCCGTTCCTGGTCGCCGCGCTCTATCCGGCCATCGAGCGGAAGTTCACGAAGGACAACGCGCTGCACAACCTGCTCCAGCGGCCGCGTGACGCCCCCGTCCGCACCTCGCTGGGCGCCATGGCCGTGGCCTTCTACGGCTGGCTCGTGCTCTCGGGTGTCAACGACTGGTTCGCCTACTACTTCCACGTGTCGCTCAACGCCACGACGTGGGCGGGCCGCATCGGCATCCTGATCGTGCCGCCGATCGCGTACTGGGTGACCTACCGCATCTGCCTCGGCCTGCAGCGGTCGGACCTCGCGGTGCTGGAGCACGGCGTGGAGACGGGCATCATCAAGCGCCTGCCCCACGGCGAGTTCATCGAGGTGCACCAGCCGCTGGGCGGCGTGGACTCCCACGGGCACGCGATCCCGCTCGCGTACCAGGGCGCCGCGGTGCCGAAGCGGATGAACCAGCTCGGCTTCGCCGGGGAGCCGGTGCCCGGCTCGCTGCTCACGCCGGACCCGGCGGACGAGACCGCCGCTCTCGATGCGGCCCGCGCCCGCGAGGCCGCCGAGGAGGAGGCAGGCCGGCACGGGGCGGCCGAGGAGGTGCGCGAGGCCGAGCTCGCGGGCCGTCCGAAGGATCTCGCGGACTGACGGTTCCACGCACGCCCCGAGGGCCCCGCCGGTTTGCCGGCGGGGCCCTCGTCGTGTCAGCTCGTCGCCGTCACCCGACCGTCCGGAGAGGGTGGCTCCCGCCATGCAGTGGGTTGTTGCTACCGTGCCCTCGTGCACATCGTCCTGGCTCTCCGCCTCGTCGCCGAGGTCGTAACCTCGCGCGTCGGCTGAGCCAGGACGTCGACGCGCCACCGGTCGCCGGAACCGACCTGGTTCTTCGACACCGTCGCTCCTACCGAGGCCTGGCTCGGTCCCTTCCCCCGCGGACCACAGCCTGGAGCACGATCATGACCATCCTCGACGAGCGCCCCATCTACGCCCCACGCCTGCATCGGCGCCACGAGATCGTCACCACCGGTGGCCTCGACGGTGTCCTGCAGGTCAGTTCCATCCTGGCCGACCACGCCGTCCGCGAGTTCGTCGCCGACGTCCGCGAGGGCGTCGTCTACGGCACCGTCACGTGCACGGTCTCGCTGACCGAGGACGAGTGCCGCCACCTCGTGGACCGGTTGCTCGCCGCCCCCCGGGTCACCTCCGTCAGCCCCTGCTGACCTGGTATCCCCGTCGGCCGCCGGGGATCGCTAAGGTCCCCGCATGACCTGGCCGCGCACTCCCGACGAGGAACCGACCAGGCACATTCCCCACGGTGGCGCGCTGCCGCCGGACCAGCAACCCACGACGCGCGTGCCCACGGGCCGGCCGGACGGCGGTGCCCACGCAGCGCCACCCGCTGCCCCGCCGCCGTACGGCCCACCACCCGGCAGCGGCGGCCCACCACCGGGCCACGCACCGGGTCCCCACGACCCACGGGCTGCGGCGCCGGCGCCCGGATGGCCCATCGCGCCGGGCACCGCGTACCCGCCAGGTCCCGGCGGCGCACCGGCGCCGCCCGGATGGCCCGCCGCACCGGGCGGCGGTCACCCCCCGCCGTTCCCGCCCGGCGGCCAGCCGCCCTCGCGTGGCACGGACGGGTTCGCGATCGCCGCGCTGATCCTGGGCGTGCTCGGCGGCGTGCTGCTCAGCGTGATCTTCGCATTCGTCGCGCTCGGCCGGATCCGCCGCAACGGCACCGGGGGCCGCGGCCTCGCGATCGCCGGGCTGGTCCTCTCCGGCCTCTGGGTGGTGGGGCTCGGAGTCGTGATCACGGTCGCGGTGCTGAGCGGCGCTGATCGCGGCGCGGGTGGCGAGGTCGTCGCGGCGGGCGACGTGTCCGCGTCCGACCTGCGCGTCGGTGACTGCATCGTCGACGTGCGGGAGACCACCTCGCTGCTCACGGTGCCGGTGGCGCCCTGCACGACGCCGCACCAGGGCGAGGTCGTCGCGGTGTTCGACCTTCCGGAGGGCCCCTACCCGGCCGCGGCCGAGCTGAACGCCACCGTCGAAACGCGTTGCTCGACGGAGGTCGCCGCCTACGCACCTTCCGCGGCGGCGGACCCGGCCCTGCAGCTGTTCTACATCTACCCGTTGGAGGCGAATTGGAGCCGAGGTGACCGGGAGACCGTGTGCATCGTGGTGACCGATCCCGCCACCATGGGTTCGGTTCGCGGCCGTTGACGCGGCGAGCGAGGATTTCGCGCTTCCACCCGCCGCCCGCGCGTCCTATGGTCCCGATGTGACCGAGCAGCCCGACCGCGGCGATCCCACCGGCCCTTCGCAGCCCCACGCCGACCCGGCCGGGCCGCCCCGCGAGGACGGCCTGGCGCCGAATGCGCCCACCCAGGTCGTCCCGGGCGGGTTCGTCCCGCCACCGCGGTCCCCTGGCCAGCAGGGCGGCGGGCAGCCGGGACCGTACGGCACCCAACAGATCCCGCCGCCCGGCTACGGCCAGCCGTACGGTCAGCAGAGCCCCGGTCAGCAGTACCCCGGCCAGCAGTACGGCCAGCAGGCTCCCGCCCAGGGCTACGGACCACCGCCCGGTTCGGGTCCCGCCCCGCACGGTCAGGCCCCCGGCCAGGGGCCCGGCCCGTACGGCCAGCCCGGCTACGGCTCGCCACCCGGTGGTCCGGCGTACGGCCAGGCCCCCGGCCAGTATGGCCCGCCGCCCGCCGGGTACGGTCCCGGCGGCCCTCCCCCGGGCACCGACCCGCAGTCCGGCACGAACGGGTTCGCGATCACCGCGCTGGTGATGGGCATCCTGGGCTTCCTGTTGATACCGCTCATCCTGGCCTTCGTCTTCGGCATCCTCGCCCTGAAGCGGATCTCGCGATCGAGTCAAGGCGGGCGCGGCCTCGCGATCACCGGCATGGTGCTCGCGGGCCTCTGGGCGCTGCTGTACATCGCCTCCGCCGCGACCGGGGCGTTCACCGCGACGGTGTCCGGCACGCCGTCGGCCGCCCCGGCCGCCCCCGTCGGTGCGCCCGCGGTGCCGGGGACGCCACCTCCGGCCAGCAGCACCACACCGACCACTGGTTCCTCGTCGGTCAACGCGATCGACCTGACCGTCGGCGACTGCGTCACCCAGATGGGCGGCTCCACCTCGGACGTCCAGCTGTCGGTGATCGACTGCGCCCAGCTGCACCAGGGCGAGGTCTTCGCCGAGTTCACGGTGTCGGAGACCAACTACCCCGGCGATGCCGCTCTGAGCAAGGAGGCCGAGGACGGCTGCGTGAGCCGCCTCGCCGGCTACTCGCCCGCCGCGGTGGGCGACCCGTCGATCACCATCTCGTTCGTGTACCCGTCGGCCCAGACGTGGGCGGTCGGCAACCGCCAGGTGGAGTGCCTCGCGGTGACCGACCCGCCGACGACCGGCTCGATCCGGCGCTGACCGTCGCGGACGGTCAGAGCCACTGTTCGCGCATGTCGATCGTGGTGCGGTCCAGGCTCGCGAGCAGGTCGAACTGGGGGCCGGTGCGCGGGAGCTCGTAGCGGAAGAAGTACCGGGCGGCGGCGCGCTTGCCGTCGAAGAGGTCGCCGGTGCGCCCGCCCGCCGCGAGCTCCTGCTCCAGCCACATCCAGGCCACGACAACGTGGCCGACGGCTTCCAGGTACACGGACGAGTTGGCGAGCGTCACCGCGACGTCGTCCGCGCTCCAGAGCGTGACGGTGACGTCGCGGACCCGCTCGACCGCGGCGGCGAGGGCCGCGGCGTGCTCGGCCGCCTGCCCGCCCGCCGCCACGGCCCGTTCCAATGTCGCGCCGATCGTCGCGATCAGCAGCGCGAGCCCGGCACCGCCGTTCTGGACGACCTTGCGGCCGAGCAGGTCCAGGCCCTGGATGCCGTGGGTCCCCTCGTGGATGGGGTTGAGCCGGTTGTCGCGCCAGAACTGCTCGACGGGGTACTCGCGCATGTAGCCGTAGCCGCCGTGCACCTGGATGGCCAGGTCGTTCGCCACGAGGCACCACTGCGACGGCCAGCTCTTCGCGATCGGGGTGAGCACGTCCAGGAGCATCAGAGCGGCGTCGCGGTCCTCCGCCGTCGCACCGGTGCGCTGCTCGTCGAGCAGCCGGGCGCAGTACAGCACCAGCGCGACGGCGCCCTCGGCGTAGCACTTCTGGGCCAGCAGCATGCGCACGACGTCGGCGTGCTCGACGATCCGCACCGGCGGGCCGGACCGCGCGCCGGGCAGGCGGCCCTGCGTGCGGGAGCGCGCGTAGTCCAACGCGTGCAGGTAGCCGGTGTAGCCGAGCGCCGCCGCGCCCGCCCCGACCCCGACGCGTGCCTCGTTCATCATGTGGAACATGTAGGCGAGGCCGTGGTGCGCCTCCCCGACGAGGAACCCGACCGCGCCGCCGGCCTCGCCGAAGTTGAGCACGGTGTTGACGGTGCCGCGGTAGCCCACCTTGTGGTTGAGCCCGGCGAGCGCGACGTCGTTGCGGCTGCCGTCGGGCAGCACCTTCGGGACCACGAACAGGGAGATGCCCTTCACCCCGGCCGGCCCGCCCGGGATCCGCGCCAGCACGAGATGGACGATGTTCTCGGCCAGGTCGTGCTCGCCGCCCGAGATCCACATCTTGTGGCCGACCAGCCGGTAGGTGCCGTCCGCCTGCGGTTCGGCCCGGGTGGCGACGTCGGCGAGCGACGAGCCGGCCTGCGGCTCGGACAGGCACATCGTGCCGAACCAGCGACCCTCGACCATCGGCTCGACGTAGGTGCGCACCTGCTCGGGCGAGCCGTGCGCGAGCAGCAGGTTCGCCGCCGCGACGGTCAGGAACGGGTAGGCGGCCGTGGCGATGTTGGCGGCCTGGAACCACAGGAAGCAGGCCTGCACCACCGTCTGCGGCAGCTGCAGGCCACCCACCTGCACCGGTAGCCCGGCTCCGATCACCCCGGCCTCGGCGAGCACCTTCAGCGCCGCCCCGACCTCCGGGATGATGTGCACCCGTTCGCCGTCGAACCGGGGTTCGTCGAGGTCCGCGGCCCGGTTGTGCGGGGCGAAGTGCTGGGTCGCGATCTCCGCGCACAGATCCAGCGCCGCGTCGAACGTCTCGCGACCGTGCTCGGCGTACCGCTCGCGCGCCGTGAGCGACTCCACGTCGAGCCAGTCGTGGAGCAGGAAGTCCAGGTCCGCACGGGACAGCAGCAGCGAGCGCACGCCGCCACGCTGTCACGCGTGGTCGGGTCACGCCACGGCAGGCCGCCGGCCCGGCGGTGCTCGATCCGGCGGCCCGATCCGACGGCCCGATCCGGCGGCCCGATCCGGCGGCCCGATCCGGCGGCCGGGATCAGGGGACCGGATCAGGGGCGGGATGGCACGCCGCGAGCATCGCGACGCGGTCCGCGACCTTCACGCGCGCGTTGCCGCGCTCCCCGCCCAGCCGGATCTCCTCGGCGTCCAGGCGCTGCCAGCCCGCCCAGTCCACGTACCGGATCCCGTGGTCGTCGAGCGCCTTGCAGATCGCCTCCGGCTCCGGGCTGGCCGGCTCGGGCAGGTTCTCCAGGTCCGCCAGCACCGCCGCGGCCGTCTCGTGCCCGTCCGACTTGTTCGTGCCGATGACGCCGGTGGGACCGCGCTTGATCCAGCCTGTGACGTACGCGCCGGGCACCGGCTCACCGTCGCGCACCACGCGGCCACCGACGTTGGGGACCGTGCCGGTGGCGGGATCGAACGGCAGTCCGGGGATCGGCTCGGCGTCGTAGCCGATGGCGGGCACGACCAGCCCGACGTCGAGCGTCTCCCGCTCCCCGGTGGCGACCACCCGGCCGTCCACGATCGCGTTGTGCGCCACGACCACCCCGCACACGCGGCCGTACTCGTCGCCGAGGATCTCGACGGGGCTGCGCAGGAAGCGCAGGTGGATGCGCCGGGGCTTCCCGGACGGCTCCTGCTGCGTCCACCTGTCGAGCATCGTGAGGTTCTGCTTCTGCCGCTTGTCGTCCCCGTGCTCCTCCCGCGCGCCCGCCGCGAGCAGCCCGTCGTCGTGGACGACGACGTCCGCGTGCGCGAGCTCGCCGATCTGGCGCAGCTCGGCCGGGGTGAACCGGACGTGCTGCGGGCCGCGGCGCACGAGGATGTGGATGTCGGTGACCCCGCTGCCGCGAAGGACGTCGAGCACCGGGTCCGGGATGTCGGTCTCGGCCATCTCGTCGGCCGACTTCGCGAGCACGCGCGCCACGTCCAGCGCGACGTTGCCCGCCCCGACGACGGCGACACCGGGATGCGCCAGCCGCGGGTCCAGCGTGATGCGGTCCGGGTGCCCCGAGTACCAGCTGACGAACTCGCCCGACCCGATCACGCCGTCCAGCTCCTCACCCGGGATGCCCAGACGGCGGTCCACCGAGCAGCCGGTGGCGTGCACGACTGCGTGGTAGTGGCGGCGCAGCTCCTCCAGCCCGATCCCGCCCTCGCCCACGTGGACGTTGCCGAGGAAGCGAACGGTCCCGGGCTCGAACGGCTGCTGCAGCACCCGGATGACGGCCTTCATCCGGACGTGGTCCGGAGCGACGCCGTAGCGGACCAGCCCGTACGGGGCGGCGAGCCGGTCGATGACGTCGACGTCGACCCCCGCCGGATCGGCGGCCAGCGCGGCCGCGGCGTAGAGCCCGGACGGCCCCGCGCCGATGACCGCCACCCGAGGACGTGCCTGCCCCATCGCCATTCTCTGCCTTCCCTCCGGAATCCGTCTCCCCGATCCTGCCGGATGGCCTGAGCGCCGACCTCCCCCGGCATGGGGAGGCGGTGCGCAGGGTTCACCCGGCGGCGCACGCGAACGTGCGCCGGTAGTCGCCCGGCGACACCCCGACGACGCGGCGGAAATGGTGGCGCAGCAGGGCCGCCCCGCCGAAACCGGCCCGCGCCGCGACCGCGTCCATGCCGAGGTCGGTGCTCTCCAGCAGCCGCTGGGCGAGCTGGACGCGCCGCAGGGTGAGCCACCGGTGCGGGGTGGTGCCGGTGGCGGCGGCGAAGTGCCGCGCGAACGTGCGCTCCGACATCGCCGCCCGCCGGGCCAGGTCCGCCACGGTGTGCTCGGCCTCGAGGTTGCTCTGCAACCAGTCCAGCACGGGGGCGAGCGACTCGGTGGAGCACTCGGGCACCGGTTGCTCGACGTACTGGCGCTGGCCACCGTCGCGCTGCGGCGGGACGACCATGCGGCGCGCGACCACGTTCGCCGCCGCCGGGCCCAGCTCGCGGCGCACGAGGTGCAGGGCCGCATCGATGCCGGCGGCGGTACCCGCGCTGGTGACGAGCGAGCCCTCGTCGACGAACAGCACGTCCGGGTCCACGACGGCGCGCGGGTGGCGCTGCCGCAGCTCGGCCACGTTCATCCAGTGGGTGGTGCAACGGCGCCCGTCGAGCAGGCCCGCGGCGCCGGCGACGAACACCCCGGAGCAGACCGTGAGGATCGTGGCACCGCCGCCGGCGGCCGCCCGCACGGCGTCGAGGACCTCGGGCTCGAACTCGCGGGACCGGGTGGCGGGCAGCGCGACGAGATCGGCGCCTGCGAGCCCGTCCAGCCCGTGCTCCGGGACGACCTGCATGCCGACGCTGGTGGTCAGCGGCTCGCCGGCGCGGGGACCGCAGATCCGCAGCTCGATCGGCGGGACGCCCTCCGCGGTGCGGTCGATGCCGAAGACCTCGCAGACCACCCCCAGCTCGAAGGGGGCGACCTCGGGCAGGGCCAGCGCGGCGACCGTGGTCAGCATGCCACCACTATATGGCTGGATGTTGCTGGAAGTGGTCACTTCTGCCACTCGTGGCGCTATCTTACTGAGCGCAAACTTACGGACATGGCTTCCGTGCTCATCGTCCTCCTCGTCCTCGTCGGCCTCGTCGCGCTCTACCTCGACCGGAACCGCGGCCGCAGGGGTCCGGCCCGACCTGTCGCCGGGCAGCTTCCCGACCACGACACCGAGCGTCAGCTCGCCGAGCTGCGCGGACTGCGCGGCTACCGCGAGGACCCGCCGCTGTTCGGCTGACGCTCATCCGGCCCACCACGCCCCGAGCCGCTCCGCCTCGGCGTCGAGCTCGCGGCGGGTGGCCCGTGGCAGGTCGTGGAACGGGCTCGGCTCGATCCGCCCCTCGAGGTAGCGCCACGTGCCCGCCACCTGTCCGTCCACCAGGAACGTCGGCACGGACTGCGGCATCGTCGTGGCGAACACCCGCGGCCGGTACGCCTCGGGCAGGACACCGGCCCGCCGCGCATGGACGAGCAGCGTGGCGTCCCAGGTGGGGAGCAACCGCACGGGGGCGGGCTCCTGCGGGTCGGGCAGCGGCCCGTCGGGGACGTCCAGCAGCTCGCCGCCCGCCTCGTCGGCGAACCGGCGCAGCGGCAGCCGCGCCGCCACCGCACGCACCTGGGTGACCGTCCAGCCGCAGAACGACGCCGCATCCTTCGCCGAAGCGGGCCCGAACGCCGCGAGATAGCGGCGCAGCAGCAGCTCCTCCCCCGCCCCGACGTCCGCCGCCGCGGCCGGAGCCAGCCCGAACAGCCCCGCCCGCGGCTTCTCCCACGTGCCCGACGGCGGCACGCGCACGAGGTCCACCCACAGCTGCGCCGCGGGCCATGTCCAGCGTGGGAAACCCTCGGCGGCCAGCGCCGCCACCAGCGCCGCCTGGGCCAGCGGGCCGTCCGCGAGGATGCGGCGCACGGCCGCGGCGAGCGCCGCGGTGTCCAGATCCGCCGCCCGCTTCTCCGCGCGGAGCCACCATGTGCGCCGGGCCTGCCGCACCGCGGCCGTGATCAGCGGGAAGTCGTTCGCCGACACCATGTGGATCGTCGCGCGCATCGCCCACGCCTGCACGACCCGCCCGGCCGTCAGCGCGCCCGTGAGCTCCGCGCGGCGGAACCCGCGCAGCCGCGACCACAGACCGACGTACCCCGACGGGGCGTACTGCGTCTGGAGACCGGCGACGGCCTCCAGCACGGACTCCACCGCACGCTCCGCAACGGGCTCGACACGCTCCAGCAACAGCTGACGCGCCAGGACGGCACGGTTCAGCGCCCTGGGGGAGAGCATCGGGGCGATCACGATGGCAGTCTGCCTTCCAGGACCGACAAGACCGGCGTGCACGACGGGAAGGAACCCCATGAGCGACGCAGGCCCGCGCACCCTGGCCATCGACATCGGCGGATCGGGCCTCAAGGCCACCGTCCTGGCCCCGGACGGCACGATGCTCTCCGATCGGGTCCGCCGCGAGACCCCTTACCCCTGCACCCCGGACGTCCTGCTGGACGAGCTGGAGAAGCTCGCCACGGGCCTTCCCACCTACGATCGGGTCTCCGTCGGGTTCCCCGGGGCGATCCGGCGCGGCAAGGTGCGCGACCTCGTCGCGTTCCTGCGGCCCGCACCCGGTGAGCCGATGAGCGCCAAGCTCGCGAAGCTGTGGCTGGGCTGGGACATCCAGGCGGCGCTCGCGGGGCGCTTCGGCAAGCCGGTGCGCGTCGCCAACGACGCCGACGTCCAGGGTTGCGCCGTCATCACCGGCACGGGCATGGAGCTGGTCATCACGCTGGGCACCGGGGTCGGCTGCGCGGTGTTCTACGACGGCGTGCTGCTGCCGCACATGGAGCTGTCCCACGGCCGCTTCGGCCACGGCCACTCCATCGAGGTGGGCTGCGGCGACCACGAGCGGCAGAGGGTCGGCAAGGAGAAGTGGCGCGAACGCGTGCTCGACGCGCTCGCGGCGTTCGACGAGATGGTGCTGCCCGACCACATCTTCATCGGCGGCGGCAACGCCAAGCGGCTCGACCCCGACACCCTCGGCCCGAACCGGACGATCGTGCCCAACATCTCCGGGCTGCTCGGCGGCATCGCGCTCTGGGAACGCGGCGATGCCACCGCGTCGGCCACGGGCTCGTCGTAGGACGACCCTGGCCGGGGCGCACGGTCACCGGCAGGATGACCGCGTGCCCGAGACCGACATCACCACGACACCCGAGTGGGCCGCACTCGCCCGGCACCACGCCGCCATCGCCCACAGGCACCTGCGCGAGCTGTTCGCGGAGGACCCCGAGCGCGTCGCGGCGTTCACCGCCACCGGCGCCGACCTCGTCCTGGACTACTCCAAGAACCGCATCACCCGCGACACACCGGCGCTGCTGGTCGCGCTCGCCCGCGCCGCCGGGCTGCCGCAGCGCACCGAGGCCATGTTCCGTGGCGAGAAGATCAACACCAGCGAGCACCGGTCCGTCCTGCACACCGCGCTGCGGCTGCCCCGTGACGCCGAGCTGGTGGTGGACGGCCAGGACGTCGTCGCGGACGTGCACGCCGTGCTGGACCGGATGGGTGCGTTCACCGACGCCGTCCGCTCCGGGGAGTGGACGGGCCAGACCGGCGAGCGGATCCGAACCGTCGTCAACATCGGCATCGGCGGCTCGGACCTCGGGCCGGTGATGGCCTACGAGGCGCTGCGCGACTACGCGGACCGGGCGATCGCGTGCCGCTTCGTCTCCAACATCGACCCCACCGACATCACCGAGGCCCTGCGCGACCTCGACCCGGCCAGCACGATGTTCGTCGTCTCCTCGAAGACGTTCACGACCCTGGAGACGCTCACCAACGCCCGCGAGGCGCGCCGGTGGCTGGTGGACGGGCTGGGTGGGGACGACGCCGAGAAGGCCGTCGCGAAGCACTTCGTCGCGGTCTCGACGAACGCCGAACAGGTGCGCGCGTTCGGCATCGACGAGGCCAACATGTTCGGCTTCTGGGACTGGGTCGGCGGGCGCTACTCCGTGGACTCCGCGATCGGGCTCTCCCTCATGGTGGCGATCGGCCGGGAGGCGTTCGGCGAGTTCCTCGCCGGGATGCACGCGATGGACGTGCACTTCCGCACGACCCCGCTGGAGCGCAACCTCCCGGCGCTCGCCGGGCTGCTGAACGTCTGGTACGTCAACTTCTTCGGCACCGACACCCACGCGGTGCTGCCCTACAGCCAGTACCTGCACCGGCTGCCCGCCTATCTGCAGCAGCTCACGATGGAGAGCAACGGCAAGTCCGTGCGCGGGGACGGCACGCCCGCCACCACGGCCACCGGGGAGATCTTCTGGGGCGAGCCGGGAACCAACGGCCAGCACGCCTTCTACCAGCTCATCCACCAGGGCACGCGGCTCATCCCGTGCGACTTCATCGGGTTCGCCGAGCCCAACCACGAGGTCGAGGTCGGGGACGGGGCGGACATGCACGACCTGTTCATGTCCAACCTGTTCGCCCAGAGCGCGGCCCTGGCGTTCGGCAAGACCGCCGAGGAGATCGCCGCCGAGGGAACCCCGGCGGAGATCGTCCCGCACAAGGTGATGCCGGGGAACCGGCCGTCCTCGACGATCCTCGCCGCGAAGCTCACCCCGTCCGTGCTGGGGCAGCTCATCGCGTTCTACGAGCACGTCACGTTCGTCGAGGGCACGATCTGGGGCATCGACTCGTTCGACCAGTGGGGTGTGGAGCTGGGCAAGGTGATGGCCCGCGAGCTCGGGCCTGCCCTCACCGACGCCGACCCGGACCTGTCCGGGCTCGACCCCTCGTCGGCGGCGCTCGTGCGCCGGTACCGGGCGCTGCGGGGCCGCGGCTAGAGGGGGCGCGATGGGACGGGCAGGTCGGGACACCCGGTCGTCCGTCCCGGCGGGGATCGTGCCCGCCGCGCTGCTGCTCACCCTGATGACCGCGGCCGCGGTGGCGCTGTGGGTCGGCGCCTCCGCGGCGGGCCCGACCCCGGCGGATGCGGCGGCCCTGCGGGAGTCGATGGGCCTGCGCACCACCGACCTCACCGCGCTCGCGATCGCGGTCACCGACGTCGGGAGCACGGTCGCGATGGCTATCGTCGCGCTCGCCACCGGCGCCTGGCTCGCCGCCCGCCGCCGCATGTCCGATGCCGTGTTCGTGGTCGGTGCCTGGCTGGGCGGGCTCCTGCTCTACCGCGGCCTGAAGATCGTCCTCGACCGGGCCCGGCCCCCGGTGTCGGACCGGCTCGTCGCGGTGGCGAACGAGTCGCTGCCCTCGGGGCACGCCACCATGGCGACAGTGGTGATCGGCTCGCTCGTCGCGCTCACCTGGGCCGGGTGCACGGTGGCGACCAGGACGGCGCTGGTCGCACTCGCCGTGCTGTGGATCGGCGCCGTCGGAGCCACCCGCATCTACCTGGGCGTGCACTGGTTCACCGACGTCGTCGCGGGCTGGCTCGTCGGTGGGGCGTGGCTCGCGGTGTGCGTCGTGGCGTGGAGCTGGTGGCACCGGCGGCACGGCCGGAAGGACGCCCTCACCTGAGCCAGACCGTCGTGACGGGGGCGTCGACGCCGGTGACCACGAAGGCGAAGTCGCCGTCGCGCACCTCCCGGCCGATGCCCGGCGCGGCTGCGTCGGTGCCGCCCGATGCGGTGCCACCCGACCCTGCGGGTGCGAGCTCGGCCGTCGGGCGGGCCGCTGCGGACGGCGTCGACGGGGCCGACGACACGGCCGCGGAGAACGCGACGAGCCCGACCGCCGAGCACGCGACGCCGGCTATCGCGAGGCCCTTGTTCGTCGCCCGCCCGGCGTTGGCCCGGGCGATGCCCATCCCGGCGAGGACCAGGCCCGCCAGCACCATCGGCGAGGCGGTGACCCCGACGATCGGGATCCGGGAGAAGAGCAACCCGACCAACCCCAGGACGAAGCCGTTAGCTCATTCGCTCAGAAAGATCCGCACCAGTGGTGCAGGACGGCCACGGATGGCCGCCCCGCACCGCAACCGCGGATCTTGGGCCGGTCAGGCCGGGTCGAGGGTCTTGCCGCCGGACGGGTCCACGGGCACCGGCTCGTCGGGCACCGGTGTACCGCCGCCACCACCGCCGCCCCCGGTGTCCTCGACCCAGATCGTGATCGGGTCCCCGGGCGACACCGGCGTGCCGCCCAGGGGTCGCTGGGCGACCACGACGCCCGACATCGGCGGCGGTGTGTCGGGGTCGCCGTTCACCGTGACCACCCGGGCGTCCAGCGCCAGTGCGTGCGCCTCCAGCACCCCGAGGCCGACCAGGGCGGGCGCCGGGACGCGCTCGTCGGTCTGCATGTGTGGACCTCCTTCGCGCCCGGGTACCCTCCGGGGCCTTCGACCATTCCTCCCGCCTCCTCCCGCCCACACCGTGATCAGAGCCGGAACAGCGGTGCGCGGTCGGCGGTTGGGTCCGGCGTGGACCGGATCCGGGTGCGGGCGCCTCGGCTGCGCGGGCGCCGTTGGCTGAACACGGGCGGGCGCGAGCTCGACCTGGAGCAGCTGCGCGGCAAGATCGTGCTGCTGGACTTCTGGACGTTCTGCTGCGTGAACTGCCTGCACGTGCTCGACGAGCTGCGGGAGCTGGAGGAGCGTTTCGCGGAGATCCTGGTGGTGGTCGGGGTGCACTCGCCGAAGTTCGCCCACGAGGCCGACCCGGGCGCGGTCGAGGCGGCGGTGGAACGCCACTGCGTCCGCCACCCGGTCCTGGACGACCCCGAGCTGTGGACGTGGGACGCCTATGCGGCGCGGGCCTGGCCGACGCTCGTCGTCGTCGACCCCCGCGGGTACGTCGTGGCCCACCTCGCGGGCGAGGGGCACGCGCCCGCGCTCGCGATGCTGCTGGAGGACCTGGTCGCCGAGCACGCCGAGGTGCTGCGCCGCGGCGCCGGCCCGTACGTCGCCCCGCCGCAGCCCGAGACCGCGCTGCGCTTCCCCGGCAAGGCGCTGGCCCTGCCCGGCGGGACGTTCCTCGTCTCCGACACCGCGCACCACCGGCTCGTCGAGCTCGAGGCCGACCTGGTGACGGTCCGCCGCGTGATCGGGGACGGGGAGCGCGGCCTGCGCGACGGTGCGGCGCCGCGGTTCTGCGAGCCGCTCGGGCTCGCGCGGGTGCCGCCCGGGTACAGCAGCGGGCACGACAGCGGGCACGACA